>JBEKJP010000065.1:0-73067 GCA_050011155.1 Streptosporangiaceae bacterium
TACGCGATCGAGGTGCTGCCCGCGCTGGGGTACCTGCACGACCGGGGGCTGGTGTACTGCGACTTCAAGCCGGACAACGTGATCCAGACCGAGGAGCAGCTCAAGCTCATCGACATGGGCGGCGTGCGGCGTATCGACAGCGACGAGCCGATCTACGGGACCGTCGGCTACCAGGCGCCCGAGATCGAGACCGACGGCCCCTCGGTCAGCTCCGACCTGTACACGGTAGGCCGGGCTCTGGCCGTGCTCAGCTTCGAGTTCAAGGGCTTCCAGGGGCGCTTTTCCGGCAGTCTCCCGGACGGGGTGCCGCTGCTCGGGCAGCAGGAGTCGTTCGCCCGGCTGCTCCGCCGGGCCACGCACCGCGATCCCGGTCGCAGGTTCGGCTCGGCCGGGGAGATGGCCGAGCAGCTGACCGGGGTGCTGCGCGAGGTGCTCGCGGTCGCCGACGGCACCCCGCGTCCGGTCTTCTCCGTCGCGTTCAGCCCCGAAGTGCAGGCGGTGGGAACGAGCACGAGCGCCGCCGCGCAGCCGCTCGCCGTGCCCCCGCCGGCCGAGGTGGTAGCGGGGCTGCCGCTGCCGCTGGTCGACCGGGCCGATCCGGCCGCGGGCTACCTGGCGACGTTCGCCGGGCTCGGCCCGGACCAGCGGATCGCCGCCCTGACCCTGGCCGTCTCGGGCGACCCGTCGGTTCCCCCGCCGGTCGCCGAGTCGGCCGAGACGAAGCTGGCCTTGGTCCGGGCCAGGATCGACGCGGCCGACTACGACGGCGCCGCTCACTTGCTGGCCGGCCTGGCCGCCGAAGACCCGGCCGACTGGCGGCTCGCCTGGTATCACGGCCTGCGCGGCCTGGCCCTGGCCTCAGATGCGCGCGCTATGTTCGACGCCGTGTTCAGCGAACTGCCCGGTGAGGTCGCCCCCAAGCTGGCGCTGGCCTTCGCGGCCGAGGCGGCCGGCGATCCGGCCGGGGCCGGGCACTACTTCCGCCTGGTCTGGACGGTCGACCGGTCCTGCGTCAGCGCCGCGTTCGGCCTGGCCCGGGCCTGCCTGGCCACCGGCGACCGGCCCGGGGCCATCGCGGCCCTGGCGGGTGTGCCCGCCACCTCCAGCCACCACGCGGCCGCGCAGATCGCCGCGGTCCGGATCCTGGTCTCCGGCGGCCCGGGTCAACGGGCCCAGATCTCCGGCGATGACCTGCGGCAGGCCGACGGGCGGCTCGGCCAGCTGGTCATGGACGACGTACGCAGGGAACAGCTCATCGTCGAGATCCTGCGGGCCGCGCTCGACTGGTGCGGCACCGGCCAGCCGACCGGGAAAGACCCCATCCTGGGGTGCGAGCCGAACTCCCGGGCCCTGCGGTTCGGCCTCGAGCGGAGCTACCGGGCGCTGGCCCGGTTGACGCCGGACGA
Source organism: Streptosporangiaceae bacterium (assembly GCA_050011155.1). Classification (GTDB taxonomy): domain Bacteria; phylum Actinomycetota; class Actinomycetes; order Streptosporangiales; family Streptosporangiaceae; genus Palsa-504. The sequence goes on from JBEKJP010000065.1 coordinate 1,407, forward strand.
GGACCGCAGGATAGAACTTGTCGACATGGCGAACGCAATCCGGCCCCGGACGCTGACATGACGACCTATCCCCTGGATGATGGCCTGATGCACGATGGCAACACGGGAGTTACCTGCCCCACCTGCGGCGGCACGGCCAGCACCGCGGACAGCTTCTGCGAGTCCTGCGGGACCGAGCTCGCGCCGCCGGTCAGCAGCGCCGGCCCGCCCGGATACTCCGCCCAGTGCCCGGTGTGCTCACTCGACGAGTCGGCATCGCCCGGCGCGATCAGCGCTGAGGGCTACTGCGAGTCCTGCGGCCGCAAGGTCCCGTCCGGTCGCGACCATGTGGAGCTCAACCTGGAACTGCTGGCCGGGGTGACCGACCGCGGCCTGCGGCACCCGCGTAACGAGGACGCGATGGCCCTGGCCACCACGGAGACCCCGGACGGTCCGGTCGCGGTCGCGGTGGTCTGCGACGGCGTGTCCTCTTCGCCGAACCCGGAGGACGCGTCGCTGACCGGCGCGCAGGCGGCGGTGCGGATGCTGCTCAGCTCGATCAGGCGCGGTGACGACCCGGACGAGGCGTCCCTGGCGGCGGTGCGCCAGGCCCATGAGGCCATGGCCATCCTGGGCTCGCCGTCCCGCGCGCCATCGGCGACCTATGTCTCCGCGATCGTCGGCACGGACGCGGTCACGCTGTGCTGGCTGGGCGACAGCCGCGCCTACTGGCTGGCCACCGAGTCGGATTCCGCCCGGCTGACCAGAGACGACTCGCTGGCCGAGGAACTGGTCTCCCAGGGCGATATGACCGAGGCGGAGGCCATGGCTTCCCCGCAGGCTCACGTGATCACGCGCTGGCTCGGTGCCGACGTGGCCACGCCGCAGCCGCACGTCACGCGGTTCGAGCCGCCCGGGCACGGGGTCGTGATGGTCTGCTCGGACGGTCTGTGGAACTACCTTCCCGACGCGGCGGCCCTGGCCGAACTCGCGCTCCCGGAAGCGTTCAACGACCCGTCCAGCGCCGCCGACGCGCTGCTGAAGTTCGCCCTGGACGCGGGCGGCATGGACAACATCACCATCGTGCTGGTCCCGGTCCCGCTCGTGCGGCCGGCGCCGTTACCAAGGAGAACCCGCCATGACCGATTCCGGCTTCACCGTCGACGTCGACCAGAATCAGTACCTGCCCGAGGGCGGCCGCGACGTGAGTGCCGTGGTCACCGTGACTTCTGGGCTGGACGTCGCCAGCGGAGCCGCGGGTGGCGGCGCGGCCAGTGCCGAGATCATCATCATCGACTGCTCGGGCTCGATGGACTACCCGCCGACCAAGATGTCCCAGGCGCGGACGGCCACCGCCGCCGCGATCGACGTGGTCCGCGACGGAGTCGGGTTCGCGGTCGTCGCGGGCACCAGCACCGCCTGGCCGGTCTTCCCGCCGGACGGGAGCATGGCGGTCGCCAGCCCGGCGTCCCGCGCCGCGGCCAAGCAGGCGGTGGGCGCGCTGCGCGCCAACGGCGGCACCGCCATCGGCAAGTGGCTCGGCCTGGCCCGGCAGATCTTCGCGAGTTACCCCGCCCAGCTGCGGCACGCGATCCTGCTGACCGACGGCAAGAACCAGCACGAGACACCCGAGCAGCTCGTCGCCGAGCTGGGCCAGTGCGAGGGCGTGTTCAGCTGCGACTGCCGTGGCGTGGGGACCGACTGGGAGGTCCGCGAGCTGCGCACGGTCTCCAGCGCGCTGCTTGGCACGGTCGACATCGTGCCCGACCCGGCGGGCCTAGCCGCCGACTTCGCGGCCATGATGGAAAACGCCATGGGCAAGCAGGTGGCCGACGTGGCGCTGCGAGTGTGGACGCCGCAGACCGCCACGCTCAAGTTCGTCAAGCAGGTGGCGCCCGCGGTCGAGGACCTGACTGACCGGCGGACGCAGGTCAGCCCGCAGGCGGGTGACTTCCCGACCGGGGCGTGGGGGCCAGGGGAGAGCCGGGACTACCACGTCGGCGTCGAGGTCACCGCGGCCGGACTCGGCCAGGAGATGCTGGCCGCGCGGATCAGCCTGACCGCCGGGACCGAGATCCTCGGGCAGTGCCTGATCCGCGCGATCTGGACCGACGACGAGGCGCTCTCCACCAAGATCAACGCCCGGGTGGCCCACTACACTGGCCAGGCTGAGCTCGCCGACGCCATCCAGGAGGGCCTGGAGGCGCGCAAGCAGGGCGACGAGGAGACCGCGACGGCCAAGCTCGGCCGGGCGGTGGCCCTGGCGCACCAGTCAGGCAACGAGGACACGGCCAAGCTGCTCGCCAAGGTGGTAGACGTGGTCGATGTGGAATCCGGGACGGTCCGGCTGAAGAAGAAGGTCGAGGACGCGGACGAGATGGCTCTGGACACCCGGTCGACGAAGACGGTCCGGGTGAAGAAGTAGGGCGAACGGGGAAGGAGGCCGCGATGGCGGTATGTCCCAACGGGCATGACTCGGCCAGCGACGATTTCTGCGACGTCTGCGGTATGCGCATCGGCAGCCCGTCGGCCGCCCCGGCGCCCGCGGCCGCCGGTTACGGGGGTCCCGTAGGCACCCAGGGCGGCTGGCCCGATCCGGGTCCCGTCTCCGCTGACGAGCCCTGTCCCACCTGCGGTACCCCCAGAACTGGCCAGTTCTGCGAGGCCTGCGGGTACAACTTCGCCGGTCCCCGCTTCGCCGCCGGGGCGCCATCTCCCGGTCCGCCACCTCCTGGTCCGGCCACGGCGGACGGCTACAGCCAGCCGGTCCCGTCGTCCCCGTCCCCGCCGCCCGGCCCCGGTACCGGGGGTTACAGCTGGAGCCAGCCCGCCCCGTCGATGTCCTCGTTCCCGTACCCGCAGGCCACCTGGACCGCGGTGGTCGGTCCCGACCGCACCTACTACGAGCGTGTGCAAGCGGTGACCGGGCCGGAAGGCGCGGCCGTCACGTTCCCGTCCTACTGCGCCGAACGGCGTTTCCAGCTCGTCGGGAACCAGATGCGGATCGGGCGGCGCAGCGTGTCGAGAGGCCTGGCGCCGGAGATCGACCTGACCGGCCCGCCCGCCGATCCGGGCATCAGCCGGCTGCACGCGGTACTGATCGCGACGCAGGACGGGAACTGGGCCGTGCTCGACCCCGGCTCAGCCAACGGAACGCTGGTCAACGGCGCGGAGATAGGAGTGGGCGACCAGGTTCCCCTCCGCGACGGCGACCGCATCAACCTCGGCGCATGGACTGCGATCACCGTGCACCGCGGGTTAGGAAATTCTCAACACGTAGTAGGGCGCGGGCATGTCACGACGGACGACCCCAGGCACTAACGTATGCACATGATCACCAACCCGTCGTCGCGGGACCACGCCGAGATCGACCTCGGCCCCGCGGCCGGCGTCAGCGACCGGGGCCTCCGGCATCACCGCAATGAAGACGCGATGGCCCTGGCCGCCGAGCAGGCGCCAGACGGTCCGGCGGTGGTGGCCCTGGTCTGCGATGGCGTCTCTTCCTCGGCCCGTCCCGATCAGGCGTCCCTGGCTGCCAGCGAGGCCGCGCTGCCGGTGCTGGTGGCGGCCGTGCAGGCGGGTGGTGATCTCGGCGCGGCCTCGCTGGCCGCGGTGGCCGCCGCGCGCCGGGCGGTGGCCGACCTGCAGGGCCCCGGGGGTGATACGTCGGCGACCACGTTCGTGTCCGCGGTCGCACGTGGCTACGAGATCACCTTGTGCTGGCTGGGCGACAGCCGCGCGTACTGGCTGGGGGAGTCGGCACCGGAGTCCCAGTTGCTCACCCACGACGATTCCGTGGCCGGGGGGATGATCGCGGCCGGCCTGGTGGACGAGGCCGCGGCGATGGCCTCGCCGCACGCGCACGTGCTGACCCGCTGGCTGGGCGGCGAGGCAGCGGACCTGGCCGACGACCCGGAGCGGGCCGCCCACGTCGAGCGGTTCACCCCGCCCGGAGCCGGGTCCCTGCTCATCTGTTCCGACGGCCTGTGGAACTACCGCCCGGAGGCGGCCGAACTGGCCGGGCTCGCGCTGCCCAAGGCGCTGACCGACCCGCTCGGCGCCGCCGCCGACATGGTGAAGTTCGCCATCGAGGCCGGCGGTGCCGACAACATCACCGTCGTCCTGGTCCCGTACCTCGGTCCCGAGCCGAGCTAACCCCTATCCCGCCTGCTCCCGGTGCTGGTTTGGGGCAAAGCGGTGTTAACGCTAACAAAACGGTCGACGACGCAACGCGCAACCGCCCGTCAAGTGACATCTGGGTGAATATTGACGGAAACGCAGATGACAATCGCTTGACTCTTCTTTTTGGAGTCTCGACAGCAAGTTCCCTGGTAGAGACGCTGTTCGCGTGGGTAACGACACAATCCTCGTGCTGGTGGTCATAACGGCTCTCGCCTTTGACTTCACCAATGGCTTCCATGACACAGGCAACGCCATGGCAACCTCGATCGCGACCGGGGCGCTGCCGCCCAGGGTCGCGGTCGCCATCTCTGGGGTCCTCAACCTAGTCGGGGCGTTTCTCTCGCTGGCCGTAGCGGCCACGATCGCCAGCGGCTTGGTGGACACCAAGGTCGTCACGCTGACCGTGGTCGCGGCCGGCCTGACCGGCGGGATCATCTGGAATCTCGTGACCTGGCTGTTCGGCATCCCGTCGAGTTCGTCGCACGCCCTCATCGGCGGCGTGATCGGCTCGACGCTGGCGGCGGCGGGCGGCAGTTCGGTGCTGTGGCACGGCCTGGTCTCCAAGGTCGTCCTGCCCGCCGCGTTCTCGCCGATCATCGCCTGCCTGGTCGCCGCGGTCGGCACCTGGCTGCTCTACCGGATCAGCCGGAACCTGACGGCCGGCGCCCGCAACCACGGCTTCCGGATCGGCCAGATCGGGTCGGCCTGCATGGTCTCGCTGGCGCACGGCACCAACGACGCGCAGAAGACGATGGGGGTCATCACGCTGGCCCTGATCGCCAACGGCACGCTGCACGCCAAGGCCAACGCCCCGTTCTGGGTCATCCTGGCCTGCGCGCTGGCCATCAGCCTCGGCACCTACCTGGGCGGCTGGCGGGTCATCCGCACCCTGGGCAAGGGCCTGGTCGAGATCGAGTCGCCGCAGGGCATGGCGGCCGAGTCCTCCTCGGCCGCGATCATCTTGCTGTCGGCCAGCTTCGGCTACTCGCTGTCCACCACGCACGTCGCCACCGGGTCGATCATCGGCACCGGGCTCGGCAAGAAGGGCGCCGACGTCCGCTGGAACGTGGCCGGCCGGATGGCCACCGCGTGGATCTTCACCCTGCCCTCGGCCGGGCTCGTCGGCGCCGGGGCGTTCGAGCTCGCCCACGGTATCGGCGGCAGCACCGGCGTGATCGTCGACCTGATCGTCCTGATCGCGATCTCCGGGCTCATCTACTGGCGGTCGCGGGGCAGCAAGGTCGACCACAACAACGTCAACGGCGAGTGGACCGGTGGCGTCGCTCCGGCCGAACCCCAGCCCGCGGCCGCGGCCTGAGCGACGAAGGAAGCAGACACATGTCCTGGATCAACCTTTCCGCACTCTGGAAGATCGTGGTGTTCGGCCTGCTCGCCGGGGCCGGCCTGCCCGCCCTGTTCGCCCTCGGGCTGCGCTCGCTGGCCATGCCGGGCAGCCGCGTGCAGACCGCGGGTCCCGACTCCGATCACGTCTACGGCGGCAACGTGCTGGGCGCGCTCATCGCCGCCATCTGCTTCCTGATCATCCTGGCCGCCATCGGCTGGGGGATCTACGAGGTCTACCAGATCGGCCACCCGGCCCCCGCCAAGCACTAGCCGGCGGGCGGGCGCGACCCGCTTCCGCGGTTACCTCACCGAGAGGCTACAGAAGATGGATCTGCCACCTTTCCTCAGCTCGATCATCAAATGGGTGCGGGCGGGCTATCCCGAAGGCGTCCCCGACGTCGACTACATCCCGCTCTTCGCCCTGCTCGGCAGCCAGCTGACCGACGACGAGGTGCACGCGATCGCGCAGGAACTGGAGCACGAGAGCAAGCCGGAATCGGCCGACGCGATCCGCAAGGCCATCGCCGCCGTCACCGACCACCATGCGAGCGACGCCGACGTGAACCGGGTCCGTGCCCGCCTCGCCGCGGGCGGCTGGCCGCTGGCCAAGCCGGAGCACTTCGACGGGTCCCACTGGCCCTAACCCACCAGCCATCAGCCTGAGGCCGCCCGAGCCGGCCGCGTCCAGCCCGCCCGCTGGCCGCGGCCGGCTCGGCGTTTCCGCGGCCATTCAGTACTTAGGCCCGACGAACTCGTCCAGCCGCGCCACCGCCTCCCGCCGCGCCTACCAGTGATCTCCGTCGGCCAGCGTTCGCCGGACCCGGTTCACGCCCCGCCAACCATCAGAATGGAATAGTCCCTTCGCGAATTCGCCGGGGAATTTCCGTACGATCGATTCTTGCCATTCGTGCAGCTCGATTTTCCTGAGATGCTTGCGTCCCGGCCCGTGCTGCGGAAATAGACATGGCCAGTGCTTCGAGTAACTCTTTACCATCGTGCATCCCTGCTGCCGGACACGGCAGACCCGCGACGTGGGCATCACAGCCGACAGTGCCGAGCCAGTCGCATCTATAAGGCCTGGCCAGTCGTCGGAGCATGCGATGGCGAGTGCGTACACCTCCCTAGGCCCGCTGGCGATGTGCCCGTCGCCGAGATACAAGCCCAGCAGGTAGGCGTAAGCCGGCTCGTCCAAGGGCCTTCCGTGGCAGTGCGGGCACGTGTTCGCCTTTGATGAGGCTCCCCGGGACGGAACCCGGCGCCGACCGCTTGCGGGTGCATGCCCGTATTGTCTCGCGTGCCACTGACATTTATTCGAAGCACAAAGCCCTGCGGTGTAACGCGCTGTTTCTTTGTGCCGAGAGCGGGATTCGAACCCGCATGCCCTTTCGGACGGACGCTTTTGAGGCGTCTACGTATACCGTTCCGTCATCCCGGCACAGTTTCCAACAACAAAACCGAACACTACCGGACTCGGTCCGCTGTGGAGCTGGTGAAGACCAATCTACCTCGTCACGGTACGCTCGTGGGCATGAGTCAGAACCCGCTACGTGTGGTGATCGCCGAGGACGAGGCGCTGATCCGCCTGGACCTCAAGGAGATGCTCGAGGAGGAGGGCTACTCCGTCGTCGCCGAGGCGGGCGACGGCGAGTCGGCCGTCGAGCATGTCACGACGCTGCGGCCGGACCTGGCCATCCTCGACATCAAGATGCCCGTCCTTGACGGGATCTCCGCGGCCGAGCGGATCGCCGCCGACCGGATTTCCCCGGTGGTCATCCTGACCGCCTTCTCCCAGCGCGACCTGGTCGAGCGGGCCCGCGACGCGGGCGCGATGGCGTACCTGGTCAAGCCGTTCACCAAGGCCGACCTGGTGCCCGCCATCGAGATGGCCGTGAGCCGCTTCGCCGAGATCCGCGCCCTCGACGACGAGATCGGCACGCTGCGCGAGCGGCTCGAGGTCCGCAAGCTGCTCGACCGGGCCAAGGGCCTGCTGCAGTCCGAGCACGGGCTGACCGAGCCCGAGGCCTTCCGCTGGATCCAGAAGACCTCCATGGACCGCCGCCTGACCATGCGCAAGGTGGCCGAGGCCGTCATCGAGGGCAGCATGCGCGTCCCCGCCGAGACACCCCAGCCCTAGGGGTTCTGGCCCGGAAAAGCGAGAACCCGGGGAGCCGTTGGTGCCGTGCCCGCCTTCCCCGGCCGACACGTTGTCTACTTGGACCCCCCGGGCCCCGCCGTCACCACGTTAGCGACCCGCCGCCTCACGGTGCAAAAGCGATCGCGCTGAGTTCAGCCCCCGGTTACTCCCGGTTCGCCCAGCGGGCCGGCGCCTTCGCCCAGCGGGCCGGCGCCTTCGCCCAGCGGGCCGGCGCCATTCCCGGGCACCTGATCCCTGATCAGGCAGGTGAGCCGCGACGTGCATACCCGGCGGCCCGCGGTGTCGGTGATGACGATGTCGTAGGTCGCCAGCGTCCGGCCGCCGTGGGCCAGCCGGGCGACCGCGGTGACCTCGCCCTCGCTGGCACCGCGGTGGTGCGTCGCGCTGATCTCGATGCCGACCACCACCCGGCCCAGGCCGGCGTGCAGGGCCGCGCCCAGCGACCCGATGGTCTCGGCGAGCACGCAGGAGGCCCCGCCGTGCAGCAGGCCGTACGGCTGGATGTTGCCGGCCACCGGCATCGTGGCCACGACCTCGGTCCCGGACGCTGACAAGATCTTGATGCCCATGCGGTGCGCCAGCGTGCCCTCGGTGGTGGTAACCGCCGTGATCTTGTCCAGCAGTTCCTGGTCCATCCGTACCTCCGCTAGCTAAGCCCAGGACAACTCAAGCCCAGGCGACTCAAGCCCACGACAAGGGTGCCATGCGCGCGGCGGGCGTCCCGAAAGTGGCACCGGTATACACGGATCCGCACGCCAAAGCGACCTGACGAACCAAAAATGCGTCACATTTTGGCCATATAGGGGTGACTACGGTCTTGTTAGCGCTCACAATTCAGCTTGGAACCGTTCATTGAAGGGAGCGCAGCATGCGCGAGATCGGAAGACAGCGACGTCTCCGTGGCCGGGCCGCCGTCGGGCTGGCCGCCATGGCAGCGATAGCGGTCGGCGGGTCCCTCGTGGCCACCCAGGCCGTGGCCGCACCCCGTACCCCCGCCGCCACTGGCGGCGGCCTCTCCGTCACCAAGGCCCCGTTCGGCACCACGACCGAGCCGTACACCGGCAAGGAAACCCAGGTATTCCGCTACACGCTCAAGAACGCCGACGGGATGAGCGTCGACATCCTCACGTTCGGCGGGATCGTCCAGGAGATCAACGTGCCCGGCAGGCACGGCAGGACGGCCGACGTGGTACTCGGCTTCCCGACCCTGCAGGACTACGTCACCGAGGACAGCCCGCCGGTGACGGCGAACGGCGGCCCGTACTTCGGCGAGATCATCGGCCGGTACGGCAACCGGATCGCCAAGGGCACGTTCACCCTGAACCAGCCCGGCGTCGGGCCGGTCACCTACACGCTCCCGATCAACAACGGCGTGAACAGCCTGCACGGCGGGCTGGTCGGCTTCGGCAACCACATCTGGGCCGACCAGGCGGTCCAGTCTAACGGTGAGGTCGGCGTGCAGCTCACGCTGGTCAGCCCGAACGGCGACTCCTCCGGCGCAGCCGGCTCGCCGGGCTGCCCGAGCGGCTGCACCGGTTACCCAGCCGTGCTCAAGACCGTGGTGACCTACACCCTGAACAACAAGAACCAGCTGGGCATCCACTACCAGGCCACCGACGAGTCGTCGAACCTCAACACGGTGGTCAACCTGACCAACCACAGCTACTTCAACCTGGCCGGCGAGAACGCCCCGGTGGGCACCGCCTACAGCCAGCCCATCCAGATCAACGCGAAGCAGTACACGCCGACCGACACCACCCAGATCCCGCTGGCCAACAACGTGTCCGTCTTCGGTACCCCGTTCGACTTCACCCGGCCGCACACCATCGGCAGCCGGATCGGTGACGTCAGCGCGCCGGACAACGCGCCCGCCGCGGACAACCAGCTGCTCATCGCCCAGGGCTACGACCACAACTGGGTGCTGAACGCGCAGACCCCGTCCACCACGGGCCCGGACGGCCTCAACCTCGCCGCCCACGCCTGGGACCCGGCCAGCGGCCGTGAGCTGACCGTCTGGACCGACCAGCCCGGCGTCCAGTTCTACACGAGCAACTTCCTGAACGGGACGCTCGTCGGCATCGGCGGCAACGCCTACCGCCAGGGCGCGGGCTACACCTTCGAGACCCAGCACTTCCCGGACTCGCCCAACCACCCCAACTTCCCGACCACCGAGCTGCTCGCGGGCAAGACGCTCAACTCCTCGACCGTCTTCGCGTTCAACTTCTAACCCAGCTCTTCTAAACACCGCGGAACTAAACACCGCGGAACCCGCTTAACCCCAGGGGTCCTCGTCCGCCACGTGCCACGCGCAGATGGCGGACGGGGACCCCGCGGCTCGTTCGGCCCATAGGATCTACAGCGTGGCGACAGACGTAACTGGCCAGGCCCGGCTGCTCCTGCTCGACGGTCATTCACTGGCCTACCGGGCATTCTTCGCGCTGCCGATCGAGAACTTCAAGACCGTGTCGGGCCAGCCGACCAACGCGGTCTACGGGTTCACCGCGATGCTGATCAACGTGCTCCGTGACGAGAAGCCGACCCACCTCGCGGTGGCGTTCGATCGCGGCGAGCCGACCTTCCGGCACGAGCAGTACGTGGAGTACAAGGCGAACAGGCGCGAGACGCCCGAGGATTTCCGCAGCCAGCTCAGCCTGATCTTCGAGGTGCTCGACGCGCTCGGCATCAGGCGGCTGTCCGCGCCGGGTTACGAAGCCGACGACCTCCTCGCCACGCTGGCCACCCAGGCCGCCGCCGAAGACATGGACGCGCTGATCGTGACCGGTGACCGGGACGCGCTCCAGCTGGTCTCGGACCGGGTGACGGTCCTGATGACCAGGCGCGGCATCACCGACATGACCCGGTTCACCCCCGCGACCGTGGCCGAGAAGTACGGGCTGACCCCCGCGCAGTACCCCGACTTCGCCGCGCTGCGCGGCGACCCGAGCGACAACCTGCCCGGTATCCCCGGGGTGGGGGAGAAGACCGCCACCAAGTGGATCGCCGAGTTCGGCTCGCTGACCGCCCTGGTCGACCGGGTGGACGAGGTCAAGGGCAAGGCGGGCGACGCGCTGCGTGAGCACCTGGCCGGGGTGCTGCGCAACCGCCAGCTCACCGCGCTGGTCACCGACCTGCCCGCCGAGACCGTCGGCGCCGTCCCCGGCGACCTGCTGCCGGTGGCCTGGGACCGGGAGAAGATCCACCAGCTCTTCGACACGCTCGAGTTCAAGGTGCTCCGCGAGCGCCTGTACGCCACGCTCCCGCACGGCCTCATCGGCGCGACCGGGGAGGACCCCGACAGGCCCGGAGACCCGCTCGCCGCCGCGGCCGCCGCGGCAAAGCCGGCCTTCGAGGTGGTGACCGACCTGCCCGGACCGGACCAGGTCGCGTCCTGGCTGGCCGCCCATCAATCGGCCGAACGGGCTGGGCTCACCCTGGCCGGTACCTGGGGGCGCGGCACCGGCAACGTGATCGGCCTGGCCATCGCGGCTCCTGACGGCCACGGCGCCTACCTGGACCCGACGCAGCTCACCCAGGACGACGAGCAGGCGCTGGCCGCCTGGCTGGCCGACCCGGCGCACCCGAAGGTGCTGCACGACGCCAAGGGGCCGATGCACGCCCTGGCGGCCCGCGGCCTGCCGCTGGCCGGGCTGGCCTGCGACACCGCGATCGCCGCCTACCTGGCGCTGCCCGGCCAGCGCACCTTCGACCTGGCCGACCTGGCCCTGCGGTACCTGGGCAAGGAACTGCGCGAGGAGGCCGACGACGGGCAGCTGACGCTGGACGGTTCGGGCGAGCGCGACGCGGCCGCCGCCCTGGTACTGCGCGCCCAGGCCACCCTGGAGCTGGCCGGGGCCCTGGAGGCGGACCTGGACCAGCGCGAGGCCGTGGCGCTGCTGCGCGAGCTGGAGCTGCCGCTGGTCGCCGTGCTGGCCACGATGGAGCGGACCGGGATCGCCGCCGACGGCGAGCACTTCGCGGCCATGTCCGCCACCCTGCACGGCGAGGTGAAGGCGGCCGAGCAGGCCGCTTACGCGGTCGCCGGCCGGGAGTTCAACCTGGGCTCGCCCAAGCAGCTCCAGGCGCTGCTGTTCGACGAGCTCGGCCTGCCGAAGACCAAGCGGATCAAGACCGGCTGGACCACCGACTCCGAGGCGCTGACTCACCTGCTGGCCCAGACTCAGCACCCCGTCCTTGAGCACTTGCTGCGCTACCGCGACGTGAGCAAGCTGATGACGATCGTGGACTCGCTGATCCCGATGGCGGGCGACGACGGCCGGATCCACACCACGTTCCACCAGACGGTCGCGGCTACCGGCCGGCTCTCTTCCACCGACCCGAACCTGCAGAACATCCCGATCCGCAGCGAGCTGGGCCGCCAGATACGGCGGGGCTTCGTGGTCGGCGAGGGCTACGAGTGCCTGCTGTCGGCGGACTACAGCCAGATCGAGCTGCGGATCATGGCGCACCTGTCCGAGGACGCGGCGCTGATCGCCGCGTTCGAGTCCGGGCACGACTTCCACGCCGCGACCGCCTCCCGGGTGTTCGGGATCGCGCCCGAGGACGTCACCCCGGAGATGCGCGCCAAGATCAAGGCCATGAACTACGGGCTGGCCTACGGCCTGTCCGCCTTCGGCCTCGCCAACCAGCTGCGCATCACCACGGACGAGGCGAACGCGCTGATGGACGAGTACTTCAAGGAGTTCGGCGGGGTCCGGGACTACCTGCACGAAGTGGTCTCCCGGGCCAGGAAGGACGGCTATACGGCCACCATGATGGGCCGCCGCCGTTACCTGCCCGACCTGACCTCGGACAACAGGAACCGCCGGGAGATGGCCGAACGGATGGCGCTGAACGCCCCGATCCAGGGCTCGGCCGCGGACGTGATCAAGGTGGCGATGCTGGCCGTGGACGCCGCCCTGGCGCCGATGCGGTCCCGGATGCTGCTCCAGGTCCACGACGAGCTCATCATCGAGGTGGCGCCGGGCGAGTTCGACGCCGCCCGGGACCTGGTCTGCACCGCGATGGCCGGCGCCGCCGCGCTGCGGGTGCCGCTGGACGTGTCGGTCGGTACCGGGCGAAGCTGGGCCGAAGCAGCTCATTGATGGGGGGCGCCGGCCTAACTGAGGCCGTATCGTAGCCGGGCTCGATTGACCCCTCGGGTTTACTCTCATAAGCTGAACGCTGCGCCGTGTCCTCGTGCGTTCCGCCGTGGTCATGTGAGATGTGACCGGGCTGTCCTGTAAATCTGGTCACTATGCACGGGTTTCCGGCGTGTCCACAACTTTCCCTGTCCGCATCCGGAGCCAGCCCACACATGACGAGCACCACGCAGCAAGCCCACTCGACCCCCCAGGTGGCGGTCAACGACATCGGGTCCGAGGAGGCATTCCTCGCCGCGATCGACGAAACCATCAAGTACTTCAATGACGGTGACATCGTCGAAGGAACAGTCGTCAAAGTCGATCGAGACGAGGTCCTGCTCGATATCGGCTACAAGACAGAAGGCGTGATCCCGTCACGCGAACTGTCTATCAAGCACGACGTCGACCCACACGACGTGGTCAAGACCGGCGAGCACATCGAGGCCCTTGTCCTCCAGAAGGAGGACAAGGAAGGCCGCCTGATCCTGTCCAAGAAGCGCGCCCAGTACGAGCGCGCCTGGGGCACGATCGAGAAGATCAAGGAAGAGGACGGCGTGGTCACCGGCACGGTGATCGAGGTCGTCAAGGGCGGCCTGATCCTCGACATCGGGCTGCGCGGCTTCCTGCCGGCCTCGCTGGTCGAGATGCGCCGGGTCCGCGATCTGCAGCCGTACGTGGGCAAGGAGATCGAAGCCAAGATCATCGAGCTGGACAAGAACCGCAACAACGTGGTCCTGTCCCGGCGCGCCTGGCTCGAGCAGACCCAGTCCGAGGTGCGGCACACGTTCCTCAACACGCTGTCCAAGGGCCAGATCCGCAAGGGCGTCGTGTCCTCGATCGTCAACTTCGGCGCGTTCGTCGACCTGGGTGGCGTGGACGGCCTGGTGCACGTGTCCGAGCTGTCCTGGAAGCACATCGACCACCCGGGTGAGGTCGTCGAGGTCGGCCAGGAAGTCACCGTCGAGGTCCTCGACGTGGACATGGACCGCGAGCGGGTCTCGCTGTCGCTGAAGTCCACTCAGGAAGACCCGTGGCAGCAGTTCGCCCGGACCCACCAGATCGGCCAGGTCGTGCCAGGCCGGGTCACCAAGCTGGTGCCGTTCGGCGCGTTCGTCCGGGTCGAGGAGGGCATCGAGGGCCTGGTTCACATCTCCGAGCTGGCCGACCGCCACGTGGAGATCCCGGAGCAGGTCGTGCAGGTGGGCGACGAGATCTTCGTCAAGATCATCGACATCGACCTGGACCGGCGCCGGATCAGCCTGTCGCTCAAGCAGGCCAACGAGGGGACCATCGGCGAGGCCGTCGGCGACGACTTCGACCCGACCCTCTACGGCATGCCGGCCTCGTACGACGAGCAGGGCAACTACGAGTACCCCGAGGGCTTCGACCCGGAGACCGGCGAGTGGCTGCCGGGCTACGAGAAGCAGCGCGAGGAGTGGGAGCACCAGTACGCCGAGGCGCGGGCGCGCTTCGAGGCGCACCGCAAGCAGGTGGAGGAGTCCCGGGCCAAGGCCGAGGAGGAAGACGCGCTGGGTGTCGACGTCGCCGGCGGCGACGCGGCGGCCAACGGCGCTCCGCGCGCCGCCCGTGGCAGCGGCGCGGGCCGGCCTCGCGGGGCCGGCTCTCCCGGCGCGGTCACCTCGAGTTCGTCCCCGGGAGCCTCGGGTGGCGGCACCCTGGCCTCGGACGAGGCACTGGCGGCCCTGCGCGAGAAGCTCTCGGGCGGCCAGAACTAGTCAGTACCTACTACGAAAGGCGGCGTCCGCTATGCGGACGCCGCCTTTCGCGTTCGGCGACCGGCGTGCCAGCATGCTGGCATACATCCTCCAGGAGGCAGCGTGGTCGAACGAGATCTTGCCATCCGCATGTTCGAGGTCATGGCCCTCATGCGCGCGGTCGAGGACCGGATGGTGACCATGTACCGGCAGGGCGAGCTGCTGGGGTCGCTCTATACCGGGCACTGGCACGAGGCGATCGCGGTCGGGACGGCCTCGGCGCTGCGGCCCGACGACGTGCTCGCCCCGCTGCACCGTGACCTCGGGGTGCACCTGTGGCGGGGCCTGGAGCCATGGCAGGTCATGGCGAGCTTCATGGGCAAGGCGACCTCGCCGACCGGCGGACGGGACGGCACGCTGCACTACGGCCGTCTCGACCTCAACATCATCAATCCGGTCAGCCACATCCCGAACAACTATCCGATCGCCACCGGAGCGGCCTTCGCGCTGAAGTACCGCGGCACCGACGGCGTGGCCATGGCCTACTGCGGGGACGGCGCGAGCAGCCGCGGCGATTTTCACGAGGCGCTCAACCTGGCCGCGGTGCAGGTGCTGCCGTGCGTCTTCATCGTGGAGAACAACCAGTACGCCTACTCGACGCCGCTCAGCCTCACCACCGCGGCCACCGACTTCGCCAGCAAGGCCGTCGCCTACGGCATGCCAGGCATGCACGTGGACGGCATCGACGTGTTCGCCGTGCACGAGGCGGCCGCCGCGGCCGTGGCCCGGGCCCGGGCCGGGGACGGCCCGTCGCTCATCGAGGCGGTCACGATGCGCATGCACGGTCACGCCGAGCACGACCCGGCCGACTACGTGCCCGCCGAACTCCGCGAGCTGTGGGCGAAACGCGACCCGGTCGAGGAGTGCGCCGCCCGCCTGACCGAGCTGGGCTACCTGGACGCCGACGGCGTGGCCGCGGTCAAGGAGCAGGCCCGGGCCACCGCCCTGGAACACCGGGGCAAGGCCCTCGGCATGCCGATGCCCGAGCCGGACGACGAGGAGGGCCGTGTTTATGCCAGCTGAGACCGTGAGCTATCTCGAGGCGATCGCCGCCGGCCTGGCCAGCGAGATGGAAGCCGACCCGGACGTCTTCCTGATCGGCGAGGACGTCGGCCAGTTCGGCGGGGCGTTCAAGGTGACCAAGGGCTTCCTGGACCGGTTCGGCCCCCGGCGGGTGATCGACAGCCCGATCGCGGAGTCCGGCTTCACCGGGCTGGCCTGCGGCGCGGCGATGATGGGGCTGCGGCCGGTGGTGGAGTTCCAGTTCGCCGACTTCATCTCGTGCGCGTTCGACCAGATCATCAACAACTGCTCCAAGCAGCACTACCGGACCGGCACCCCGATCCCGCTGACGTTGCGCGCCCCGTTCGGCGCCCGGCTGCGGGCCGGGCCCACCCACTCGCAGAGCATCGAAGCCTACTTCGCGCACATTCCCGGCCTGAAGATCGTCGCGCCGGCCACGCCGCCGGACGCCGCCGGCCTGCTCATCAGCGCGATCCGCGACAACAACCCGGTGCTGTACCTGGAGAGCAAGTACTTGTACCGGCGGATCGAGGTGCCCGGACCGCTGTCCCTGGACCCGGTGCCGATCGGGTCGGCCAAGGTCGTCAGGGAAGGCACCCGGGTCAGCCTGCTGACCTACTCGGTCGGCGTCCACCAGGGCCTGGAGGCCGCCGCGGAGCTCGACTCCGAAGGCATCTCGGTCGAGGTGGTCGACCTGCGCACGCTCGTGCCGCTCGACGTCGCCACGATCGCCGCGTCGGTGAACAAGACATCCCGCGCCGTGGTCCTGCACGAGGACGCCCGCCGCCACGGCTACGGCGCCGAGATCGCCGCCACCGTCCAGGAGGAGTGCTTCTGGCAACTAGACGGCCCGGTGGTCCGCATCGCCGGGAAGAACACGCCGATCCCGACCAGCCCGGCGCTCGAGGACGCGGCCGTGCCGCAGCTGCCCGAGATCATCGCGACGCTGCGCCGCGTGGCGACGGCGTGAGGGGAGATCGCCATGGCTGATGTCTTCAAGATGCCGAAGCTCGGCGAGACCGTCACCACCGGCACGGTGACGCGGTGGCTGCGGGCCGTAGGGGACGCCGTCGGCTTCGACGACCCCCTGCTCGAGGTGGCCACCGACAAGGTCGACTCCGAGATCCCGAGCCCGTACAGCGGTGTCCTGCTCGAGATCATGGTGCCGGAGGGCGAGACCGTCGCGGTCGGCGTGGAACTCGCCCGCATCGGGGCCCCCGCGGAGTCCGCTCGACCCTCACCGCCGGCCACCACTCCCGCCTCGGCCGAGAACGGCCGGGCCAAGCTCTCGCCGATCGTCAGGAAGCTCGCCGCCCAGCACGGTATCGATCTCGGCACCATCGCGGGCTCCGGCGCTACCGGGCGCATCACGCGCGAGGATATCGAGGCCGCGATCGCCCGGGTCGGCACTGCTCCTTCAACCGGTCCCTCGGCCGGTCCGGCCATGACACCTGCTGTCACCGTCGGGTCCAGGGACGAGGTCCAGCCGCTCTCCCGCATGCGCCTGGCCATCGCCGAGCGGATGACAGAATCGCTGCGGACCGCCCCGCACGTCTGGACGGCCGTCGAGGTGGACCTGCAGGCGGTCGAGGAGGTGCGCCGCGCGCACAAGGAGCGGTTCCGGCGCGAGGAGGGCAGCTCGCTCACCTACCTCGCCTTCGTCGCCCGCGCCGCCTGTGCCGCCCTGCGGGCGTTCCCGGTGGTCAACTCCTCGCTCGACATGCAGGCCAAGACCTGCGTCCTGCACCACTACGTCCACCTCGGGATCGCGGTCGACCTGAGCGAGCAGGGCCTGGTGGTCCCGGTGATCAGGGACGCCGACGGCCTTAACCTGCGCGGCCTCGCCCGGGCCATCAGGGCCGTGGCGGACAAGGCCAACGGCGGCCGGGCCGCCCCGGACGACCTGGCCGGATCCACCTTCACGATCACGAACCCGGGGCCGTTCGGCGGTTATGCCTCGGCGCCCATCATCAACCAGCCGAACTCCGCGATCCTCTCGGTGAACGAGGTGACCCGCCGCCCCACGGCGGTCGGCGACGCGGTCGCGGTCCACTACATGACCATCCTCGGGTTCAGCTACGATCACCGGGCCTTCGACGGCGTCACCGCGTCCCGCTTCCTGGCCCGCGTCCGCGACACGCTCCAGGACCGGGACTGGGCCGCCGAGCTCGGATAATCACAGAAAGGCAGGTGGCCGTGCTGAGGATCGGGCTCACCGGAGGTATCGGGTCGGGCAAGAGCGAGGTGTCCCGGCGGCTGGCGGAGCACGGCGCCGTGCTCATCGACGCCGACCTGGCCGCCCGGGAGGTGGTCGTCCCCGGCTCGTCCGGGCTGGCGCGCATCGCCGAGACCTTCGGTGCGGGCGTGCTCCGTCCGGACGGCTCACTGAACCGGGAACGGCTGGGAGAGATAGTGTTCGGCGATCCGGACCTGCGCGTGAAGCTGAACGAGATCGTGCACCCGCTGGTCCGCGACTGGATGCAGGCGGCCGAGCAGGCCGCCGTGGCGGCCGCCACCCCGCCTGGACCGGTCGTCGTGCACGACGTGCCGCTGCTGGCGGAGAGCCGCGGCCGGGCCGGCTTCGACCTGGTGATCGTGGTCGACGTGCCGCCCGAGGTGCAGGCCGAACGGCTGGTCCAGCTGCGCGGCATGCCGGCCGAGCAGGCCCGGGCCCGGATGGCCGCCCAGGCCAGCCGGGAACAGCGGCTGGCCGTCGCCGACATCGTGATCGACAATTCCGGGTCGCTGGACGACCTTGACCGCCGGGTCGGCGAGATCTGGGCCGACCTCGAACGCCGGGCCGCGGCCTAGCCCCGCCCGGCCCGGCCCGGCTGACGGCCCGGAATGTCAGACCCCCGGCCTAGAGTTGAACCCGTGGGGGATCCTAGGAGGTCAGGCTCGTGCGTCCGGTTACCGATCTGCAGCGCAAGGTAGCACCATTTCAGGTTATTTCCGACATGGTGCCGGCCGGTGACCAGCCGCAGGCCATCGCCGAGATCTCCCGGCGCGTCCAGGCCGGGGACGAGCACACGGTGCTGCTCGGCGCGACCGGCACCGGCAAGACCGCCACCGTGGCCTGGATCGGGGAGCAGCTGCAGCGGCCGATGCTGGTCATGCTGCCGAATAAGACGCTCGCCGCGCAGTTCGCCAACGAGCTGCGCGAGATGCTGCCCAACAACGCGATCGAGTACTTCGTCTCCTACTACGACTACTACCAGCCGGAAGCGTACGTCCCGCAGACCGACACCTACATCGAGAAGGACTCCTCGATCAACTCCGAGGTGGAGCGGCTCCGGCACTCCGCCACGAACTCGCTGCTCACCCGGCGGGACACCATCGTGGTCTCCTCCGTGTCGTGCATCTACGGCCTGGGCACGCCGCAGGAGTACGTGGACCGCATGCTCAAGGTCAAGCTGGGCGACACCATCGAGCGCGAGGCCCTGCTGCGCAAGCTGGTCGGCATGCAGTACGCCCGCAACGACGTCGCCTTCACCCGCGGCACCTTCCGGGTCCGCGGCGACACCATCGAGATCATCCCGGTGTACGAAGAGCTGGCGGTCCGGATCGAGATGTTCGGCGACGAGATCGAGCGGCTGATGACGCTGCACCCGCTCACCGGCGAGGTCGTCAGCGAGGACCAGGAGCTGTACGTCTTCCCGGCCACGCACTACGTGGCCGGCCCGGAGCGGATGGAGCGCGCCATCAACGGCATCGAGGCCGAGCTGGCCGAGCGGCTCGGCGAGCTCGACCGCGGCGGCAAGCTGCTCGAGGCACAGCGCCTGCGCATGCGCACCACCTACGACATCGAGATGATGCGGCAGGTCGGCAGCTGCTCGGGGATCGAGAACTACTCGCGGCACATCGACGGCCGCGAGGCGGGCACGGCGCCGAACACCCTGCTCGACTACTTCCCCGAGGACTTCCTGCTGGTCATCGACGAGTCGCACGTGACCGTCCCGCAGATCGGCGCCATGTACGAGGGGGACATATCCCGCAAGCGGGTCCTGGTGGAGCACGGCTTCCGGCTGCCGAGCGCGATCGACAACAGGCCGCTGACCTGGGATGAGTTCCTGGACCGGATCGGCCAGACGATCTACCTGTCGGCCACCCCGGGCCCGTACGAGCTGCAGCGCGCCGCGGGCGACGTGGTCGAGCAGGTGATCCGGCCGACCGGGCTCATCGACCCCGAGGTCGTCATCAAGCCGACCAAGGGTCAGATCGACGACCTGCTGCACGAAATCAGGCTGCGGGCCGAGCGCGACGAGCGGGTCCTGGTCACCACGCTGACCAAGCGGATGTCCGAGGACCTGACCGACTACCTGCTTGAGAACGGCGTCCGGGCCCGGTACCTGCACAGCGAGGTGGACACGCTGCGCCGGGTCGAGCTGCTGCGCGAGCTGCGCGTCGGCGAGTACGACGTCCTGGTCGGCATCAACCTGCTCCGCGAGGGCCTCGACCTGCCCGAGGTGTCGCTGGTGGCCATCCTGGACGCGGACAAGGAGGGCTTCCTGCGTTCGGGCACCTCGCTGATCCAGACCATCGGCCGCGCCGCCAGGAACGTGTCCGGCCAGGTGCACATGTACGCCGACCGGATCACCCCCTCCATGCAGCGGGCGATCGACGAGACCAACCGGCGGCGGGAGAAGCAGGTGGCCTACAACGAGGCCCACGGCATCAACCCGCAGCCGCTGCGCAAGCGGATCGCCGACATCCTGGACCAGATCGTCCGCGAGGACGCCGACACCGAGCAGCTGCTGATCGGCGGCGGCGGACGGCAGCAGTCCCGCGGCAAGGCGCCGGTCCCCGGCCTTTCCTCGCGCGCCCGCGCGGTCGCCGCCCAGGCCGGTGAGCGCACCGCCGCAGGCGACCCGACCAAGGACGCCAGCGCCGCTCGCGGCGAGCTCATCGGGCTGATCGCCGAGCTGTCCGAGCAGATGCACGTCGCCGCCGCGGAGCTGCAGTTCGAGGTGGCGGCCCGGCTCCGCGACGAGATCCGCGAGCTCAAGTCCGAGCTCCGCGGCATGCACGCCGCCGGCGTCTGACCCCGCCCACCGCGAGTCCGAGAGGCACCTTGTGCGGCCAGCTAACGCGGGCTTGGAGCGCGAACGTGACACCTACGTCGCCCCAACGTTACCCGTGGTGATTATGTTGCAGGAATTCGCTTCGCTGACGGGTCGCTCACCAAGCCGAATCTAATCACTTTTTGTGTTATTACCGGCCGGGTATAGTCCGTGGCGGAACGGGGGCGCGGTCCGGTCCGCGCGGCGGGGGCCGTGAAATTGACGGAGGCATCCATGCCCTGGGTGGTCAGGGATGCGGTCGACGACATCAACCGGGTTGTCGGCCGCCGCTGGCAGGGGCTGGACCCATGGCTGCCGCCCCGGGCCGAGCTTCCCGAGAGCTGCGCGGCGCCGTTCGTGGCGGCCGGAACCAACGGCCGCCCGGCCGGGCTCGCCATCTGCCGCCACGAGTACGTCCCGGCGGACACGCTGAACCAGACCTGGGGTGCGGCCAGCCGGTTCTCGCTGGTCGTGCGGATACGGGACACGGACACGGCCGCGGCCCTGGACGACCTGCTCGGGCAGTGGCGTGATCACCTGGCCGGCCTGCCCGAAGCGGGCGCTGACGACACCGCGGCGATGATCAGCTGGCCGTCCCGCGACGTCACCGGGGTGAGCACGCTGCTGCGGCACGGGCTGCAGCCGCTCACCGTGATCGCGGTGCGATCCGCCGGCCCCGCCGAAGCCGCCGCCGCCGGAGCCGCCGAGGCCCGCGCCCGGCCGGGCGGCCTCGTCATCCGCGAAGCCGGTCCTGAGGACCTGGCCGTCGTGACCGAGTTCGAGCTGGGCGTGATCCGGTACGACGCGCTCTTCGGCGCGGCCATCGTCCGGCCGGCCACCGAGTCGCTGGTCCGCGCCGAGACCCAGGTGGCGCTGGCCGCCCGCCCGGCCTGGGCCTGGCTGGCCGAACGAGACGGACGGCCCGTCGGCCTGGTGCACATCCAGCCGCCGGGGCAGTCGGGCTGGATCGCCGGCATGGCGCGCGGCGGCGTGACGGCCTACCTGCAGACCATGTTCGTCCGGCCCGGCGAGCGCGGCACCGGGGTCGGCGCCGCCCTGGTCAGGCACGCCCACGCGGTCCTGGACGCCCGCGGCGGGCCGACCACCCTGCTGCACTACGCGCAGCTCAACCCGCTGTCCGGGCCGTTCTGGAACCGGATGGGCTACCGGCCGCTGTGGACCGGATGGGAGGTGCGACCCGCCACCGCGCTCCGCTGATGCGGAACGCGGCACGTAATACCGTGCGGAATGCTGAGGGTCTGCTCATAGTTGTCTGGATGAAACTGCCGACTAGCAGGAATACCGGGGGAGGTGTGCGGTGCTAGTCAGCCTGGTCGCGGCCATCGTCGCGGCACTGCTGTACGGGGTTGCCTCAGTCATGCAGGCGATCGCGGTCCGCGCGGCCAGCAACAAGCCGGCCGAGAACACATCCGGAGGCGTCGATCCGGGTTTGGTCGTGCGGTTGCTCGGCCAGTGGCGGTTCGTGGTCAGCATGGTTCTCGACGCCCTGGGCTTCGTGGCCCAGCTCGTGGCCTTGCACCGGCTGCCGCTGTTCGCGGTGCAGGCGTTCGTCGCCTCGAACCTGGCGGTGACCGCCGTGGTGGCCTCCTGGGTGATCGGCGTGACGCTGTCCTGGCGCGAGTGGGCGGCGGTCCTCGGCGTGGTGGCCGGCGTCGGCCTGCTCGGCTCCTCGGCCGGGGCGGAGGGCGCCGCGCAGGTGGGGGCGGTGTTCAAGCTCGCGCTCATCGTGGCGGTCGCCGGGCTGGCCGTGCTCGGCCTGGCCGCGGCCAAGCTCAACGAGCCCTACCGCACCACCGCGCTCGGCGTGACCGCCGGTTTCGGTTACGGGGTGCTCAGCATCGCGGCCCGGGTGCTGACCGGGTTCTCCCCGCTCGAACTGGCGCGCGACCCGGCCGCCTACGCGGTCGCCGCGGCGGGCATCATCTCGTTCATGTTCTACGCCACCGCGCTGGAAAGCGGGAGCGTGACGGTCGCCACCGCGGCCGTGGTGCTGGCCGAGACGATCCCTCCGGCCGTCATCGGCGTGATCTTCCTCGGCGACCAGACCCGCCCCGGGCTCTCCGCGGTCGCCTGGGGCGGCTTCTTCATCGCCGTTGCCTCGGCCGTCATGCTGGCCAGATTCGGTGAAGCGCACCACACGGAAGACGTGGCCATGGCCGACGCGGCGGCCCGCAAGCAGGCAAATGCCGGGCCCGCTGCCGCCGGCCTGTTATCCTGGTGGCCCGTGGACCTGCAGTTTTTTAATGCCCTATCGGGCGTCGCCGTCACGGACACCACGGGAGCCTCATAGTGGCCGCATCATCACATCATTCCCGGCCAGCGGAAACCAGACATCTCTTCGTCACCGGGGGCGTCGCCTCCAGCCTCGGCAAGGGACTGACCGCATCCAGCCTGGGCCGCCTGCTTAAGCTACGGGGCCTTCGGGTCACGATGCAGAAGCTCGACCCTTACCTCAACGTCGACCCGGGCACCATGAACCCGTTCCAGCACGGGGAGGTGTTCGTGACCGACGACGGCACCGAGACCGACCTCGACGTCGGCCACTACGAGCGCTTCCTGGACACCAACCTGGCCGGCGAGGCGAACGTCACCACCGGCCAGATCTACTCGACGGTGATCGCGAACGAGCGCCGCGGCGCCTATCTCGGCGACACGGTGCAGGTCATCCCGCACATCACCAACGAGATCAAGTCCCGCATCCTGGACATGGGCGGTGACGACGTGGACGTGGTCATCACCGAGGTGGGCGGGACCGTCGGCGACATCGAGTCCCTGCCGTTCCTGGAGGCCATCCGCCAGATCAGGCACGAGATCGGCCGGGACCGCTGCTTCTTCCTGCACGTTTCGCTCCTGCCGTACATCGGGCCGAGCGGCGAGCTGAAGACCAAGCCCACCCAGCACTCGGTGGCCGCGCTGCGCAGCATCGGCATCCAGCCCGACGCGATCGTGGCCCGCAGCGACCGGCCCATCAACACCGGCCTGAAGCGCAAGATCAGCCTGATGTGCGACGTGGACACCGAGGCGGTGGTCTCCGCGCCGGACGCGGCGTCGATCTACGACATCCCCAAGGTGCTGCACGCCGAGGGACTGGACGCCTACGTGGTGCGCCGGCTCGGGCTGCCGTTCCGCGACGTGAACTGGAGCGAGTGGGACGACCTGCTCCGCCGGGTGCACCGGCCGGCCCACAGCATCACGATCGCCCTGGTCGGCAAGTACGTGGACCTGCCCGACGCGTACCTGTCGCCGGCCGAGGCGCTCAAGGCGGGCGGCTTCGCCAACGACGCCCAGGTGAATATCCGCTGGGTGATCAGCGACGCCTGCGAGGAGCCTGAGGGCGCGGCCAGCGAGCTCGAGGGCGTCGACGGGGTGCTGATCCCGGGCGGGTTCGGGGTCCGCGGCATCGAGGGGAAGATCGGCGCGATCAGGTATGCGCGCGAGCACGGCATCCCCATCCTGGGCCTGTGCCTAGGCCTGCAGTGCATGGTCATCGAGGTGGCCCGCGACCTGGCCGGGCTGCCCGAGGCGGACAGCGCCGAGTTCAACCCGGAGACCCCGGACCCGGTGATCGCCACCATGGCGGACCAGGAGGACGTGGTGGCGGGGGAGCGGGACATGGGCGGCACCATGCGGCTCGGCCTCTACCCGGCCGCGCTCCAGCCCGGCACGCGGGTCGAGGAGCTGTACGGCGCCGCGCTGGTCGAGGAGCGGCACCGGCACAGGTACGAGGTCAACAATGCCTACCGGGACGTGCTCGAGGAGGCCGGGATGGTCTTCTCCGGGCTCTCGCCCGACCGCCATCTGGTGGAGTTCGCCGAGCTCAGCGACCATCCGTTCTTCGTCGGCACGCAAGCCCACCCCGAGTTCCTGTCCCGCCCGACCCGGCCGCACCCGCTGTTCGGCGGCCTGATCGCGGCCGCCCTGGCCAAGTCCAAAGGATCCGCCAGCTCCAAGACGGCCCGCGCGGCGGCCAGCGCGTGAATATCGAGGACGAGCCCGCGGCCTGGCCCGTCGTCTCTTCGGACACGCGGTTCCGGGGCCGGCTGGTCACCATGCGGACCGACAAGGTCCGCATGCCAGGCAACAATCTGGCCGAACGTGAGGTGGTTCTTCATCCCGGTGCCGTGGCCGTGCTGGCCCTCGACGACGCCGGCCAGGTGCTCCTGATCCGCCAGTACCGGCATCCGGTGGGCCGGCTGCTCTGGGAGATACCGGCTGGCCTGCGCGACGTCGCCGGGGAACCGGTGTGGGCCACGGCCCAGCGGGAGCTGCTCGAGGAGGCCGGCTACCGGGCTCGGGACTGGCGCGTGCTGGCCGACTTCTACTCCTCGCCCGGCTTCAGCACCGAGCGGATCCGCGTCTTCCTGGCCCGTGAGCTGGAACTCGTCCCGGCCGCCGAACGCGATTTCGTGCCCGAAGACGAGGAATCCCAGCTCGTCCTGGCCTGGTTGCCGCTGGACGAGGCGATGCGCAAGGTGCTGGCCGGCGAACTGCACAACGGCGTCGCCGCCCTGGGTATCTTGGCGAGTTATGCTGCCAGGTCAGAGGGGTTTGATCGGCTTCGTCCGGCTGACGCGCCCGAAGAGCAATGACGCTCGCCTGAAAGGACCACCATGAAGGTTGGAATTCCCCGGGAAATCAAGAATCACGAGTACCGGGTCGCGATCACCCCCGCCGGCGTAAACGAACTGGTCCGTGGCGGCCACCAGGTGGTCATCGAGGCGGGGGCGGGGGAAGGTTCGTCCATCCCGGACGAGGACTTCGTCACGGCCGGCGCGAAGATCCTGCCCACCGCGGACGACGTGTGGGCCGAAGGCGAGATGATCCTCAAGGTCAAGGAGCCGATCGAGCAGGAGTATCACCGGATGCGCTCCGGCCAGGTCCTGTTCACCTACCTGCATCTGGCCGCGTCCAAGTCCTGCACCGACGCGCTGCTGTCCGCGGGCGTCACCTCGATCGCGTACGAGACCGTCCAGCTGCCCGACGGGTCGCTGCCGCTGCTTGCCCCGATGTCCGAGGTGGCGGGCCGGATGGCACCGCAGGTCGGCGCGCACCACCTGCAGCGCGACGGCGGCGGCCGCGGGGTGCTGATGGGCGGGGTGTCCGGCGTGTACGCGGCCAAGGTGGTCGTCCTCGGCGCCGGGGTGTCGGGGATGAACGCGGCCGCGATCGCGCTCGGCATGCAGGCCGAGGTGCTGCTGATCGACAGGAACATCGCCCGGCTCCGCCAGGCCGACGCCATCTATCAGGGGCACCTCCAGACGGTCGCGTCCAACGCCTACGAGATCGAGCGCGCCGTTATCGACGCCGACCTGGTCATCGGCGCCGTACTGGTGCCGGGGGCCAAGGCGCCCAAGCTGATCACCGACGAGCAGGTATCCCGGATGAAGCCGGGCGCGGTCCTGGTGGACATCGCCATCGACCAGGGGGGCTGCTTCGAGGGCGCACGGCCCACCACGCACGCCGACCCCACCTACCGGGTTCACGACGCGCTGTTCTACTGCGTGGCGAACATGCCCGGTGCCGTGCCGCACACCTCCACCTACGCTCTCACCAACGTCACGCTGCCGTACGCGGTCGAGATGGCCAACCGCGGCTGGCGGGCCGCGCTCCGCGCGGACCCGGCCCTCGCCCCCGGGCTGAACACCTACGCCGGCCAGGTGACCTGCGAGCCGGTCGCCGAAGCCCACAGGCTGGCCTACACCCCGATCAGCGAGGTCCTCAACTGAGTCAGCCGCTGAGTCGGCCCCAGGGCCAGCCGCTGGCTGACGCGCTCCGCGGCTACCTGCAGTACCTGACCGTGGAACGCGGGCTGGCGGCCAGCACGGTGGAGTCTTACCGCCGGGACCTGCGCCGCTACGCCTCGGTCCTGGCCGCCCGGGGCAAGACCGCGCTGGACGAGATCACTCCGGCCGACGTGGCCGGGTTCCTGGCCTCCCTGCGGGAAGGCGACGCCGAGCACGGCCCGCTCGCGGTCAGCTCGGCCGCCCGGGCCGTGATCGCGGTCCGCGGCATGCACGCGTTCGCCGCCGCGCAGGGCCTGGCCGGCACCGACCCGGCCCGGGAGGTGCCGCCGCCCTCACCGCCCCGGCGACTGCCCAAGGCGATCACCCTGGCCGAGGTGGAGCGCCTGCTGGATGCGGCCGGACCGGCGCCCGGCGACCCGTCCGCGGATCCCCGGCTGCTACGGGACCGGGCGCTGCTCGAGTTCCTCTACGGCACCGGGGCGCGCATCTCCGAGGCGACCGGCCTCGACGTCGACGAGCTTGACCTCGGCCCGGACCCCCTGGTGCGGCTGATCGGCAAGGGCGGTAAGCACCGGCTGGTGCCGGTGGGCGGCTACGCGGCCCGGGCGCTCGACGGGTACCTGGTCCGGGCCAGGCCCGCCCTGGCCGCGGCGTCCCGGCGCGCCTCGGCCAGTCCCGCGGTGTTCCTCAACGCCCGCGGCGGCCGCCTCACCCGGCAGGGCGCCTGGGGTGTGCTGCACGGCGCGGCCGGCCGGGCCGGCCTGTCCCCGGACGCCGAGGTGTCCCCCCACACGCTGCGGCACTCGTTCGCCACCCACCTGCTCGACGGCGGCGCCGACATCCGGGTCGTCCAGGAACTGCTCGGCCACGCCTCGGTCACCACCACCCAGATCTACACCCTGATCACGGTGGACCGGCTCCGCGAGGTCTACGCCACCGCCCATCCCCGCGCCCTCGGCTAAGCCCTCTCCAGGGCGGCCACGAGCGCCGTGAGGGTCGGGCCGAGCGGGGCGTCCAGGGTGGCGGTGGCGTACGCATCGCCCCGGGTAGCGCCCTGGTTCACGATGACGACCGGGCGCCCAAGCCCGGCCGCGTGCCTGACGTACCGGAACCCGGACATCACGGTAAGCGACGAGCCCAGGACGACCAGCGCGGAGGCCGCCTCGACCAGGTCGTAACAGGCCCGCACCCGCGGCGGCGGCACGTTTTCACCGAAGAACACCACGTCGGGTTTGAGTACGCCACCGCACGCGGCGCAGTCGGCTACGCCGAACGAGGCGGCGGCCTCGTCGTCCAGGACGGCGTCGCCGTCCGGGTTGACCGTGGCGTTCAAGCCCGCGCCCCAGCCGGGGTTCACGGTAGCCAGCCGCCGGTCGAGCTCGGTCCGCTCCGTTCGCTGGCCGCACGCCAGGCAGATCACCCGGTGCAGGCTGCCGTGCAACTCGGTGACCGCGACCCGGCCGGCTGCGTCGGCCGCCCCCGAGCCCACCCCCGGCCCCGCGGCCTGGTGCAGGCCGTCCACGTTCTGGGTGATGATCCCGGTCAGCCGCCCGCGCCGGCTCAGCTCGGCGACGGCGCGGTGGCCGTCGTTCGGCTCCGCCCGGGCGATGTGCCGCCAGCCGAGGTAGCTGCGGGCCCAGTACCGGCGCCGGGCGTCCGCGCTGCCGGTGAAGGCCTGGTACGTCATGGGCGTGGCCCGCCGGGCCAGGCCGGTCGGACCGCGGTAGTCCGGGATGCCCGACTCGGTGGACAGCCCGGCGCCACTCAGCACGAGCACGCCGCCGGCCGCCACCACATCAAAGAGCATGCCGAACGAGTCGGCTCTCGCCTCGGCCGTCCGGCTTCCTGGGGTCACGTCCGTCGTCAGAGCGCGGCCGACCTGATCGCCTGGGACACGGCCGCCGCGCCCTCCTTCTCGAACATGATCGTGTAATGGTTCGTCTCCGGCACCGCCTGCGGCCGCAGGGCCGGCACGCGCTCGGCCCACGCCGCGACGGCCTCCGGCGGGAGCAGCGGCGGCGGCGAGCCGAGCATCCCGCTCGGCGCGGTCAGCACCGGTGTCGGCTTGGTCAGCCGCTCCAGTGCCTCGGTGAACGGCTTCTCCGTCAGCACGTCGCGGCCGTCGGCCCGGACCGCCTCCTCGACCGCCCGCGATCGCAGCTGGCCGGGCTCGCCGGTCAGGTCGTAGCGGACGTACGCCTCGACGTCGGGGCTCCAGTGGTCCGCGAGGGCCGGGTGCGCCCGCCAGAAGTCCAGGTACGCCTCGGTGCTGGGGAAGACCTGCCCCAGCCGGGCGATCGCGGGACCCAGCGTGTCGTCGAGGAGGGCATCGAGGTCGGCCCCCTCGGGTACCGGCAGCGGCAGGCCTCCGTCGACCAGGGCGAGCCGGCGCACGAGCTCGGGATGGGCGTCGCGGGTCAGCAGCGCTACAAATGCCCCCATCGAATGCCCGGCGAGCACCGGTTTCCCGCCGAAATGGCGCAGCACCGCCGTCACGTCCCGGACGTGCCTATCCAGGCCGTACGGGCCCGGGAGGTCCCGGCTATGCCCACGCCCGCGCAGGTCAGGCGCGGCCAGCGTCCAGTCGGACGGCATATGGCGCGCGACCGCCTGCCACGACATACCCGAAGCAGAAAGCCCGTGCACGGCGACCGCCACGCGCTTGCCCGTACCCCACTGGAGCACACGCAGGTCCCCGCCGTCCACTGCCACATTTAGCAGTCGGAGTTGCATGTTTCACCCTCCACGACCCAGCGATTCGGCCAGGGCGCCCATCTATAGAGCCTATTATCCGCCGTCAAGCAGTTCGTGCGATGTCAGTCCCCGATAAAGGTTTACCGGAAAAACCGTGCCATGCTGGACGGGGGAAGGAATGCCAGGTAAAACCAGGCTTGGAGGTGGGTGGGCCATGTCTGCCATGCTTAGTTACTCGTCGGGAGAATCCGCCACGCCGCTGCTGGGCGACACCATCGGCGGTAACTTCGACGCCATCGTGCGGGCGTTCGGGGACCGGGAGGCCCTCGTCGACCGCCCGGCCGGACGGCGCTGGACCTACGCGGAACTCGCCGCCGACGTGGACGCGCTCGCGCTCGGCCTGATCGACCTGGGCATCGC
The DNA here is from genome assembly GCA_050011155.1 of Streptosporangiaceae bacterium. Classification (GTDB taxonomy): domain Bacteria; phylum Actinomycetota; class Actinomycetes; order Streptosporangiales; family Streptosporangiaceae; genus Palsa-504. Next base: position 30,945 of record JBEKJP010000065.1, read on the forward strand.
CAAGGGCGACCGGGTCGGAATCTGGGCGCCGAACTGCGCCGAGTGGACGCTCACCCAGTACGCGACCGCGAAGATCGGCGCGATCCTGGTGAACATCAACCCGGCGTACCGGACCCGGGAGCTGGAGTTCGTGCTCAACCAGTCGGATGCCATGCTGCTCGTCGCGGCCCAGCGCCTCAAGACCTCCGACTACGCCGGGATGATCGCGGAGGTCAGGCCGCGTTGCGCCGGCCTGGAGACCGTGGTGCTGCTCGGCACCCCGCAATGGCAGGCACTGCTGGACACCGGGCGCGGCCTGGACCGCGCGCTGCTCGACACCATCGAGCTGGACACCGACGACCCCATCAACATCCAGTACACCTCGGGCACCACGGGCTTCCCGAAGGGCGCGACGCTGTCGCACCACAACATCTTGAACAACGGCTTCTTCGTCGGCGAGCTGTGCAACTACACCGAGGCGGACCGGATCTGCATCCCGGTGCCGTTCTACCATTGCTTCGGCATGGTGATGGGCAACCTCGGCGCGACCAGCCACGGGGCGTGCATGGTCATCCCCGCGCCGTCCTTCGATCCGGTGGCGACGCTGGAGGCGGTGCGGGCCGAGCGGTGCACCTCGCTCTACGGAGTGCCCACGATGTTCATCGCCGAGCTCTCCGTCCCGGACTTCGACGCGTACGACCTGTCCAGCCTGCGCACCGGGATCATGGCCGGCTCGCCCTGCCCGGTCGAGGTGATGAAGCAGGTCATCGAGCGGATGGGCATGACCGAGGTGGGGATCTGCTACGGCATGACGGAGACCTCGCCGGTCTCCACCCAGACCCGCGCCGACGACTCGCTCGACCGCCGGGTGTCCACCGTGGGCCGGGTCGGGCCGCACCTCGAGGTGAAGGTCGTCGACCCCGAGACGGGCCGGACCGTGCCCCGCGGCACCCCGGGCGAACTGTGCACCAGGGGCTACTCGGTGATGATCGGCTACTGGAACCAGCCGGACAAGACCGCCGAGGCCGTCGACGCGGCGCACTGGATGCACACCGGCGACCTCGCCGTGATGGACGCCGACGGATACCTGGCCATCACCGGGCGGATCAAGGACATGGTGATCCGCGGCGGGGAGAACATCTACCCGCGTGAGATCGAGGAGTTCCTCTATACCCACCCCGACATCCTGGACGCCCAGGTCATCGGCGTGCCCGATACCAAGTACGGCGAAGAGCTGATGGTGTGGGTGCGGCTGCGCGCGGGCGCGAAGGAACTCACCGCCGACTCGCTGCGCGAGTTCTGCACCGGGCAGCTGGCCCACTACAAGATCCCCCGGTACGTGCACATCGTCGACGAGTTCCCGATGACGGTCACCGGCAAGGTGCGCAAGATCGAGATGCGGGAGCGCTCGACCGCGCTCCTCGGCCAGTAGGCTCCCCTGGCATGAAAGTTCTGATCGCCGGCGGCGCCGGCTACATCGGCAGCACGATCGCCTCCGCCTGCTCCGACGCCGGGATCACCCCGGTCATCCTCGACCAGCTGGTGACGGGCCGCCCCGAGTTCGCCGCGGGCCATCCGTTCTACCGGGGCGATATCGCCGATGGCGCGCTGATCGACCGCATCTTCGCCGAGCACCCGGACATCGCCGCCGTGATCCACGGCGCGGCGCTGATCGTGGTCCCCGATTCGGTCGCGAACCCGGTCGGCTACTACCGGGCGAACGTCACCAGCAGCCTGGAATTCGCCGCGCACCTGCTGCGCAACGGCTGCGAACGGCTCATCTTCAGCTCCTCCGCCGCCATCTACCGGGTCAGCGAGGACCTCAGCGTCGACGAGGACTCCGCCATCGACCCGAAGAGCCCGTACGCGCGGACCAAGGCGGTGTGCGAGGCCATGTTCGCCGATATCGCCGCTTCCCAGCCCATCCGCGTGCTGTCCCTGCGCTACTTCAACCCGATCGGCGCCGACCCGAAGATGCGGTCCGGCCTGCAGCTGCGGCGGCCGACGCACGCCCTCGGCAAGATCATCGAGGCCTACGCGGAAGGCGTCCCGTTCCAGATCACCGGGACCGACTGGCCGACCAGGGACGGCTCGGGCATCAGGGACTACGTCCACGTCTGGGACCTGGCGGTCGCGCACGTCGCCGCGCTCACCCGGTTCGACGACCTGCCCGGGCCGGCGAACGTCGTCAACCTGGGCAGCGGCTCAGGCACCACCGTCCGGGAACTGCTGGCCGCGTTCAACCAGGTGGCCGACCGCCCGGTGGAGGCCCGTGAAGCGCCCCGGCGCCCCGGCGACATAGCCGGCGCCTACGCCCGGGCCGGTCGCGCGGAGCGCCTGCTCGGCTGGCGCCCCCAGTACGACATCACCGAGGGCATCAGGCATTCGCTCCAGTGGGCCGCGGTCCGCGACGACGTCTTGTCCGGTGCCGTGGACGGCGCCTGAGATCCGGCCGCCGCCAGGCGTTTCAGCACCATTCCAGCGCGATTTCAGGCCCCCGTGATCGGGTGGGCGCGGAGCCGGCCGGCCCGTCTTGTGGTCATGATCGGGCGCGGCCGGCCCCGCCCGCGGCAGTGATCTCATAGCGATGTGAATAAGGGGAAATGAGCGGCATGGCCGTACCTGGCGACGATCGCGCAGTTTCATCCGGTAAATATTGGAAAATGATTGTATTGGCGGAAATCACCGGACGGCGTATGATCGAACCGCCTTGCTAGGCAGCCCCGCCTCACCCGCAGCGGGACTGTGGGGGAGCGGTGATGGGCCAGGAGCTTCAGCGGCGGGCGCCGGGAACGGTTGCTCGCCAGTCAGATCCGTCGTGGCCGACGGTCGCGAGTACGACGGTGCGCCTGTGGCTGGACCGGCACTACCGGCACCGGGCGGGCCGGCGGCGCCTGGTGCTGTTGCTCAGCGCACTGGTCGCCATGGCTTTCGGGGCCGGCGTGACCCTCGCCTTCACCCAGCCGGACCACGGGAAGACGTCAGCCCAGGTCAGCGGCACGTCGCGCGCGGACGCGCTGCAGCTCGCGGCGGCCGCCCGGCAGCAGACGGCGGCGTGGATCACGCGCGAGGTGGGCTCCGACATCGTGGTGGGCTGCGATCTGGAAATGTGCGGCGAACTGCAGCAGAGCGGCGTACCCGCGACCCGCCTGCTGCCGCTGCAGCCATCGGCTCCCGACCCGCTCGGCGCGCAACTGGTCGTCGCGACGCCGGTGATCAGGAACCAGTTCGGAACCCGCCTGGCCAGCGTCTACGCGCCGCTGGTGATCGCCAGCTTCGGCTCCGGCGCGGAGCGGGTCGACGTGCGCTATATCGCGCCGGACGGCAGCAAGGCTTTCGAGGCCCAGTTGGCCACGGACCGCGGGAATCGCATTGCCGCGGGACGGCAACTGCTCACCAATAAGCATGTCCAGGCGTCCCTGGCCGCCCGCAGGGAACTCGCTGCCGGGCAGGTAGATCCGCGTCTTCTTGTAACGCTTTCGACACTTGCAGACCTAATGCCGCTGAAGCTGATAGCGTTCGATGACCTATCGCCGGGTGCGAGTGCAGATGTGCCGATGCGCGGCGTCGAGATCGGTGCCGCCGCTCCGGCCAACCTTCCGGCGATGGTCGCGTTCATGCGAGCGCAGCAGGGCGAGTTCGCTCCGGCTGTGGCCCGGATCACACAGGACGCGAGCGGGCGGCATGTATTTATCGTGCGCTACGACGCTCCGGGCCCCATGGGACTGGAAGGCTCATAAGCGATTCAACAGCTTGGGGAGGGATCAACATGAGATTTGCGAAAATTAGCAGAAAACTTGTCATGCTGCTGGCGGCTTCGGCCTTGCTAGTCGGCATGCCCGCCGCCGCCGCCAGCGCGGCCTCGGCCGCCGGCGCGGGTACCGGCTGGATCAGGCTTGCCCACTTTTCGCCGAACACGCCACCCGTCGACGTGTACCTCTACTCGTTCGGCAATTCCAACGCACAGATCGTGCTGCACCATGTGGCCTACGGGACGGTTTCCCCGTACGAGGGGGTCACCGCGGGCGAGTACAGCGTGGCCATGCGCAACGCCGGCGCCGCCGCGTCCAGCCAGCCGGTGCTCTCCACCAGCGTGTCGGTCAAGGCCGGCCACGCCTACACGGTGGCTGGCATGGGCCCGGAGAAGGGCCTGCGCCTCCAGGTGCTTGACGACCAGCTCACCACGCCCTCGGGCAAGTCCGAGGTCCGGGTGATCCAGGCTTCGCTGAAGCAGCAGACGGTCAAGTTCACCTGCGGCGGGCAGGCCATCGTGCCCAAGGCCACCTTCGCCTCGGTGAGTTCCTACCAGGCCATCCCGGCGAACACGTGGACCATGCAGGCCATCGGCTCCGGCTCGACCGCGACCGCGCGCTTCGACATGGCGGCCGGGACGGTGCACACGATGGTGGTCCTCGACGGGGCTAACGGCCTCGAGATCGTCAACCTCGAAGACGCGGCCGGCGCCGGCCAGCCGCCGGCGGGCGGGGTCACCACCGGGTTCGGCGGGACCGCCGGGCACGGCCCGGGATCGCCGCTGCCGTGGCTCGCGGTCATCGGGGCCGGCGGCCTGGTCGCCCTGGCCGGCGGTTACCGCCTGCGCCGCAACTCCCTGCGTCGTCAGCTGAACACCGGAGTCTGAGGATGCCGATCCGCAGGCCGGCCGCGATAGCTTTCGCGGCCGGCCTGGTCGTCCTCGTGGGTGGGACGGCGGGTCTGCTGCTGACCCACCACTCGACGCCGGCCTTGCGGCCGACCGCCGTGTCGAGTGCGATAGCGCTGCCCGCGCCCACCGGTCCTATCGTCGCCCCGCCGCAATCGGCGGACCCGGCCCCGGTCTCCAAACCGGTCTCGCTGACCATCCCGCTGATCGGCGTGAAAACCAACCTGATCACGCTGGGGCTGGCGGCCGGCGGAGCGATGCAGGTGCCGTCCACGACCACGGTCGCGGGCTGGTTTACCGGCAGCCCGCGACCGGGCTCGATCGGCTCGTCCATCATCGTCGGTCACATCGACTCGACGACCGGGCCGGGTGTGTTCTACCGGCTGGACGAGCTGAAGGTCGGCAACGAGGTCTTCGTCAAGCGGACCGACGGGACCACGGCGGAGTTCCGCGTCACCAAGGTCCAGACGTACCTGAAGGACAAGTTCCCTACCCAGACGGTCTACGGGCCTACCCCGGACGCGGAGCTGCGCCTCATCACCTGTGGCGGGGCCTTCGACCCCGCCACCCATCACTACCTGAGCAACGTCGTCGTGTACGCCACCGAGATGACGTAGCCGCGGGGGCCCGGCGAGAATGGCATAGAGCCCCTGCTCACCCCGCGGTGAGCAGGGGCTTGAGCTTGATGAGCTCCTCCAGCTGCTCGCGCTGGGCGGCCAGGGGGCCGGCCGCGATGCGGATAACCAGGTGCCTGGCGCCAGCCGCCAGCCCTTCGGCGTAGGTGCCGGCCGACGGGGGATAGGGGAGCCATCCGTCGTAGAGCCGCCCGGTACGCCGCAGGGCCGAGTCGGAACCGCCGCCCAGCCATACCGGCGGGCCGCCCGGACGGAACGGCTGCGTCATCGGCGGGAGCCCGGAGTAGCGGAGCAGCTCGCCGTCGAACGAGGACGGGCCGCCGGGTCTCCAGCGTGGAGTACATCATCGGCACCGGCGGCGCCCCGCTGGGTAACGTCGAGTCCGGCGCGGTCGCCTCGCTGACCACGCCCATCATCAGCACCGTGGCCGGCGGCCTGGGCTGCCTGGCCATCGCGGCCCTGATCGGGCTGGTGTTCCCGGCCTTCACCCGGGACCGGAGCCTGCCCGCCGGACGCGGGGGATAGCCTGGTCGACGTGGAGCTGCAGGTTACCGACAACCCGGCCGAGAACAGGTTCGAGATCCGCGCGGACGGCGAGCTCGCCGGGTCCGCCTTTTACCACCTGCGCGGCAACCAGATCACGTTCACCCACACCGAGACCGACGACCGGTTCCGCGGCCATGGCCTGGCCAGCCACCTGGTGCAGGCGGCCCTGGACACGGCCCGCGAGCGGCACCTGGCCGTGCTGCCCTACTGCCCGTTCGTGAAGAGCTGGATCGACAGCCACCCCGAGTACGCGGACCTGGTCCCATCGGGCGACCGGTGACTTCCGCGGCCGGCCGTCGTTACACGTGTCATGGATGACAAGCTGGTCGCGGACGAACCCGCGTTCACCGCCCTGGCCGAGCGGCACCGGCGCGAACTGGAACCGGCACTGTAACCTGGCCCGCGTGCTCGAACATGTCACGGTGACGCGGTACGTGACCCCGCTGCGCGAGGGCGGGTCGCTGCCCGCCATCGTCGAGGCCGACAACCTCGGCACCTACGTCATGAAGTTCCGCGGCGCCGGGCAGGGGCCGCTCGCCCTGGTCGCCGAGATCATCGCGGGCGAACTGGCGCGCCGGCTCGCCCTGCGCGTGCCCGAGCTCGTGCTGGCCGAACTCGACCCGCGCATCGCCAGCAGCGAGCCCGACCCCGAGATCCAGGATCTGCTCCGGGCCAGCGAGGGCCGGAACCTCGGCGTTGACTTCCTGCCCGGCTCGTTCGGCTTCGACCCGCTCGGCTGGACGGCCCCCCGTGACTTCGCCAGCCAGGTGCTCTGGTTCGACGCGCTGGTGCAGAACGTCGACCGCACCTGGCGCAACCCGAACCTGCTGGTCTGGCACGGCGACATCTGGCTCATCGACCACGGCGCGGCGCTGTACTTCCACCACAACTGGCCCACGGCCGACCCCAAGCGGCCCTTCGACGCCCGCGAGCACGTCCTCGGCGACCGCGGCGCCGCCGGGCTTGACGCCGCCCACGCCGCGCTCGCCCCGCTGATCACCGAGACCCTGCTCCAGGAGGTCACCGTCCTGGTCCCGCCGGAGTGGTTCGGTGACCGGGGCGCCGATGCCTACGTCGAGTACCTGGCGCTGCGTGCCCCGGTCGTCCCGGAGGTGATCCGGCGATGACGCTCCCGGCGACCGCCGAGGTCTTCGAGTACGCGCTGATCCGGGTGGTGCCGCGGGTCGAGCGGGGGGAAGCCGTCAACGTGGGCGTGATCGTCTACGCCCAGGCCTACCGGTACCTGTGCGCCCGGATCGAACTGGACGAGCCGCGGCTGCTCGCCATCGACCCGGCGGTCGACCTGGACGCGGTCCGAGCGGGCCTGACCGCGTTCGAGAAGGCCTGCACCGAAGGCCCGCTGGCCGGCCGCCCGCTCGGCGAGCGGTTCCGCTGGCTCACCGCGCCCCGCTCCACCATCGTCCAGCCCGGCCCGGCGCACACTGGCCTCACCACCGACCCGGCCGCCGAGCTGGACCACCTGTTCAGCACCTTGGTCCGGGTCGGCCGCTAGCCGCGGGCGAGGAGGCGCTGGTACGGGCACTCGCGAGGCAAGGGTGACCACCCGTCTTTGCTGGCGCGTCGCTACCGGCCACACGGTCACAGCGCCGAACTCAGCCACCCCGATCATAGCTCGCGAGCCGGCCGCACCCAATGGAACACCCCGCCCCGGGATCCGATCACGATCTACAAGACGCGCTCTAGTCGTGCGGGCCGGGGTCCACGGCCACGCCGAGGAGAATGTCCGCGTTGGGGACCTCGATGAACTGCTGGTTGACCTGAGTGCCGTCGAGCCGGGCCCGGCCGATCATGCTGTTTCCGCTGGCGGTCGTGTTGGACCAGTAGAGGTCCCCGCTCACGTCCGCTCCGCTGTGCGGTGCCGGTGCCGGTGCCGCGTTGGCGGGTGCGGCGCCCCCGGCCGTGGCCAGCAGTGCGGTGGCGGCAGCGACGGCTGCAAGTCCCGCCCGCAACCGGGCGCCATTGTTGTGACTGGTCATTTTAGACCACCTTCACCATGCTCATCCGCTGCGCCGCGCCGGCTGCCGCCGGAGTCATCGCATATCCGCCGAAAAGGCACAATTGAGGACCAGCGTAACAGTCCGGCGAAGCTGTCTTCGGCTGGTTGCGCCAGCCGTACCGGGCGGCTCAACCAAGTCGGCGCGACATAGTCGGCGCTGGTCGGGCGCGATAAGGGTTGCCATCACATTCACTACCAGCTTCTTCCAGAGGTCCAGATAACCGCGCACGGAGCCGATCTTTGTACGTGGTTGTCAGTTCGGCCGTGACTCTTCGTACGGCACGGATCGGGTTGTTCGGGTACTTGCCTTATGGCCGCTCAGTTATGTCGGCCGCGACCAGCCGGGCCAGGTGCAGGTGGTGCGCGGTGGAGGGGGTCGCGGGGTGGTGGCGCAGGGACCAGTCGACCTGCCGGAGCAGCATGTGCGCGAGGTAGGCGCTGAGCGCGCGCTTGCTGGTGAGCTCGAGTGCGCGGCCGCGCAGCCGCGCACGGATGTCGTGGCGGTCATAGAGGTAGAACAGCATGGTCGCCAGGTCGAACGCCCGGTCGCCGGTGAGCGCGGGCGGGTTGATGTCGATCACGCCGCTGATGCCCGGGCCGGTGGTGAGCAGGTTGGCGAGGGTGAAGTCGTAATGGACGAAGTCGTCTCGCTCGGGGATCGCGGCCAGGCAGCGGCCGGCGGTCTGGTGTACCACGGCGAGCAGGTCGCGGGTGTCCGGCCGCGCCTGGAGCGTGGCGTGCACGCAGTACCCGTCGCCTCCGGTGGTGAGCGTCGCGGCGATCAGCCTGGACAGTGGGCGCGTGCCGTCCCCGAGGCCGGCCTGGGCGTCGTTCAGCCGGAGCACCTCGGGGATCAGCCAGCCCGGGACCGGGACCCGTTCCAGGACGGTGCCGGGCAGCTGTTCCTGCAGCCAGTCCCGGCCCGTGGCCAGGAACGTGCTGGCAGACTCGCCGCCGTCCGCGGGCACGAGCGCGGCCAGGTCAAGGCCGGCCTGCTCGCGCAGCGCCAGCAGCAACTCGCCCGGTCCCGGTACCCGAGCCTGGCTCATGACACGATGATCGCACCGGACCCGGCGGCGCTTGGCGGCCGCGCGGTCGTCGTCGAAGGCGGTCCCCTGGTAGAGGTCGACCGCGAAGTGCAACTTGTCGTCCATGGACCCCAGCCCTCCCGCTTCATCCGGTCCGGGGTGCCAGCCCTTCGACCAGCCGCACCTGGAGCCGGTACCCGGCCCGCGTCTGGCCCAGCGGGCCGGTAACCGTCAGCGGCCGGGCGCCGGCCGATCCCGCCGAGCGTACGAGCGTGTCGTAGGCGCTCGTCTCGTCCGGGCCGGCCGCCTGCGGACCTTGCGCGGCCGGGTCCCACTGGACCTTTCCTCCCGGCTCGAGGGGAGCCAGCTCAACCGGAGGTCGACGGCCTTCGCCCGCCAGCACGAGCCCATCGTTCCGTGTCTCGACGGTGCCCGTGAGCGTCACTTCGAACCCGCGCAGCCGGTAGGCCTGGCGGACCACTTGCTGGAATTGATCTTCCCAGCGATCCAGCGCGGGCAGCCCGTCGTCCTCCAGGTAGACCGTCGCCGTTGAGCTGTCCCCGTCGGGGATCGGGTCGACATACCGCACCCCCGCCAGGCCGCGCAGCGCCTCGTTCGCGCCTCCCCAGCAGGCCGCGATGCCGTACGGGCAGCTTCCCGTGATCCCGGCCACGACGCGGGTGCCGCGGGCGGCGGCTCGTATCGTGGCCCGCAGGGCGAAGGCGTCATCGGGGGCAGGCTGCGCGTGAGCCGCCACGCGGGCGGCGGCCGCCTCGGGCTGGGCGGCGGCAGGCGCCGAGACCTGGATGATCTTGGCGACCGACGGCACGCCCTGCAGGTTCACGATGAACAGCATGTAGTGCCCGGGCGGGCAGGCGTTCGCGCTGGGGGGTGCGGTGGCCGTCAGGGTTCCTCCCGCGACCTGAGCGGGGAGGAAGTTGATGCGCTGGCCGCCGTTGAACGAATGGGTCACGGTGGACAGGCGGACGATGCTGATGGTCGCGATCTGCTCGGGCTGAGCGGTACCGATCTGGAATGTCTCGCCGTACTGCACCGAATCCGGGGCCGAGGCGATCTGCGGCCGCGGCCCCTTGAACAGGTAAGGGGGAGAGAACAACTGGGCGTCATAGTGCGTGTCCCGCGGGTCGTTCGCCACCTGTTGCGGCGTCCCCTCGTTCAGGATGAACTCGCCGCCGCCGGCACTCAGCACCCTTCCGTCCGGAAGGAGCACCGCGGTGGAGTGGTAGCAGCGGTCCGTCTGCTCGGCCGCCAGCATCGTCCACTGTCCGGTCTTCGGATCCCATAGCTCCGCGATGTGCACGGGCTGGCCCGGATCGAGGTCGTTGAAGGCCTCCGCGGTTCCTGGCGTCCCGCCGCCGCGGGTACCTCCGGTTACCAGCACCGTCCCGTCCGGGAGGATGGTGGCGTTGTGCTGCCGCCGGGGGAAGTTCATCGGATCGGCTGCCCGCCAGGTCAGCTGGGCCTGACTCAAATCGATGGTCTCGGCGTTCGGGGTCGGCGGGTTGCCGCCGCCCGCGAAGAGAACCTGGTCGACGTCATACAGGACCGACGGGGCATAGTCGCACTGACCGTTGGGCCGCTGGACGCCGGGGAGCGCGGTCCAGGTGCCCGGGCCAGCGACATCCAGGGACCAGGTCTGGACGAGCGAGGTCAGGTACACGATGCCGGTGGAAGCGACGTGCATGCGCGGGTAGAGGTCAGGAGCCGCGGGAAACGACGTGACGCTGGTGAAATTCCCGTTGCTCCAAACCTGAGGCGTCACATTGTTGACGATCAGGTTCTGCGTGGGGTCGAAGAAACTGCCGGACAGCGTCAGGGCGCTTCCGGACGGCAAGGCGATGGCTGTCGGGTACCAGCGGCCATTGTTCATGACGGAAGTGGGCGTCCATGTATTGGCGGCCGGATCGTAGATCGTGGCCTGGTTCAGGCCGTGGCTGTCGGCGAGGTGACCTCCGGTCACCAGCAGGCTCCCATCCGGCAGGAACGCGTGACCGGCGCAGAATAGATTGGCGTTCGTCGTGCCGTCGTTCAATGTCGGCGGCGGTGTCTGCGTCATGTTCCCATTTGCCGGATTCCAGAGAAATGGAGTGCACGTGGCCGCGGCGGCGGGTGGCAATCCAGGTGCGAGTGCGCTGGCTGGATTGGAGTCCATGGATTGCTGGGGATTATCGCGTCTGCCCCACATCAGCACGAGGCCGGTCGGCAGCACGTGTGCGTGGATGCCGACGTTCAGCAAGGTGAAAGGATCTCCCCATTGCCCCCGCTGGTCGGGTGTCTCGACGGTGAAGGTGAACGGCGTGGCCTGTGCCGCGGTCTCGTCCCCCGTCGCCACCGATAGCATGTTGGTGGCGTCAGCCTGCAGGAATGTGGTGTCGTGATCGTCGTACGCGATGACTAGGTAGTACTGGACGACGGTGCCCGTCGCGAACGCGCCGGCCGGGATCGCCGCCGAGTAGTACTTGTTGTTATTGATCGCGGTGGCGAAGACCATGGGCGCCGTCGTCCACGCCGCGTCGGTGGTCCGCTTGAACATAACGGCGCTGCCGTCCTGCAGTTGGTTGCCGGGATTCCCGCCACCTTGGTACTGGTTGCCGCTGAAGACGGTAACCGTCGATACCGGATCTGTGGGAAAAACGGGATCCCGCATGCCGGCGTGGCCGGGCGGCTCAGGGTTACCGGGAAAATGCCACACATTGCCGAGTGCCATGTGCAATCCCTTTCTTGATGCCGGAACGATTAGTCAGTAATTCACGGTTACGGTTATCAAGAATTCTCCTGCTCCCTAGCCGGACGGCAACCCGGATTACGCTCAGACTGCCATACCCTCGGCAGCCGCATCCGTAACGCGAAAAAGCCCGCTCATGCGGCAATGCCGTCCGGCTTAAGTTGATCATGGGGCGCCCAGCGGCCGGCCCGGCATGAAACCGGGCTTTGGGTGCGTCCTGACGCACTGGATCCCGGCCCTCATGTCGTACGGGGCTGGCCGGCGCGCCCGGAAATCGCTGCCGAAGGTGCTTTTGTGACTCAAGTCCGGTTTGTGCAAGCGGACGCGCCCATCGGCACGGTGTCCCGCTCGTATCGCACTACAGTTTGCTGGGTGACGGGTGTTCAGGCTGGGCGGGTGGATAGCTGGATCTGGTCGGTGCGGCTGGCCGCGACCCGTTCGTCCGCGTCCGCTGCCTGCCGGGCCGGGCACGTCAGGGTCAACGGGGTCCGGGTCAAGCCCGCGCATCCCGTCCGGGCGGGTGACGAGATCCGGCTGCGCGGCGAAGGACGTGAACGCGTCGTGGTCGTCCAGCAGGTCATCACCAAGCGCGTGGGTGCGTCCGTCGCCGCTGAGTGCTACATCGACAACAGCCCTCCCCCTCCGCCCCGGGAGGAGTCAGCTCCGGTGGCGGTCCGCGATCGCGGGGCGGGCCGCCCGACCAAGCGCGAGCGCCGGAGCATCGAGAAACTGCTCGGGCGCCCGGCCCGCTAAGACGTTTACGACGGCCTTGCCGCGTGGCGGGCCACCTGGGTGCCCCGGATGGTGTTTAATAGGTGATGGTTGTAGTCGAAATTCGTTACGTGTACCTGCGCCTGCGAACTTCTGACGGCGGCGCCGCGTGTACACAGCCAGGTCTTTCCCGGCAGGTCGGCGACCGCGACAACCCGGGTGGCACGAATTGTGCCCTCGAATGGTCATCCCCAACAGGAGAAGTACATGGCAGAAGGCACCGTCAAGTGGTTCAACGCCGACAAGGGCTACGGCTTCATCGCCCCTGACGACGGGACCCCCGACGTGTTCGTCCACCACTCCGCCATCAAGGTTGACGGTTTCCGCAGCCTGCAGGACAACCAGCGGGTGTCCTACACCGCCGGACGCGGGCCCAAGGGTCCTCAGGCCGAAGAAGTCCGTCCCCTCTAGAACGCCCGCAGGCCGGGTCAGGTGCCGCAACGCTCCTGGCCCGGCCCGCCCGCGCCCTCTTGCAGCCTCAGTTGGTCGATGAAGGCGCCCCACACGTTATTTAGCGAGCCCTCGAGAGATTCCACCGTCGGCTCGCACCCGGTGAACGACCCCGATCGGCCACCGGTGTTTTCGGCTGGCCGCCCGGCCGCCACGCGGGAGCAGGCTCCCTCGAAAGAGCCGGGCATGTGAAAATGAAGGACATGGCTTCCGTGCCTGGCGATCCCGCGGCGGACCGGCCGCGCGAGTGGCTGGCGTTGCCCGGCGGCGGGATCCGGCCCGTCGTCTCAGTTCCCGGGCCTGGCGGAATAGCCGAGTTGCTGGCCTACGCCGCCTGGCTGACCCGCTTGCGGCCGACCTGCCAGTGCGGCCAGCCTCGCCTGGGTTCGGGCCGGACCTGCGGAAGCGCGGAGTGCGTGGCCGGCCTGCGCATCCAGGAGGCCGGCCCGTAGCCAGGCAGGCCCAATAAAATATGAGACGAACGGGCCTGGGCCGCTTGCCGTACCGCCGGGACGCTAGTCTCGCTGCCGTGACCGAAAACTTCGACCCTGTCGCGTATAACCGCGCCGCCTGGGATCGCGAGGTGGAGCGGGGTAACGAGTGGAAGGCCGCTACGCCCCGAACAACGGCTCCACCTCCGCGAGCGAGCGGACGACGGTCACTCCCTCCGCGGGCGGCGGCCCGCCGCGCTCACGCCGGACGATCTGCGCCGCGCGGATGCCCACGGCCACGCTGCCGGCGCAGAACCGGGCCTGGTCGTCCACGAACAGGGCCGCCTCCGGGCTTACCCCGAGCCGGTCGAGCGCGTACCGGAAGATCTCCGGCGCGGGCTTGGCCGAACGTACCTCGCACGACAGCACCAGTTCGTCGGCGAGCTTGTCCACCCCGGTCGCCACGAGCATCGCGCGGGTGTTCTCCGTGCAGTTGCTGACGATCGCGATCTTGATGCCGCGATCGGAGAGCCTGGTCAGGAACGGGATCGTGTCGTCGAACAGGCGGGCGTTGGCGAGCAGCAGTTCCTGATCCCGCCGCACCGTCGCGGCGACCAGCTCATCGGGAGCCTCGACGCCGCAGTTTCCCATGATGCGGCGGTACGCCTGCGCCTTGGACATCGAGCCGTCGTTCAGCATGGGGCTGACCAGGTCGTATTCCTGCTGCCAAGCCGTCGGCGAGATCCCGGCCAGAGCCGGCACGCCTTGCCTCAACGGTACGAAATCGCAGGTCACGATGGTGTCGTAGGCGTCAACGAGGCAAGCTTCGAGCCGGGGCACGCCTCTAGCCTACGGACCGGTGCCCGCCGGCACCACGGCGCGGTCCGTTGGTCACTATCTGTTCACGGCAGTCACCGCGATCGGCCACACTGGTTATGGCAGCCGACCGTTGAGCCTGGGGAGAGGCCGTGTGGCGACGTAAGACGACCGGCGTGATAGCCGTCGTAGCCGGAGTAGTCCTGTTCGTTGCGGGCCTCGTGGATCACGCGTTCGCGGCGCCCAAGGCGGCGCTGTTGGTCTTCGGTGTCCTGATCGCGGTCTTCGGCGCCGCTGTCGTCTACCAGGGCCGCACCACCGTCCCGGTCCGCTCCCGCATGAGGCGCCTTCCGGAACGCGGCTCTGGAAGCGGTCGTCCGCCCCTAGGGTGATGGGATGGCGAAGGATTCCATGGACAAGATCTCGGCCGAGTTCTCCCGCTGGGTGGCGGCTCCGGACCGGAAACTCAGCGGCGAGCCCGCCGCTGACGAGGCCGAGGTGGAGTTGCTGCTCGGGCTGGTGCGAGATCAGCTCGGCCTCGGCGATCCGGCCCAGCTGAAGCCAGGTGACCTCGAGGAACTGCTGCTGGACGTCTACCCGCGCAAGGTGACCGTCTTCGACGCCGAGGACACGCGGGACACCATCCCCGCGCTGCGCGACCTGCTGGCCTTCCTCACCAGCACGGGGCGGCTGACCGAGCCGGCCGCCCGGCGGCTCGGCCGCGAGCTCGACCAGGTCGCCCCGCGCTTCGCCGAGGCCGTCATGGACCCGTCGCGCTGGGGCATGGCCCGGTCCCTCACGCAGGCGATGGTCACCGACGGCGTGGACATCGCCGACACGGCCGCGGTCCAGAACTGGATCGCGGCGTACAACTCGAACGCGCTGGAGACCCAGGAGGACTGGGACGTCGACGAGGAGAACGAGAACCTCAAGGACGCGTTCGGCCTGCCCGACCGGCTGCCCGCGATACGCCTGCCGGCGCTGGACGAGCTCGCCGCCCTGGCGCGCAAGTCGCCGCTGCTCGCTGCGGTGGCTCGGCTGGCCGAGTGGTCCGGGCCGCGCCGTGCCGTTGACTCCGAAGGCGAGCTGACCGCTACGGAGACCATCGCGGCCGCCGCGGAGCTCGGCATCGAGATCGGCGACCCCGCGGCCGTCACGGCCATCGACGACGTGCCGGAACTGGTCCACCTGTGGGAACTGGCCCTGGACGCCGGGTTCCTCGAGGAAGCGGGCGACGACGATGACCCCGTGGTCGCGGCCGGCGAGGCGGCCCGCCGGTGGCACTCAGGAACGGACCTGGAGGCGCTGGCGATCTGGTCGGAGGCGCTGACGTTCCTCATGGCGGAGAGCCTGGAGCTCGACGCCGAGCTCGACGAGGAGCTAGGCGGCGACCTCGACTTCTACGGCGCCGGGATGGGCTTGGTCACCGCGCTGTTCCTGGCGCGAGGCGAGGGCGTCCTGGTCGCCCTCGCCGACGAGGTGATCCGTGAGGGCGCGACCGGCGACTTGTCAGCCGCCGAGGCCACCCAGACCTGGGCCGCCTGGACGCAGGCTCACGGCGAACCCACTGAAGTGCTGCTGCGGCGCCTGGCCGAGCTCGGTGCCGTGCGCCTGGACGACGAGGAAGAAGGGCCGGTGACCCGGCTGACGCCGCTCGGGTCGTGGGCGGTCCGCGAGGAGCTCATCGCGTCCGGGGTGGATGTCCCGCTGCTCCCGCCGCCCGCCGAGATGACGGCCGCCGACCTGGCCGAGGTAGCGGAAGGCGGGTCCGAGGAGGAGTTCGCCGCCGAGTCCGATGCCTGGCTGGCGTTGCGTGAGCCCGATGCGGCAGCCCGCGAGCTGCTCGATTTCGCCGCGGCGGCCGCTCCCGCGGAGCGGATGACCGTGGTTACGGTCGTGCGCCGTCTCGGCGACGCGGCCGAGCCGCGATGGCGTGCGGCGCTGGACGTCCCGGCCCTGCGTCCCTACGCCAAGATGGCGCTCACCGACATCGCTGACGCCGCCCAGCCCGGACTCGAGCCGGAGCCTGGCGACATGGCCTGGCTGCTGGTCGACCTGCTGGCCGCCGCGCCGGAAGAATTCGAGCCGGGCGAGCTCGCGGCGGAGCTCGCCGAGACCATACCGTCCGGTGCCGGCGAGGTGATGTTCGACGCGATGTCGCGACTGCCTCATCCCGACGCCGCGGCCGTGCTCACGCTGATCGGCGAGCAGCATCCCGACAAGAAGACGGCCAAGGCGGCGCGCCGCTTCGCCTATAAGGCAGCCAGCCGCCTGAACTCAGCCCGCTAAAGCCGTTTTCCTGTCGCCCGCGTTGCGCGGGTTCGGCATGCGGGGTTAACACGCTGGAAACGCCGGATACCGATCATGACTGGTATGTCGCGTCTTCTCGCTGGTAACGCCGGTCCCGTGCCACCTAGGGGCTACCTTCCGATCGAGGAACACGGGATCGTCGGCGACTTGCGCACGGTGGCCCTGGTCGGCACCGACGGAACGGTCGACTGGTACTGCCCGTCGAGGTTCGACGCGCCCTCGCTGTTCGGCGCCCTGCTCGATGCGCGTAAGGGCGGCTACTTCTCGCTGTGGTGCCGCGGCAGCGGCCGGCCCAAGCAGCTGTACCTGCCGGACACCAACATCCTCATGACCCGGTTCCAGGGGGCCGAGGCGGTCGGCGAGGTCATCGATTTCATGGTGCCCGAGACGAGCCCCACCCGGCGAGCACGGGACCTGCTCGTCCGCCAGGCCCGTGCGGTCCGCGGCCGGGCCACCTTCGAGCTCGCCTGCCATCCCGCCTTCGACTACGGCCGGGCGCCGCACCAGGTACACCTCGTCGAAGGGGTGGGCGCGGTGTTCGAGTCCTCGGTCGGCCGCTGCGTGCTGCGAACCAGCGTCGCGCTCAAGGTGGAAGAGTCCGGCGTCGCCGCCACCTTCACCCTGGAGGAAGGCCAGAGTGTCGACTTCGAGCTGGAATGGAACGGCGAGGTCCGGCCGCTGGCCGAAGGCGAGACGGAAGAGCTGTTCACCCGCACCTCGGATTTCTGGCAGGGCTGGGTCAGCCAGTCCAGGTACCAGGGGCGCTGGCGGGAGATGGTGCAGCGCTCGGCGCTGGTGCTGAAGCTGCTCGTCTACCATCCGACCGGGGCGCTGGTGGCGGCGCCGACCACCAGCCTGCCCGAGCAACTCGGCGGCGGCCGGAACTGGGACTACCGGTACAGCTGGCTGCGCGACGCCGCGTTCACCGTGTACGCACTGATGACGCTCGGCTTCCTGGAGGAAGCCGCGTCGTTCATGGAGTGGGTGCAGCACCGCTGTGAGACCGCTACCCGCGAGCGGGACATCATGATCATGTACACCGTGGACGGAGGGGAGGACATCCCCGAGACGGTCCTGGACCACCTCGATGGCTACCAGGGGTCGCGGCCGGTCCGGATCGGCAACAACGCGGTCGGGCAGCGGCAGATCGACGTATACGGCGAACTGATGGACTCCGTGTACCTCTATAACCGCGAAGTACCTATCTCCTACGACCTGTGGACCGGGCTATGCCAGCGGCTCGACTGGCTGGCCAAGCACTGGCAGGAGCCGGACGAGGGTATCTGGGAGATCCGCGGCCCGCGGCAGCGCTTCACCTACTCAGCCCTCATGACCTGGGTGGCCTACGATCGGGCTGGCCGCCTGGCCCGGGACCGCGGCCTGCCCGGCCCGGTGGAGCGGTGGCGCAAGCTCGCCGCCGCGGCTCACCGGTTCGTGCAGGAGTCCTGCTGGGATCCCGAGCTGCGCACCTACGTCATGCATCCGGGCAGCAGGCTACTCGACGCCTCGGTCCTGGTGATGCCGCTGGTGAAGTTCGCCGGCCCGACCGACCCGCGGTTCCTGTCCACCCTCGACCGGATCACCGCCGAACTCAACTCCGACAGCCTCGTCTACCGGTACGCGATCACCGGGCACGACGGGATCGCCGACGGCGAGGGCACCTTCAACCTGTGCTCGTTCTGGTACGTCGAAGCTCTGACCCGGGCCGGCCGGGTCAAGGAGGCGCGCATGATATTTGAGAAGATGCTCACGTACGCGAACCACCTCGGGCTGTACGCCGAGCAGATCGGCACGTCAGGGGAGGCGTTGGGAAACTTCCCGCAGGCGTTCACTCACCTGGCCCTGATCAGCGCGGCCGTCAACCTGGACCGGGCGCTGGACCGCTGACCAGCCGACCGGGCTAGCCACGGTACCGCGCGCCATGGAAAAGTTAGAACACGTTCTCATGGAAGGCGTCGCGCGATGGCTGTTGCCGGGATCGATCTGTCCGCCACCGAGTTCTGGGGCCTGCCGCTGGCCGAGCGCGCGGTGGCTTTCGCGCGGCTGCGGGCGGAGCCGCGGCCCGTGTTCTTCGAGGAGCCAGAAGTCCCGTTCTCCGAGCAGGGGCCGGGCTACTACGCCCTGGTGAAGCATGCGGATGTCATCGAGGCGAGCAAGCACCAGGACGTGTTCTGCTCGGGCAAGGGCGCGACCAACATCCCGGACCTGCCGGCCGAGTTCAACGAGTACTTCGGCTCCATGATCAACATGGACGATCCCAGGCACGCCCGGATGCGGCGGATCGTCTCCCGCGCCTTCAGCCCGCGCCTGATCGCCAAGTTCGAGGACAACGTGCGCCTCGTGGCCGCCTCGATCATCGACGAGCTGCTGGCCACCGGGCCGTGCGACTTCGTGGCCAACGTCGCGGCCCCGCTGCCCCTGAAGATCATCAACGACATGATGGGCATCCCGGACGACCAGTACGACATGGTCCTGGCCAACAGCAACATCATCTTGTCCGGGGCCGATCCCGAGTTCCTCTCCGAGGACATGGACCAGGCGGTGATAAAGCTGCTCGGTGCCGGGCAAGCGCTCGCCGAGCTGGTTACCAGCCTGGCCGCCGAGCGCGCGCAGGCTCCCGCCGACGACCTGGTCTCCGCGCTGGTCACCGCCAACATCGACGGGGAGCAGCTGACCAGCGCCGAGCTCGCCTCGTTCTTCATCTTGCTGGTCGTGGCGGGGAACGAGACCACCCGCACCGCGCTGTCGCACGCGCTGATGCTCTTCACCGAGTATCCCGACCAGCGGGCTCTGCTCCTCGCCGACATGGACGGCCTGATCGACAGCGCGGTCGAGGAGGTCGTCCGCTACGCCTCGCCGGTCGTCTTCATGCGCCGCACCCTGACCCGGGACTACACCATGAACGGGCAGGACTACCGCAAGGACGACAAGGCGGTGCTGTACTACTACTCGGCCAACCGCGATGAGGCCGTGTTCGAAGACCCGGAGCGCTTCGACATCACCCGCTCGCCCAACCCGCACGTCGGGTTCGGCGGCCCGGGTCGGCACTACTGCCTCGGCGCCCACCTGGCCCGGCGCGAGCTCAAGGTCATGCTGCGCGAGTTGCTCACCCGGGTTCCCGACATCACCGCGGGCGAGCCGGATCGCCTGCTGTCCAGCTTCGTCAACGGGATCAAGCGCCTGCCCTGTACCTTCGGCGGCTGAGCAACTTCGGCGGCTGAAAAGCAAGGGGCCCGCCTCCGCATAGCCGGGCTGTGGTGCTAGACGGAGGCGGGCGCGCCCTTGCGCTCAATCATCGGTCCAGTCGCCCGCGACGTTCTGGTAAAAGTACGGTTTTGCGTCGGCTAACTCGGTGACTTCGCGCAAGCCGGCGATGTCCGTGATGATGAGCTGCTGGTATCCGGTCTCGACCAGGCCCGCCTCGCGCATGGCGCGCAGCGCCTTGTGGACCGTCGTGTCCGCGGCTCCGACCAGCTCGCCGAGCTCTTTCTGGGTGAGGTCGAGGTCGATGACGATGCCGTTCTCATGCGGTCGCCCGTATCCGGTGGCGAGCTCGTCGAGGACGTGGGCGACCCGGACCCGCACCGAGTTGCAGCTGATGTCGACGCGGTGCTGAGTGGCCATCCGCAGCCTGTCGCCGATGACACGGCTGAGCGCCAGCGCGGCCTCCGGGTACCGGCGCAGGAATCCCTCGAAGTCCGCGCTCCTGATGACGTTCAGCCGGGCCGGACCGCAGGTGGCCACGGTCGCCGACCGCGGCTTCTTGTCGATCGCGCCCAGCTCGCCGACGATATCTCCGGTCACGCGGATGGCCAGCAGTGATTCGCGCCCGTTCCCGGCCCGGCCGATGACCTTGGTAACCGCCGACCTGAGCAAGATGACATGCGTCGATAGCTCTCCCTCGCGCATGAGGACCCGCGGTTCCTGGTACTCGACGGCCGTCCCGATATCGAGGAGCGCGACGCGCGTCGCGGCCGGGAGGAGGCCAAGCAGGCTCCCGGCCGGCCATTCGGGATCCTTGCCGGGCGCACGCGCGGACGGCGCACCTGTCGTCATCGCGGCGGTCCCCACCAGCTCGGCCATTCAGTTCAGCCGGGCAGGCTGACCAGCTGGGCTGGCCTGATCGTCATCGGGAACGGGATCTGCGCGTGGTACTGCTCGGCCCCGATGACATGGGCGGTCTGCTCGTAGGCGCCCGAGCGCAGCTCGAAGACGATCAGCTCGGGGCGATCGGAGTCCGGCTCGACGATCCAGTAGGCGGGGATGCCGAAGCCCTCGTAGATGTCCTTCTTCCGGTTCCGGTCGTAAAGCCGGGTCCGAGGCGAGGCGATCTCCACCGCTAGCACCGGCGGGCTTTCCTCGAAAAAGGTATCCATCGTGTCGGCGCGCACCACCGCGACGTCGGGGACCCGGTGCTGGACCCGGCTGATGTTGACGCCGACGCCGGCGAGGACCTCGAATTCGGCCGGACAAGCCGCGCTCAGCAGGACCGCCAGGCGGGTGACCGCGAGCTGGTGCAGTCGGGACGGAGCCGGGGACACGATGAGGATCCCGTCATCGAGCTCGTAGCGGAACTCGTCGTCGGGCATGTTCTCCATGTCCTCGACGGTCAGCATCCGGTCCTGGCCAGACCAGAAGTCCGGAGTGGTCATGACACCCATGGTGCCCTCCTTCTGTCATGGCCGCTACCGTGCCAGCCAGCACTGACATTTCGGCCTCAGGATCAGCTGGCCAGGAGCCCCCGGATCAGGTCGGCGAGCCCGTGCGGCCAGATCACCTCGTCGGTGGCGTCCAGCTCGGCCAGCGTCCACCAGTGCCAGGCGGCGATCCCGTCCGAGACGTGCATCGCGGCCACCTCGCCGAGCTCACGGCCCGCGGCCTCGACCCGGGCCGCGAAGAGCCGCTCGTGCTGCCGCACGATCACGTCGCCGTATCCCATCACCAGCGTGTGCTCGAGCACCTCGGGTCCGAGCGCCACGTCGGTCCATCCGGTCTCCTCGGCCAGCTCCCGCCGCGCCCCGGCCCGGTAGTCCTCGCCCTCGTTCAGCCCGCCGCCCGGCGTGGACCAGTGCCTGCCGTTGGGCGGCCCGTCGTCGTACCGGAACAGGAGCACCCGGTCCTGCGGGTCGAGCACGATCACCCGTCCGGCCCGCCGCAGCCGCGGCGGGGCCGCAGCCCGGTCGCCGGTTTCCTCCACGATGTCCATTATCCCAGGCCGCCCCTGCCCGGATGACATGATGGGCGCGGACCGCCACGTCGACCTGGGGGAGCCGGGCCATGAGCGTCTCGCTGGACGAGCACCGGCTGGGTGGCCTGCGCTGGATCGTGCTGGCTGGCCCGGACCGAGAGGCGTTCCTGGCGCTCGGCGAGCACGTCAGGGGCGAGCTGGCCAGCCCCGAGGAGACCTGGCCAATGCTGCCACGGCTACGCCAGCACGTGTCGATCCCGCCCGGCCGCGATCACCTGGCGTCCGTCCGCCGGGTGACCGAGGAACGATTCGGCGAGGAACGGGCCGAGCTGGCCGCGTTCGCGGCCGGCGCCGCGGTGCCGTTCGAGGACCTGGCGCTGCTCAACCTGCGCGGCGACCTCGGCTGGACCGACGCCCGTCTGGGGTGCAGCGACCTGGCGTGGCGCCGGGACCGATCGGTCATCGCCCACAACGAGGACGGAGCGCTATCCGACGTGGGCCGGTGCGGGCTGCTCACGCTGACCGGGAATGGCCGCCCGCCCGTTACCGCCTTCTGGTACCCCGGCTTCCTGCCGGCCAACGCGTTCGCCGTGACCGGCGACGGGCTGGTATGGACCATCGACCACCTCCCGGTCACCGTGCCCGGCCCCGGCGCCGGACGCCACTTCGTCGGCCGCGGGCTGCAGCGGGCCGCGCGGTCGGCCGATCAGGTCATCGGCTACCTCAGGGAGCACCCGTCGGCGGGCGGCTTCGCCTACACCGTCGGCGACCGGGCGGGCCGCGTGGTGAGCGTCGAAGCCGCGGCCGGCCGCCATGCCGTGGCGGAGGCGGGGGAGGCGGGGGAGCATCCGCTGCTGTGGCACACCAACCACGGGCGCTACGTTCCCGGGGCCGAGCCGGAGGCCGGGGGGACGAGCGCGGCGCGCGGCGAGACGCTTGCCGCCCTGGCCGTACCCGCGAAGGACCCTGCCCCGTCCTGGTTCCTTGACGTCCTCACCAGCCCGCCGCCTGGCGGCGTCCGGTCCGACCCCGGACCGGACGGCCGCGGGCTGACCACGCTGTGCACGCTCGTCGCCGACCTCACCGCCGGCCAGGCCATCCTCGCCGCCCGCGATGAGGCCCCGGCCGCGATCTCGCTGCGCGATCTGGCCGAGGGTGACCCGCGCTCCCTAGCCGGGGCCGTCTGATTTTGAAACCGGGGGGACGGCGTAAACCGGTTAGGGTGGTTGTGACACAAAGGCTACCGAGAGTAATCACTAGCCAGCGGAGGCAGCGATGAAGGCACTCGTGTACCACGGACCTGGCCAGAAGGCCTGGCAAGACGTCCCGGACGCGACCATCAAGGAACCGACCGACGTAGTCGTGCGGGTCGACACCACCACCATCTGCGGCACCGACCTGCACATCCTCCAGGGCGACGTGGCTGCCGTCACCCCCGGCCGCATCCTGGGCCACGAGGCGGTCGGCACGGTCGCCGAGGTCGGCGACGCGGTGAAGGGATTCAGCGCCGGTGACCGCGTGCTCGTCTCGTGCATCACCAAGTGCGGACGCTGCGAGTACTGCCAGCGGAACATGCCGTCGCACTGCCAGACGGTCGGCGGGATCGGCTGGATCTTCGGCCATCTCATCGACGGAACCCAGGCCGAGATGGTGCGGGTCCCGTACGCCGACACCTCGCTGTACGCGCTGCCCGAGAACGTGACGAACGAGCAGGCGATCTTCCTGTCCGACTCGCTGCCGACCGGCTATGAGGTCGGCGTGCTCGCCGGGCGCGTGCGCCCCGGGGACACCGTCGCGGTCGTCGGGTCCGGCGCGGTGGGCCTGGCCGCTATCATGACCACCGGGCTGTGGGGCGCCGCCCGGGTCATCGCGATCGACTCCAACAAGTTCCGTCTGGACAAGGCCCTGGAGTTCGGGGCCACCGACGCCGTGGAGGCCGGCGAGAACGTGGTCGCCGAGGTCAGGGCGCTGACCGGCGGCGTCGGCGTCGACGTCTCGATCGAGGCCGTCGGTTACCCGGAGACCCTGCTGACCGCCGCGGCGCTGGTCCGCCCCGGCGGTACCATCGCCAACGTCGGGGTGCACGGCGCCCCGGTCTCGCTGCCCATGCAGGACATGTGGATCCAGAACGTCACGCTGACCATGGGCCTGGTCGACACCTCCTCGACCTCGACCCTGCTGAAGATGGTGGCGAGCGGCCGGCTCCCGGCCGAGAAGATGGGCACCCACTCGTTCACCTTCGACCAGATGGACGAGGCCTACGACGTGTTCAAGAACGCGGCGGAGAACTCCGCCCTCAAGGTCGTCATCACCCCCCGCTGATCCACGCCGGGCCGGTGCTGTCGTCAGAGGCTCGCCAGCGCTAGCGCCGGGTCGGCCTGCGGCGGCCCGCTCGGCTCCCAGTCCTGCTCTGCTCGCGCGTACGGGTACCAGCGCAGGTCTCGTCCGAGGCGGAGCTGCAGGTGCCCGGCGGTGATCCGGTTGCCCGTGATCGCGGCCGGGGCGCCTGTCTTGGCGCGCAGCGCGGCGCGCGCCTCCGCCAGCAGCTCCGCCGCGTCCGGGTCGTCGGCTACCGGGTCCCATTCCGCGCCCAGCAGGTCCAAACCCACGAGGCGGCCTTGCCGCCAGGCCAGCGCCTGGCGCGCGAGGTCGCGCCCCGGCACCCCGGACCGCGCCGCGAGCGTCGCGAACGCGGGCGTGCCCAGCGCCCGGGCCGCCCGGCGGGCCAGGTCGGCGTCGGCGGCGAGGGTCAGCCCAGCGTCTGCGGATAGCCCGGTCGCCAGCTCCCATGCCCGCCAGGCAGCATCGGCGGCCAGCTCGACAAGGTCCTCGCGGAGGCCGGGACGCGACGCCGGCGGATCCACCGGAAGCGCCGCCGGGGACCCGGGCCGCCGCGGTGGCAGCGGGACGGCCGGGATCGGCACCTGCGGGACCGGCCCGCGGAACGCTGTCCTGGCGTCTATGCCCTCGTCGGCGGCCTGATCGGCGATTCCCTGCGGCCGCGGCACGGTATCCACCGCGCCCGCCGCGCCGCGGCGGCGGCCCCGGATTCCTGCCATCACCTGATCGCGGGTACGGCCGCGCAGCAGGAACAGGGCGAACGGGTCGGCGTCCAGCGCGTCTGCGATGAGGTAGAAGGCTGCCGCCGAATGCTTACACGGGTCCGCGTCGTCCGGGCAGTCGCAGCGCGGCCCCACCTCGCCGCCGACGGGTAGCAGGTCGAGCCCGGCGTCGGCCGCGTCGTCGGCGATTTCCGGCGGCAGTTCGCCGTCGAGCAGCGCCGCCGCGTGACCGAGGCGGGTCGAGATGGCCCCGAGCACTCGGTTCCATTCCTCGTCGGCGAACTGCCGCACCCGGATTCTGACCTGGTACGGCTCCGTCTTCCTGCCCCGCACCCTGGCCCGTGCCTCGCCCGGCGCGATGCTCAGGTCGCCAACCGCCCCCGAACGCGCGTACTCACGTCCGCGGGGCAGCCGGTCGGGATCCAGCCGCGCCCGCTGCTCCAGCGCCTCCAGCCAGGCCCGTCCCCACCAGGTCTGGCCGAACTCTCGCGGCCCGCTCACCGGACCGGGCCCGGTCACGAGGCCGCTCGCAGGCTGACGAGCTCGGCGAGCTCGGCGTCGGACAGCTCGGCGATCCAGCCTTCGCCCGAGCCGATCACGGCGTCGGCGAGTTCGCGCTTGGTCTCCAGCAGGGCCGCGATGCGGTCCTCCAGCGTTCCCTCGGCGATGAGCCTGTGCACCTGCACGGGGCGATCCTGGCCGATCCGGTACGCCCGGTCGGTCGCCTGATCCTCCACGGCCGGGTTCCACCAGCGGTCGTAGTGCAGCACGTGGGTAGCCTGGGTCAGCGTCAGCCCGGTGCCTCCCGCCTTGAGCGACAGCAGGAACACCGGTACCTCGCCGGCCTGGAACCTGGCCACCATCTCCTCCCGGCGCGGAACCGGAACCTTGCCGTGCAGGAACACCGACCCTATCCCGCGGGCGTCGAGGTGCTGCTGCAGAAGCTTGCCCATCTGCGTGTACTGGGTGAAGACGAGCATCGACTCGCCCCCGGCCAGGATCACGTCGCTGAGTTCGTCGAAGGCGTCCAGCTTGCCGGACCGGGCGGCCAGCGGCCCGGGTTGCTTGAGGTACTGCACCGGGTGGTTGCAGATCTGCTTGAGCGCGGTAAGGAGCTTGAACACCAGCCCTGCCCGCTCGATGCCCGCGGAGCTCTCGATGGCCGCCATGGTCTCGCGCACCACCGCCTCGTACAGCGTGACCTGCTCGGCGGTCAGCGGGACGAACAGGTCCGTCTCGGTCTTGGGCGGCAGTTCGGGTGCTATCCCGGGGTCGGACTTGCGCCGTCGCAGCAGGAACGGCCTGATGAGGCCGGCGAACCTGGCCGTCGCCTCGGCGTCCCGGTACCGTTCCACCGGCACCGCCACCCGGCGGGTGAACGCCTCCAGGCGGCCGAGCAGCCCCGGTGTCGTCCAGTCGAGGATGGCCCAGAGCTCCGACAGCCGGTTCTCCACTGGCGTCCCGGTCAGCGCGATCCGGGCCGGAGCCGGTATCGCCCGCAGCTCCCTGGCGGTACGTGACAGCGGGTTCTTCGCGTGCTGGGCCTCGTCGGCGACGACCAGGCCCCAGCCGACCTCGGTGAGCAGGGCCGAGTCGCGCAGCACCACGCCGTAAGTGACCAGGACGATCTCGTCGGCGGCTAGGCCCTGCAGGTGCCGCCCGGCCCCGTGGTACCGGCGGACACCGATCTCGGGAGCGAACCTGCGCACCTCCCGCTCCCAGGTGCCGAGCAGCGACGCCGGGCACACCACGAGCGTGGGGCCGGCCTTTGCCTCCCGCCGGTGCAGGTGCAGCGCGATCACCTGGATCGTCTTGCCGAGCCCCATGTCGTCGGCCAGGCAGCCGCCAAGCCCGGCCTCGCACATCCCCGCCAGCCAGGCCACGCCCCGCTGCTGGTACGGGCGCAGCGTGGCCGTGAGTCCGGGTGGCGGCCCGGCAGGCGCCGGAGCGGAGGCGATGCCGGCGACCCGCGCGGCCAGGTCGGCGAGAGCGCCTTCCGCGACCACGGCGACCGTCTCGCCGTCGATCTCCGCCGCGCCCGAGAGCACCGCACCGAGGGCCTCGGACGCGCGCATCCGGGTGCGAGGCGGACGGCGCAGGCGGTCCAGGAGAGCTGGGTCGAGGATCACCCAGCGACCACGCAGCCTGATCAGCGGTCGTTTGGCCTCGGCCAGGGCGGCGATCTCGTCGGCGTCGAGCACGGCGCCTCCGAGCGTCAGCTGCCAGCGGAAATCCAGCAGGGCCGCGAGCCCGAACCCGGCGTCGGTCAGCTTCTCCGGCGCGGGCGTGGCCACCGCCCTGAGTTCCAGGCCGTCGCCGGCCATGCTGGACGGCCAGAGCACCTCGACGCCGGCGCCAGCCAGCCCTTCGGCGGCCGGGCCGAGCAGGCTGGCCAGCGCGTCGTCATCCAGGTCGATCACCGACGGGCTGGCTTGCCGGAGCGCCTCTGCCAGCGGAGGCCATACCGCCGCGCCGCGTCGGAGCGCGAGCAGAAGGTCCGTCTCGGCCTGCGAGCCGAACCTGGACAGCACCGTCTCCGGCTGGCTCCACAGCGCCGCGGCGTCCACGATCAGGCTCGGGTCGGCGTTGCTGCGTAGCTGCAGCACCAGCTGGAAGGCCGGCCCCAGCCCGTCCGCCTCGGCCTCGTCGCCCCCGTCGCCGAAGTCCGCGGCCGCCGCGAGCGGCGACGGGACGGCCTCTATCCGCAGCCCCAGACGCGCCCCGGCGGCCAGGCCGTCGGTGGTGTCGGCCAGCCACTCGGCCAGATCGCCGACCGAGGTCGGATCGGCCGCGGCGAACACCGGCGACGCCGTCGTGCGGGACGCGGCGGGCGAGCGCACGATCAGGTCGGCGATCGCGTCCCACAGATCGCGGACCAGCGCTTCGGGAGAGCGGAGCCGCATCGGGCGCGAGCCGGGGACCGCCAGGGCGTGCGCGGTCGGCGGGAAGGCGGCCGCCAGCTCGCGCAGCCAGCCGAGATCGGCCGGATCGAGCGGCCCGGTCCGCCAGGCATCCACGCCGCCGCGACCGACCGTCGGCAGCAGGCGGCCGCGGGCTACCAGGCCCACGCCGGCCGCCGTCGCGGCGGCCCAGACCTGGGCGCTCAGCCGCCCGCGCTGGCCGGTGCCGGTGGCGAGCAGCGCCGGAAGCGCCTCGGCGAGCGGGATGAGATCCGCCGATACCAGCCGCTTGCGGATACCGTAGGTCCCGCCAGGGAAGACCAGTTCGATCTTCGCGGATCCCGTGCCGCGCCCCCAGTGCGCGAACACGCCCGCCCGGGGAACCTCGCCCGGCACGAAGACAAGCTCACCATCCAGCACGACACCGCACCATATCGGCTCTGCCCCCTGGCATGCCTGCTCTTCGGCCCGAATGCCGCTCGGCGAGGGCTTGGCTAGTGAACCGCCCCGGCGCTAACCTCCGCGGACATCTCCTCGGTGACCGCGGGCGGCCGGGCGGCCGCCCGGCGCGGGAGCAGCAGGGTCAGGCCGGCCGCCGCCAGCACGGCCACGGCCCCGATCACCATGGCCACCTCCATCGCCGGGACCGAGTTCCCGGGGCCAGGGACCCCCGAGCCGAGCCGTGAGTAGAACACCGCCCCGATGATCGCGACCCCGCTGGCCACGCCGAACTGCTGCATGGTGGTGAGGATCCCGGCCGCGGCGCCCGCCCGCTCCGGCGGGACGTGCGCTAGCGCCGCGCCGATGAGCGACGGCAGCGCCGTCCCCTGACCGAGGCCGATGACCGCGGTCGCCGGGGCAAGATCCCACCCCGTTAGGTGGCTGCCGTAACGGAGGCCCGTGAGGACCAGGCCGATCGTGCCGAGCACGTCAAGTACCGCCCCGATCGTGATCGACCATGGGCCGAACCGGGCCGCCATGCGCGGGCCGAGGATCGACGTCACGGTGAAGGTGAGGGCCAGCGGCCCGGCTTCCAGGCCGGCTCGCAGCGGCGACTGGCCCAGGCCGGCCTGCAGCAGCAGCGTCAGCACGAACATGAAGCTGCCGAAGAAGAAGACCAGGGCGAAGTTCAGCGCGGTCCCGGCCGCGAAGGCCCGGTCGCGGAACAGCGGCAGGTCGAGCAGCGGCTCGCCGCCCCGGCGGGCCAGCCGCCGCTCCCAGCCCAGCGTGAGCGCGAGCACCGGCAGGCAGGCCGCCAGGCAGACCCAGGTCCAGGCGGGCCAGCCCTCGTCGTGCCCCAGCGTCAGCGGCACCAGCGCCAAGGCCACAGACGCCGAGACGCCGAACGCCCCGGCCGGGTCGAGCCGCGGCCTGCGGTGACCGCGCGCGGGCGGCACCACCAGCGCGGCGGCGACCAGCGTGGCCGCGCCCACCGGCACGTTCACCAGGAAGATCGCGCGCCAGCCCAGGCCCAGGACGTTCGCCTGCAGGAGCAGGCCGCCGAGAATCTGGCCGGACACGAAGGCCAGCCCCATGGTGACGCCGAACCAGGCCAGCGCCCGGCTCCGTTCCCGGACCGGGAACGTCGCGGTGATCAGGGCCAGGACCTGCGGCACCATAGCGGCGCCGGTGAGCCCTTGCAACAGCCGCGCGACCACGAGTTCGGTGGGGGACTGGGCCAGCCCGCACAGCAGCGAGGCCAGGGCGAAGCTGGTCACGCCGATCATGAAGAGCCGCCGGTAGCCGAGCAGGTCGCCCAGCCGTCCGCCGGTCACCATGCCGCTGGCGTACATGAACGCGTACCCGCCCACGATCAGCTGCAGGGCAGCGTCACTGACGTGCAGGTCCCGCTGAAGCGAGGGGGCGGCCACGTTCACCACCCAGATGTCGAAACCCGCCATGAACATCGCCAGCAGCACGACCGGCAGCATCAGCCAACGGCGCGATGCGGTTTCCATCAGGAAACAACTCCTTCGTACCCGAGTGTTCGATGATTGTCGAAGTTCGATGCATTTCGAACTGTACGACAGATGTCGAACTCATCGCAACCGTGATCTATGCTGAGGAGCATGATGGACGACGTGGTCGAGCCCGCCGCGGACGACATGCTGCTGCCGAAGGTGCTCGCCGCACTGGCCGACCCGCACCGGCTGGCGTCCGTCTGCTTCCTCGCCCGCAGCGGCGAGTCGTGGTGTGCCCAGGTCATGAAAGAAGCCGGCCTGGAGATGAGCAAGTCGACCTTCTCCCACCACCTGCGCATCCTGCGCGAAGCCGGCCTGGTCACCAAGCGGATCCAGGGCGCCAAGGGCTACGCCCGGCTGCGCAAGGACGACGTAGACCAGCGTTTCCCCGGTCTCCTCGACTCCGTACTCAACGCCGACGCCGCCGTCCGGGTGTGATCACGCCGCTGACCGGCCGCTCCGCCCCCCGCCGTAATATTCCGGACGAACGGGGATGGCTCAAGCCTCCCGAAAGTTCCAGCTCGCATGACCGGATGCCGATCGTACGCCTGTCCTGGTACGCTCCCTGAATGAGGTTGTCGCCAATACTTCCGGTCGGTCTGGCCGTGGCGGCCGTGGCCATGAGCGCTTCCCAGGGCAATACCCTGGCCGAGCCTGACAAGCGCAGCAACCACGCGGTCGTCGCGTTTCCCCTCTTCGCTTTAAAAGCCAGCGACAGGCTTGTCGCCTCCAATAACCATTATTCGCATGAAAGTCATTCGTCGCATTCTTCTCATATCTCAGGTGGCGGCGGGCACAGTAATCACGTGTCGCACTCCTCGCATTTCTCGTCTAGCCCGTCTTCGCCGGCGCCACAACCGATCCCGAGCACCACGACCCCAGTTCAGATAAGCGGATCATCGGCCCCTTCCCGATCCGGGGGGTCGCCTGCCGCGCCCGCGGGATCGGCTACCGCAGTTCCCGCCCCGTCGGGCTCCGCGCTGCTTTCGTCGGGGGGTGCTCCGAGCCCGGTCGGAAGCTTCAGTTCGGAGCCGACGGGAGACACCTCTGGCGGCGGTGATGCGGCTGCGGGAGTTCTCGGCGTGCTCGTGGTGACAGTTGGCGGAGTATCCTATTACGTATATCGCCGTAACCGGCGGCAGGGATGAGTTAAAATGCCGCAAGACCCGGAAGCTGTAACAATAAGCTTTGACCGGAATACCACGGAACTCGACGCACTGCAGCGGGCCGCATATGCGGTTGCCGACCTGATGACCGTTGACATAAGGGCAGCTGCAGAAGATTACGTCTGCACGCTGTTCCCAATACGGGCGGGGCTCGACTCAGATGAGCTAAAACACCGGATCAGGGCCGAGATCATCGACCAGGGGTTGCGCCTGAGGATCGCGCGCGAGACGGAACCCATTCGCAACCTGATTTTCGCGCTGGCGTTCTCGCAGACCGGCCTCGCTGACGGCGGGGACGCGGAGGAATGACCGACCTCAAGCTGCTGCGGAGTGCCACCGCGCTGCCCGCGTCGAGCTGGCAGCTGCTGCCGATGCGGTTTCACCGTTTCGACCCGGATTCGGTCCTGCTGACGAACCTCGTCGGCGAGCACGTTTTCGTATCGCCCGACCAGCTCCTCGCGGTCGTGGATGGCACCTGTGATGACCAGGAGCTTCTCGCCCGGCTCCGGGCCAGGCACCTCATCCAGCGGCCGGGAGACCGGCTGCCGGCCGAACTGCTCGCGATCAAGCTCCGGACCCGGCTGCGCCACCTGCCCGATTCGACGGGACTGCACATCTTCGTGCTCACCCTCCGGTGCGAGCACACCTGCCGATATTGCCAGGTGTCGCGGCAGTCGGCCGCCAAAAGCGAGTTCGATATGAGCCAGGAAACGGCCGGCCGGGCGCTGGCGCTGGCGTTCCGGTCTCCCTCGCCACACCTCAAGCTCGAGTTCCAAGGCGGCGAGCCGCTGCTTAATTTTCCGCTGCTGAGATGGACAGTAGAGGAAGCTAAGCGCATTAACGAAGATCATGGCAAGGACCTGGCCTTCGTCATCGCCACCAACCTGGCCTTGCTGGATGACGATATCCTAGGTTTCTGCGCTAAGGAAGACGTCTATCTCTCGACCTCGCTCGACGGGCCCGCCGACTTGCATAACTTCAATCGCAGACGGCCTGGCCAGGACAGCTGGCAGAAGACCGTGGCGGGCATCAGGAAGGTTCAGGAACGCCTGGGCACGGACCGGGTAAGCGCATTGATGACGACCACCGAGGCAAGTCTCGATCGTGCGCATGACATCATTGATACTTACGCGGAACTGGGCCTGCGGAACGTGTTCCTGCGGCCTATCTCGCCCTATGGTTTCGCGGTCCGGCCGCGCGGCGGTGCCGGGTATGACGTCGATCGGTGGCTGAGATTCTATGAGACGGGCCTTGACTACATCATCGACCTGAACCGGAACGGCCTGCCCATGGCCGAAAGCTACGCCTCGATAGTAGCCAGGAAGATGTTCAGCAACGAAGATCCGGGCTACGTCGACCTCATGTCACCCGCCGGGATGGGGCTGGGCGCGCTGGTCTACAACTACGACGGCGACGTCTACGCATCCGATGAAGGCCGCATGCTGGCCGAGATGCATGACGATACCTTCCGCCTCGGCCATGTCGAGACCAGCTCGTACGAAGAAATCATGCTGAGCGAGAAACTGCTGCAGCCGGTACAGGAATCCTTCACTCTCAGCGCCCCGATGTGCAATAGCTGCGCGTTCGAGCCGTATTGCGGTGCGGACCCCGTATTTCACCACGCTACCGCCGGGGACTTTCTGGGGCACAAGGCTACCTCCGCCTTCTGCCGTCGCAATATGGGGGTGTTCAAGGTGCTGCTCCGGCGGGCGCGTGACGACGAGTTCGCCCGGGACCTCCTCTGGCGGTGGGCGCAACGATGATCAGGCTTTCCGGGCGGTGCACTCCGGTGGGGCTGGACGGCACGCTGCACCCCAACGTCTGGCGGGTCGACCGAGGCGGCGACGGTGGCGGCCTGACCTGCGTAACGGCCGACAGCGATCGCGACAGGCTCTTCCTGAGCCATGATCAGCCGGTGCCCGCCCCTCCCGGCATAAAGCTGGGGCGCGAGCTGGCTCACGTCGCCGAGGGCGACGTTATCTACATCTCGCCGGACGGCTCACGCGTGAGCGTGCTCTGGAAGAACA
This sequence comes from Streptosporangiaceae bacterium, assembly GCA_050011155.1. GTDB lineage: Bacteria > Actinomycetota > Actinomycetes > Streptosporangiales > Streptosporangiaceae > Palsa-504. Next base: position 63,638 of record JBEKJP010000065.1, read on the forward strand.
CCGCCGTGCACAACAGCCTCCTGCTGACCGAGCAATGCGACAACTACTGCCTGATGTGCTCCCAGCCGCCGAAGACCCGCGATGACGCCTGGCTGTTCGACCGGGCCAAGCAGGTCGTGAGCCTGCTCCCGCCCGCCGCGCGCAGCCTCGGGCTTACCGGCGGCGAGCCCACCTTGCACGCCGACCACCTCCTGGACCTGCTCGAGCACTGCCGGGACACGGCTCCCTGGCTTCAGCTGCACCTGTTGTCGAACGGCCGGCGTTTCGCCGATATCGGCTTCAGCCAGCGCTACGCGGCCGTCGGCCTCCGCGACCTCATGGTGGGACTTCCCGTCTACGCGCCCGAGCCCGGCTTGCACGACTTCATCGTGCAAGCCGACGGCGCGTTCGAGGAGACGGTTCACGGGATCCTCAACCTGGCCACCTTGGACCAGCACATCGAAGTCCGGGTCGTGATCCAGCGGCACACGGTTCCCGTGCTGCCCGAGCTGGCCGTCTTCATCGCCCGCAACCTGCCCTTCGTAGACCAGGTGGCCCTGATGGGGCTGGAAATGACCGGCCTGGCCCGGCCGAACGCGGCTGAGGTCTGGATCGACCCGGCCGACTACCAAGCCGAGCTCGCCGAGGCCACCTTCACCCTCGCGGCGGCCGGCATCGTCACGAAGATCTTCAATCATCAGCTGTGCGTGCTCGACGAGCGGCTCTGGCCTTTCGCGGTCCGCTCCATCAGCGACTGGAAGAACGACTACCTGGATATCTGTGCGCGCTGCTCGGTCCGTGACGCCTGCGGCGGCGTCTTCGCGACGAGCGGAAACCGCCTGAGCGCGGCCCTGAAGCCCGTCGTCGATGCGTGTCCTCGCTGATCACGCCGCCGCGGAGCTAGCGATGGTGAGGTACCAGTAGCCGCCCGCGAGGTTCCCCGCCGCGGGCACCAGGAACCACCCTGACAACCGGTGCATTTTGCGCCGCTCCTGGTCGGTTTCGGCGCTACGGGCGAGCGAGAGCAGCACGAGGCCGATGCCGAGCTGGAAGCCGCCCGCGGCGACCCGCGTGGCCCCGCTGACGCGGAGGTGGCGGTACTCCCATGGGCTGATCAGGCGGTGCAGGCCGGATCGCGGGGGAGATAGCCACCACTCGCGCAGGCCTCTGGCAGGGATGTTGTCGTTGGGTGCGTTCATCGGTTGCCCCCTGTGAACTGCGGTGCCGGTCAGCTGAACGGCTCATTAATATGATATCATATTAATGAGTCACATAACAGGCGCGCCGCCCGTCATGGCGATGTGGGGTTACCGGTCTGAGGACACGAAACGAGGAAACGCTGCTATGAAGCTGACGATCTTCGCGGCGACGGGCGGCATCGGCCGGCAGCTGCTCGAGCAGGCCGTCACCGCGGGTCACGACGTGACCGCGGTAGCCAGGAACCCGCAGAACCTGCCCGCGACGCCGGCCCGCGTCGTGGCGGCCGACCTGGCCGCGGCGGACGTGGCGGCGCTCCAGTCCGCGGTCGGGGGAGCGGACGCGGTCCTGTCCGCGCTGGGTGCCAGGACCAAGGCCGACACCGGCGTCGCCGCGCGGGGCACCAAGGCCATCGCCGAGGCCATGCGAGCCTCCGGCGTCCGCCGCGTCATCGTGGTGAGCGCGGCCCCCATCGGCACCGTCCCCTCGCCGGACCGCCCGCACCCGCCCCGGCACGACCCGGGCGACGGCTTCTTCGTCCGGTACCTGGCCGGCCCCATCGTCAAGCGAGCGCTGCGCGCGCACTACGCCGACCTGGCCGAGATGGAGGGCGTCCTGCGCGACAGCGACCTGGACTGGACCGTCGTCCGCCCGCCCCGCCTCACCAGCAAGCCCGCGACCGGCCGGTACCGGACGGCCTACGGCCAGAACGTCCGCGGCGGCATGTCCGTCTCCCGGGCCGACGTCGCCCATTACATGCTCCGCGCCCTAGACCAGCCAGAAACCTACCGCCAGACCGTCGGCATCGCTAATTCGACCGCGCGGTTACCAGAGGTCTTCTCGGCCGAGGAGGTCTGCGAGACCGCTGAGTTGCTTGCAAACAACTTGTAGTACAAGTTGCTGGCGGGGTTCCCCGGCCGGGCACTCCTAGCCGGAAAATTTTCTACAAGCGGCGCTCTACATGACCCATTACGAATCAGCGTAATTGCTCCGGTGGCCCGATGTGCCCGGTACCCGATGTGCCCGGTACCCCCTTCAACTCGGTCTGCGAAGGCTCGGAGCGCCCTCACGAGGGCGCATGTGTCCCGGATGCGCCTCTGGCAGTTTAGAACGCCCCGTCAGGTGCAGATCAGGGCGTCGTACCGGCGTTTTAGCCTACAAAGAGTTAGTAGTACAAACAGTTTGTAGTTCCTCGCGGGGGCCTCAGCCAGGTTTGTGACAGCAGATTTGCAAAACTATACTTTTCAAAACTATAGTTTTGAAAATGAGCGAACCTCAGGCCAAGAGGAGCGTACTCCTGAAACCTGACCGGGTGTTCGGCCGGGACCGGGAGTGGAACGGCCTTGCCTCCTTCGCGGCGAACCCGGTTGGCGGCACGCTTCTCGGCGTGGTCAGCGGTCGGCGTCGGCAGGGAAAGAGCTTCCTGCTCGAGGCGCTCACCTCCGTTACCGGAGGACTGTACTTCCCGGCTCTGGAGGAGACCGCGGCGGTGAGCCTGCGAGCCTTCAGCAGTGCCCTGGTGCGACAAGGCGTACCAGTCAGTCGGCCGCTTCAGGATTGGGGCGACGCGTTTGCGCTGCTCTTCGGCGCACTGCGGGATCAGCCGCGGACGGTAGTCATCGACGAGTTCCCGTTCCTGGTCAAGTCGAGTCCGTCGCTGCCCTCGATCATCCAGCGGGAACTCGGCCCAGGGGGCTCTGGGCAAGCCAGCTCGGCCAGGCTGCTGCTGTGCGGTTCGGCCATGTCAGTCATGGGCGGTCTGCTGGCCGGGCAGGCTCCGCTGCGCGGACGGGCCAGCCTCGAGTTGCTGATCCGACCGTTCGAGTACACCGATGCGGCACGTTTTTGGGGCGCCGATGACCCGAGGCTCGCGCTGCTACTTCACGCGGTGGTGGGCGGGACTCCCGCCTACCGGCGCGAGTTCGTGGCTTTCGACGCTCCGTCCGGCCTGGCGGATTTCGATGACTGGGTGACCCGGACCGTACTCAACCCGCAAAGCCCGCTGTTTCGCGAAGCGCGCTACCTGCTGGCCGAGGAGACCGAAATCCGTGATCCGGCTGTCTATCATTCCGTTCTCGGCGCCATCGCCTCCGGGAACCACACCAACGGCGGCATCGCCAGTTTCGTCGGGCGGAAGTCGGCGGAAATCACTCATCCGCTCAACGTCCTCGAGGATTGCGCGCTCATCGCCAGGGAACCGGACTTGTTGCGCCCCGGCAGGTCCACCTACCGGGTCACCGAACCGCTGATCACCTTCTACGAGGCGATCATGCGACCCGACTGGTTCCGACTGGAGTCGGGGTACGCCGAGGCCGTCTGGCGGGACCAGAGAGCCGGCTTCCTCAGCCGTGTCGTGGGGCCGCACTTCGAGACCCTTTGCCGCAACTTCGCCCTTCGCGCGGGCTCCGCTCTCTTCGGGACACCGCCTGGTGAGGTCGGATCCGGTGTCGTGAACGATTCTGGCCACCGAACCCAGATCCAGATCGACGTCACGGTCCTCGCGCCGCAGGAACCAGGACGCAAACGGCGCATCCTTTCCCTGGGTGAAGCCAAATGGGGCGAGGTCATGGGTGGACACCATGTCGAACGGCTAGCCAGGGCCCGCGACCTGCTGTCCACCAGCTATGACACCAGCGACTGCATCCTCGCCTGTTACTCCGCGGCCGGATTCCACGACGACTTGCGGGCGACCCATGACCCCCAGCTTGCCCTAGTAACACTGAACGACCTCTACGCATAGGCGTTCCGTGGCGCCGGCGGCAGCTCGGTAAATGGCAACGTATTGCCATTCGTTTATTCATTTGCCGGGCTCGGCTGCCGCTGTCATGCTTATCGCGATGAAAAGTTCAACAGGGAGGAGGGAACTAAATGAAACTAGCCGAGGCCCTCGCATTGCGCGCCGAGGCCGCTCGCCGGATTGAGCAGCTGCGCGGCCGGATCGTCGACAACGCGCGTTACCAGGAGGGCGAGGAACCGGCTGAGGACGCGGCGCGCCTGCTGGCGCGGAGCAGCCAGTCGTGCGCCGAGCTGGAGTCGCTGATCAGGCAGATCAACCGGACCAATGCGTCGTCCCAGCTGGGTGCCGGGACTATCACGGACGCCATCGCCCGCCGGGACGTGCTGAAGCTGCGGCACGGCATCATCACGGCCGCTGCGGACGCCGCCGCCGGACGGCAGCGCGGCTGGAATCGGCAGCTGCGCACGGAACTGACGTTCGTCTCCGCCCTGCCGGTGGCGGAATTGCGCGCGCAAGCCGATGATGTGGCCCGGCAGCTACGCGAGCTGGATACCGAAATTCAGCGCGCTAACTGGCAGGTCGATCTGCTGGCCGAATAGGTAAAGGGCAGGAGCAGGTAACCATTCGAGAGGCGAGCGCAGCTTAACCCGGCTGATACCGGATTACCCTCAGAAGGTAAGCGCGAAGGGCAGCAATCACGCACCGTGCAGCCCAGCATGCCGCACACGTGACAGCGCATCGCGAACAGGTCACCACCACGTGCTGATCTCGGATGGTGAGGGCGGGGAAGGGGATTCCTGTCACGGTCGGCTAGCCGGCCAGCGGAGGTCGCCCGGGCGCGGACGCGGTCAGGACTTGCGGGTCCGCGCCCGGGCGGCCTGCTTTGGTTCGGGCTTCCGTGGTTCCTCGATCAGCTTCACGGTGAGGTCCGGGCCGCCCGCCTGCACGACCTCCACCCGCTCCGGCAGCAGGGCCAGGAAGGCGCGGAAGCTCCGGGCCCCGTAGTTGTGCTCGTCGAACGCCGCGTCCAGGGTCAGCATCTTGCTCTTCAGGCCGCCCGCCGTCATCGTCTCGGCGTTGGACTCCTCGAACGCCCGGACCAGCAGCTGCTCGGCCTCGCCGAGGTCGAAGGCCGCGGTCGGCCGGGCGGCAGGCACCACCTCCGCCACCAGCGTGCCCCAGTACTTGTACTCCGAGCACACCGAGACGAGCTTGCGGCTGGCGTTCGCCTCGGTTCCGACGCCCACCACCCACTTGCCGAACTCCCTGAGCCGCTGCACCAGCGGCGAGTAGTCGCCGTCCCCGCTGACCAGGACGAACACGCTGATCTCCGGGTGCACGATGAGGGTCTCCATGGCGTCGACCGCCATCCGGATGTCGGCGGCGTTCTTGTTCTGCACCCCGACCCGTGCCACCTGGATCAGGTCGACGCCGTTCATCGCCAGGTCGTCCTGGTGACCGCCGAACAGTGAGTTAGCCCAGTCCGCGTAGGCGCGCCGGACCGAGGCGTTGCCGTAACCGCGGCACAGCCGGGTCAGCGCCTCGTACGGCGCCGGGTTCCCCAGGTCTGGCAGTTCCTTGACCGCGCCGAGCACGAGGTTCTCGAAATCCACGAACACCGCGACCTGCGCGGACCCGTCAGGCTCCATGGAGGCCTAATGTACGTGCATCCGCCAGTCGCTCGGTACCCGGCCCTGAGGCCCGGGCACGCCCTGGTCGACCGGGTGGTGCTGCGGCGGCGCGAGCTCGGGCCCCTCGTAGGTCTCCTTGGTGTCATAGCTGTAGAACCAGTCCTCGCCCGGCTCGAAGCTGCGGATGAACGGGTGCCCGGTCGCGGTGGCGTGCGCGGTGGCGTGCTGCGAGGGCGAGGTGTCGCAGCAGCCGATGTGCCCGCACTGCGCGCACCGGCGCAGGTGTACCCACCAGCCGCCGGCCGCGTCGCACTCGACGCAGCCTTCGCCGCTGGGCGGTACCGAGGTGTCAATGCCCGCGATCTCCGGCATGTCTTAGCTCTCCTCTACGTTCTGCCAGGTCACCGGCAGCCGCACCCGGAAGCGCGTGTCGCCGGGCGACGATTCTAGCGACAGGTCCCCGTGGTGCTTCTTCACCACGATGCGCCACGAGATGTCAAGCCCGAGGCCGGTTCCCTCGCCGACCGGCTTGGTGGTGAAGAACGGCTCGAATATCCGGTCCTTGATCTCCGGCGGTACCCCGGGGCCGGTGTCGCCGAACTCCACGAACACCTCGTCCTCCCGGTCCTGGCCGGTGCGTATGGTCAGCCTTCCGGACTGGCCCATCGCGGACACCGCGTTGTCGATCAGGTTCGTCCAGACCTGGTTCAGCTCGGCCGCGTACGCCGGGATCTGCGGGAGCGACCGGTCGTACTCCTTCACGACCTGGATCTCCGCCGGGAACTTCCCGGACAGCATCAGCAGCGTGCTGTCCAGCAGTTCGTGCACGTCGATGACCTGGTACGGAGCCCGGTCCAGCTGCGAGTACTGCTTGGCCGCCCCGACCAGGGTGGAGATCCGGTTGGTGGAGTCCTCGATCTCGTTCATCAGCAGCTCGGTGTCGACCGTGTAGTTCAGCCAGCGCAGCGCGGGCTCCAGCGTGCCCTCGTCCACCGTGGCCTCGACGTGATCGAGCCAGGCCACGTCGAGCCCGGCCGCGACGAACGTCGGGGCTAGCAGCCAGCCTTCCGTGCACCCGCGGTCTTCGAGCCAGTCGGTGATCGCGTCCTCCCGGTCGGAGGCCTCGAGCGGGGACAGCGCCACTGCCTTCGGCACCCGTTCGGCCGCTTCTTCCTGCAGCTTGATCAGCGTCTCCAGGGAGGTCCGGTCCCACTTCCCGCCGGCGATCATGGCCAGCTTGTGCCGCATCCCGGCCACCCGCTCGCGCAGCGTCGCGGTGGCCCGCACCGCCGCCGCGGCCGGGTTGTTCAGCTCGTGGGTCAGGCCCGCGGACAGCGAGCCGAGGGCGAGCAGCCGTTCCCGCTGCCCGATCGCCTGCTGGGTGTTCTTCTGGCCGAAGAACAGCCCTTCGAGCAGGTGTACCGCCATCGGGAACCAGTCGTGCATCAGCTCGGCGAACACGTCGGCGTCCATCACGAAGAACCGCGACGGCTCGGCCGCCCGCAGCGAGTTGGAGTAGACCTGCGGCACCCGGTCGCCCAGGTAAGCCGTGAAGGCCCCGGCGTACACGCCGCGGGCCGACGTCCGGCCGACCTCCAGGTCGTCCGCGCCCACCCGGCGCGACAGCACCACGGTTCCCTCGAGCAGTACGTAGAAGCACGTCGCGGGGGCACCCTCGGCGAAGACGGGCCCCACCTCGATCATCTCCACGTGCCCGCGTTCGCACAGCCACTGCAGCTGGTCCTCGCTGAGCTTCTCGAACAGGAACAGCGCCCGCAGCTCATCGACGCTGCACGCGAGACGCTCGGGATCGGGCAAAGCACTCATCTCTTCTCCAGGTACCGGTGCACCAGCATGACGGCCAGCGCGCCCTCGCCGACGGCCGAGGCCACCCGCTTGGCCGATTCCGACCGCGCGTCCCCGGCCACGAACACGCCGGGCACGCTGGTCTCCAGGTGATACGGCATCCGGTCGAGTTCCCAGCCGCGCGGCCGTTCCCCGCCCACGGACAGGTCAGGGCCGGCCACCACGAACCCCGCGGAATCCCGCATTACCACTCCATCGAGCCAGTCGGTCAGCGGCGCTGCCCCGATAAACAGGAACAGCAACTGGGCGCTCACTGTTTCCGTCGCCCCGGACGCGTTGTCCCGCAGCGTCAGGCTCTCCAGGTGGTCCTGGCCGGCCGCCTCGATGACCTCGGTGCAGGTCCGGACCGAGATGTTCGGGACGTCCGCGATCTGCTTGATCAGGTAGTACGACATCGAGCGTTCCAGCGCGGGCCCGCGGACAAGCAGCGTCACCGACTTGGCGTGCCGGGCCAGGTACATGGCGGCCTGCCCGGCGGAGTTGGCGCCGCCGACGATGTACACGTCCTGCCCGAGGCAAGCCGAGGCCTCGGTCAGGGCCGAGCCGTAGTAGACCCCGCGCCCGGTCAGGTCGGTCAGCCCCGGCGCCCCCAGCTGCCGGTACGACACCCCGGTGGCCAGGATGACCGTGTGCGCGTCGATCGAGGTCCCGTCGGCGAACTGGACCCGGCGGGCCGAGCCGCACACGTCCAGGGCGGTCACGTTCCGCGTGGTCAGCACCTCGGCCCCGAACTTCGCCGCCTGCCGCCTGGCCCGGTCGGTCAGCTGGGCCCCGGACACGCCGTCCGGGAAGCCCAGGTAGTTCTCGATCCGCGAGCTCTGGCCGGCCTGGCCGCCGGTGGCGGTGCGCTCGACCAGCACGGTGCGCAGTCCCTCGGACGCGCCATACACGGCGGCGCCGAGGCCGGCCGGGCCGCCGCCGATCACGATGAGGTCGTAGAAGTCCTTGGACGGGGTGGTGGCCAGGCCGACGCGGGAGGCCAGCTCGGCGTCGGAGGGCTCGATCAGGGCCTCGCCGTCCGGGGTGATGACGACCGGCAGCGACAGGCCGTCCGCCTGCGCGGCCTCGAGCAGGCGCTGGGCCTCGGGCTCGTCGGAGTTGTACCAGCGGTACGGCACCTGGTTGCGGGCCAGGAACTCGCGCACCTCGGAGCAGCGGGCCGACCAGCGGTGCCCGACGACCTTGGTCTCGGGCACCGGCCGGTGGTCCGACTCCATCCAGGCGTCGATCAGCGCGTCGACCACCGGGTAGAGCTTCTCCTCGGGCGGGTCCCACGGCTTGAGCAGGTAGTGGTCGAGGTCGACCACGTTGATGGCGTCGATCGCGGCCCCGGTGTCGGCGTACGCGGTGAGCAGCACCCGCCGGGCTCCGGGATAGATGTCCATCGCCCGCTCGAGGAACTCGATCCCGTTCATCTCGGGCATCCGGTAGTCGGCCAGGATGACCGCCACCAGGTCGCCGCGGAGCTTCATCTGCCGCAGCGCGTCCAGGGCCGAGGGCCCCGACTCGGCCCGCACGATCCGGTGCCGTTCCCCGTAGCGCCGCCGCAGGTCCCGCGCCACCGCGCGGGATACACCCGGGTCGTCATCGACGGTGAGGATCGCCGTCCGGATCGTCTCGGCCTGCTCGGTCATACCGCCCATAGTAGGTCGGCCGGGTTACAGAGCCACGTCCTCAGGCGTCGTGGATCCAGTATTGGCTGACGGCGAACGCCTGATGCCAGGGCACGCCCGATCGGGCCAAGATCCCGGCGCGGATCGGGACCAGTCCGTCCGGCTGCGGTTCGACCTGGTCCGCGGCGGCATGCAAGGCCCGGCGCAGGTACTCCGCGAAGCCGTGCCAGCCGGCCGGGGCACTGTCCGGCCCGGGGTCGGCTCCCGGCCCCGGCGTCACTGCTCCTCCAGGGCCGCGCGCAGGGCGGTCATGCCGCGGGCGGTGTGGCTCTTGACGGCGCCGCGGCTGATGCCCATGGCGGCGGCGATCTCGGCCTCGGACAGGTCCGCGTAGTAGCGCAGCACGA
>JBEKJP010000066.1:0-42615 GCA_050011155.1 Streptosporangiaceae bacterium
GGGTACGGGGATCAGCCCGACGTCACCGACGCCTGGTGGGCGGAGCGCGGGGCTACCCGGACCGAGGTGATGAGCCGCTGGCAGTTCCGGTCCCGGGAGGACTTCGAGGCGGTGCTGCGGCTGGAGTTTCCCGGCGGCGTGGCCGACCGGTGGCTGGCGGATCACCCCGGCGTGACCGGCCTCAGCTACGGCTACGTGCTGTTCACGATTCGGTGACCGGCCCGCTGGTGACGTTCCCGCCCCGATGTGCTGTGCTAAGGGGGTGACCAGTGCAGCTGCCGAGAACTTCAACGCGCTTCCGGAAGACTGGGCGTCGGACCACGACCTGCTGGCCGGGCTCACCGTGGACGACGACGACGAACACGACGACCCCGCCCTGCGCTGGCCGGACGGCCGGATCGTGGACACCTGGCGTGAGGACTACCCGTACCCGGAGAAGATGACCCGGGACGAGTACGAGTACCTCAAGCGCCCGCTGCAGATCGAGCTCGTCCGGCTGCAGAACTGGGTGAAGGAAACCGGGCAGCGGCTCGTGATCGTGTTCGAGGGCCGCGACGCGGCTGGCAAGGGCGGCACGATCAAGCGCTTCACCGAGCATCTCAACCCGCGCGGCGCCAGCGTGGTGGCGCTGCTCAAGCCGACCGAACGCGAACAGTCCCAGTGGTACTTCCAGCGTTACGCGCCGCACCTGCCCGCGGCCGGCGAGATCGTCATGTTCGACCGGTCCTGGTACAACCGGGCGGGCGTAGAGCGGGTGATGGGCTTCTGCACCGACGAGGAGTACTGGGAGTTCATGCGGGAGACACCGGAGTTCGAGAAGATGCTGATGAACTCCGGCCTGGACCTGACCAAGTTCTGGTTCTCGGTGACGCCCGCCGAGCAGCGCACCCGCTTCGCGATCCGCCGGATCGACCCGGTCCGGCAGTGGAAGCTGAGCCCGATGGACATCGAGTCGCTGGACAAGTGGGAGGGGTACACCGAGGCCAAGGAGGCCATGTTCCACTACACCGACACCGAGCACGCGCCCTGGACGGTGATCAGGAGCAACGACAAGAAGCGGGCCAGGATCGAGGCGATCAAGCACGTCCTGCTGAAGTTCGACTACGAGGGCAAGAACGCCGACGTGATCGGCGAACCGGACAAGAACCTCATCGGCCCGGCTTCGGCGATGTCCGAGCACGACCCCGACCTGGTCTTCCCGGAGCTGTGAGCTTATGGGTTTCGCGGAGATCTGCTCGGCGGCTGAACTGCGGGACCTGCTGGGCACGCCGGGCGGACGCGCGGTGAGCAAGGAACGCACCCGGTTGCACGCGGTGGACCGGGAATGGCTGGCCATCTCCCCGTTCTGCGTCATCGCCACGTCCGACGCCAACGGGAACTGCGACGCGTCCCCCAAGGGCGACCCGGCCGGGCACCTGGTCCACGTGCTCGACGACGCCACCGTCGCCATCGCCGAACGGCCCGGCAACAAGCGGGCCGACGGCTACCTCAACGTCCTGGCCAACCCGCACGCCGGGATCATCTCGCTGGTCCCCGGCCGGAACGAGACCCTGCGGATCAACGGGCAGGCCCGGCTGCTGCGGGACGCGCCGTTCTTCGACGACCTGGCCGTCCGCGGCCAGCGGCCGATCCTGGCCCTGCTCCTCGACATCGAGCAGATCTTCTTCCACTGCCAGAAGTCGTTCCTGCGGTCCCAGCTATGGCAGCCGGACAGCTGGCAGCCCGGCACCTTGCCGTCCCACGCGACCTTGGTCAAGCGGGTCCAGGAGACACGGGAGACGCTGGAGGAACTCGAGGAGCACTACGCCCCGGCCAACTACCAGCGCCTGCTGTACTGAGTTACCGGCCGCGACGGCTTCGCCAGGCGGCCACCCGGGCCCGGTTCTGGCAGGTTACCGAGCAGAACCGGCGCTGGCCGCCGGGTGAGGCGTCGATGTAGGCGTCGGCGCAGCGCTGCCCGGTGCAGGTCCCGATCCGGGCCGGGTCGTGCTGGGCGAGCTGGTGGCGCAGGGTCAGCGCCGCCGCGGCCAGCAGGGCCTGTTCCGGGTCGTCCACGTGCCAGGTCTCGCTGGGCAGGCCGCCGGTCAGGGCGATGGCCGGCCGGACGCCGGTCCCGGCCAGCAGGGGGGCGAGGAGCCGGACTCGTTCGTTGATATCGGGGGCGGCGAAGATACGGTGCAGCAGGCCGGCCACCTCGGTCATGGGTCCGGCGCCGGCTGCCCCGAGCGGGGCGGGATCCGGGTAGGGCGCGTTTTCTTCCCCGGCCGCGGCCCGGGGCGCCGAACCCCACTCGTTGACCAGCCAGACCAGCAGGTCCGGGGGCATCGGCTCGACCAGCACGCGTTTAGTGTAACGCTATAGCAGTATTATTCGCGTTACAAGCAAAAACGAGGAGGCCGAACGATGCTGGCTCACGCCCCCCTTCTCAGCGTGCTGGGCGTACCGACGAGCGCCGGATCGCACCATCCGGGGCAGGAAAAGGCCCCGGCCGCCTGGCGCGAGGCCGGGCTGATCGGCGCGCTGCGCGCGGCCGGGCTCGACGTCGAGGACCGCGGCGACCTGCCCGTGGAACCGTTCCGCCCGGTCCAGCCGGCCGACGGCCTGCGCGACGCGGACCGGGTGGCCGGGATCGCGCGGCGGGTCGCGACCGAGGTCACCTCGATCCGCGCGGCCGGGTGCCGCTGGTGCTGTTCGGCTACCTGGACCGCCGCTGCGACTCCTACCTGGTCCACTTCGACGTGGACGTGCTCCACACAGGGCTGTTCCCGCTGGCCGACTTCCCGCACTTCGCCGGGCTCACGCTGGACGAGGCGGGCGCCTGCCTGGACGAGTTCACGAGCGGGGAGAAGTTCGGCGGGCTGGTCATCACGGAGGTCAACCCGGGCCACGATCCTTCCGGTGAGCTGCTCAGGACGCTGGCCGCCCGGGTGACCCGAGCGCTCACTCGTCCGGCCGATCAGCGCGGGCCGGATATTCGCTAGCGGGCAGGAGCCTGATGCCCCGCGCCAGCGCACCCGTTTTACCAGCCGCCGTGATCGCAGGCACAAACCCGCGGAAGCCGCGGAGCAAATGCCCGCGTCGATGTAACCGGTCATGAAGGCGCCCCGGATACGCGGCCGACGGGCCCGCGGTGAACCCGCGGAAGCCGCGGAGCAAATGCCCGCGTCGATGTAACCGGTCATGAAGGCGCCCCGGATACGCGGCCGACGGGCCCGCGGTGACAGCTGTGACTGCCAGCGCGGCGGCAGGACCGGGTGGTTCATGATCGCGAAGGATTTTGTACCGTATTCGGGGATAAGATCCTTCGCGATCATGGGAAACCGCCACGGAAACGCGGCCAGCCCGGCAGCCGGGACCGGGGAACGGCTCCGGCACCGGCACCGGCTCGGGAAAACCGGCGGGTTGATAACCGGCGACGCCCAGCGCTTCGTACCGCACTTCTAAGCCACTTCAGGTCGATGGAGTTACCTGCGTCGCTGCATGTCCAAACATTCGGCGCTCCTCGGCTAGCACGGACATCAGCCTCGCCGCCAAATGTACCGGCCGGTATGCCAGCACCTGGAGATGGAGCTATGGATGGCGTTCCCGGCCGGGCACCTCGCGAAGGAGGCATCCGATGCAGCCGACGAATGGGAACGTCAAGCCCGGCGGAAGCCTCGAACCGGGCAGGCCCTGTCCCTTGACGATCTGGTTGTGTGCGAATCGCGCCTCCCGGCGCATGCCGATCCGCTCCATGAGCCGCGCGGGTGCTTGATTGCGGGTGTCGCAGGAACCGATGATCCGGTGCCATCCGATAGCGCGGAACCCCAGCGTGAGCATGGATTCGGAGACGAAACCGATTTCTCCCTGCCGGTTCTCCCAGCTGACCAGCTTCGGGCGGGCTGTCTCAGCGGGGCCTTCAGGGCGGAACATTTTGAAGATTAAGGCTTCCAAGGATCGATGAGCTCGATTCCCGTTTCCTCGAAATCGGGGACGTTCCGGGTAGCCAACACGGCACCCGAGTCCTGGCAGATGGCTGCGATCTGAGCGTCGGCGATACCGATAGGCTTTCCGGCCCGCTCGCGGCCGGCGACGATATCCGCGTACCGTACGGAGGCGCGCTCATCGAAGGGGAGAACCCGGCCGCCGAAATCCTCGGTCAGGATGCCGCGGATCACCATGGCCAGTTCTCGCTTACGACGACCGTCGGGAAGCCTCGCTACGCCATATCGCAACTCGGCGGCAGTGATCGAGGTCGTGACTACGTCGGAGACTTCAAGAGAATCCAGCCAGGCGAGCACCCCGGGATCAGGCTCCCGGCGAGCTAGTTCGGAGATGACGTTGGTGTCAAGGGCGATCACAGGTCGAACTCAGCCGCGCGCGGCAGTTCATGGCTGCGGTCGGGAAGCTCCAGATCACCTTCGAGCCCCTGAAAACGGCTCCGGATACGGCTGCCGAGACCGCGTTCACCGGCACTGAAAGTCAGCCGCTCCTGGAGGATAGCCCTAACCTCGGCTTCCATGGAGCGGCCGTGCCGCGCAGCCTCGACCCGCAGCCGGGCGTGCGTCACCGGATCGAGCCCTCGAATCGTCAGCGTCGCCATCATGCCCCCTTTCGGCACCTGATGGACTTCAATGCTAGCAATGCTGCCATTGTAAGCGCAACGCTGCTGGTTAACCACATCCACGAGATCATGATCCGTGTGAATAACATCGTGGTGCCGGCTAGCGGGAGCTGTCCGTTTTGTGCGTTCCTGCGGAGGGAGAAGCCGTATACGATCCTGCGGCGCAGCGGGCTCGTGGCCATCCTGGTCACGCGGGAGCAGCGAGGCACATCGCACCTGCTAGTGGTGCCGGTGCGTCGCTGCCGGGCTGACTACCCAAGCAACCGCTCGATGGCCTCGATGGTCGTGGCGTTGACCGTGTGGTGAACCCCGTGCAGGCCCGCTTCGCCGGCGGCCGTCACGTTGGGGGCGTAGTCGTCGATGAACACGGCCTGGTCCGGGCGGACGCCGAGGCGCTCGCAGGTCAGGGCGTAGATCCGGGGGTCGGGCTTGCTCATACCGCACTCGTGCGAGTAGACGATGTCGTCGACGAGGTCCTCGAAGCCGTAGGCTTCCTGCTCCTGTTCCCTGGCGCCGACGAAGCTGTTGCTGAGGATCCCGGTGCGGTAGCGCGGGCGCAGCCCGCGGGCGTACTCGATCAGCTCGGTGTTGGCCGTGCCCAGGTACTCCCGCCACAGGTCCGCCATGAACGCGGCCACTTGCCCGTCATCCAGGCCGACGCGATCCCGGAGGGCCTGGTGCACCTCGTCCAGGGTGACCGTGCCGATGCTGCCGCCGATCCAGGCCTCGCGCATCCGCTCGTCGATCTCCCCCGTCGGCCACCCCAGCCTGGTCTCCCACGACCGGGTAATAGAGTCCTGCGACCGGGTCGGGCTCAGGTCCTGGGTGATCTCCAGAACCCCGCCGATATCGAACACCACCGCACGGATCGCCATGAACACGCCACCTCTCTGGTCTCCCCTGGAGACTAACCGGCATGCAGAAAACAGGTACTGAAGGGCGGTGACCAGGGTTGGATCCGCCTTGCCCAGGGATCGCGAGAGCTGGCCAGCGGGGCGTGAGGTGACTTCGTTCGGGAAAATGATCTTTTGGGCCTGATGCGGTACCGGGGGCGCGGGGATTGCGTCGCCGGGGATGGTATTCCTGCGTTAGTGTCCTGACATGCCAGGGATCGTGATCGTGGGAGCCGGGTTCGGCGGGATCGGGATGGGGATCGCGCTGAAGAAGGCTGGGTACGACGATTTCATCATCCTGGACAAAGGGGATGATCTCGGCGGGACCTGGCGGGACAACCAGTATCCGGGGTGCGCGTGTGACGTGCCGTCGCCGCTGTACTCCTACTCGTTCGAGCTGAACCCGGACTGGAGCCGCCTGTTCGCGCCGCAGCGGGAGATCTGGGCGTACCTGCGCGGCTGCGCCCGCAAGTACGGGCTCGAGGCGCACATCAGGTACGGCAGCGTGGTCGAGCGGATGGACTGGGACGCCGACGCGCGGCGCTGGGACGTGCAGACCCTCGAGCACGGCGAGATCGGCACCTGGCGGGCCCGGGCCGTGGTGTCCGCGGCGGGCGCGCTGCACCTCCCGGCCGACCCGGACATCCCGGGCGCGGTGCGGTTCGGCGGTACCGCGTTCCACTCGGCGCGCTGGGATCATTCGGTTGACCTGGCGGGCAAGCGGGTGGCGGTGATCGGGACGGGGGCGTCGGCGATCCAGTTCGTCCCCGAGATCGCGAAGCAGGCCGGGCAGCTCACCGTGTTCCAGCGGACGCCGCCCTGGATCCATCCGCGCCCGGACGCGCCGATCCCGGCCCGGGTGCGGACCGCGTTCCGTCGTGCGCCCGTGACCGCGCGGGCGTTGCGGGACGCTATCTACTTGAGCTTGGAGATGCGGGCGCTGGGCTTCGCGGTCAGCCCCAAGCTGATGGCGCCGCTGGAGATGGCGGCCCGCAGGCACCTGGCTTCGCAGGTCACGGATCCGGCGCTGCGGGCCAGGCTGACGCCGGACTACACCATCGGCTGCAAGCGGATCCTGCTGTCCTCGGACTACTATCCGGCGCTGCAGCGGCCGAACGTCTCGCTGGTCACCGAGGGGATCACCGGGATCACCGAGGCGGGCGTGACTACCGCGGACGGTGAGGAACACAAGGCCGACGTGATCATCTATGCCACCGGCTTCAACGTGATCGAGTCCGTCACCAGCCTGAACGTGACCGGCCGGGACGGGCGCGAGCTGCAGTCCGGGAACCTGGAGGCCTACCGCGGCGTCACCGTGGCTGGCTTCCCGAACCTCTTCCTGCTCCTCGGCCCCAACACCGCCCTCGGGCACACCTCGGTCGTGTTCATGATCGAGAGCCAGGTCCAGCACGTGCTGAGCTGCCTGCGCCTCGTCGCCCGGGACAAGGCCGACGCGATCGAGGTCAGTGAGTCGGCGCAGCGGCGCTACAACGACGCGCTGCAGCGGCGGCTGCGCCGGGCCGTCTGGAGCGAGGGCGGCTGCCGGAGCTGGTACCTCGACGACCAGGGCGTGAACCGGACGCTGTGGCCGGGCTTCACGTTCGAATACTGGGCCAGGACCCGGCGGGCGCGGCCCGGCGACTACTCCCTGCTGCGCTGACCAGCCGGAGTCAAGCCAGGGTCCAGGTGTGGACGGGGTCGTTCGAGTGCATGCGGTCGATGTAAGCCTGGGTCATCTGGCGCAGCGCCTCGCGGCGGTCCAGGCCGCTCTGGGTCAGCTTGTTCACCGCGGCGATCTGCCAGGCGGCGCCGGTCTGGCCGGTCAGGCAGCGCTGCTCGATGATGCCGAGCAGGCGGCTGGCGGCGGCTTCGTCGACGCCCCAGCGGGTCAGGCCATCCCGGGCCAGCGGCAGCAGGCGGCGCAGGATCAGTTCGGAGACCGGGGTGTCGCCCACGCCCGGCCAGTACAGCTGGGCGTCCAGGCCGTGCCGGGCGGCCTCGTGCAGGTTCTCGGACGCGGTGGCGAAGGACATCTGGGTCCAGATCGGCCGCTGCGCCTCGGCCAGGGTGCGGACCAGGCCGTAGTAGAACGCCGCGTTCGCGATGACGTCGGCGATGGTCGGGCCGGCCGGCAGCACCCGGTTCTCCACCCGCAGGTGCGGCCGCCCGGCGACGATGCCGTACACGGGCCGGTTCCAGCGGTAGATCGTCCCGTTGTGCAGGCTCATCTCGGCCAGCTCCGGGATAGTGCCGGCGTCGAGCACGGCCAGCGGGTCCTCGGCCTCGCAGATCGGCAGCAGCGCCGGGAAGTACCTGAGGTTCTCCTCGAACAGGTCGAACACCGAGGTGATCCAGCGTTCCCCGAACCACACCCGGGGACGCACCCCCTGCTCCTTCAGCTCGTCCGAGCGGGTGTCGGTGGCCTGCTCGAACAGGGTGATCCTGGTCTCGTTCCACAGCTGCCGGCCGAACAGGTACGGGGAGTTGGCGGCCAGCGCGACCTGCACGCCCGCGATGGACTGGGCCGCGTTCCAGTAGTTCGCGAAGGCGTCCGGGCTGACCTGGATATGCAGCTGCACGCTGGTGCAAGCGGACTCGGGCGTGATGCTGTCGCTGTGGGTGAGCAGCTGCTCGGCGCCGTCGATCTCGATCCGCATGTCCTCGCCGCGGGCGGCGAAGATCTGCTCGTTGAGCACCTTGTACCGCTCGTTGGCCGACATGGAGTCCTCGTCCACGTCGTGTTCGGCCAGCGTGGGCAGGATGCCCACCATGACCAGCCGGCTGCCGACGGTGCGGGCGCGGACGTCGGCCGCGTTGAGCTCCTCGCGAAGCTCGGTTTCCAGGCTGGCCAGCGAGTCGCCGTCAAGCGTCCGGGGCGGCACGTTGATCTCCAGGTTGAACTGGCCGACCTCGGTGGCCCAGGCCGGGCTGGCGATCGCGTCGAGCGCGGCGGCGTTGCGCATCGACGGCATGCCGTGCTCGTCCACCAGGTTCAGCTCGATCTCCTGGCCGACCGTCGAGGGGTCCTCCTCGAACAGCCGCTCGCGGAGCATCCGGGCGAACACGTCGAGCGAGCGCCGCACCTTGTCCCGGTAGCGGCGCCGGTCCTCGCCGCTGATCCGTATGGCCTGGATGTCACGGCCCACGTCAGGCCTCCGATCGACGACTAAAAACGAGTAAAGCGGGTGAAGCTTCCTGCTTGCCACATTCGTACCCGCCTCAGGCGGCATCCAGCCGGGCGCTCTCGTCCCGGACCCACAGATGCAGCAATCCGCGCAGGTGCGCGATGAACCGCTCGTGCTCATGGGCCGGGTACACCGACTGGACCGTGCGGACCAGCAACTGGTCGAAGTCGGGGCCGGCCACCCAGTCCAGCACCAGCTGATCCAGGCCGGACAGGTGTGTCGCGCAGAAGTCCTGGTAGCGCTCGGTCTCGAAGTACGCGTCGGCCAGCTTGCGGTACTCGCCGAGCTTCTCCCCGTACGACAGGCCGGGCTCATCGGCTATCGCGAGATACCGGTCGGTCTCCAGGTCGATCTTGGCCCGGCGCCCGCTGACGAGCGCGAAGACGGTCCACTTGACCAGGGCCTTCATCGCCCAAGGGAAGTAGTAGTGCAGGCTGGTCAGCGCGACGTCGGGGCAGGCGTTGGCGTAGTCGATGGGGTACACGCCGTCGCCCTTGACCAGGGTCTCGCAGGAATTGAACTCCCATTTGAAGAACGCGTTGACCAGCTTCCCGATCGCCACCACCTCGAGCCCCGCGTCCGGCGCCAGGAAGTCGTGCTCGACCGCGTAGCGTTCATGCATGGGCTTATCGGGCTGGAACTTCATCACCATCGTCTCGGCCCCGATGGACAGCGAGCGGGCGAACACGTCGTAGTCGATGGCCTTCTGCAGGTGCATGAGCATCTCGCCGCTGGCGTCGTAGGCGGCGTGCAGTTCGTCGGCGTTGTTGATCCGGGACACACCGCGCCAGGCCCCGCCGTCGTAGGGCTTCATGAACAGCGGATAGCCGATCTTGGCGGCGATGGCATCCAGGTCGAAGGACTGGTTGTAGCGGGCCGCGGTGTAGGCGTAGCGGGAGTTGTCGACCGGGTTCTTGTACGGCACGAGCACCGTCTCCGGCACCTTGAGCCCGAGCCGGATCATGGCGCAGTAGGCCGCGTGCTTCTCCATCGACTGGAACGTGAACGGGCTGTTGAGCAGGTAGACGCCGTCCATCATGGCGATCTTCTTCAGCCACTCCCTGGGGTGGTAATACCAGTACGCGAGCCGGTCGATGACCAGGTCGTACCGAGGCCGGTCGCGCAGGCTGAACGGCTCGATGGTGATCCGCTCGCAGTCGAACTCGTGGCCCTGCACCGGGCCGAGCCGGCCCAGGATCTCCACGAACGCCGCGGGCCAGTCCTCCTCGGTACCGAGCAGCAGCCCGATGATGTGCCTGGTCAATGCGCCCTCCTGTGATCAGCAGAATCGCGGCAGGTGGTGGGCCAGCTGGACCCGCCAGGACGGCCAGTCGTGCGGGACGTCATGCCCCCACAGGTCCAGTTCATGTCGTATCCCCCGGCCGGTCAGCAGCGCGGCGAACCGCTTCGTGCTGGCCAGCGCGCCCGTGGTGTCCTCCCACTGGCCCTGCCCGCAGACCAGCAGCAGGCTGACCTGTTCACGCAGCCACTCCAGGTGCTCACCGGTCAGGTTGACCACGTAGTCCAGCGGGTTGTTGAAGTACGCCTCGTTGCCGCGCTCGCCCCAGCCGTTCCACGAGGCCGGGTCGTAGTTGCCCGAGAAACACATGGCCAGCGGGAACAGGTCGGCCCGTTTGAGGGCGAAGTTGGCCGCGTGGAAGGCGCCCAGGCTGCAGCCGAGGGTGACCACCTCGGTGGGCTGGCCGCCGCAGTCCCGGTAGATCCACGGCACCACGTCGCCGACGATCCAGGACTCGTACCGGCCGTGCCGCCGGGCCCGCTCCTCGAGCGGGATGTCGTGGTTGGACCAGGACGCCGCGTCGTAGCTGTCCACGCAGAAGAGCTTGACCCGGCCCGCGTCGATCAGGTCCGCCACCGCCTTGGTCATGCCGTTGTGCTCGAAGTCCCAGGCCCGGCCGCGCTCGGTCGGGAAGACCAGCACCGGCCGGCCCCAGTGGCCGTAGCGGATGACGGTGCCCGCGGCGCCCAGCGCCGCCGACCACAGCTCGGTCGCCTCCCGGTTCACCCGAACTCCACGATCAAGCTGATCACTCGCACATGGTGCCTGGTCCGGGCCGGGAATGACAATAGTCGATCACGCGCGCTGGCGGACTCGCTGATCACGGGCCGCTACCCGGCGGTCCCGCGCGCCGCCGCGGCCGACCCGGCCGACCCGCAGCGCCATCATCGTGACGTCGTCGACCAGGTTGCCCCCGCTGAAGCTGTTCATGGCCCGGCGCATCGACGCCACCAGCTCGTCCGGCGGCTGCCCGGCCAGGTCGGCCAGCTCCTCGGCCAGCCGGTCCTGGAAGTAGCTGTTGCCCGGGCCGCGGGCCTGGGCCACCCCGTCGGTGTAGAGGAACAAGATGTCGTCCTCCTCCAGGAGCAGCTCCTGGGCGGCCGGCTGGGCGTCGGGGAACAGGCCGAGCGGCAGGCCGCCGCCGGCCGCCATCAGGACCCGGCCGTCGGCCCGCAGCATGGCCGCGGCCGGGTGGCCGGCGCTGCCGAGCACCACCCGCAGCTTGTCGTCCTGCCAGGTCAGGTGCGCGATGTTGGCCGTGACGAAGCCGCCGTCGAGGGCGAGCTCGTCGGCCAGCACGATCTCGTTGGCGCCGGCCAGCACCTCACCCGGGTCGGCGCAGCGGCGGGCCAGGACGCGGATCGCGTGCCGGGCCGCGGCGGTCACCGCGGCGGCCTCCTCCCCCACACCGCAGACGTCCCCGACGGCCAGGCCCCAGCCGTCCGGCGTCCGGTAGACGTCGTGGAAGTCGCCGCCGATGTCCTGATCCTCGGTGGCCTCCAGGTACGTCGCCGCGACCTGCACGCCGGGGATGTCCGGCCAGCGCCGGGGCACCAGGCTCGCGTGCAGCGCGTCGACGGTGTCGGACCGGCGCCGGAACATCCGGTTGACCCGGATGGCCAGCGCCATCTGCTCGCCGAGATCCTGCACCAGCGCCAGGTCGGCCACCTTGAAGTGCCCGTCCGCGGCCCGCCGGGCCAGGGTGAGCACGCCGTACCTGACCTCGCCGTCGACCAGCGGCACGGACAGCACCGAGGTGGCGTCGAGCAGGGGCAGCAGCGGCGTCCCGTCCGCGCTCGCGCCGAGCGCGCCCGCGTCGTCGGCGTGCGCGATCAGGGCCGCGTGCCCGGACTCGTGCACGTCGCTGGGCACCGAGCCGGACGGGGGGTCAACCGCGGCCACCACGTTGACCAGCTCGGCCAGCCGGGGGTCGTCCGGGCCGGTGACGAACAGCCGCCGGACCCGGTGCCGGCGCTCGATGTCCACGATGACCCAGGCGGTGAGCTCGCGGGCGATCAGCCGCGCGCACCGTTGCAGGGTCCTGGTCTCGCTGAAGCCCTCGTTCTCGAGCAGCAGCCGGGCCACCGCCGTGACCAGGTCGAGCCGGCGGGTGATGGCCTGGATCGCGCCGAGCTTAGGCAGGCCATCGGTCTGCTCCCTGGCCCGGTCTTTCTCAGGCCGGGGCAGCGCGTCGCGGACCGTGATGACCAGCGGGCCGGCGTCGTCGGCGGCGCCCCGTAGGCCGACGCGGCCGATGACAAGCTCGCACGGGACCTCGCCGCCCTCGGCGATCAGGCTGCACTTCAGGCGGCGCCGCTTGCCGGTCCGGGCGACGGCGGTGAGCTGTGAGTTCAGCGCCGCGCGGGACGACATGGCGACGAACGTGGTGAACGGGCGCCCGGTCGCGTACCCGGGCTTGGCCCCGATCAGGTCCCCCGCGGCCCGGTTGACCCGCTGCACCGTGCCGTCCTTGGCGATCAGGAACAGCGGCGCCGGCGCGTCCTGGAAGACCGCGCGCAGCAGGCCGCGTTCGGCGTTATCGGCGGGCGTGCCGGGTTCCCTGGCCTCCCGGGGCGCGGACTCGGCCACGCGCAGCAGGTCGATGGCCTCTTCGAGCTCGGTGAAGGCGGCCTCGAGCACACCGCCGCGGTCGGCGCTCGAGGACCGGGCCGCCTGACGCAGCGCGGCGTACCGCGCGGTGAGCCCGGCGACCTGGCTGGGAGTCTCGGTCATGGCCGGCCACCTTGAGGTAGCCTGCGCAGCGCGATCATGGCGACGTCGTCCTCCCGGGGCCCGAAGGTAGACATCAGGTGGTTGCTGAAGGCTTCCACATCGGCGCCGCCCACCTCCTGGGCGACCGTGCGCAGCTTCTCCAGGTTGTCGTCGAGCAGGACATGCCGATCCTCGACCAGGCCATCGGTCATCAGCAGCAGAGTACCTCCCGGCGGCAGCGACGTCCTTTCCACGTGCGGCTCGTGCACGGGCAGGCCGAGCAGCAAGCCTCCCTCGCCAACATAGCTCGCGTCCGGCCCGGCGACGAGCAGCAAAGGCATGTGGCCGCAGTTGACGATCTGCAGGTCGCCGGAGACCGGGTCCAGCAGGGCCACGCACAAGGTGGCGATGATGCCCGGGTGATAGCGGGTCAGCACCTCGTTGACCAGGCTGGTAATGGCCAGCGGTGAGTGCCCCTCGACGGCGAAGGCGCGCAGCGCGTGCCTGAGCTCCCCCATCACCGTGGCCGCGCTCAGCGAGTGGCCCTGCACGTCGCCGATCGCGACCAGGACCTGGTCTCCCCACCGGAGCGCCTCGTAGAAGTCGCCCCCGACCTCGGCGGCGTCGCTGGCCGGGATATAGCGGAACGCCATGGCCAGGCCCGGTATCTCGGGCGCGGCCAAGGGCAGCAGGCTGCGCTGCAGGGTCAGCGCGATCGTGTGCTCCTCGGCGTAGGAACGCAGCGCCTCCACCGCCAGCGCGACCAGCTGCACCAGCTGGCGCAGGATCTGCAGTTCCTCGTCGCCAGGCACGCCCGCCGCATCGACGGCCATCGCCACCGGCGAGCGGCCCCCCATCGGCCGCATCGCGGCCACGCAGACATCGCCCCGCAGCGTGCTGTCCGGGACCAGCTCGAGCCAGTCCGCCCCCGACATCGGCCCGGCCGCACTGGTCAGGGACCTAGGCCCGGTCCCGAGTACCCGCGCGGTGACCTGCTCGGCCAGCCCGCTGGGACCGCCGCGCTGGCGCGTCCCCGGCTGGCCGGGCGAGGCCGAGGTGCGGCGGATCTGGCCGTCGGGCATCTCGAGCACGAGCACGGCCTGGGCGCCGAAGATCCGCGCGGCGCCGGCCGCCGCGGCCCGGGTCAGGCCGTCGAACGTGCCGGCCGCGCTGATGTCGAGGGCCACCTCGGTCAGCGCGGTCAGCAGCAACGCGGTCCGCTCGGCGCGCTGCCTGGCCCGGGAGTAGCGCAGCGCGGCCAGCACCACGGCCAGCAGTTCCTCGGGCTCGTTGGGGTCGGTCAGGTAGGCGTCGGCGCCCTGGGTCAGGCCCAGCGCGCGGTCGGAGACCTGGACCGCGGTGGCGGAGATCTGGACGACCGGGATGGCCGCGGTGGCCGGGTTGCCCTTGATCAGCTTGCAGACCTCGTAGCCGGTCATGTCGGGCAGGTTGACGTCGAGCAGGACGAGCTCGGCCGCGCCGACGAGAGGCAGCGCCTCGCCCCCGGTGCCGACCTCGGTCACCGCGTGGCCGGCCCGGCGCAGCCAGGTGCTCATGACGTAGCGCTTGGCCTCGTCGTCGTCAACCAGCAGGATGCGCGCCTGGGCTTCGGTCACGGCGCCTCCCTGATGACCCCGCGGATGGTGAACTCGAGCCGCTCCCGGGTGAGCTCGTCCTTGCGCAGCAGCGCCGCCGCGCGGGCCGGGGGCCGCACGTCCGCGCTGGTGATGACGATGGCCGGGATGGCGGCCGGCAGCCGGGCCAGCAGCGCGCCGCCGTCCAGGCCGGGCATCCGCATGTCGGCTAGGAGCAGGTCGACGGGGTGGTCCTTGACCATGGCCAGCGCCTCGGCGCCGTCGGCCGCTTCGAGAACGCGGCTGGCCAGCCCGTCGAGCAGGCCGCGCACGACCGCACGGAACCTGGTGTCGTCGTCGGCCAGCAGGACGGTGCCGAGCCGGGGCGTCCGCAGCGGCAGGTCGAGCACGACCGTGGTCCCGGCCTCCGGCTCGCTGGTCAGCGTGAGGTCGCCGCCCAGGATCCGGGCCAGCCGCCGGGCGTACGGCAGCCCGAGGCCGGTACCTCCCCGCCGGACGCCGGGCACCTGGTAGAACTCCTCGAAGACATGGCCGGTCAGGCCGGCCGGTATGCCTATGCCGGTGTCGGCCACGATGATCTCCAGCCGCGGGCCGTTTACCCGTACGCTCAGCCGGACCTCGCCGCGATCAGTGTACTTAATTCCGTTGGATAGCAGGTTACGCAGGATGCCGGTGAGGGCAACCTCGTCGGTCAGGATCGTAGCCGGGGTCTCCGGGCCTCCGTCCGCGCTCACCGTCACCGTCACCGGCTTGTCCTGGGCCATCGGCCGGGCCAGCCCGCGCAGGCGACTGAGCAGGGCGCCCAGGTCGACCTGGGCCGGATCGGTGTGCAGCTGGCCCGATTCGGCCTTGGCCACGTCCAGCAGGTCGTTGACCAGGGATAGCAGGGTACCGCCTGAGTTCCTGATGAGCTCGACCTGGTACAGCCGCTCCGGGTCGAGGCCGCCGTCCGGGCCGGGCTCGGCCAGCAGCCGGGTCAGCCCGATGATCGAGTTCAGCGGGGTGCGCAGCTCGTGGCTGACGTTAGCCCAGAACCTGTCCTTGGACTCCGAGGCGGCGCGGAGCCGTTCTGACGTCTCGTCCAGCTCGGCATACAGGGCCACCACGCCGCGGTTGGTCTGCTCGAGCTCGCTGGACAGCTCGTTGTACATGGCCATGACGCCCTGGTTGGTCTCCTGCAGCTCGGCGTTGAGCAGGACCAGCTGGTCCTTCTGCTGCCGCAGGTCGTCCAGCGCGGCGATCAGGTCCTGGTTCTGGCGCCGCAGCTCGTCCAGGGCGGTCTGGGACTGCGCCGCCGCCAGCTGCTCGCTGACCCGCCGCCGGTCCGGCCGGACGCCGGGCGGCCGGCGTTTGGTCATCCGCACGACGCTGCCCTCGACCGTGACCCGGTCCATGAGGCGCCCGGCCGAGGCGACGCCGTCGGACGGCGGAGTCCCTGGGCCCCCGTCCACCGTGACCGTCAGTACCAGATCAAGATCATCTATGCCGAACGTGATCACGCCGCGCAGTCCAGCCGTCACCACGCTGCGGCTAATCTCACTGAGCGCGGTGGCCACCCGGATCTGGTCCTGGCGATCGAGCTTCAGCAGGCCGGCCAGGCCGCGGCCGAGCTGGCGGGCCGCGAACACGCCGTCCGGATCCCGGACCTCCAGGCGGGCGAGCTGGCTGATCATGGCTTCAGCACGAGGATGCCGGCGTCGTCGCGGTGAACGCCCGCCTCGGCGAGCAGCACGGCCGCGATGAGCAGCGGATCCCTGGTCTCGAGGCCGCCCAAGGCGGCCGCCTCCCAGCGGGCGCTGATGCCGTCGGAGTGCAGGATGACGGCCGCACCCGGCGGCAGCTCGTAGTCGAACTGGCGGATGGTCCGCGCCTGGTGCCCGGCGATGCCGGGGATGGAGATCATGCTCTTGCGGCGCCCCTCGTGCAGGATCGAAGCCGCGATGTTACCCAGGCCGGAGAAACGGGCGACGCCGTCGCCGGCCCGGATGACGCCGACGGCCCCGCCGCGGGTGCCGCTCATCCGCCGGTGCATCCGCCCGAGCAGCGCGGCCGGGTCGCCGGACGGGTCGTCCAGGAACGCGCTCACCCCCGCGGCGGCCGCGGCGGCGGCCAGCGGTCCGTGGCCCAGGCCGTCGCACATGACGGCGGTGATCGTGTCGCCGGCGTAGACCGCGGCGTAGGCGTCACCGCATTCGGTCTCCCCCTCGATGGGCCGGATAAGGCCTGCCCAGCGCGCGGTGGCCGGAAACGTGGAGCCTTTGACGCGAAACCTGGCGGCCAGCGCGGTGCCGCGGCCGGGCCGGGAGTACAGGTCGAAGGAATCGGCCAGGCGCTGGATCGCGCCCAGGCCGATGCCCAGCGTGCCCGCGGTGGAGTGCCCGTCGCGCAGGGCCGCGGTCACGTCCGGCAGGCCGGGCCCGGCGTCGACGGTGACGAGGTCGATCCCTGGCGGGTCGCCGTCCCGGTTCACGCCCAGCCACACCGCTCCCTCGGCGGCGTGCTTGTGCAGGTTGGAGGCCGCTTCGGTGACGGCGAGGGCGAGCTGATCCGCACGGGCGGCGGGAAATCCCAGCCGTTCGGCCAGGTTCAGCGCGGCGTTCCGGCAGGCGGCCACCGCGCTGACGTCCTCCACCCGGAGCCACCGCCGGTCCTGCGGCGGCGGGGCCTGCAGCGGCCAATTTCGCGGGGGCCAGTCCGCGTTCAGCGGGACCACTTGGTGACGATCACGCTAGTGCCGCTACCCGGCTTGGAGATGAGCTCGAACTCATCGACCAGCCGCCTGGCCCCGGACAGGCCCAGGCCCAGGCCGTCACCCGACGTCCAGCCGTCGGTCAGGGCCAGGTCCAGGTCGGCGATCCCGGGGCCGTCGTCGGTGAAACCGATCCGGACGCCGGGCTTGCCCGCTCCCGACGTGACGACCTCGACCCGGGCCGTGCCGCCGCCGCCGTGTACCAGGGCGTTGCGGGCCAGCTCGCTGGCCGCCGTCACCAGCTTGGTCTGATCGACCAGGGACAGGCCGCTCTGGGCGGCCACCGTCCGCACCTGCTGCCTGACCCGGACCACGTCGTCCCCGGTCCTGATCGGCAGATCCTCCATCAGACGGTGCCGTTCAGCAGGGCTAGGCCCTTCTCCGCGGTCAAGGCGGTACGCACGCCGCGCAGCGAGAGGCCGAGCTCGGTCAGCGTAATGGCCACGGCCGGCCGCATGCCGACCAGGACCGTCTCGGCGTCGAACAGCCGCGAGATGGACCCGATCGTGGCCAGCATCCGGCCGATGAAGGAGTCGACGATCTCCACCGCGGTGATGTCGATGATCACGCCGCGCGCCCCGGTCGCGGCCAGTTCCTCGGCCAGGTCCTCCTGGAGCCGCAGGACGCTCTCGTCCTGCAGGTCGATCTGGATGGAGACGAACAGCGTCGTCCCGATCTTGAGGACCGGCACCCGCTCCATCAGCTCGTGCCGATCTTGCGGCCGGAGCGGTTCAGCGCGTGCACCAGCGCGTCGGCCAGCGTCGCCTTGGTGGCGATGTCGCCGAACTCGATGCCGAGCGCCACGATCGTCTGCGCGACCTGCGGCCTGATGCCGCTGATGATGCACTCGGCGCCGAGCAGGCGGACCGCGCTCACCGTCTTGAGCAGGTGCTGCGCCACCTCGGTGTCCACCGTCGGCACCCCGGTGATGTCCAGCACCGCGTGCTCCGCGCCGGTCGTGACCAGGGTTTCGAGCAGCCGCTCCATGACCAGCTGGGTGCGGGCCGAGTCGAGCGTGCCGACCAGCGGCACCGCGATGATGCCCTCCCACAGCCGGATCACCGGCGTGGACAGCTCGAGCATGGCCGTGGCCTGGTCGGCGATGATCTGTTCGCGGGCCGCGGCGTAGGTCTCGAAGGTGTGCAGGCCCAGGTCGTCGATCGTGCGAGTGAAGGCCAGGTACTCCGGCACCAGGTCGGGGGCGCCGGCCATCAGCTCGTAGACCGCGTCCTTGAGCGCGAACACCGCGAGCGCCGTCTCGCCCGGGGTGAAGCCGTTCCGCGCCCGGGACCGGGACAGCTCGGCCAGCGTGGCCCGGAGTTCGCCGGCCGCCTGTTCGTCACCGCCGGACATGCCCCTGATCACCAGCGAGCTCAGGTCCTCGAGCTCGCGCCTGACCTCGGCGGCCGAGCTCCGGCCGCGCAGGCCCGCCGCCACGAGATCGGTCCAGCGATCAACGATCTTGTCCTGGTGGTCGCGCAGATACGCGGCCATCCGCCCCTGACTGCTGTCAACGTCCATCGGTCCGTGATTCCCCTGCATCAGGCTGCCTGCTTCGTACGTACCGCCCAACAGTACATCCGGCCGCAGTTCATACCGGGCAATGGCAGCGAGATGCCAGGTCCGGGCATACGATTCTGGTGACCTCCGCCGGTCCTAGCCACCTTGTCCGCGTCCACTCAGGGGAGCACGCAGTGCCCGAGCTCCGCATATCGCTGGAACCGCACGGCGATAGCGTCGTCGTGAGCGTTCAGGGCGAGCTCGACGTCGTGTCGAAGCAGCGGTTCGACGACTGCCTGTCGGAAGCGGCGGAGCAGAGCGACCAGGTGGTCCTCGACCTGTCCCGGGTGGACTTCATGGACACCACCGCCCTGGCCGTCATCGTCGGGCACTGGCGGCGGCTGGTGGCGGCGGGCGGCACGCTCCGCTTGGCGGGTGCGCGCTACCGCTACGTCAAGGCGCTGTGGATCACCGGCCTGGCCGACCGGCTGCCGATGTACGACACCGTCGACGAGGCCCTAGCCGACGAAGGCTCCGGGGCCGCGAGCGGCCCCGGAGCCAGTCAGCCGGGCGAGCCGGAAGCGACCGCCGGCTAGCGGCGGCGGCTTGGTTACCAGCGGTACCAGCGACCGCGCGATCCGCCTTCGCCCATGCGCACGACGAACCCGATCAGCCAGATCACCAGGACGACGAGCGCGATCCACCACAAGACGTGGATCGCGAAACCGAGCCCGCCCAGGATGAGGGCGAGCAGGAGAACGAGCAGGATGATACCCATGAGCTGATTTCCTTCTTTCTGTACAACCGCCGCCAGGTGGGACGCCGATCCGATTACCCGCGAATCAGCGGTCCACACCAGTTCACGGCTTCAGGCTTTTGCCTACGTCCTTGACTTTCTCGCCGGCCTGCTTGGCGTTGCCCGCGACCTGGTCGGCCTTGCCCTCGGCCTCGAGCCGCTCGTTGCCGACGGCCTTGCCGGCGGCTTCCTTAGCCTTGCCCTTGACGTCCTGGGCCTTGTTCTTGGCCTTGTCGGTGGCACTCACGGCCGTTCCTTCCCTCGTGGACTTCCGTACCCGTCACCCACTGCCCGGGGAATATGGTTCTAATCCGATCTGGTCCGGGCCGGTAATCCGTTTGGGCCCTGTCACCTGGGTAGTTCTCTGATCCAAGGGGCGGGTAACCAGGAGGCGGCGGTGCCAGATACTGCGCACGACGACGAGAAGCCGGGACGGCCGGCCGCCGAAGACGGCCGCCGGATCGTGGCCGAGCTTCAGGAAGCGCTGCTGCCGACCGCGCTGCCGGTGCTGCCGCAGGCCAGGATCGCGGCCCGGTACCTGGTGGCCGGGCACGAGCTGGCGGCCGGCGGCGACTGGTTCGACGCGATCCCGCTGGCCGACGGCACCGTCGCGCTGATCGTCGGGGACCTGGTGGGCCACGGGCTGGCCGCCTCGGCCGCGATGGGACAGCTGCGCGCCGTGCTGGCCGAACTGCTCGCCGCCGAGAAGGACCTGGAGCACGTGCTCAAGCGGGTCGACGCGTACGCGGCCCGGGTGCCGGCGCTGCGCGCCGCCACGCTCGTCCTGGCCGTGCTCGACCCGGCCGACGGGAAGCTGCGCTACACCACCTGCGGGCATCCCCCGCCGCTGGTCGTCGGCCCCGAAGGGACCGCCAGGTACCTCCAGGGCACCGCTACGGGACCGCTGGGCACCGGCTCGGCACCGGTCCTCGCGGACGACCGCCTCGCCTCCGGCGAACTGGTCCTGCTGTACAGCGACGGCCTGGTCGAACGGCCGGACCACACCATGTCCGAGGGCCTGGCCGAACTGGCCGCGGTCGCCGCCGACGCGGCCGCCAGCCGGCCCGGCCAGCCGGGAGCCGACCCGGCCGTGCCCGAGCGCGTCTGCCAGCTGACGGTGGAACAGCTCACCCGGGCCGGCCACGCCGACGACATCACCGTGCTGGCCGCGCAGTGGGTGGCCGATCCGGTTCCGGCCCTGCACCTGGAGCTGCCGAGCCGGCGGCCCAGCCTGACCAAGGCGCGGGACGCCTTCGCCGGCTGGCTGAGCCGGCTCGACGCCGCCGCCGACGACTGGGAGGCCCTGCACCTGGCCATGGTGGAGGTGTTCACCAACGCCATCGAGCACGCCTATCCGAGCGACCACCCGGGCAACGTCGAGCTCGACGCGCGGCTGGGCGACGACGGGTACGTCGAGTGCCGGGTGACCGACCAGGGCACCTGGCGGCCGCCCAACCCCTCCGACGCCGACCGCGGACACGGCCTGATGGTGGCCGGCCAGGTCGTGGACGGGCTCCTGGTCAGCCACGAATCAGAAGCGCCGGAGAGCGGGACCGGGGCCGCGGCCGACAGCGGGGCCGGAGTCAGCCTCAGGGCCGTGGCGCGGACCGCCGTGGGCACCACGGTGGCCCTGCGGCACCGGCTGCGGCGGCCCGCCATCCTGGCCTCGGGCCACCGCCGCGAGCAGGCCGCCCAGCCGGCCGGACCGCCCTTCTCGGTCGACACCTCGATCGCGGCCGGCGCCACCGCCCGGGCCCAGGTCCGCGGCCCGGTCGACATCAACACCGCGGACAAGCTGGCCCGGCGGCTGCTGTCGGTCAGCCGGGGCGGCACCGTCCCGCTCGTCGCCGACCTGACCGGCGTCACCCAGCTGGCCAGCGCCGGAGTCCGGGCGCTCTACGCGGTCAGCGGGCAGCTGGCCGCGCACGGGAACTCCCTGATCCTGATCACCGCGCCGGGCAGCGGCGCGGGCGTGGTGCTCGACCTGGTCCAGCTCGCCCACGTCACCGGGGCCGAGGCCTAGACCGCCCGCATCCGGTTGTTGCGCGGATCGTGGGTGACCTCGGCCAGGCCGAGCTCCTCGAGCAGCGGCGGCAGGTACATCCCGAACCGGCCGCGGTAACCGCTGCGCAGGCCGTACCAGCCGCCGACCGGGTTGTCGGCGGACCGCCCCCAGGCTTCCACCGTTCCGTCGGCGGCGGGCTTCTTCTCGTCGGCCGCGCCGAGCGGGATCCAGTCACCCTGGGCGGACAGCCAGGCGTGCAGGTCCTCGATCGCCCGCAACCGGTACTTCAGCGTGGTGGAGCCCACCTGGCAGACCAGGGCGGGCGGGTCCGCCTGTTCGTCCCGGTACATGTGGTAACTGGAGGTACCCGGCGGGGTCTTGAGCTCCCACGGGTCCTCTTTGGTGCCTGCGGCCATTGTTCCCCTCCCCTTGGACGACAGGTTACTGAACCGGGGCACGAGGCCGGGTTCCGGCCCCGTGCCCCGTGCCCTCAGCGGGCGCAGATCATGAAGCCGGTACCGCCGGTGACGGCGGCGCCCTTGTTGACGAACAGGAAGCCGCCCTTGAAGACGGTGAAGCTGTTCGCGCCTGGATTGATGCTCATGATCGTGTAGGTGGCGCCGCGGTAACTGAACTCCTGGGTCGGGGCCAGGATCGGGCCGGACACCTCGGTCAGCGTGCTGCTGCCGGTGGCCAGGTCGAACCGGAGCAGACTGGGACGGCAGGCGAGCTTCGGCACCGGCTTGGCCGGGATGTACGGGCAGGTGAGCCGGACGGTTACGGGCTTGCCGAGCCGACGGTGCAGCCGGTAGAGGATCTCGGTACGGACCTTGCGGTGTACGGGCGGGCACGCCACCCTGACGATGGGTCCCGGCCTTCCGTAGCCGGCCCCTGACTGGCCCGGGCCCGGACCGCCGGTGCTGGTGCTGGCCATGGCCGCCGTCGCCGGGACGGCGAGCATGGTGATCACCAGGGCGGCCATCGCCGCGATGCGCTTCATGCTGTTTCCCTCCGTATGTGCCTGGAATGGCCGCAACCGGCCACGTCGGGCAACGTATTCAGCGGGGATCCGCGCACCGCGCGGATTGCGTGCGAATTCCGTGTCACACGAAACCCACACGCGACTCCAGCGCGTTGTTCGCGGTGGGATGGTCGGATAGGCGCGGCGAAGGAGGTGCGCGGTGCAGACGCCAGGAACGGCGGGCCGGTTGCTCGTCGTCGACGACGAGCCGTTCCTGCGCGACGCGGTGGCCGCCTCGCTCCGGTTCCTCGGCTTCGAGGTGACCACGGCGGACAACGGCGCCGACGCGCTCCGGCTGGCCCGCGGCCACCCGTTCGACCTGGTGGTGCTCGACGTGATGCTGCCCGATACCGATGGCTTCGAGGTGGTGCGGCGGCTGCGCCAGGACGGCTGCGGTGTTCCGGTGATCTTCCTGACCGCACGAGACGCCGAGGCGGACAAGGTCGCGGGGCTGACGCTCGGCGGGGATGACTATATGACAAAGCCGTTCGGCCTCGAAGAATTGGCGGCCCGGGTACGGACCGTGCTGCGGCGCACCCGCGGGCCGGGCGCGGACGGGGCGCCCGGCCCGATGCTCGCCTTCGCGGACCTCGAGCTCGACCAGGAAACCTACGAGGTCCGCCGGGACGGCCACCTGATCGAGCTGTCGCCCACCGAGTTCCGGCTGCTGCGCTACCTGATGCTCCACCCCGGGCGGGTGCTGACCCGGGCGCAGCTGCTCGACCACGTCTGGGACTACGGCGGCCACGGATCCACCACCGTGGTCGCCACCTACGTCGCCTACCTGCGCCGTAAGCTGGCCAGATACGGGCCGGACCTGATCCACACCCAGCGCGCCGTCGGCTACAGCCTGCGGGAGCCTCGACCCGAAGAGCCCGAAGACCCCGAAGACCTCGGAGAAGCTGTCCCTGGCCAGGCCGAGCGGAAATCTTAACCACACCTGAACTTCTTCTGGTGGGGGTCCTTAGTAAGTCCTCGGGCATGCTTATAAGCAGAGTTCCTCGCCAGCAGCACCGGCCGCACTCCTGCACCGCGGCCCCGTGAACGGCAAAAGAGCTTGCTCGACCGGCCGCACCTCCTGCCCGCGGCCGAAGGACATGGATCGAGAGTCCGCGTTGATGGGGCAACCCTGCAGCCCCATCAACGCGGACTCTCGTGTTTCCGGCCAGATTTGCCACCTGGGACTCACAGGACCCGTGGGACTCCAGTGGCACCCGTGACTCCCGCCCAGCGGCTAGGCGTTCACTTACGGGGTGGATTCGGGTTACCGGGTGGATAAGGGACCCTATAGGACCCCAAAACCACCCAAGAACCCGAATCCACCCCGTTAACTTACAAGTGATCGAACAGGTATGCGAATCTTGTGACCAAAGAGGCCGATGAGGTCGCGCCCGCAGAGCTGGCGCGCGCGGGGGCGGCCTAGACGGGCGCAGCGCAGTGTCGGAGGTTAGGTCGAGACGATGACGATGAGGGTTCGGCCGATCTTTACCTTGTCGCCGCGCTTGAGGCGCTGGGCCTGGTAGATGCGGCGGTTGTTGAGCCAGGTGCCGTTGGTGGAGCCGAGGTCCTCGACGAACCAGTAGCCGTGCGCGGGCTGGAAGAGGGCGTGGTGACTCGAGGCGTGGTCGTCGTTGATGACCAGCGAGCCCTGCCGCCCCGCGGTGAACTCGGTCTGGAAGACCCGGGCCTGGTCACCGACCTGGAGGGCGATCGACTGGGCGCGGCCGGTGTCAGCCAGGGTCACGTCGCCCTGGGTGGTGACCGCGGAGACCATGGCCCGCCAGGCCGGTTTCTCCGGCGCGGGGACGTCCTCCCAGGGCGGGAGGTCGCCGGGGTGGGCGGTGCGGTACGCCTCGTAGGCGGTCCGGGCGAGTTGGTCGAGGTCGGTACTAGCCACGAACTCGATAATGCCAGAGGGCCGCCGCCAGAGGGCCGCCCCCAGCGGGGAAAGTCGTTCGACCGAGCCGGCCCCGGCCCGGCATGATCAGGTTTGTGGACCTTGCCCCCGCGGCGGAGCCGCCAATGGGTCCTGCGGCGGAGCCGCCAATGGGTCCTGCGGCGGGATCAGGAAGCGGGCCAGGGCGGCCGCGGCCAGCGTGACCAGGGCGGCCACGGCCGCGACGGCGGTCAGCCCGGCCGCCTGGGCCAGGAACGGGCCGGCCGCGGCTCCGGCCAGGGTGGCGGCGGCCTCGCCGGTGAGGAAGACGGCACCGATCCGCCCGAGGACCGCGTTGGGAATGAGCCGCTGCATGGTGGTCTGCGGGATCACCAGCGACATCGAGCCGAACAGGCCCACCGCGGCCGCCGCCGGTAGCGCCGTGGCCAGCGCGGACGAGGTGAACAGGCCGAGGTAGGCGGCGGCGCAGGCGGTCAGGGTCGCGGCCAGCAGGATCCGGGGCTGGACCCGGTCAAGCAGCAGGCGGATGACCGGCGCGCTGGCCAGGAAGCCCACGCCCAGGCCGCAGAGCAGGAACCCGGTGTGCTCGCTGCCGCCGAGCCGTTCGATCCCGAGCGGGATCAGCACCGCGCTGAGCGAGGCGTTGGCGGCCAGGTAGACGACCGTGACGGGGAACAGCGCCCGCGCGGCCGGCTGGCGGAGCAGCACGCGCGTCCCCTCGGCAAGATCGCGGACGACGGCGCCGGGCGTGGTCCTGGCGACCCGGGTCTCGCCCGCGACGCGGGAGGTCAGGGTCAGCGCCAGGGCGGCCGCCAGGTAGCTGGCGGCGTCGATGACGATCAGCGAGCGGGCGCCCCAGAACGTCAGCAGGACGCCGCCGAGCGGGCCGCCGACCAGCCTGACCACGCCGCTGGTGGCCGCGTTCAGCGCGTTGGCGCTGTTCAGCAGCGAGCCGGTGCCGACGACGGCCGGGGTGCGGGCTTGCCAGGCCGGCCTGTAGAGCACGATGCCGGCGTTCTCGGCGACCAGCGCGGCATAGAGTACGCCGTACCGCCCGGAAGCCAGGCCGAGCAGCATGGTCGCTACCGCGGCCGCGCAGAACAGGTTCGTCCCGATCATCAGGCGGCGCCGGTCCCACCGGTCGGCGCAGACGCCGGCGACCGGGCCGAGCAGCAGCAGCGGCAGGTACTCGGCCGCGACCGTCAGGCCGGTAGCCCGCAGCGAGCCGGTGACCAGGAAGATATGGGTGGGGATGGCCAGGGTGAGCAGCCAGGAGCCGAGCGCGCTGACCAGGCCGCCCGCCCACATCAGCCGGAAGTCCCGTATCCGCAGAGCCTGGAACATGGTCGCCACCGCCCATCGGTTATTCCATCAAGATAACTCTGTGATTTATTATTCTGTCAAGATGGGGCGCGGGGGTGGCGCGCGAGATGGGGCGTGCGGGTGGGCGCTTGAGGTGAGGGGAGCATGGAGAACCAGGAGATCGGGCGGCAGTTGCGGGCCCGGCGGACCGCGGCGGGACGGACGGTGGCGTCGGTCGCGGCCGACGCGGGGCTTTCCGTGCCCTACATCGCCAACCTGGAGAACGGGCGGGGCAACCCGACCACAGCGGCCCTGGCCCGGCTGGCCGAGGCCCTGGGGCTGCGCCTGGTCATCACGCTCGAGGCCGGCGAGGAGGACTCGCCAGCGGCGGGGGCACCGGGGATTCCGGCCTCGCTGGTCCGGCTCGGGCGCACCCCGCGGTTCCGGCGGGCGGTCGCGGTGATGGCGGCCGCGCTGGACACGGACGCGGACGAGCTAGCGGTCCGGCTGGTGGCCGCGCTGGCCGCGACCGGGGCGGCCGTGGGCCGGGACCTGGCCGAGGCGGACTGGTGGCGGCTGCTCGACGCGCTCACGCTGGTCGCCGCGCATCCGGCCGAGCGGCCCGGCAGCGCCTAGCTCAGAACGCCCAGCTCAGAAGACACAGCTCAGAAGACACAGCTCAGAAGACACAGCTCAGAACGGGGGATCCGGCCGGCGGGGGGACATCGGCGCGGCCGACACGAACACGCCGACGCAGGCCACCAGGAACAAGACGATGAACCCGCCGTAGAAGCTCAGGAACGCGGCGACCAGGGCGGGCGGCACGACGATCACGCACGCGCCGGCGGCGACGACCTTCGGCCCGATCCGCTTCCTGGCCGGGGCGCCGGGAAGGCGGCGGGCAGCCAGCACGGCGGTGGCCGCGGTCAGCTCGGCGTAGGTACGGGCCGCGAGCACCTGCCTCGTTCGGACGTCTAGTTCGCCCGCGGTGAGCAGGCCCTGCCCGTAGCCGGCCCGCAGCGCGTCGGCGGCCCGCTCGCGGTCGGCGTCGGACGCGCGCATCCGGCCGTGGTGCGCGAACTGCTCCCATGGCCCCGTCACCGGCACCTCCCCAGACAGACGATCAACAAAAGCGTAACTCGCGCCGGGCGAAATCCGGTTGACTCCGGTCCGGGACGCCCGTCACGCTGGCCGCGATGAAACCGCTGCCCCGTGACTACGACGCCGACCCGAGCCGGTTCCTGGCCACCGACGAGCATCCGCACGACGACGTGCACCCGTACGTCGCCGCGCGGTTCGCGGCGGCGGGCGCGCGGACCGTGCTCGACGTGGGCGGCGGGCACGGGCGGCTGGCCCGGCTGCTGCCCGGGCGGTCCATGCGGGCCCTGCTCGTCGACCTGTCCGCGGCGATGCTGGAGCTCGCGACCAAGGCGGAACCGGAGCCCGTTCGGCCACAATGGGCCCCGTGACCGACGCTCCCGCCTTGACCGCGGCCCAGACGCGGGCGGCCGGGTCGCTGCTGCGCACGGCCTGGGGCGAGCCGGCCGGGCCGCTCGTCGCGGCAGCGCTCCAGGGCCGGGATCACGTCTTCCGGCTGCGGCTGGCCGGCGACCGCTCGGCCGTGCTGAAGCGCCGGGACGACCGGCCGCGCCCCGGCCAGGCCGAGGAGTTCGGGATCGAGCTGGCCACCCTGGAGTACCTGAACGCCATGCCCGTGCCGGTGGCACCGCGGCTGCTCGGCGCGGACCCCGAGACCGGCATCATGGTCATGGAGGACCTGGGCCGGGGTCCCTCGCTGGCCGACTCGCTGCTAGCAGGCCGGCGCGAGCCAGCCGAGGCCGGCCTGATCGCCTACGCGCGGGCCCTGGGCCGGCTGCACGCCTGGAGCCGGAACCGGCCCGCTGAGCTGGCCGCCCGGCGAGCTCGCCACGCCCCGGGCGCGACGATGGCGCCGGCCTGGACGGGCGCGACGATGCGGGGCCGGGACGCCTTCCTCGGCGCGGCCGCCGGGCTCGGCCTGACCACGGCCGGCGTCGAGGAGGAGATCGCCGGCCTGGCCGCGATGATGGCGGGTTCCGGTTACCTGGGCCTGGTGCACAGCGACGCGTGCCCGGACAACGTGCGGCTGCTCGGCCGGGAGGGCCGGATCTTCGACTTCGAGACCTCGGGCTGGGGGCCGGTCGTGCTGGACGCCGCCTACCTGCTGGCGCCCTTCCCGAGCTGCTGGTGCTTCGGCGCCGTGCCGGACGAGGTGGCCGGGGCCGCCCTGGAGGCCTACCGGGCCGAGCTGGCGGCGGCGGGCATCACGCTGGGACCGGACTGGACCGCCGCCTTGGCGGCGGCCGTGGCCGGCTGGATCGTCGCCCGCGGGCCGGCGCTGGCCACGGCGATCGACCAGGACCGCCCGTGGGGGACGACGGGGATGCGGCCGCGCCTGCTGGCCTGGCTGCGCGCCTTCGGCGGCGCGGCCGGCCGGGCCGGCGAGCTGCCCCGGCTCCGCGCCCTGGCCGACGCGCTGCACCAGGAGCTGGCGGCTCGGTGGGGGCGGCCCCGCGTACCGGAGTATCCGGCCTTCGCCGGGCCGGACTCGGAGCTGATCGAGCTCCCCGGCTGGTGGCAGCCGGAAGGCTGAGCGCGTCAGCGCGCGGGCCCAGCTGGGATCCGCGCTGACCGTTCTGCCACCATCGGCAGGGTGAGCACCGCAAAGGATTATGCCGAACGGGTGGCCGCGAGCCTCGAGTCCAGGCTCGTGTCGTTCGTGCGGCAGGAGCGGCTGCCCGGTGCGGCCGCGGGCGTCGTCCGCGGCGACGAGCTCGCCTGGCTGGCCGGGACCGGGTTCGCGGACCTGGCCAGCCGGACGGCGACCGATCCGGCCATGCGCTACGGCATCGCGTCGATCACCAAGACGTTCACCGGGACGGCGATCATGCGGTTGCGCGCCGCGGGCCGGCTCGGCCTTGACGATCCGGCCGTGGCGTGGCTGCCGGAGCTGGGCGCGATGACCAGCCCGTTCGGCCCGATCGAGACGGTGACCATCCGGCGGATGCTGTCGCACGAGTCTGGCCTTCCGGCCGAGCCGCCGGACACGGACTGGGCGGTGCCGGCCTACCAGGGCGCGCCGGACCAGACGCTGGCGCGGGCCGGCGAGATCGCGGTGCAGTTCGCGCCGCACGCGCGGCACGGCTACTCCGACCTCGCCTACCAGTGGCTCGGCGAGATCGTGACCCGGGCCAGCGGAATCCCTTACCCGGAGTACGTCAGGGACGCCATCCTCGAGCCGCTGGGCCTGACCGCCACCGGCTTCCCGCCGGCGCCGGGCCGGTGCGCTACGGGATACGAATGGCGCGGCCTGTCCGACGACCTGGACCCGGCGCCGCCCATGCCGCCGGTCTGGGCCGAAGGCGGCCTGTGGTCGTCCGTTCCTGACCTGGCCAGGTGGGTCTCGTTCCAGCTGCGGGCGTACCGGGAGCCGGGCGCGACCGCCCCCCTGCTGGACGATGCCGTGCTGGACGATGCCGTGCTGGACGCGGGTTCCCGGCGCGAGATGCACCAGCCCCGCTACCTGGCCGACGGCGAGTGGACCCAGGCGTGGGGCATTTCCTGGTGCGGCACCCGCCGGGAGGGCGTGACCTGGATCGGGCACTCCGGCGGGATACCCGGATTCACCAG
The DNA here is from genome assembly GCA_050011155.1 of Streptosporangiaceae bacterium. Lineage (GTDB taxonomy): Bacteria > Actinomycetota > Actinomycetes > Streptosporangiales > Streptosporangiaceae > Palsa-504. The sequence goes on from JBEKJP010000066.1 coordinate 29,228, forward strand.
CACGATCTGCTTCGACCCGGTGGCCCAGGTCGGGGCCGTCGTGCTGGCCAACGGTACCTGCGGCGGCGTCGACCTCGGCCTGGAACTCGCGGCCGCCGCCCGCGACCTGACCCGGGACCGGCCCGCGGCGGGTGCTCCCCCGCTACCCGTGCCGGAGAGTTACCGCGCGCTGCTCGGAGTCTACGCCCGGGCCAACCTGGGCGGCTGGCTGCTGCGGCTGGAGTGGCGGGACTCCGAGCTCACGTTCACCACGGCGGAAGCACCCGGCTGGCAGGTCGTCCTGACGCCGACAGCCGATCCGGATCGCTTCGGCATCGCGGACGGGAGCAGCGCGCCGGGCGGCAGCGTGACCTTCCGGCGTTCGCCCGACGGCCGCGTCGCCTCGGTATTCTTCCTGGACTTCACCTGGGTACGGCTGGATCCCAGCACCGCGTGAGCCGCTCCCCGGTCGACGGTATCCATGACGCCGAGAGCGTCGGCTGGAGTTCGGCGGGTTCGGGTCAGCCCGGCCCGGCCCGGCCGAGCAGCACCAATGGCACATCGGGGCACATAGAACAGCACCGGTGGCACACCGGTGCTGTATCGGCGTGGCGCCGCGGACTGCAGAGGCGGAGCTGGTGAGGGTGATGGTGCGGGCGGGGATAGAGGTGCGAAGGCGCGGCTAGGGCGGAGGCAGGGCGCGCGGCTGTGGCTATATCCTTTCGCGGTGGCGCGGCCGGAGCACCAGGACCTTTGCCGTGCGGTTGGAGGATCTATGCCAGACGGGCCACGCATCCTGGTCGCCGCCGCGCTGGGGAAGATCATCGAGCCGCTGGTCAGGCAGTCGTTCGGCGATGCCCTGGTGCGGATCGCCGAGGATCAGGCCGCCGTCGGCCAGGCGCTTAGTGACCGGCTGAGGTTCGACGTGGTGGTGGTCGACCTCACCTGGAGCGACTACGCCGTCGAGTACTCCTTCGACGGGCTCGACGTCCTGGCCGCCCTGCGGCGCACGGGCAGGCAGACGCCCGTCATCTTCGCCGCGCAGGGTCACGGGCTCGAGCGCGACCATCTGGACGAGGCGGTCGAGCAGCCCGAGGTGGTCGGCGTCTACCGGAAGGCGATGGGACCGCAGCCGCTGATGGAGGCGATCAACATCGCGGTCAGCGGCGGCACCTTGAAGGCAGCGGAGTTCCCGCCGGAAGGGAGCCCGCCCGATATCCCGCGGATTCACGCCTACTTCAGCAAGGGAAAGGGCATGACCGCGGCCCGGCTGGCCGGGGCGATCGCCTCGGGCCGGGCGGTCAACCACGAGACGCTGGCCAGTACCGCGCACGTCGGATACGACACCGCCGCCAAGATCGTCGACTACCTGGGCCCGCTGATCAAAGACCGCCGCGAGCACAACCCCGAGCTCAAGATGACCCCGGAGGTGATCTACCGCTGGTCCGGCGAGCACGCGCGCTACATCTTGAGCTGGTGCCGCCGTCATGGCTACGCGGACATCGCCACCAGGGTCGTGGCCTAGGCTCCGGCCGGCCGCGAGCCCGCCCTGACCGGCCGCATGCAAGATCTTGCCCGCGGCGGCCGGGGTCTCGCAAGGATCCGCCCGATCGTCGGCGGGCCCGGGATCGGCCCTCCGTTTCCGGGATAATTTGTTCTGTTCGACCGAGGGTGCCGGGGGGGCGCCCTCGCCCGGGCGGCCGCGCAGGCCGGCCCGGAGCGGCGTCAGCCGCAGCCGGGTAGCCCCGCGGCCATAGGCCTGGCGGGGCTACCCGGGCTGACGTCCGGCCTACTGGCCGATGCGCCCGTCGATCCGCTCGCGCAGCAGGTCGGCGTGGCCCATGTGGCGGGCGTACTCCTCGATCATCCCGACCAGCGCCTCGCGCAGCGAGATCGCGCCGCCGCCGCTGCCGTGATGGTTCTCCGGATCGTCGGCGGTGAGGTCCAGGTGAGGCGCTTCGGCCACGAACCGCGTGGCGAAGTCCGCCTCCGCGCGCCACGTGTCCCACGCCTCCGCCACCACGCCGGGGTCGGGAACGGCGCCGTCGAAATCACCGTCGCGATCCGTCGCGGAGCAGTACAGCCGGGGCACGTCCTGTCCCGCCAGCAGCACCCGGAACGTCGCGCGCTCCGACTCGGCCAGATGCCGCACCAGCCCAAGCAGCGACATCGTCGAAGGCTCGACGGCACGCCGCGCCATCTCCTCCGCATCCAGGCCCGCGCACTTCAGCTCCAGCGTGAGGCGCTGGCAGCGCAGGGATTCGGCCAGCGTGGCGCGTTCGTCGCCCAGCCTCGGCCCGTTTTCCCGCGGGTCGTCGTCGGACGGCCTGCCGTCCGCGGTGAACATGTCGGCTCGCCTGGTCGCTGCGCTCATGGCAGCACGATAATGCGATGCCGGACGGCCGGGCATCCTGTTAATTTTCCCTGGTGGACGAGCAGGCTTTCCTTGACTACGTCGCTGGCCGCCTCGGCAGCCTGCCGGGCGTGACGGCGGTCACCCTCGGCGGGTCACGGGCCGCGGGGACGCACCGGCCGGACAGCGACTGGGATTTCGGCCTCTACTACCGCGGCCACTTCGACCCGCAGGCGCTGCGTGACCTGGGCTGGCCCGGAGAGGTGTCCGAGGTCGGCGGCTGGAGTCCGGGCGTCTTCAATGGCGGCGCCTGGCTAGAGATCGACGGCCGCCGCTGCGACGTACATTACCGCGACCTGGACGTGATCGACCGCGAGATCAGCGCGGCCCGCGCGGGCCGGTTCGGCATCGAGCCGCTGCAGTTCCACCTGGCCGGCATCCCGACCTACCTGGTGCTGGCCGAACTGGCCGTCAGGCAGGTCCTGTCCGGCCGGCTGCCCACCCCGGAGTATCCGGCGGCGCTGCGCGAGCGGGCGCCCCGCGTGTGGTGGGACCGGGCTGAGCGGACGTTCGGCTACGCCCGCGATAACTATGCCCCGTACGGGCGGCTGGCCCAGTGCGCCGGGCTGGTCAGCCAGGCCTCATCGCAGTCGGCGCACGCGGTGCTGGCCGCGCGCGGCCAGTGGGTGACCAACGAGAAGCGGCTGCTCACCACGGCCGGCCTGCGCCAGGTCGACGATTTCATCGCCATGGCGAGCCCGGACCCGGACGTGATGCGCGAGGTAGTGGACCGGTCCCGGCGGCTCTGCCTGGAGACCGTACAGCAGGCGATCATGGTAGGATAAAGGTATGACATCGGCCGCCAAGCGGAAGGTCTCGATCACCCTCGACGCGGATCTCGTCGCGGCGATGGAGGCGGACAGCAGCACCACGCTCTCGGCTGAAGTGAATTCGGCCCTGCGGGCGGAGTTCACCCGGCGCAAACGACAGCAGGCTCTGGCGGACCTTCTCGACCGCCTGGCGGATGAGCGGGGCAGCCTGGACACACCGGAAGACGAGGCCGAGATCGCCCGGTACATGCGCCTGCTCGGCGGCGTCACCGAAGAACCCGGCGAACTGCAGGCCGGCTGATGCGACTGGTGCTCGATGCCGAAGCGGTGAACGCGTTGCTCGACCCCAGGCATCCGGCCGAACGCAAGGTGAGACAGGCCATGGAGGCCGCGCACAGGCTGCGCCGCGAGGTCGCGATCGCCACGGGCACCCTGGGCGAGCTGTACCGGGGAGCCGGGCGCAATCAAGGGCTTGACGCGCTGCTCGCACGGGAGTCTGGAGATGGATTGCTGCTCCGTGACACCGACCGGACCCTGGCCCGCCTGATCGGAGCGCTGCTCACCGAGGCGCGCGCCAGTTCCGCGCTCTTCGCGGATGCTCATCCTGTCGCGGTGGCCGTCGAAGCGGGTGGGGGCGTCATCCAGACTGCCGATCCGGACGACCTCGGCCGACTGGCCGCCCCGTACCGGACGGTCGTCATCGAACCCCTGGCTCCCGGGAAGAACGCCTGACCGGCCGCGACGTTCGTCCTGGTCCCGCGCCCGAGCTAAGGCACCGGAGTTCACGCTGACGTGCTCGGCGATCCGGCGGGCGCAGGCCAGGGCGGAGTGTACGGTCGTGTCGACCTCCACGTCGTAGACGACGCCGATGTGCACGGCGGCCGCCTGCTTCATGGCCATGCCGGGGACGCGATCGGGCCGGGCTTCCTCGCGGCCGGCCGCCACCAGCGGATCGCAGTGCACGCCAGCCCAGAGCATGTCCAGGTCATCGAGCAGGGACCGCACGCGCTGCTGTCCGGCGCCGCCGGACAGCAGCGCCTCGTCCAAGATCAGGCGCGCTCCCTGGCGGGCCATGACCGCCAGCCCTTGGTACCAGGTGTCCTCGATGGCCCGGAACGCGGGCCGTACGGTCACGGTGCCGTCTGGTTCGAGCACCAGCCCGGACCGGGGATCGTTGCCCCGGCCGGGGAGCGCCTCGATCAGCACATCCACCCCGAACGTGAGCCACGGCTCCGGGAGTATCTCCTGCAAGGCGCGGGCGATCGTGCTCTTGCCCGAACTGGAGCCGCCGTTCAGCACGATCACCTGGGTCACGGCGTGCCGCCACGTTCCTCACCAGGACCGCTGGAGCCGGGCGGGAAGACGGAAGCCATATCTCGTTCGTCTCCATTTTATTTCTGTCGTGACCGGCACCCCACCCCTACCTCCACCTCCCGGTCCATGTCCCGCGAGTAAAGGTCGCTTGACATTATGCGGAATCGGGTCCGGGAGCAACGCACTGCGCGGGGGCTGTCGCAGGCGGAACTGGCGGCGGCGCTGGGCGTGTCGCGGCAGACGGTGATCTCCATCGAGAACGGCCGGTACCTGCCGTCGCTGCCGCTGGCGTTCACCATCGCCCGGTACTTCGACCTGACGGTCGACAAGATGTTCGACCCGGATGACGAGGCGACGCGGTCACGACCGCGCTGGACCCCATCATCACCAGGGACAACGAGCACTGGGTCACGCTGAGGTTCCCGGTCCTGGTGCGTTATACGGCGATCCTGAAGGAACTGGGCATCGACCACGCGCTGACCGTCCGGCTGGCCGGCGGAACCGCCGAGGAGGTCCGGCTGGAGGCCACGCCGATCGAGACCAGCGCGATTTTCGTCGGCGAGCCCACCGGGTCGCGGCCCAACTTCATCGGGGAGCGGATCGACTTCGAACTGCCCTACAGCAAGGTGCAGGCGAACGCCGCCGACCTGTTCTGGCAGACCTCCTGGCCCGATGACCACCGGACCTGGATCGCGCCGGACATCTACACGCCGCCGACGTTCGAGGCCTACCGCCGCAACGAGGACCCGGCACTGGAGGCGATCCTCGCCCTCCGGGAGGGGTCTCGCATCGGTTCTGAGCCTGCGGCCAGGAACCCCGGATCCTGTGCGGCCCGGGGACCGTGCTAGCCACACCTCCGGTTCGGGTATCCGTACGGTGGCTCTTCTGTCCGTGCGTGACGAGCATGGGATGCAGGTGACCGGAACAGCCGGCACCACAGCTCACCGGAGGTATCCGATGTCGGCATCGAGCGAAAACTTTGCTCGCGCGCAGCCCTTGGTCATGAGAATCCTGGTCCACCCGCTCGTGTACCGCCACCCCCGGGCCTGGGGTGGCGTGTGCGCGGCCGCGGGCCTGTGGGTGTTCGTCCTGGGCATCATCTTGTGCGCTTACCGTTTCTGGTGGGGTGCGGCGCTGATCGCGGTCGGGGCGCTGGAACTATGGATCGCCTACCACCTGCTCGTTGCTCCGCTGCCGCGGCGGGTGCGGGAGCTGGAGCAGTCGCGGGCTCACATCGTGGACGACTCGGCTGCGCGGCTGCGCCAGATCGAGCGTGATCTGCACGATGGCACGCAGGCGCAACTGGTCGCGGTCACCATGAAGCTCGGGCTGGCCGTGAAGAAGCTTCGCGGCATGACCGACGGGACCGGCCAGACCGATCTGGACCGGGTGCTCGAGCTGGTGGCGGCCGCTCACAGCGGCGCCAAGGACGCCATCGCCGAGCTGCGCGATCTGGCCCGCGGCATCCATCCGCCGGTGCTTGACCAGGGACTCGGCGTCGCGCTCACCACCCTGGCCGCACGCACCGACCTGCCCGTCGAGCTGGCCATCGACCTGCCCGAGCGGCCATCAGCCGCGATCGAGACCATGGCCTACTTCTGCGCCGCCGAACTGCTCACCAACGTGGTCAAGCACAGCGGTGCCCGGCAGGCCAAGCTGGAGGCAGTCCACGTACCTGGCCAGCTGCGACTGCGGGTCACCGACGATGGCCGCGGCGGTGCCCGCGTCGAGGCCCGCGGTGGCCTGGCCGGGCTTGCCGAGCGGATCGGCACCGTCGACGGCGGGCTACGGCTCAGCAGCCCGCCCGGAGGACCTTCCGTGGTCACGGTGGAGCTGCCGTCGCATGCCTGACCGAACCGGAGTCCCGATGCGGATCGTGATCGCCGAAGACTCGGCCGTGGTGCGTGCGGGCCTGGCCGAAATCCTGGCCGACAGCGGCCATGAAGTGGTCGCCGCCGTCGGCAACGCCGACGACCTGCTGGCCGCGGTGGCCGAGCATCACCCGGACGCGGCCGTGGTGGACGTGCGGATGCCACCCGGCTACGCCGATGAGGGCCTGCGCGCCGCGATCGCCATCCGCCGCGACCACCCTCAGACCGGAGTGCTGGTGTTCTCCCAGTACGTCGAGACCCGCTACACGGCCGACCTGCTCGGCGCGGCCGCGGGCGGCGGCGCGGCGGGGGTCGGGTACCTGCTCAAGGACCGGGTCGGCGACGTCGAGGAATTCGTCGACGCGCTGAGCCGGGTGGCCACCGGGGGCACCGCCCTCGATCCAGAGGTCATCACCCAGCTGATGAGCGCCAGCCGCCACGCCGACGGGCTCGGCACCCTCACCGCCAGGGAACGCGACGTGCTGGCGCTGATGGCCGAGGGCCACTCCAACGCCGCGATCGCCGGACTCCTGGTGGTTTCCGAACGGTCGGTCGAGAAGCACGTCAGCAACATCTTCAGCAAGCTCGGCCTGCCGCCCTCGGACGCCAGCCACCGCCGAGTGCTAGCCGTCCTCCGCTACCTGGGCGCCTGACCAGAGGCCGCCTCCCACGTTACGGCGAGTCTCGTTAGCAATTCCGTAGCAGATACAGATCGCCGAACGTGCTATACGTATAATCAGATACAGTCTGATAGTATGTGTTCATGATTGCCGTAACGGCCACGCAGGCCGCGCGAAACTTCGCGAACATCCTCGACCAGGTCGAGCACGGCGAGACCATCGTCATCACCCGCGACGGGGTGCCTGTCGGCCGGCTCTCCCCGGAGCGACGCACATCCGCCGAGCGGCTCAAGGCCGCGCTGCGGGACAACCCAGCCGACGGGAAATTCGGCGACGATCTTGAGGCAGCCCACGCCGACCTTCGATCTGCCTTCACGGATGAGGTACGCGGATGGCCCGCCGAATAATCCTCGACACCGGCACTCTCATCGCGATCGAGCGCGGCACGCTCGATGTCGACACAGTGCTGGGCGCAGACGACGCCGCCATCGCCTCGATCACTGCCATGGAACTGCTCGTCGGGGTCGAACGGGCCGGCGAGGCACACAAGCAGGCCCGGTCCGTCCGGGTCGAGGCCATGCTGGCCAGCCTCCCGATCGAGAACTACACCGTCACGGTAGCCAGAATCCATGCGCGACTGGCAGTGCAAGCAATGTCAACGGGCAAGCAGCGATCCGCTTACGACCTGATGATCGCCGCCACAGCCGCGGCCACGAGCCGCATCCTGCTCACCACTGACGCGAAGGCCGGGTTCAATCAGCTACCCGGCGTCCGCTCGGAAGTAGTTCCCATCCCCTGAACAAGCCCCGGTCCGGCGGGTCTGGTTAGCATTTCCGTTCGCAAGTACAGGCGCTGAACTGGGACTTCTTATCTCGATCCGAGACGCGTTATAGCGGTTTCGCATGTCGGGGTAGCAGAGTGGGGTGGCAGAGTACTGTCGCAGCATGCGTGAGCCCGATCTACATATCGCCCGCGCGGCCTATGACGCGATCGCGGCCGTCTATGCCGATCAGTTCAAAGACACGCTGGCCGACCGGCCGACCGAGCGCGGCCTGCTCGCCGCCTTCGCTGAGGTGATCCGGCGCGGGCCTGCAGGGCTAGTCGCTGACCTCGGCTGCGGGCCTGGCCACATCGCGGCGCACCTGCACAGCCTCGGGTTGTCGGTGTTGGGCGTGGACCAGTCCGCCGAAATGCTAGCGATCGGCCGGACGCACTATCCCGAGATCCGCTTCGCGCTCAGCTCGATAACTCGCCTTGGCCTAGCCGACGGCTCCTGCCGCGGAGTGCTCTCCCGCTCCTCGCTCATCCACCTGCCACCCAGACTGCTGCCGACAGCACTGGCCGAGATCGCACGAATCCTTGCTCCCGGCGGCTGGCTGCTGCTCAGCTTCTCAGCCACAGACGCTCCTGAGCCGCCGTACGAGTACTACGACCACCGGGTGGCCCCGGCCTATCGCTGGTGGCCGGATCACGTCGTATCGCTACTGCGCTCGGCGGGAATTACCGAGACGGCTCGACTGATGGAGAACCCCGAGCCGGATGACCGCCGCCAGTTCCGCGTGGCGTTCATACTGGCGCGCAAGGCGTCGACCGGCGACGCCGCCGGATAGCGTCTCCCAGTTCTCGGCTGACCACAGTTCTCGGCTGACCAGGCGACCGCGAGTCGCTGTGCGGCCAACAACAAACCAGAGGCCGGGTCCTTGTTCGGATCCGGCCTCTGGCCTTGGCGGCGGGGGCAGGACAGGAACCGCTCCACGCTGCTAGCTCTGGCTGCGGCGCCGGGCTCCGGACGTTCCCCGGGCCAGGACATACGCGGCCGAGAAGACCAGCGCCGATACGACGAACAGCAGCCACGCCCACCGGTAGCCGTGAGCGAGCAAGATGATGCCGAGAACCAGGTTCCAGGTGCCAGCGGTGATGCGCACACCCGTGACGACCAGCGGCGCCCGGCCACCCCGGCCACCTGACTCCATGCTCCCCGCGCGCCGACAGGAGATCCATCGTGCGATCACCCGGACCTTGGTACGGCTAGCACGACCCCGAGGTTCCGCCGTCGGGCGTCTCTCCCCGTCTCGCCGGAACGGACTCGAAAGACTTCTTTCTGGTTCCAACGTTTTACGAGTCTTTCGGGAGTAGTGTTTCGAAACATGAGTTCCGAATCAACGCGGCTACCGCCATGTAGCGATGGGGAGGGCGCCCCGGAGGCGGTGGCGGAGCTGACCGACGCCAGGGCCATGCGGGCACTGGCTCATCCGGTTCGTTTGTCACTGATCGACCTGCTCGGCTACCACGAAGTCCTGACCGCCACCGAGGCCAGCGAGCTGATCGGCGAATCACCGTCCAACTGCGCCTTCCACCTGCGCACCCTGGCAAAGTACGGGTTCCTGCGAGAGGCAGCAGGCAGCAGCCGCCGGGAGCGACCTTGGAAGCTCGCCTACCCCAGCGGCGTGCACATCAACCCGCGGCCGGCCGACCCTCAAGCGAGGCTCGCAGCCGGCGCTTTGGTCCGGACCATACTCGGGCGCTGGCTCAGCCGGGCCGCGCAGGTCTTCGGCTCTCCCAGCGAAGTTCCCGGCTGGGAGAGGGTGCCAGGCTGGTCGCAACAGCACGTGTTCATGACCCCCGACGAGGCCCTGGCCGTACAGGCGGAAGTGAGTAAGGTACTCAACCGCTTCGAGGCCAGGCAGCACAATCCGGCGCTACGTCCGCCAGGAGCACAGCGGGTGGAGTGGAGCACGTTCACGGAGCCCGTTGCCGAGTGGCTACCGGGCGGAACCGGTCCTTCGCCCGTGGCCGAGGCCTACGACAGCTTCGCCGAGGCCTACTCGGCTGATTCCGAGGCCAGCCTCCAAAACGGGTACTACGCGCACCCCGCGATCGTGAACCTGGCCGGGGATGTGGCCGGCCGGCGGATCCTCGACGCCGGCTGCGGTTCCGGCCCCATCGCCGTGAAGCTGCGTGACCGGGGCGCCACCGTGGCCGGCTTCGATTCCAGCGCCGCGATGCTGGAGCTGGCCCGGAAGCGGCTCGGCCCGGAAACGGACCTGCGGCTGGCCGACCTGGCCAGCCCGCTGCCCTACCCCGACGGCGCGTTCGACGACGTCATCGCGGCCTTGGTGCTGCACTACCTGCCGGACTGGACCGGGCCGCTGGCCGAGCTGCGGCGCGTGCTGACGCCCGGCGGCCGGCTGATCGTGGCCGTCGACCATCCCTTCGCCATTACCCTGATGCACCGCGAGGCCGGGCACGCGGCCGACTATTTCGAGACCCGCAGCTGGACCGACGAATGGACGTTCGGCGGGCACAGCGCCCGGCTGACTTTCTGGCACCGGCCGCTGCACGCGATGACCGACGCGTTCACCGCGGCCGGGTTCCGGATGGCCGTCATCAGCGAGCCGCCCCCCGCACCAGACACCCCCCGCGAACTGCTCCCCGACTTCGTCGCCGACAAGCCGTCGGGATCCTTCCTGGGCTTCATTTTCTTCGTCCTAGAGGCCGTCTGACCGCGGCGTCACCTGCGCTACAGCACAGAACGAGCCAGCGGCCGGATCCTGGTTCGTATCCGGCCGCTGGCCTCGGTCGCGGGGGCAGGATTTGAACGTGCGCCCCCGTGCTCCCCGGCCACTACCTAGCGGTCAGCTGGTGAGCGCGGCTCAGGTGCCTGGGGAGTGGTCGGCTTGAACCTGGTGTAGCCGCTGCATTTGCAGCGTCGTAGCCAGCGTCCTCGGACGGAGCAGCCGGTGGCATCGTGGTGTTCGCTAGCACGATGGAGGCAGCGTTCACACCGCGGTATATCGTCCTTGATGTCCGGGGCTTGGGGTACCGGTGACCAGTTGGGCATGTTCATGTTCATTGCGTGGCTCCTTCCCCGTCAGCGGCCGTTCGCTGGTGGCGCCTAACGCGTTCTACTCGAAACGCTAATCCGGTCTCCCTATGCTGTACAGCTCTGGTGGGGACCGCCCCTCCGACCTTCCGCTTTGAACCTGCGACCTCTGGGTTATGAGAACTCCGCCCGCCGTCCGAGCCTTCGCGCACAGTCCCGAACCATCTCGCGTGAGCGGCACACCACGACACTGAACGTCTCACCGTGTCTCCAGCGTTCCGCGCTGTCCAGCCGAGTCTCAGTTACAGTCCCCGGTAACAGTTGGCGAGCCGTGGCTGTCCCTCAGTTTGGCGCGGTAAGTGGCTGTTTCGTCGCCTCGGGCCGGTTGAGCCGCACCGATCGAAGACTGCCGTTCCGGGCCGTCCCGGCTGTTTGTGCCTGGTCAGTAAGCATCAAGGAGCAGGAAGTCGGGAATCCTCAGGTGGTAGATGCCGCCGCTCCTATCACCCGCAAGCGGGTCGAGGCTGAGCACGTACTTCGGGTAGTTGTCGGCGATGGCTTCCAGGGGCGCGTATTCCCGCCGCCGCGTCTCGGCCGAGGCAGCAATGGTGGTGGCGACCTGGACGTAGATCGTGTCCTCCTGGCGCTGGGCGACGAAGTCGACCTCGGTCGTCCCGACCTTCCCGACGGTGACCTCGTAGCCACGGCGGCGCAACTCAAGCCAGACGATGTTCTCCAGCACCCCCGGAAGCCGCCGATCGGAGTAACCGAACAGCGCATGGACGATGCCGTGGTCGCCAACGTAGTGCTTCTCGTCGGTAGCGAGCAGCGCCCGTCCGCGGATGTCGTAGCGAGGCACCCTGCTGATGACGAACGCCTCGGCGAGCGCTGCCAGGTAGTTGAGCACCGTCTCGTGCCGGATGGTGCGGCGTTGGGACTTCATGAAGTCAGCCACGCGCCGGGCAGAGAACGGGTTGCCGACGTTGTCGATCGCGAACGCGGCGACCCGCTCGAACATGTCGGCGTCGCGGATGGCGTGACGGGTGAGGACGTCGCGGACCAACGTCGAGTGGTAGATGTCGGTCACCATCGACCGCACGTCGGCCTCCTCAAGCGACACGACGTGGACGCCCGGGAAGCCGCCGTAGCGCAGGAATCGCTCGAACTCATCGCCCGTGCGACCGGTGTCCCGCTTAGAGTAAGCGGCACCGAACGTCAGGTACTCACCAAAGGAGAGCGGCCACACCTCGATGGAGACGTACCTGCCAGCGATGTAAGTCGCCAACTCGCCCGATAGCAGCCGGGAATTGGAGCCGGTGATGTATAGGTCGGTACGGCCCGCGGCCAAAAGCGAATTGACCAGGCGCTCCCATTCAGAGACCTCCTGGATCTCGTCGAGCAAGACGTAGACACGGCCCTCGGAGGGGAGCACTCCCGCCAGGTGAGCGTTCAGCGCCTGCGCCGACGCGATCGATGCCCACTCGAGCGAGTCGAAGTTGAGGTGGACGATCCGCCCAGCAGGGATCCCCCGGTCACGCAGACGCTGAGCGACGAGCTCAAGCAGGCGAGACTTGCCCGAACGCCGCAAGCCGGTGAGGACCTTGACGGCCGGGGCATCTATGAAGGGTTCGATCCGGTCCAGATACAGCGGACGGTCAACCAGGTTCACCCTCGCACCCACCCTTCGTGCTGGCGATTACAAACGCCATCCTACCGGGAGACCCTCAGCGTGGCGATTACAAACGCCAAAAACTACTGGCACAGCGTTCTGTATGCATCTCTCGCGATCCGCCAGGTGAACCTCGGACGCGATCTGCTCGAGGTCGGCTTCGAGCAGATCAGCAGGAGACAGCGAGGTGCGGTTGCTGTTCGTCTTTGATCCGCAGCGCCGGGCCAGGTCGAGGTCGCCGCCGCCATGGGCGTCAGCCAGGCTCCGCGACCTCTGGGTTACGAGCAACCCGATCGCCGTCCCAACCCGTCCAGCCTGCTACCAGACATCGCAGGTGACCTCGGCCGAAGCGCGGCGCAGTCTCCCGCGGTCTCACCGGCACGGTCCCGTCTTATCCCGTCGAGCTACCCCATGCTGTAACCGCGTCGGCGCGAGCCACTTCTATTCGTCGGTGAAGGTCAGCTGCCACTCAAGCGGATCGCGTTCGCGTGTCAGCTAGCGGCAGACTTCGCGCGCGAAGCTGGCCCAGTCGTGCCTGCTGCCGCGGCTGTGTCGGCTGCGGCCGCGGCGGCCGGGCCCGTACGCCGGGCCTTGGGTGAGTTTCTCTTGGTGCCGGCCAGCTCTGGCTCGAGGTTCTTCTCGGCTGCATCCACAACGCCGAGGTCAGCCCGGATGTGCAGCTCTGCGGCGGTGATCAGCAGTTCGACGACAGCTGACGGCGCCTGGCGCCTGGCCTCGGCCAGGCTATGCAGTTCCCTGAGCAGGTGAGCGCGCTGCCGGCGCAGGACACCGTCCAGCGTTTCCGGGTCACCCGCCTGAACGGCCGCCATCAGCTTGAGGAAGAAGTCGTCGCGGTAACCGCGCAGCCGAGCGCTCGGCTCGCTCAGCCAGCGGTCCAGCTCGGCCCGGCCGGCCGGTGTCAGGTGATG
>JBEKJP010000067.1:0-38805 GCA_050011155.1 Streptosporangiaceae bacterium
ACCGGCTTGCCGTCCTGGTTGGTGACCTCGGCGTCCCAGCGCACCTCGCCGTGCCCGGCGTCCTCCCGCGGGGTGATCTGCTTGCAGGTCAGCGTCACCGTGAGCTCGTCGCCCGGATAGACCGGCGTGAGGAAGCGCAGGTTCTCCAGCCCGTAGTTGGCCAGCACGGGGCCGGGGTCCGGGTGGACGAACAGCCCGGCCGCGAACGAGACGATGAGGTAGCCGTGCGCCACCCGGCCGTCGAAGAACGGGTTGGCCCGGGCGGCGTCCTCGTCCATGTGCGCGTAGAAGGTGTCCCCGGTGAACTCGGCGAAGTGCTCGATGTCGGCCAGCGTGACCGGCCGCGGCCCGGCCACTACCGTGTCGCCGGTGCGCAGGTCCGCGAGCGACTTGCGGAAGGGGTGGCCGCCGTCGGCGTTCCGTTCGGTGCCGGGGATCCAGCGGCGGGTGACGGCCGCCAGGACCCGCGGGCTGGCCTGCACCGCGGTGCGCTGCAGGTAGTGCAGGACGCCACCGATGCCGCCCAGTTCCTCGCCGCCGCCGGCCCGCCCCGGGCCGCCGTGCACCAGCGTGGGCAGCGGCGACCCGTGCCCGGTGGACTCGGCTGCGTCCTCGCGGTCCAGGACCAGGATCCGGCCGTGCCAGGGGGCCAGGCCGAGGACCATCTCGCGGGCGAAGGAGGTGTCGGCGGTGACAACTGAGCCGGCCAGGCTGCCCCGCCCGCGCGCCGCGAGCTCGATCGCATCCCCCGTGCCCTGGTAGCCGATGATGGTGGCGACCGGACCGAACGCCTCCACCTGATGCGGCTCAGGCCGGCTGGCGTCGTCGGCCCGGAGCAGCAGGGGCGCCATGAACGCGCCGCGTTCGGCGCTGGCGCCGGTCACGTCCACGTGGCCGGGGTCGCCGGACACGATCCGGGCCGCCGCCAGCAGGGCCTTGACCGAGCGGCGCACCTCCTCGCGCTGTTCGAGGCTGGCCAGCGCGCCCATCTGGACGCCCTCGGCGGCCGGGTCGCCCACGACCACCGCGGCCAGCCGCTCGCCGACCGCGTCGGCCACTTGGTCCGCCCAGGCGGCCGGGACCAGAGCCCGCCGGATCGCGGTGCACTTCTGCCCGGCCTTGACCGTCATCTCGGTGACCAGCTGCCCGACGTACAGGTCGAATTCCGGCGTGCCCGGCCCGGCGTCGGGGCCGAGGATCGAGCAGTTCAGCGAGTCCGCCTCGGCGTTGAACCGGACCGACCGCTCGACGATGGCCGGGTGGGCCCGCAGCTGCCTGGCGGTGGCGGCCGACCCGGTGAAGGACACCAGGTCCTGCTCGCCGAGGTGCTCGAACAGCCCGCTGACGCTCCCGCAGACGAGCTGGACCGAGCCCTCGGGCAGCAGTCCCGAGGCCACGATCAGCTCGACCAGCCGGGCGGTCAGGTACGCGGTCGGGGTGGCCGGCTTGATCAGGCTCGGCACGCCGGCGATGAACGCCGGGGCGAACTTCTCCAGCGGGCCCCAGACCGGGAAGTTGAACGCGTTGATCTGCACCGCGACCCCGGGCCGGGAGGTGAGGATGTGCTGGCCGACGAAGGTCCCGCCCCGGCCGAGCGGCTCGGCGTCACCCTCGGGCAGGACCGTGTCGTTCGGCAGCTCCCGCCGGGCCTTGCTGGCGTAGCTGAGCAGCACGCCGATGCCGCCGTCGACGTCGAACCTGGCGTCGGCCAGGGTCGCGCCGGTGCGCGCCGACAGCGCGTACAGCTCCGGCCGGTGCTCGCGCAGCAGCTGGCCGAGTGCCTTGAGCAGCCCCGCCCGCTGATGGAAGGTCAGCTCGCGCAGCGCCGGGCCGCCGGTGCCGCGCCCGTAGGCGAGCGCCGCGCCCAGGTCGATGCCCGCCGACGACACCCGCGCGACTTCCTCGCCGGTCACCGCGTCGAGTACGGGCCGGCCCCCGTCGGCCGGCTCGGCCCATGCCCCGTTCACGTAGCTGCGCAAAACCGTCATCTCAGCTCCTTGGCTGCCAGTCCCGTCAGCTACGCTACTGCCGATATCGGGTGACGCGGCGGCTCCTTACTTCCTCACCGGGCTGGCCGTGCTGCTGGCGGCATGCACCGGCGACCGACTTGTGCGACGCAGAGGGTCGTCCTCTTCCCCGCGGCGAGCCGCATGATGGGAATGGCCGGGTTCTCCAGGTCCCCGTCGGCACCGATCTGCAGGGTTCCCGTCGCACCCGCGACCGCGGCATGCTTGTTCAGCAGGCCGACCCACAACGCGACGTCTGACGCCGTGACCTTCGCCGGATCATCGGCGTGCATCCCTTCCCCGTCGGCGATCGCGTTGGCCGCGACGGTCACCGCGTCGTAATCGGCCAGCAGCCACGGGTCGGCCATACTCGAGCTGGCCCGGCCGATCTGGGTCTGGAAGTCGTGGGTGAACCCCGCGCCGAGCGTGGCCGGATCCTCGATGTCGGCGTAGACCACGCTCACCTGGGCTCCCCCCCTGTTGCCGGCGGTGGCCGACACCGGCAGCCCGTCGGCGTCACCGCCGGTCACGATCCGGAGGTGCTCGCCGTTACAGTCGCCTTCCTGCTCGAGCTGGGAGACGAACTGATCGAAAACGGAGTTGCGGCCCGCGTACAAGACCAGCGGCGGCGAATCCGTACCGCACAGATCCTGGGCGATCGTCTTGAACAGCGGGCTGTCCAGGGTGCTCGGCACGTAGGGAATCTCCCCGACCCCGGCCCGCAGGCTAGGCCCGAACGTCGCCTTGAAATCGGCCCGCAGGGACGAGGTGTACATGTCGGCGGTGTCCTGATCGTAGACGAGCGCCGCCTTGGCCGGTTTGGGCAGGTACCCGGCCAGCCCGGTGACCTCGTCGGACACGCTCGGCACCACGCGGTCAAGCAGCGGACTCGCCGCGTGGTCCAGGCCGTCGGCGGTGGTGACCGCGCCGAACATGGCGATGCCGGCGTCGCCGATCGTCCGGGCCGCGTTGGCGGTCGCCTGCACGGACAGGCCCATCCCGGCCACGGCCACTAGCTCACCGGACCCGCTGGCAGGAATCTGCCGCAGCTGGCTCCAGTCGGTCTGCCAGCCCTGTTCGGTGCTGCCCTCGTTGGCCAGCAGCAGGCGGATCTCCGGGTGCAGGCCGAGTTCGTGGTTGGCGTGGTAGAGCGCGAGGTAGGCGCCGCGGAGCTCGTCCTCGATGCGGCCCAGGGTGACATCGCTCGGCGTCGTCGATCCCGTGGGCGGCCGGGTGAGCACGGTCAGCAGCGCCACCGTGACGTATCCCTGCTTGCTGGCGACCACCGCGGCGTTCTCCGTCGCGATCGCCTGCTCGGCTTCTGCGACGCCGCGGTCACCGGGATCGAAGATGTACGAGCCGTCGGTGACGCCCACGCACTCGCCGCCGTTCGTGACCACCTGGAACGGCCCCTGCGCGGGAGCGCAGGCCGCCGGCCCGTTACCCCCGCTGACCACGGTGTACGACCCGAAGGCGAGGCCGGCCGCGACCGCGAAGGCTGACACCGCGGCCAGCACGCGGATGCGCCGGTCACGCTGGATCCCGCGGCGGGATTTCGGCGGCGTGAACGAGGGTGGCGGCGGCTCGGTGCCCGCGTCGGTGCCGGCCGTCGGCGTGTCCGCGTACGTCTTCTTGGCGTGCTCGCGGATCGTGGTGATGCTCTTCGGGGAGGACAGCGCGATCCGGTCCAGGTCGTCGCGGATCTCCTCCTGCAGATCCGGCCGGTGCCGGTCGCTGAGCGGGTCGGCGGCGATCCACAGTGCGGCGACGAGACGCGCCATCAGGGTGGTGCGCTCGTCGTCCGGACCGGTCCACTCGGTGAGCCGGTCGACCTGATCGAGGGTCTGCTCGCCGGGAGGCAGCGAGTTCGGTGCGGTAGCGACGGCTTCCAGCGTCCGCAGCCAGTCCTCAGGCTCGCTGGTCTTCAGCGCCTTGGCGAACCACTGGGCCACGTAATCGATCTCGCCGAGCGCCAGCGCGTGATACAGCACGCCCACCTGGTCGCCGGCCGCGTCCGCTCGCAGCCAGGCATGCACGACCGTCCAGCCGGGGGCCGCCCGGCGCGCGGGCCGGCTCCGGGCTGGACGGTGCTGCGCCGCCGCCACCGGGGCCACCGGGGCCGGCGGGCGCGCGGCGAGCCGCCGCAGCAACAGCCTGCGCAGCACCGGGTGCAGTGCCAGCGCCCCGGCGGACGGGGAAATACCTCTTGCCCGCCAGAACGTGGCACTGAAGATCCTCGCCTTCGTTCCCCAGTTCTGCCCGAGCAGCCTGCTCCTCGCGGCGAGCCGCTGCGCCGCCTCCAGGTCCCTGGCCGCGCTGCACGTCACCAGGTCCGTGAGCTGTTCCTCGGGGAGGCCGCGCAGCAGCCGGCGGAGCAGCACGTCGGCGAGCGGGGGCGGGTCGTCCTGCTTTATGTCCGGGACCGGCGCCTCGAGGACCGGCGCCAGGTCGAATTCAGCAGCATCGTCGGCATCGCCGGCGGAATCCGGGTCCGGGGCGACGGCGATCGCGTCGAGCAGCATGCGGACGGCGATCGGATGACCGGCGGTGTACCGGTACACCGCCGAGGTGATGCTCCCCCGGCGGGTGCCACCGGGCAGGTCCAGCTGACGCACCATCGCGCCGACATCGGTGCTCGTCAGGTCGGGCAGCGCGACCGGGTACCACGCGGGCGGCCTGGCGTCGGCCGCCCGCCACGGCCGTGCGCTCGCCTGGACCAGCGGCGTCAGCCTTCCCCCGAGCGGGACCTTCTGGTCGGCCAGTTCGCCGCGGCTGGTCGCCACCACGGTCAGCGGATCCGCCACCCGTTCCTGGCGGGCCGCGACCAGTTCGGCCAGGAACTCGCGGCCGGCCTGTGAGTCGGCGTTGTCCAGCAGCACCAGGCAATTGAGCGTCCAGTTCATCGCCTGGCGCCGGCCGAACGCGTCGTCCAGGTCGGCCAGGAACGCGGCCCACAGCAGGCTGGCGACCTCGCGGCGGTCCTCCTCGCTACCCTGGGCGGCCATCCGGTTCAGGCTGATGAGCCCGTCCACCGGTTTATGGCGGCCTTGGTCTCCGTACCAGTCCTGGCCGGTACCCAGGATGAGGTTGCGGCCCCTGCGGGTAGCGGCGAGCGAGCCAAGCACCAGCCGCGGACCCACCCGGGTGAGGATATCCACCGCGGCCTTGGCGACCCCCGGCCCGGCGGGCATCCGGCTGCCGAGCGCGTCGAAGGCGGCCTTGATGATCTCGCTGACCGAATCCTGGAGCAGCTGCGCGGTGTTCTGCCGCTCCTCGAGCACCCGCCACACGCGTTCCCTGGCCGTCTTCCGGTCCGCCTTCAGGTCCAGGTCTTCCAGGTCGACCGAGCGGATCACGATCAGGCCGGTGATCAGCCGCGGGAACGGCAGCTCACCGTACCTGCCGCTGTGCCGGTTCAGTTCGAAGGCAAGCAGGGCCAGCAGTTCGCGTGCCCCGCCCGCGAAGTCCTCGCAGTCGATCCGGGCGCATGGCGCGTTACCGGCCAGCAGCCGTGCCAGCTCGGCCAGCAGCGCCGTCTTGCCCGCGCCGGCGAACACGATGACCGGGCTTGGGCGGCTGACCGGCAGCCCGTCCCGCTCCTCGCGGGTAAGGAACTCATGTACCAGCGTCAATGCGCCGCTACGGCGATACAGGGGGACGCTCCTATTGCCCTCCATGTCGCTATAACGTACCGGGCGCCGGGAACGTTCACCGGGCCGTAATCATGGACACTGCCCCCCCGAGATTCCCCCATACCCCTGGCAAATCGCCTTGCCCTCGCCGCCACCGTATAAGCACGTGCTCTGCTAATCGGATTGGGACGGGTTGACCATGTGGCGAGAACTTCAGGCAGATGATCCGGAGCGGATCGGTCCTTACCGGCTCCGCGGGCTGCTCGGCTCCGGCGGCATGGGCCGGGTGTTCCTGGGCGTGTCGGCCGGGGGGCGGCCGGTGGCGGTGAAGGTCATCCGCGCCGACCTGGCCGCGGACGCCGAATTCCGGACGCGCTTCCAGCGCGAGATCGAGGTGGCGCGCCGGGTGAGCGGCCAGTTCACTGCCCCGGTGATCGACGCCGACCTGGACGCGCCGGAACCGTGGCTGGCCACGGCCTACGTGGCCGGGCCTTCGCTGGCGGACGCGGTGCGGGACCACGGGCCGCTGCCGGTGACGTCGGTGCTGAGGCTGATGGCGGGCCTGGCCGAGGGCCTGTGCGCGATTCACGCCGCCGGCGTAGTGCACCGGGACCTTAAGCCCGCGAACGTGCTGCTGGCCGAGGACGGGCCCCGGCTGATCGACTTCGGCATCTCACTGGGCGCCGAGGCCAGCGCGCTGACGCGCACCGGCCTGGTGGTCGGCTCGCCCGGTTTCATGTCCCCGGAACAGGCCGAGGGCCGCCAGATCGGCCCGGCCAGCGACATCTTCAGCCTGGGGGCGGTCCTCGCCTACGCGGCTACGGGCACGGGGCCGTTCGGCGGCGGATCGACCCCCGCGCTGGTCTACCGCGTGGTCCACATCCCGGCCAGCCTGGATCACGTGCCAGCCGAGGTGCGCCCGCTGATCGAGCGCTGCCTGGCCAAGGACCCCGGCCGGCGGCCCACCGCCAGCCAGCTGCTGGCCGAGGCCGGCGCGGCCCTGCCCGACGAGGCGCGGACGGTCACCTCCCTGGCCCCGGCGCCGCCCGCTCCGGCCGCCGTCCCGGCCAGGCCTGAAGGCGGGTGCGACGAACGGCCACGCCGCCGCCTCAGGCGACCGCTGGCGGTCGCGGCGCTGGCGGCCGCGATCCTGACGGCGTCCGCCGTCGGCGGCATGACCCTGACCGCGAATACGGATCACCTGCCCGCGCCGCACGCCGGGCATACCGCACACGCCCATGTGACCAGGCACGACATCCGCCACCCGGTCGAACCGACGCCGACGCCGACCGTCAGCCAGCCCTCGAGCACGGCGCCGGCCGTGACGCCCACGGTCACTCCGACGGTGACCGCGACGCCGACGCCGACCGCGACGCCCACGATGACCGTGACGCCGACGCCGACGATCACCCCGACAGCGGTGACCACGACACCGGCCCCCGCCGTGACCCAGACCGCGGTGGTCCCGCCCACCGCGGGCGCGACCACCGCCCCGCCCGCCTGAGAGTCAGTGCTTGAAAGACTCGCGCCGGTGCTGTATCTCCGGCGGCGGCTGGGTCTGCGGGTGGTGCTCGAGGATCGTCACGTGCCGCTTGAAGTCAGCCAGCAGCAGGTTGGCCAGGTCCATGCTGAAGCCGTTCCTGACCACGATCCTGATCACGGCCGTATCGGTCATGGCCTCGGGGAAGGTGTAGGCCGGCACCTGCCAGCCGCGCATCCGCAGCCGCTCGGACAGGTCGAACACCGAGTAGCCGGTGACGTCGTCGCGCAGCTTGAAGGCGAACACCGGCAGGTCGCGCCCCTCGGTGAGCAGCTCGAACGGGCCCATCTTGGCGATCTCGCCGGACAGGTGGAGGGCGACGTCCTGGCAGGTCTGCTGCACGTGCCGGTAGCCCTCGTGGCCGAGCCGCACGAAGTTGTAGTACTGGGCGGCGACCTGTGCCCCGGGCCGGGAGAAGTTGAGCGCGAACGTGGGCATCTCGCCACCGAGGTAATTGACCCGGAACACGAGGTCGTCGGGAAGCGCGTCCGGGCTCCGCCACAGGATCCAGCCCACTCCCGGGTACACCAGGCCGTACTTATGGCCCGAGGCGTTGATCGAGGCCACCCGCGGCACCCGGAAGTCCCATTCCAGGTGAGGCTGGATGAACGGGGCGACGAAGCCGCCGGACGCCCCGTCCACGTGAACGGGCACGTCGTGGCCCTGTTCGGCCTGCAGCTGGTCCAGGGCCTGGCTGATCTCCAGCACCGGCTCGTAGCTGCCGTCCATGGTGGAGCCCATGATCGCGACCACGCCGATGGTGTTCTCGTCGCACTGGGCCGCCGCCTCGGCGCCGCGCAGGTGCAGCCGTCCCGGCACCATCGGCACGTAACGCGGCTCGACCTGCCAGTAGCGGCAGAACTTCTCCCAGCAGACCTGCACGTTCGAGCCCATCACCAGGTTCGGCGTGGCCGCCTCGAGCCCGGCCGCCTTCCGCCGCGCCCGCCAGCGCCACAGCAGCGCCATCCCGCCGAGCATGCAGGCCTCGCTCGACCCGGTGGTGGAGCAGCCGGTCGCCTGGCCGGGGGCCTGCCAGAGGTGGCTGAGGATGTTGACGCAGCGCCGCTCGAGCTCGGCGGTCTGCGGGTACTCGTCCTTGTCGATCATGTTCTTGGCGGCGCACTCCGCCATCAGCTGCTCGGCCTCGGGCTCCATCCAGGTGGTGACGAAGGTGGCCAGGTTGAGCCGGGCGTTGCCGTCGAGGATGAGCTCGTCCCGGACGACCTGCAGCGCGGTACGCGGCAGCACGCCGTGGTCGGGCAGCCGGTACCGCGGAATCTCGCAGCTCAGCTCGCGGACGTAGACGGGATTGATCTCCAGTTCCTCGTCCTTGACCGATTCGTCCACCTGGGTGTGCAGCGGCATAGCCTTCTCCTGTCGGCGGAGGATGTCTAGGCCGTCCCGGAGCAGGCCGCGACGGGTGTCCCAGGGGCCAGGCTAACGTGCTCTTCGGTGTCCTTCAGGCCGCCCTCCTTCAAACAGCGCAGCATGAGCAGGCCGGCCACGACGTAGCCGGCGCCCTGGATGGCCAGGACCGGGACGATGCCCGCGAGGCGGCTCAGGTAGCCCGCGCCCAGCGTGCCGGCCAGCACGCTGATTCCTTCCAGGGCACTCAGGGCGCCGAACACCCGGCCCCGGTAGGAGTCCTCGCTGCTGCGCTGGAACAGCGTGACCAGCCCGGCCAGGGTCAGCGCGCCGGGCAGGCCGACGATGATCATCCCCGCGACGGCGGGCCAGACCGCGACGTAGCCGAGCGGGTACAGGAAGATGGCCAGGTCCACCAGGCCGAACAGGACCGCGCCCAGGCCCAGCAGCCGGGCCGCCCGGATCCGGTGGCCGGACGCCGCGGCGGCCATGGCGCCGGCGATGCCCCCGACGGCCTGGGCCGCGAGGATGAGGCCGAGGTCCTGCGGGGTTCCGTGCAGAACATTTTCGACGAACGGGGTGAACAGCGTGCTCATGATGCCCTCACCCACGCTGGTGACCAGGGCGAAGACCATCAGCAGGCGCAGCGTCCTGTGCTGGACAGCCAGCCGCAGACCGCCGCGCAGGTCGGTGCCGACCTGAGCCAGCCGGTCCCGGAGCGGGCCGCGCTCGCGCGCGGTGGTGCGCCCGGTCGTCCTGACCAGGGCGAGCAGGACGGCCGAGGCGAGGAAGCTGGCCGTGTCGGCCAGGGTCACCGCGATGATGCCGCCGGACGCCGCGAGCACTCCGCCGGTGGCCGAGCCCGCGAGCCGGGACACGTTGGACACCTGGCCGCTTACCGCGTTGGCCGTGATGAGCTCGTCCTCGGGTACCAGCCGGGGCACCATGGCCTGCTGGGCGGGGGAGAAGAACTGCCCCACGCAGCCCTCCCAGAACATCACCGCGAAGACGATCCAGACCCGGCCCGCGCCGTCGACCGCGAGCAGCGGCAGCAGGCCCGCCGCGAGCAGCAGGTCGGCGGTTATCATCGTCCGCCGCCGGTCCCAGCGGTCGGCGAACACCCCGGCGACCGCGCCCAGCAGCACCTGCGGCGCGAACGTGGAGGCCATGGTCAGCGCGGATGCCACCGTGGAGCCGGTGACCGCGTAGACGCGGTAGGTCAGCCCGATGGTCAAGATCCAGTCCCCGGTCAGGGAGATGATCCCGGCCGAGAGCACCAGCCTCAGGTCGCGCCGTCCGGCCAGCATCCGCCACGTCGCCCGCATGTCAGTCTTTCCCGTGGCCCGCCGGCGGTCCGCCCGGCAGGGCGAACAGGGTGAACGTCACCGGCGCGGAGCCCTCCGGCCGCGACGCCACGTCGTCGAGCGGCCGCTCGTTGATGTAGCGCAACAGCAAGGCGTCCATGGCCTCGGTGATCTCCGCGAACTCGGCCGGAGTGAGCCAGACGGTGGACTCGCCCAGGCCGGCGTGATCCCGCCACGCCGCCGCCCAGTCCGCGCGCCGCTGCTGCCAGTCGAGCAGCGCCGCCACGGCCCGCTCGGCACTCAGCTGCTCCACTACGTCGACCGCGACCGCCCCTTCGGCCGTGTCCCGCGCCCGGCCCCAGGTATAAGAGGTCGCCGTCAGCCGCCAGGGGCGCTCCCGGTGGTCCTTGCCCGCCACCTGCTCGACGAAGCCGTACTTGGCCAGCTGCCGCAGGTGGTGCGAGGCCAGGCCATGGCTGATGCCGAGCTCCCTGGCCGCGTCGGCGGTGGTGGCCTGGCCCAGCCGGCCGATGATCGACATCAGGTCGTGCCGCAGCGGGTGCGCCAGCGCCCGGATCGCCACCGGGTCGTCCAGCAGCCGCCACCGCTGCTTCGACTGGCCGCCAGAATCAGATTCCAAGGACATGCTTGGAATAATGCGCCGAGGTGGCAATGGATGTCAAGCATATGCTTGGAATAGCCGAGATCAGCCGAACGGTTGATGCCGCGCCGGGCGGATGGCCGGCCGGCGGACACCTGCCTGGCCGGTCAATGATGGCCGCGCGGCCGATCCGCCGCCGGGGGGCGCCGGGCGAAGCTGGACATGTCGCCATCGAGTGATCTGAAACAGCGGCGATCTGACGAAGGCGAGGCGCATGATGACGGCAGTCATCGAGGTGACGGGGCTCACCAAGCGTTACGGGGGCCAGGCGGTCGTGGACGACATATCGTTCCACGTCGACCAGGGTGAGATCTTCGGCCTCCTGGGCCCGAACGGGGCGGGCAAGACTACCGCGGTCGAGTGCATGGAAGGGCTGCGCAGGCGCGACGGCGGCCAGGTCGCGATCCTCGGCCTGGACCCTCGCGGCGACCGGCACCGGCTGCACCAGCGGATCGGCGTGCAGCTGCAGGAAAGCCAGCTCCAGGAGAAGCTGAAGGTGCGGGAGGCGCTCGAGCTGTACGCCTCGTTCTACCCGCACCCGGCCGACTGGCACGAGCTGCTCGAACGCTGGGGCCTGAGCGGGAAGGCGGACACCAGGTTCGGCAAGCTCTCCGGCGGCCAGAAGCAGCGCCTGTTCATCGCGCTGGCCCTGATCGGTCACCCGGAGGTGGTGTTCCTCGACGAGCTGACCTCCGGCCTGGATCCCGGCGCCCGCCACGCCACCTGGGACCTGATCGCGCAGGTGAGGGACAGCGGCGTCACCGTCGTGCTGGTGAGCCACTTCATGGACGAGGTCGAGGAATTGTGTGATCGCGTGGCGATCCTCGAACGGGGGCGGATCGCCGCGCTTGACACCCCGGCGGGCCTGGTGGACCGGGCCGGAGGTGAGTACCGGGTGCGGTTCCGGCCGATGGCGCCGCTCGACGAGCAGTCGCTGACCGCCCTGCCCGGCGTCACCTCGGTCGCCCGCCGCGGGGACCAGGTCCACGTCACCGGCACCGGCGACTTCGCGAGCGCCGTCACCGCCGAACTGGCCCGCAGGCAGGTCCTGGTGGCCGACCTGCGGATCGAGGGACGCAGCCTGGACAGCGCCTACGTGGCGCTGACCGGCCGGACCATGGAAACCTGAGGGAGAGAAGAGAAATGAACGGCTTCAGCAGGCTCACCTTCACCGAGACCAAGCTGTTCCTGCGGGAGACGGGCGCGGCCATCGGGGTGTTCGGGCTGCCGGTCGCGCTGGTCATCGGGTTCGGGCTGATCCCTGGGTTCGGCGACCCGCAGAAGGGCCTGTCCGGGCAGATCGGCACCGAGTACATCGCGTCCGTCAGCGTCGCCATCGTGCTGGCCGTCCTCGGCCTGACCGGGGTGCCGATGGTCATCGGACAGTACCGCGAACGCGGCATCTTGCGCCGCCTGGGCGTCACCCCGGTGCGCCCGCTGACCCTCCTGCTGGCCGACCTGATGGTGTGGGCGGCCGCGGCGATCGTGTCCGTGGCGCTGGTCGTCGGCGTGGGGCGGCTGGCCTACCAGGTGCCGGCGCCGCGCGAGGTTGGCTGGTTCGTCCTGTCGCTGCTCCTCGGCATCGCCGCGCTGTTCGCGCTCGGCCTGCTTGTGGCCGCGGCGGCGCCGACCGCCCGGAGCTCGGCCGGGCTCGGCTGGCTGCTGTTCTTCCCGAACATGTTCTTCGCCGGCGTCTACTTCCCGACCGAGGAGATGTCCCCGGTGATGCGCCAGATCGGGAACTTCACCCCGCTCGGCGCGGCCCTGCACGCGGTGCGGGACAGCTGGATGGGCCTGGCTCCGCGACCCGAGTACCTGGGCATAATGGCGGCGTACGCGGTGATCGGGGCGGCGCTGGCGGCCCGGTTCTTCCGCTGGCAGCAGGCGTAGGGGAAGGGATGAGCGAGGTGACGGTGCGCACGCCGGACAGCGGCTTCGAGTCGCTGGACCACCGGTACGAGTCAGCGATGCGGCTGGTCCCTTACGCGCTGCTCACCGTCCCGCTCGTTCCTTACGTGCTGTCGATGAGCCCGTCGGCCGGGGCCTTCGGCATCACGGTCGGCATCGCGGTGGCAGCGGGCGCCTGGGTGCTCGGGATGGTCACCCTGCGTCCGGGCTGGGAGACGCGGCCCGCTCTGATGAGGCTGTACTTCGCCGGCATCGTCGTGTTCATCGCCCTGCTGACCGCGCGGACCCCGTGGTACGGCTTCTTCACCTGGATCGGTTTCCTGCACGCGTTCCGGTATCTCACCGGGGCGTGGCGCTGGGTCGGCTGCGCGGCCGTGGCCTTGGTCTTCGGCGTGGACCAGGCCGGGGGAATCCACCGGCCGACGGTAGCCCTCGTCGCCGTCTGGCTCCTCCTGGCCTGCGTGGATATGGCAATGGTGGGGGTGTTCACCATGCTGGGCGCCAAGAGCGAAGAGCAGAACCAGGCCCGCAAGGGCATGATCGCCGAGCTGGCCCAGGCCAATCAGCGGCTGGAGGTGATGATCGCGGAGAACACCGGGCTGCAGGCCCAGCTGCTCACGCAGGCGCGGGAGGCGGGCGCCGGCGACGAGCGACAGCGGATGGCCAGGGAGATCCACGACACCCTGGCCCAGGGCCTGACCGGGATCGTCACCCAGCTCGAGGCGGCCCAGCAGACCAGCCACGACGCCGAACGCGAGCGGCGGATCGACAACGCCAAGCGACTGGCCCGCGACAGCCTGGCCGAGGCCCGCCGCTCGGTCCAGGCGCTGCGCCCGCAGGCGCTGGAGAACAGCAGGCTGCCCGAGGCGCTGGCCGACGAGGTCGCCCGCTGGTCGGCCACCAGCGGCGTGGCCGGCGAGGTGGAGACCACCGGGGAATCCCGGATGCTGCACCCGGAGATCGAGGTGACGCTGTTCCGCGTCGCGCAGGAGGCGCTGGCCAACGTGGCCAAGCACGCCGGCGCGTCCCGGGCCGGGGTCACGCTGTCCTACATGGAGGACGTGGTGAGCCTGGACGTGCGCGACGACGGAACCGGGTTCGCCGTGGCCAGCCAGACCCCGGACGACCCAGCCGACGACCCAGCCTCGGGTGGCTTCGGCCTGATCGCGATGCGCCAGCGCGTCACCCGGCTGGCCGGGCAGCTGGAGATCGAATCAGAACCGGGCGCGGGCACGGCGGTGTCGGCCAGCCTCCCGGCCATTCCCCTGGGACCCGTCGCCGCAGGCGACCAAGGCAAGGGAGTGAAGTGAGCGACATTATCCGGCTGCTGATCGCCGACGACCACCCCGTGGTGCGCGACGGGCTGCGCGGCATCTTCGAGGCCAGCGGCGAGTTCGAGGTCGCGGGGGAGGCGTCCAACGGCCGGGAGGCGGTCGACCGGGCAGCCGCGCTCCGCCCCGACGTGGTGCTGATGGACCTGCGCATGCCGGTGCTCGACGGGGTCTCCGCGATCAAGCTGCTGGCCGAGAAGGGCGTCGGCGCGCGGGTGCTCGTGCTCACCACCTTCGACACCGACACCGACGTGGTGCCCGCGATCGAGGCCGGCGCCACCGGCTACCTGCTGAAGGACTCCCCGCCCGACGAACTGCGGCGCGGCGTCCGCGCCGCGGCCAGGGGCGAGGCCGTGCTCTCGCCGTCGGTCGCCACCCGGCTGCTCGGCCAGGTCAGGCAGCCGGCCAGGGAACCCCTCAGCCGGCGCGAACTCGACATCCTCGGGCTGATCTCACAGGGCTGCTCCAACCGCGAGGCGGCGGCGCGCCTGTTCATCAGCGAGGCCACGGTCAAGACGCACGTGCTGCACATCTACGCCAAGCTCGGAGTCAACGACCGGGCCGCCGCCGTCGCCACCGGCTTCGAGCGAGGCCTGCTTCCGCGTCCCTGAGCGGGTGGCGTGAACCCGGCGGGCGGCTGCTGCGGATAGCAGGTAAAGCTGCCCACCGAAGAGATGGAGCATGACACCACCACTGACCCTAGACGACGCGGCGGTCATCGAGGCGTCCTTCGCCGAGCCTGACCGCTTCGCGTCCCTCTTCGACCGCCACGCACCGTACATCCACCGCTACCTGGCCCGCCGGATCGGCGGCCAGGCCGCCGACGACCTCGTCGCCGAGACGTTCCTGGTGGCGTTCAGGAAACGGGCGCGCTACGACCTGCGCTGCCACGACGCCCGGCCCTGGCTCTACGGCATCGCGACCAACCTCGTCGGCCAGCACCGCCGGGAGGAGGCCCGCCAGTTCCGGCTGGGGCACGCGGCCGGTCCCGGCTCAGTGCAAAACGATGAGGCCGAACGGGTGGCGGTCAACGTGACCGCGCAGTCCGTCCGCGCGCCGCTGGCCGGCGCCCTGGCCGGGCTCGCCCGGGCGGACCGCGACGTCCTGCTCCTGATCGCCTGGGAACAGCTCAGCTACGACGAGGTCGCCCGGGCGCTCGGCATCCCGCTGGGCACCGTGCGATCCCGCCTGCACCGTGCCCGCACGAAGATCCGGGCGGCACTGGCCGGCACCCCGGCCGCCGCGACTTACCAGGAGATCCTGACCAATGAATGAGCTAGACCTACTCCGCGACTTCGCCCCCGATGCCCCGCTGCTGACCAGGGCCGAGCTATCCGAAGCCCGCCACCGCGTGGCCACCGGGATCGCGCCGGGCCGGAAACGGCCTGGCCACGCGCGTCGCATCATGATCGGCGGCGTCACCGTGGCCGCCGCCGGGGCGATCACGGCCGGGCTCCTGGTGGGCGGCCAGAACCAGCCCGCTGTGGTGACGGTTCCGGCCAGGCTGACGGCGCGCGAGGTGCTGGAGCATGCGGCCACCGCGGCCCTGAAGGAGGCGGCGGTGGTGCCCCGGGCGGATCAGTTCGTCTATACCAAGGTGAGCGAGGGATCCGGGACCATTGTCGAGCAGACGTGGCTGTCGGTGGACGGGACGCGGAACGGGCTGGAGATCACGACCGAACCGGGCGGGAAGACCCAGGCAGTGGTGCTCCTGGGGTGCGTCGACGGCGAGAGCCGCAGCCGTACGCCGGGAATCGGCGGTAAGCCGTTGAAGCTGGGCCCCAAGGCGCTGACGGCCGCGCAGTACAAGCAGAAGTACGGGACCAGCGTGCCGATGGACGGGCCCGTCATCACTACGCCGTGCACCCCCGAGTCGGTCTACTTCCCTGACATGCCGACCGCGGCCGACGCGATGGGGCCGTGGCTGGCCCGGACCCAGGGGGTCCGGCTGAACGACCTGAACGACCTGTCCAAGACGGTCGGCTCCATGCTCGAGACGGACTACATCCTGCCCGCCCAGCGGGCGGCGCTCTACCGCTTCCTGGCGACCACGCCCGGGCTCGTCGTGGAGCAGCACGTGCGCGACATCAGCGGACGGCCCGGCATCGGGGTGGGGTGGTCGTTCGAAGGCGACCGGGCGGTCAACGTCTTCGCCGCGGGCACGTACGCCTACCTGGGCATGAGTACCTCGGCCGCGCAAGG
Source organism: Streptosporangiaceae bacterium (assembly GCA_050011155.1). GTDB lineage: Bacteria > Actinomycetota > Actinomycetes > Streptosporangiales > Streptosporangiaceae > Palsa-504. The sequence continues at coordinate 15,950 of JBEKJP010000067.1, forward strand.
CCAGCAAGGCGGCGACGCCCTCGTCAGGACCGCGGTCACCGACCGGGCGGGCGAGGTGCCGTGAGCCGGGGCGCGCGCACCGGCCCGTTCGGCCTAATGGTCTTGATTTTTCCTGGTGTACCGGCAGAACAGGAAACTGTCCTCGGCCAGGACATGGGCGAGGTCCAGCGGCAGCGACGCGGCGGCGTCGCCGCCGGCCACGATCCGGCCGGGTCCCGGGCCCGCCAGCAGCGGGCCGATGGTCAGGCACAGCTCGTCGAGCAGGTCGGCCTCGAGCAACTCGGCGAGCAGGTGCGGGCCGCCCTCGGCGAGCAGGCGGCGGTGGCCGCGCTCGGCCAGCGCGGCCTCCGCCGCCCCGAAGTCGACACCCTCGTCGCCGGCCACGATCACGTCGGCGCGCGGTTCGAGGGCGGCCCGGACGTCCTGCCGGGCGCGGGCCGTGGTGATGACGATGGTGCGGGCGTCCGCCGGGGCCGCGGTGATCAGCGGGCTGTCCGGGTCGAGGTCGAGGCTCCTGGTGATCACCGCGATCGGCGGGGTCGGCGTGCGGCCCGCCCGCAGGCCAGCCCATTCCGGCTGGAGCCTGGCCGGCTTGTAGCGCTCGGTGCGCGCGGTCGCGGCGCCGACCAGGATGACGTCGGACAGCGTGCGCAGCAGCGCGAACAGCCGCCGGTCGGTGTCCGAGGACAGCCCGGCCGAGGCGCCCTTCAGGGTCGCGGCGCCGTCCGCGCTCGACACCATGTTGGCCCGCAGCCACCGGCCGTCCGGGTAGGCGTACAGCGCGGCCAGATCAGGCTCGTCCCGGTCGACGGGAAGCACTTGGCGCAGGGTCACGTCGTGGAACGTAGCACGACCACGGCGCGGTCGCAGACCTCGATCTCGTCTTTGGGGTGGACCGTCGCCGGCGTTCCCGGGCGGGCGGTGTCGATGACGACCTCCCAGCCGGCCGCGTAGCCGCTGTCGGGCAGGGTGAACACGAGCGGGTTGCTGTGCGCGTTGAACAGCAGCAGGAAGCTGTCGTCGGAGATCTTCCCGCCACGCGGGTCGGGCTCGCTGATGGCGTCGCCGTTGAGGTAGACCGCCAGCGACTTGGCGTAGCTGGCGGCCCAGTCCGAGTCGGTCATCACCCCGCCGACCGGGGTCAGCCAGACGATGTCGCCCTTCTCGCCGCCCGGTACCTGGCCGCGGAAGAACCGGCGCCGGCGGAACACCGGGTGGTCGCGGCGCAGGCCGGCCAGCGTCTCGGTGAACTGCAGCAGGTCCTGCCCGCCCGCGGCCAGGCCCCAGTCCAGCCAGGACACCGAACTGTCCTGGCAGTAGGCGTTGTTGTTGCCGCCCTGGGTGCGGCCCATCTCGTCGCCGGCCAGCAGCATCGGGACACCCTGCGACAGGAACAAGGTGACCAGGAAGTTCCGTTTCTGCCGGGCTCGCAGCTCGGCGATGGCCGGATCGCCCGACGGGCCTTCGGCGCCGCAGTTCCACGAGCGGTTGTCGTCGGTGCCGTCCCGGTTGTCCTCGCCGTTGGCCTGGTTGTGCTTGCGGTCATAGGAGACCAGGTCGTTCAGGGAGAAGCCGTCGTGGCAGGTCACGAAGTTGATCGACGCGAACGGGCGGCGCCCGCTGGTCGCGTATAGGTCGCTAGACCCGGTGAGCCGGGAGGCGAACTCGGGCACGGTCGACGGCCGTCCGCGCCAGAAGTCCCGGACCGCGTCCCGGTACTTGCCGTTCCACTCGCTCCACAGCGGCGGGAAGTTGCCGACCTGGTAACCGCCCTCGCCCACGTCCCACGGCTCGGCGATGAGCTTGACCTGGGACACCACCGGGTCCTGCTGGACCAGGTCGAAGAAGGTGGACAGGCGGTCCACGTCGTGCAGTTCCCGGGCCAGCGCGGCGGCGAGGTCGAAGCGGAACCCGTCGACGTGCATCTCCAGGACCCAGTACCGCAGCGAGTCCATGACCAGCTGCAGCGAGTGCGGGTGGCGGGCGTTCAGGCTGTTCCCGCAGCCGGTGTAGTCCAGGTAGCGCCAGCGCTCGGAATCCGAGAGCCGGTAGTAGGCGGCGTTGTCGATGCCGCGGAAGCACAGCGTGGGGCCCATGTGGTCGCCCTCGGCGGTGTGGTTGTACACCACGTCGAGGATGACCTCGATGCCCGCCTCGTGCAACGCCTTGACCATCGACTTGAACTCGCCGACCTGCTCACCCCGCTGGCCGGCCGAGGAATACCGGTTGTGCGGGGCCAGGAAGCCGATCGTGTTGTAGCCCCAGTAGTTGGTAAGGCCGCGCCCGACCAGGGACTTCTCGGCCACGAACTGGTGCACCGGCATCAGTTCGACCGCGGTCACGCCGAGCCGCTGCAGGTGCGCGATGACCGCGGGATGGGCCAGCCCGGCGTAGGTGCCGCGCTGCGCCGCCGGGACCTCGGGGTGGCACAGGGTCAGCCCGCGTACGTGGGCCTCGTAGATGATCGTCTCGTGATACGGGGTCTGCGGGGCCCGGTCGTTACCCCAGTCGAAGAACGGGTTGATCACCACGTTCTTGGGCATGTGCGACGCGCTGTCGGAGGTATTGCGCTTGGCCGGGTTGGCGAACTGGTAGTCGAACAGCGACTCGTCCCAGCGCAGGTCGCCCTCGACGGCCTTGCCATATGGGTCGAGCAGCAGCTTGGAGCCGTCACAGCGCAGCCCGCGCGGCGGGTCGTACGGCCCGTGCACCCGGTAGCCGTAACGCTGCCCGGGCGCGATACCCGGCAGGTAGCCATGCCAGACGAAGCCGTCGGTCTCGGTGAGCTCAACCGGGGTCTCGGTCAGCGTGCCCTTGTCTCCGGCGTCGTCGAATAGGCAGAGTTCAACGCGTTCCGCGATCTCGGAGAAAAGAGCGAAGTTCGTGCCCCATCCGTCCCATGTCGCACCGAGCGGGTATGGCGTTCCCGGCCAGATACGCATTCGCCCCCTTTGGCGGCCAATCAGGTCGCGTTCGGCCAGCGGCCGACTCTGCCGGGTAACCGTACGCCCGGAGGGACGTACGATACCGGATCGTGACCAGTGGGTCGGAGTTCCTCGGTTATCCCGAGGGTTATCCGGAGTTTTACCCAGATTTGCCGGACCGACTACGCCGCGGTACGCCTCATTGACCCGATTTCCGTGAACCGGTCCAGCAGGATATCCGCCACTTCGGCGCAGGCGCCGAGAGCGGGGGATACGGCGGCCGCGCCGGCGGCCAGCGCCGCGCCGCGGATCCGGTCGGCGAACAGGCCCGGGGCGAGCAGGTAGGTGGCCACCGCGACGCGCGGCGCCCCGTCCCGCCGCAGGCCCGCCACCGCCGCCGCGGGAGAAACCCCCTCCGTCCTCCGGCCGTCGGCGGAGGGTTCGGCGGCCGAGGCGTAGGCCGGGCGAACCGCGTACCAGCCGGCCCGGGCCTGCCACTGCGCGGCGAGCCGGGCGATGGTGGCGTTGGCCTCGGGATCGCTGGAGCCCGCGGCGGCGAGAACCACCGCGGTCCGGCCCGGGTCGGCGTGCGCGCCGGGGTCCGCCTCGGCCAGGCGGCGGTCGAGCGCGTCGAGCAGCAGCGGGTGCGGGCCGAGGGTGGCGCCGTAACTGACCCGCGATCCCCGCGCGCGCGGGATCTTGGCCAGCATGCGGGGGATGTCGGTCTTGCTGTGGAACGCCGCGGTCAGCAGCAGCGGCAGCACGGTGACCTCGCGGTCCGCCTCGATCGTGCTCAGGACCTGCGGCAGGGACGGCGGGGCGTGCCCCAGGAAGGCGGTGCGCAGGTCCAGGCCGGGTGAACGTTCCCTGGCCACCGCCGCCAGTTCGGTGACGGTGGCCGAAGCCCGCGGGTCCTTGCTGCCATGCGCTACTGCTACCAGCACAGCATCACGCATGGATGCCGCACTCCGTCTTGCCGGTGCCGGCCCAGCGGCCGCTGCGCGGGTCCGCGCCTTCCTCGACCTTGCTCGTGCAGGTCGCGCAGCCGATGGAGAGGTAGCCGTCGTAGACCAGGGGGTTCACCAGGACGCCCTGCTCGGTGATGAAGTCGTCCACCTGCTTCTGCGACCAGCTGAAGATCGGGTTGACCTTGACCATCTCCCGCCGGTCGTCCCACTCCACGACCCTGGTCTGGCGGCGGTTGCTGGTCTCGTCCCGGCGCACGCCGGTGATCCAGGCGTCATAGTTCTTCAGCGCCCGCTCCAGCGGCTCGACCTTGCGCAGGTAGCAGCACAGGTCCGGGTTGCGCCCGTAGAGCCGGGGGCCGAGCGCGGCGTCCTGCTCCGGCACGGTGCGCGACGGGGTGATGTTGATCAGCTTGATCGGGTACACGGCCTCCACCGCGTCCCTGGTGCCGATGGTCTCGGCGAAGTGGTAACCGGTGTCCAGGAAGACCACCTCGATGCCCGGCTCGACCGCCGAGGCGAGATGGATGATCACCGCGTCGGTCATGGACGAGGTGACGCAGATCCGCTCGCCGAAGGTGTCCACCGCCCACCGGATCACCTCTTCAGCCGGAGCGTCGGCGAGTTCCTCCGCGGCCTGTTCGGCGAGGGTTCGCATGAGCTCGGGGTCCTCCAGGGTGGTCCGCTGCGCCAGGCCGCGCGTTACGACGGGGCTCACAATGTGACTCCTATTCCGGCAAAGCGTAGCTGGAAACTCCGCGTGCAACTGCGGCAGTGCCATTCACCGTCCGTGGCACCCTGCGGCTCGAGGTCCTCCTCGCCGCAGTACGGGCAGTAGAACGGCACGGCCCGGTTGCTCACGACAGCTCCTCGTCACTGGCCCGGGCGGTCCAGGCGGCGAATGTCTCTCCATCTACCCGGCCGGCTCGGAACCGCCTGAGGACCCGCTCCACGTAGTCTGGCAATTCCTCGGCCGTGGCCTTGAGGCCGCGCACCTTGCGGCCGAACCCGGAGGCCGAGCCGTCGCCGCCGTTCAGGCTGCCGCCCAGGTGGATCTGGAATCCCTCGACCTGCCGGCCGTCCGGCCCGGTGACCAGGGAACCCTTGAGACCGATATCGGCTGTCTGGATCCGGGCGCAGGAGTTCGGGCAGCCGTTCACGTTGATCGTGACCGGGACCTCGAAGTCAGGCAGCCGCTGTTCGAGTTCGCTGATCAGGTCGGCGGCGCGGGCCTTGGTCTCGACGATGGCCAGCTTGCAGAACTCGATCCCGGTGCAGGCCATCGTGTGCCTGCGGAACGCGCTGGGACGGGCCGGCAGGCCGGCCTGGTCCAGCTCGGTCACCAGTTCGTCGGTGCGCTCCGGCGGGACGTCGAGGATGACCATCTTCTGCTCGGTGGTGGTCCTGATCCGGCCGCTGCCGTACCGGGCGGCCAGGTCGGCGATGACGTCGAGCGTGTCCGCCGACACGCGGCCCACCGTGGGCGCGAAGCCGACATAGCAGTTCCCGTCGCGCTGGGCATGGACGCCCACGTGGTCCCGGATCCCGTCGCGCGGGGTGCCCGGCGCCGGGCCGTCCGGCAGCGCGTACCCGAGGTACTCCTTCTCGAGCACCTCGCGGAACCGCTCCGGGCCCCAGTCGGCGACCAGGAACTTGATCCGGGCCCGGTGCCGCAGCCGCCGGTAGCCGTAGTCGCGGAACAGCCCGGTCACCCCGGCCCAGACCTCGGCGACCTGATCCGGCCGGACGAAGGCGCCGAGCCGCTTGCCGATCATCGGGTTGGTGGACAGCCCGCCTCCGACCCACAGGTCGTAGCCGGTCTCCCCCTGGGCGTTGACCACGCCGACGAAGGCGATGTCGTTGATCTCGTGGATGGCGCACTGCGCCGCGCAGCCGCTGATCGTGGACTTGAACTTGCGCGGCAGGTTGGAGAAGGCCGCATCGCCGATGTACTTGGTGGTGATGGCGGCGATCTCGGCCGTGCCGTCGATGACCTCGCCGGCGTCAATGCCGGCCAGCGGGCAGCCGAGGATCACCCGCGGGGTGTCGCCGCAGGCCTCGGTGGTGGACAGGCCTACCGCCTCGAGCGCTTCCCAGATGTCGGGGACGTTCTCGATCTCGATCCAGTGCAGCTGGATGTTCTGCCGGTCGGTCACGTCGGCGGTGCCGCGGGCGTACCGGCGCGAGATGTAGGCGATGACCCGCAGCTGGTCGTTGGACAGCTGGCCGCCGTCGATGCGGACCCGCAGCATGAAGTAGCGGTCGTCGAGTTCCTCGGGCTCGAGCACCGCCGTCTTGCCGCCGTCGATCCCAGGCCGGCGCTGGGTGTACAGCCCGTACCAGCGGAAACGGCCGCGCAGGTCAGCCGGGTCGATGGAGTCGAAGCCGTACTTCGAGTAGACGTCGATGATGCGCTGGCGGACGTTGAGCCCGTCGTCGTTGCGTTTGTTTTCCTCGTTCTTGTTGAGCGGTTCACGGTAGCCGAGCGCCCACTGGCCCTCGCCGCGCTTACGCTTCGCCCCAGTTACGACTGGCATGTTCCTTCAGGATCCTTCAGGTCGGGGACGCGCACGTCGCAACCTGGGAGCTCCGCTGCCCTGGCCAGGCCTGAGCGCGTCTTTCCGGCGCGGTCAAACCACGGGGTTCAGCAGGATGGCGCCCGGAATCGCGCGCGCGCCCTGGTTTTACGAAAAACCGGGCCGGCGATTATCGGGCGAGTAGACAGATGGCACTGCGGACGCGCAGGAAGTCGACGTGCCGTCGCACGACGAGCAGCGGGTCCGTAACACTCATGAAGCCAGGATCACATGTAACGTGCCCGCCTGTCCAGGCGCCGTCCGGTATGTGGACGGCTCGGTAGTTCGGATCCGGAAGCACACGCGTGCCAACAGGCCGTCCGCGGCCGCTATTCCCGGCCCGTGCGGCGAGCTGTGCGCCGGGCTGTTCGCGCTTGTCGGCTCCGGGTACATCCCGGGCATGCGCCAGGGCGAATACGCGCTCCCGTTCCCGGACCGGCGGGCGGCCGGAACCTTGCTCGCGGACCGGCTCGGCCGCGTCGCGACGCTGGCCGGCTGGGCCGGGCGGATCGTGGTACTGGCGCTGCCCCGGGGCGGAGTGGCCGTGGCCAAGCAGGTCGCCATCGGCCTGGACGCGCCCATGAGCGTCATCGTGACCCGCAAGATCGGCTATCCCCGCCAGCCCGAACTAGGCGTGGGCGCCATCGCCGAGGGGCTGGCCGCCGTCGTCTACGACGACGGCCTGCTGGCCCGGCTGTCGCTGTCCCCATCCGACCTGGCCCCGGTGGTGGCGGCCGAGCGGGCCGAGCTGGACCGCCGGGTGCGGGTGTACCGGGCTGGACGCCCGCTGCCGCGGGTAGCCGGGTGGTGCGTGATCGTCGTGGATGACGGCCTGGCGACCGGCGTGACCGCGCGAGCCGCGCTGCGCTCGCTGCGGGCGGCCCAGGCGGCTCACCTGGTCCTGGCGGCGCCGGTCGCGGCGCCCGCCGCCGCCGCGGAGATGTGCGCGGAAGCCGATCAGGTCGTCGTCTTGGCGCTGCCCCGCCGGTTCCGGTCCGTCGGACAGTATTACCGGTCCTTCGGCCAGCTCACCGACGACGACGTGCTAGCCCTGCTGACGTGAACCGCCGGGCTTCCCCGTGCTCGGAGGAAGGCCCGGCGGTGCGCCAGTGCGGGTGCGCCAGTGCGGGTGCGCCAGTGCGGGTGAGGCGGTGCGGATGAGGCGGTGCGGTCTAGGCGGCGTTGGCGCGGCGCATGCGACGCCGGCGCTCGGCCGAGCGCTCGTCCTCGTTGAGGCCACCCCACGTGCCGTACTTCTCCGGGCGTGACACCGCGTAGTTCAGGCATTCAAGCCGAACCGGGCAAGCGGCGCAGACCCCCTTAGCCTTACGCTCCCTTATCTCCCGCTCCGGCTGGCGCTCGCCGTCCGGGCCGAAGAAGAGCAGCAGGTCCTCGCCCTTGCACGCGGCAGCATCTTGCCACCCCCAGTTCGGGCGGGGAAGCACGGCCGACTGCCGACGTACCTGAGACATGGATCAATCTCCTCAACCAAGATGCGTCAAAGTGTGCGTTACAGTGGAGCGGCAGGCTCGTGAGCAAGCGAACCTGTCCCTGTCCGGAAGGCTCCGTTGCAAGATACAACGCGTCTTCGCGGCGTGGTGTTCCCATGCACAAGTACGGCGACCTTGTAAGCAAGTGGTTACCATACCGAACGGCTGGCCTCACCGTGTTGGTTCACCCGTCCTGCTAAAACCACCACGCGGGCCGCTGCAAGCCTGCCGATAATGATGCCATCAGCGGCAGCGGTCTTGCACGCGGGGTGGCGAAATTCCCTCCCTGAATTCCAGCCTGCAGCTAGCCTGCTGAAGAAGCGTTGGTGACGAACTGGACATAGGGAAGGGAGCAAGGCCACGATGGGCACCATGTCAGCGTCGGACGCAGCGCCGCTGCCCCGGCTCGGCGAGGTCTTCTTCGACGTGCGCGGCAGCTCCCGCAGCATGCGCCTGAGCTGGTATTCCGACACCGGAGTATCGGTCTTCAGCATCTGGCAGGGAGGCACCTGTACCGGTACGTTCCGGCTTCCCATGGAGGAGCTGCCGAGGCTGATCGACGCCTTGCAGCGCGGCGCGCAGCCGCCGCCCGATCCCCGTGGCTCCGCGGCTTACGCCAGCCAGCTGCCCGGTGCGCCGACCGACCCGAGGCTGACGGCCCTGCCCGGTGGTTACGGCGGCCGTGACATCGACTACACCGGCCCGGCGACCGGCGATTTCCGTGCGCTGAGGCCCGATGAGCCGCCGCCCGGCATGATGGCGCTGGGTCCGGGGCCAGGCCGTAATGCCCAGATTGCCCAGCTGCCGCAGGCCGCCCTGGCTCCCCGGGCGCTGCCGCCGGGGCCGCTGGCGCTGCCGCCGGGACCGACGTCGACCCAAGTAGTCCCGGCGAGCCAGCCGCCCGGCACGCCGGATTACGGCGACGATCGCGCCAAGCCTTACTATCCGGAGCAGCAGCGCTATCCCGAGCCGCGGGCCGGGCACCGCCGGCTCCCGGCCGACAGCTACGGCGACGCGGCCTACGGTGAGGCGGCCCGATCCTACAACGGCCAGTACGCCGAGGCCGGTTACGCCGAGCCCGGCCAGTACGGCGGCCAGGACCAGTACGGGAAACCAGGGCAGTACGTCGAGCCGGGCTACGCCCCCGCGGGGTACTCAGACCATGCTTACGGCGATCAGCCGGGATATGGCGGCCAGCCGCAGGAATACGGAGCCCAGCCGGGGTACGGCGACCACGGCTACGGTGGCCAGGGCTACTCGGATCAGGGTTACGGCCAATCCAGCCGCGACTACGCTGGCCAGGGCTACTCCAGCGGCGGATACGACTCGGGCAGCTACCCCGGGCCGCACGCCGACCAGGAGTACTCCGGTCAGGGCTACCCGAGCCAGGACTACTCCGGCCAGGCCTACGCCGAGCCGGGTTACGCCGAGCCGGGTTACGCCGAGCCGGGTTATACCGAGCAGACCTACCCGGAACAGGCCTATACCGAGCAGCAGGCCTACGCTGAGCCGGGCTACCAGGAACAGGCTTACGCCGAGCCGGGCTACGGCAGAGAGCAGGGGTACGGCAGCGCTTCACCGTCCGGTTCCGACCGGAACTACTCCTCTTCTTCGTCCCCTTCTTACCAGTCCGCCCCTTCCTCCTCGTATCAGGATCAGCGCTACGAAGGCGGGTCCTACCAGGAGGGCTACGTCGCCGACTCCTACTCGAACCGGGGCTACGACAACTCCGCCCCCGGCTACGACGGCCGTGGCTATCCGGCGCCTGGTTACCAGCCGCCGGAGCAGCCCGGGTACGCCGAGAGCAGCTATCAGGGTCAGCACTACCGCGACCAGGGTTACCAGGAGCAGGGTTACCAGGAGCAGCGGTACGACGGCCAGGGCTACCAGGCTCAGGCTCAGGCTTATCAGGACCAGGGCTACCCCGGCCACGGCGGCAGCCAGGGCCACGAGGGCGGCAGCTACCCCGAGCCCGGCTACGCGAACCAGTCCTACCCGGGCTACGGCGACCAGGGCTACCAGGAGCAGGGCTACCAGGAGCCTGACCCGCCGGCCTACCAGGACCAGGCTTACGGCGACCAGGCCCACCCGGACCAGCGGTACGGCGAATACGGCTACGGCAGCCGGGATTACCCGGCCGCAGGCGACGGCAACGCCTACCCGGACCAGGGATACAGCACGTTCGGCTATAGCGGGCAGGAGCAGTCCTACCGGGCCGCGGCCGGCCAGCACCCGGCCAGTCAGTACACCGATCAGGATACGGAAGCGACCGCGAGTCACCAGGCCGTCTCGTCGTTCCCGTACGAAACGGATCCACCCACGCGCCGGGAACAGCGGCGGCGGCGCGGGCGTTAGCAGGCACCGGCCGGTGCGCGTTTACGTGGGCCCGCCTGGGCGCGGCTGGGAGTTCTCCGGGCCGCCCGGCGTGCCCGACTTGCCGTCCGGGGCCACGGTGCCGCCCGGAGCCACGGTGCCGTCCGGAGCCACGGGGGAGTCCTCTTCCTGTGCGGGGGGGATCGGGCCGACGATCGCGTTGAGCACCTGCGAGTTGGGGATGGACATCACGCTGCCGTCGGTGTCGAAGCGGACGTAGGTGATCCCGATATCGGTCACGATGCCGTCGAGCGTGCCGCCGAGGGCGCCGGCCCGCAACCGGATCGCGTCGCCCACCTGGAACGGCCGGGCGAAGAGCAGGACCAGGCCCGCGAACACGTTACCAAGCGCCTGCTGGGCCGCGATACCGACGAAAACGCTGGTCAGCGCGCCCCCCAGGACGAGCTGGCCGACCGGCACGGCGAACAGCTCCAGCGTGATCACCAGGGTGGCGAAGGCACCGACGATCAAGATGATGTACCCGGCCACCGCGGCGTGCGCGGTGCCGGTTCGCGGCCGCAGCAGTTCCCTGATCTTCCCCGCCAGGCTGTAGGTCGCGATTGACCCGAAGACGAGGAAGGCCACGGCCATACCCGCCCAGATGAACCGGTCGGCGAGGTGGCTCGTGGCCGAGAAGATGGGGGGCGAGTCATGGCGGGCCTGGCCCGAGATGACCCCGGCCGCGATGGCGAACAGCAAGGCGATGATCGCCTTCCACGGCTGCGTCCGGCGCTTGACCGCCTCGACCTGCGCCGACAGGTCGAGCTGGCGTCCGTTCTGCATCGGGATCCTCCCCTCGCCGCCGTATGCGCCCGCCTAACGCTATCCGGCTCGCGGGCAGCCCGGCCGGTAACCCCGGGCAACGGAAAGCGCCGGGGAGCGGGTGCTCCCCGGCGCTGATCCTGCGGCGGAGGCCTAGCCGAGCAGTGGCCTGCCGACCGGGAACCTGAGCCGTCCGGCGATGCCGTTCGAGACGCCGGCCGCCGACGTGTACCAGGCCACCGCGGCGGTGATCACGCCGACGTAGCCGCCGAACTTGATCGTTCCGGTGGGCAGCAACGCGGCGCCAGCGTTGAAGTTACCGATGCACAGGATGATCTCGGTGAGCTCCAAGGTGAGGAAGACCGCGAACACCGCTATGTTCACCTGAGTGCTCAGGATCAGCATGTACGTGTTGAAGATGGCGAATGCGAGCAGTATCCAGCCTAGGTCGTGATTGAGCGAGGCGACTGTCGCCGCCGCCGTGGCCGGCTTGATGGCCGCGACCGCTGGGTTCGCGACGAACTGGACCCACAGGCCGAGCCCGATCCAGAAACCGCCGTAGGTGGAGAACGCGGTGGCACCGAAGACGTTTCTGTTGCGGAATTCCCACATGCCGGCCAGCAGCTGGCCGAATCCGCCGTAGGCGAAGGCGTAGCCGAGCCACGCGTTGCCGGTGGCGTGGGTCATCCAGCCGGCATTCTTGGCGGACAGCAGGAACGTGGTGAGGGCAAAGGCTGCGAGACCCAGGGGAGCAGGGTCGGCGATGCCCGTGCCGGGCACTGCGGTGGTGGGACTGGGCTGGACTGTGCGGTCTTCGCTGACGCTCAAATTCGATCCCTCCTAGTGAGGAATGGCCTGTCCGGCTCCCGGCGCGCCAAAGCGGCGGTCGAGAGGGCGGCTGCCCGTCGTAACTGCGCGGTCGGCCTGAGGTCCTTGTCGCGGGCGACAAAATCACCAGGCCGGAACCTTCCCCTGGCCACATCCGGCTCAGCTTGACCAGGCGAAAGATTTGCCATCAGCGTAGCGCCGCACATGTTTGCGAGGCGAGACCTAAAACATAATGTTTCGGCCATCATTCGGCCCGTCACCTGGCGGCGCGGCGGCCGATTCGGCGTCAGGACGCCTTTCCGGCCGGTATTCGGGTTTGACGCCCCGTCACCGCCGGATTCCTGGCCGGGCACCGCCTCGCCGGCGGCCCCGGCGCCCGGCGCCCGCCGCCCGGCGCCCGCCGCCCGCCGCCCAGAAGTCTTGACCGCGCGAGGTTCCGCGAGGGGCTGAGTTAGGATCGAGGGGAGAACGAGGAAGGGTCCGCCGATGACCGACCGACCGATCCGCGCGTCTGACCAAGAGCGGGATACCGTTGTCGACGTCCTCAGGGACGCGTACACGGATGGCCGGATCACGCTGGAGGAGTTCGAGGACCGCACATCCGCCGCGTACGCCTCGAAGACCTGGGCGGACCTTAGGGAACTGACATCAGACCTGCCCGTGGAACCGGTGCTCGGCGCTGACCTGCCGCAGCGGCCGCCGCCCGCGCGGCCTGTCGCGCAGGTCATGCCGACGGTGCCGCAGCCACGGCACGGCGGCCGTAACCGGCCGCTGGGGCGGCTGCTGCCGGTTATCTTCGCCTGGATCATGATCGCCGCCGCGGCCGGGTCGCCGGACACCGCGGCCGCCCTGTCGGTCGTGTTCATCTGCCTGCTGGCGTGCCGGGTAGGGTACGGGGGACGCTGACGGCATTCAGCGTCCGACACGCTGACCCGTGCTAATAGCCAGTGTTAGTCATCTCCTGCCTGAGCAGGGGGCTACTATGGGTCGGCCGGCGCTGGCACCATCGCGCGGGCGTGCCTGATTTGCCCCGGGGCCTGCGGGATCGATCGGCGAAAGGAACTACAGGGTTTCCGGCTGGCTCAAAGAGGCAGGAGGCGGTCGTGTCGAACGCGACCACCGGCAGCGACCGGGTTGTTCCCGGTCAGCAGCCGCCTGAGGAGACGCGCACGTCGCGGCTGACCCGGCTCACCGGTTCGGTGACGGCACACCGGCAGTTCGCCGCCTTGGTGGCCGTGGCCGTCCTGATGCGGATCATCGTGATCCTGGGCTATCCGCCGATCCTGTGGTTCGACGACTCCTACAACTACGTCTACGACGCGTTTACCCGCCGCCCGGACGTGATCAGGGCGAACGGGTACCCGTTCTTCCTCCAGTTGCTCCTCCCGCTGCACAGCACCTATCTGATCGGGGTGATCCAGGCGGCGATGGGGCTCGCCCTGGGCATCGTGATCTATGCCCTGCTCCGCCACCGCGGGCTGCCGTGGTGGGGAGCGACGCTGGCGGCCGTCCCGGTGCTGTTCGACTCCTACCAACTGCACCTCGAGCACATGATCACCTCGGACGTGCTGTTCGTCTTCCTGATCACCGTCGCCATCGTGATCTTGTGCTGGAATGACCGTCCCTCGGTCCCGGTGATGGCCGTGGCCGGCTTGCTCATCGGCTACGCCACCGTGGTGAGGTCCGTCGGCGAGCCGCTGCTGGTGGTGGTCCTGGTGGCCATGCTGGTCCGGCGGGCCGGCTGGCAGCGCATGGTTGCGCTGCTCGTCGCCGGCGTCGTGCCCATCGCGGGATACATGCTCTGGTTCCACGGCTCGACCGGCAAGTACGGGCTGACCCAGTCCCTCGGGCCGTTCCTGTACAGCCGGGTCAGTGCCTTCGCCGACTGCTCGAAGCTCGACCCGCCTGCCGACCTGCACTTCCTGTGTGACATGAACCCGCCGCAGGACCGCCCGCCGGCGTCGCAGTACATCTGGGCCGACAACGACCTGCCGATCAACGGGCAGGTCACGTACACCCCCCTGTACAACGACAAGCAGATCGGCGCCGACACCGGCGCCCGCTTCGCCCCCGCTATCGGCAAAAAGGAAAAGCAGTTCGCCGAGTTCTTCATCGAGAAGCAGCCGGCGACCTACCTGCGCGTCGTGCTGAAGGACGTCGTGCACACGTTCGGCTGGAACCGCGAGCCGGACCCCGGCGGTGCCTTCGAGACCGCGAACGGGAACGGCCCGACCTTCCAGTTCATCAATAGCCCGGCGCTGACCCAGGCGATTCCCTGGTACACCCATCCCACGCACCTGCCCGGCACTCCGTCGACGAGTTACTGCGACGCGACCTGCCAGCAGGGAGACCCGCAGGCGGCCCAGATAATGGCGGCGGAAAGGGCCTTCAACGGCGGCGGCCTCGGCGAGACCCGCGCGGTCGGTCCTTGGTATCAGATACTGCAGTTCTACCAGCGGATCTTCTACCTGCGCGGGACGCTGCTGGCGCTGATCGTGCTCGTCGGCCTGGCCGGCGTGCTGGCCCGCTGGCGCCGCTGGGGCGGCCTCGCCTTGCTGCCGTGGCTGGTAGGGGCACTGCTGATCGTGCTGCCGCCGATGACGGCCGGGTTCAGCTACCGTTATGTGCTCGCCGCGGCGCCCGCCGCCTGCCTGGCGGCCGGCCTGGCGTTCACCCGCAGGCCGGGGGAGAAGTCAGTGAGTGACCTAGCGGGCGGCCTGCGCGGGCGCCTTCGCCGCGGCCGCGCGGTCGAGGAGGAATAGCGTCCGCTGGGTGCCCCGGGCGCCCGCGGCGGGCACCTGCGCGGGACTGGCGCCGGACAGTGCCTGTGCCACCGCGTCGGCCTTCTCCTCACCGGAGGCGAGAATCCAGATCTCGCGGGCTACCCGGATCGACGGGAAGGTCAGCGACAGCCGGGTCGGCGGCGGCTTGGGCGAGTTCCGCACCGCCACCACCGGCCGCTTGTCATCGAGCGCGGGCAGGCCGGGAAACAGCGAGGCGACGTGCCCTTCCGGCCCGATGCCGAGCATCAGCACGTCGAACGCGGGCACCGGGCCGCCATCACCGGACTTAGCCGCGTCGGCCAGCCAGGACGCGTACCGGGCGGCGGCCGCGTCCGGATCGTCGCCGTCGGGCCCGTCCGGGCCCGGCATGGGGTGCACCCGGGCCGGGTCCACGTCGACGTGATCGAGCAGCGCCGCGCGGGCCCCGGTCTCGTTCCGGTCAGGGTCGCCGGCCGGGACGAACCGCTCGTCACCCCACCAGATGTCCAGCTGCGGCCAGTCGATCGCGTCCCGGGCCGGAGCGGCGGCCAGTTCGGCGAGCACCTGGGTGCCGATGCCGCCTCCGGTCAGCACCACCGACGCCCGGCCGCGCGCGGCGAACGCGTCGGTCAGCCCGGTGACCAGTCGCGCCGCTACCGCCTGAGCCAGCAGCGGGCCGTCCCGGTACACGATCACCTCGGGGGTGGTCATCAGGCGACGCCTCCCGCCAGGGCGCGCAGGGTCTCGGCGTAGACCTCGTCCGGCTCGAGCCTGCGCAGTTCCTCGGCGATCAGCTCGGCGGTGTCGCGGCGGTGCAGGGCCACCCGGCGTTCCGGCCGCCCAGGCCACGACAGGGTGGCGTTGCGGCCGTCCGGCCGGGACAGCGCGACCTTCCCGTCCGTGGTCTCGAAGTTCACCTCGGTGACCCCGGGCCCGCCAGACTCGGCCCGCTGCATCTCGATGCCCAGCCGCAGCCTCAGCCAGGCCGCGATCAGGTCCGCGCTCGGGTTACCCGGCTCGGCCAGGACCTCGCCGCGGAGCAGTTCGGGGTAGGGCTGATCCAGCGTGGCCGCGAGCAGCGACCGCCAGGGCGTCGACCGGGTCCAGGACAGGTCGGTGTCACCCGGCCGGTAGGCCTGGGCCAGGCTCAGCAGCATCTCCTTGGGTGCCTCGCTGGCCGCCGCGTCGGTCACCCGGCGCTGGGCGACCGCGCCGAGGGCATCCCCCCGGGGCGAAGACGGCGCCACGTCCGGCCACCAGGTGACCACGGGCACGTCGGGCGCGAGCAGCGGCGCCACCACCGAGTCGGCGTGCTGGCCGAGCGGGCCGTACATGCGCAGCAGGATCGTCTCGCCGGGACCGGTCTCGCCGACCCGGATCTCGGCGTCGAGCCGCGACCCGCCCCTGGGTTTGCGGGCGATGACGGCGAGGATCCGGCTCGGGTGCTCGCGGCCGGCCTGGCTGGCCGCCCGGACCGCGTCGTACTGCTCGGACTCGTCGGTGACGATGATCAGCGTCAGCACGGTGCCCGAGGCGGGGCCGCCCATCCGGCGGCGCGCCTGGGTGAGCGCCTCGTAGATGGCACCGGTACTGGTGTCGGTCAGGTCGATGGTCATCCGAGCCTCCCCTAAAAAATCGACACTAGAGCCGGCGCCATGTGCGGCCGTCCCGTGCCATCATCGCGTCGGCCGACGCGGGGCCGGCCGAGCCGGCCGGATACTGGTCCGGCTTGGTGTGGGAGGCCCAGAAGTCCTCGACCGGATCGAGGATCCGCCAGCCGAGCTCGACCTCGGCCTGCCGCGGGAACAGCGGCGGGTCGCCGATGAGGACATCGAGCAGCAGCCGCTCGTAGGCTTCCGGGCTGGACTCGGTGAACGACTCGCCGTAGGCGAAGTCCATGTTCACGTCGCGGACCTCCATGGCCGTGCCCGGCACCTTCGAGCCGAACCTGACCGTGATGCCCTCGTCCGGCTGGATCCTGATCACCAGCGCGTTCTGGCCGAGTTCCTCGGTGTCGGTGACGGAGAAGGGCAGGTGCGGCGCCCGGTGGAAGATCAGCGCGATCTCGGTCATGCGGCGCGGCAGCCGCTTGCCCGCGCGCAGGTAGAACGGGACCCCGGCCCAGCGCCTGGTGTCGACGCCGAGCCGCAGCGCGGCATAGGTCTCGGTCCGGGAGTCGGCCGGGATGCCCTCTTCCTCGAGGAAGCCGTGGACCTGGCGGCCGCCCTGCCAGCCCGCCGAGTACTGGCCGCGGGCGGTGCCCGCCGCGATGTCGGCGGGCAGCCGGACCGCGGACAGCACCTTCTCCTTCTCCATCCGCAGCGAGTCCGCGTCGAACGCGACCGGCTCCTCCATGGCAATCAGCGCCAGCAGCTGCAGCAGGTGGTTCTGGATCACGTCCCGGGCCGCGCCGATGCCGTCGTAGTAGCCGGCCCGGCCGCCGATGCCGATGTCCTCGGCCATCGTGATCTGGACGTGGTCGACGTGATCGCGGTTCCAGACCGGCTCGAACATCTCGTTGGCGAAGCGCAGCGCCAGGATGTTCTGCACCGTCTCCTTGCCGAGGTAGTGGTCGATGCGGAACACCGCCCCGGGCGGGAAGACCCCGTCCAGGGTCGCGTTCAGCTCCCGCGCGCTGGTCAGGTCGTGGCCGAACGGCTTCTCGATCACCACCCGCCGCCAGCCCCCGTTGTCGGAATCGGACAGGCCGCTGCGCTTGAGCTGCTGCACCACGGTGGGGAACTGGCCGGGCGGGATCGACAGGTAGAACGCGTAGTTCCCGCCGGTGCCCCGGTCCGCGTCGAGCTGGCGGACACACGCGGCCAGCTGGTCGAACGCCGCGTCGTCGGAGAACGAGCCGGACACGAACCTGACGCCTTCGCTGAGCTGCTGCCAGACCGCGTCCCGGAACGGGGTGCGCGCGTACTCCTTCACCGCCTGGTAGGTGACCTGGGCGAAGTCCTCGTCCTCCCAGTCCCGGCGGGCGAAGCCGACGAACGAGAAGCCCGGTGGCAGCAGACCGCGGTTGGCCAGGTCGTAGACGGCCGGCATCAGCTTCTTACGGGCCAGGTCGCCGGTGACGCCGAACATGACCAGCACGCACGGCCCGGCCACCCGGGGAATGCGCCGGTCCCGCGGGTCGCGCAGCGGATTGCGGGACTGCTCTGCTATCTCATCCATCCCTGCGATGACTCCCGGGTTAGCCGGGGCCGGGCCTTGACCGGCCGTCACTCAGAGCCCCATGTTGGTTCTGATCGTCTCGAGCAGCTCGTTCCAGGACGCCTCGAACTTGGCCACGCCCTCGTCCTCGAGCACCTGCACCACGTCGTCGTAGCCGATGCCGAGCTCTTCCAGGTCGGCGAAGACCTTCCTGGACTCGTCGTAGGTGCCGTGCACGGTGTCACCGTGCAGCTCGCCGTGGTCCGCGGTGGCCTTGATGGTGGCCTCGGGCATGGTGTTCACCGTGTCCGACACGACCAGGTCGACCACGTACATGGTGTCGGGGAACGCCGGGTCCTTGGTCGAGGTCGAAGCCCACAGCGGCCGCTGCACGTTGGCCCCGTCGGCGGCCAGCGCCTGCCAGCGCCCGGTCGCGCACTTCTGCTCGAACAGCTCGTAGGCCAGCCGCGCGTTGGCGATGGCGGCCTTGCCGCGCAGCGCCGTGGCCTCCGGGGTGCCCAGCTTGTCCAGCCGGCCGTCGACCTCGGTGTCCACCCGGCTGACGAAGAAGGACGCCACCGAGAAGATCTTCGACAGGTCGTGCCCGTTCGCCTTGGCCTTCTCCAGGCCGGCCATGTAGGCGTCGATGACCTCGCCGTGCCGCTCCAGGGAGAAGATCAGCGTGACGTTGACGCTGATGCCCTGCGCGATCGTCTCGGTGATCGCCTCCAGGCCCTCGTGCGTGGCCGGGATCTTGATGTAGGCGTTGGGGCGGTCGACCATCCACCACAGGTTCCTGGCCTCGGCGATGGTCTTGGCCGTGTCCTTGGCCACCCGCGGGTCGACCTCGATCGACACCCGTCCGTCCAGCCCGCTGGTCGCGTCGTAGACCGGGCGCATCACGTCGCAGGCCCAGCGGATGTCGTAGGTGGTGAGCGCCCGGGACGCCTCCTCTACGCTCACGCCGCGGATCTTGAGGTCCTTGACCTGCTCGTCGTAGGCATCGCCCTGGGACAGCGCCTTGGAGAAGATCGTCGGGTTGGAGGTCACGCCGACGACGTGGTAGTCGTCCATGAGCGACTGCAGGTTGCCTGTACGCAGCCGGTCGCGGCTGATGTCATCCAGCCAGACCGACACGCCGGCCTCGGATAGCTGCCTGAGAACGTCACTTGACACCGTAGCTCTTCCTTCCTGCGTGCCCGGGTCCGGGCTCAGGCCCTGACCCGGGCCAGACTGTCGCGTGCGGCTGCGGCTACCCGCTCGGCCGTGATGCCAAACTCCTCGTAGATCTTCTGGTAAGCGGCCGAGGCGCCGTAGTGGTCTACTCCGATTGAAGCGCCCGCATCTCCCACAAACAACTTCCAGGGCGGGGTAATCCCGGCTTCGACGGAAACTCGGGCCCTGATCGTAGGGGGCAGCACTTCGCGCTGGTAGGACTCGTCCTGCTCGGTGAACCACTCGACGCACGGCATGGACACGACGCGGGCAGAAACGCCGTCGGCGGCCAGCAGCTCACGGGCGTCCAGGGCGATCGAGACCTCGCTGCCGGTGGCGATCAGGATCACGTCGGTTCCCGCGGCCAGCACGTAGGCGCCCTGGGCGACCTTGTCCGCTCCCTCGAGCTCGCCGGAGCGGTCGAGCACCGGCAGGTTCTGCCTGGTCAGGCACAGCGCCGCGGGCCGGGCCCGCTCCAGGATGGTGCGCCAGGCCACTACGGTCTCGTTGGCGTCGCCCGGCCGTACGACCTCCAGGTGCGGGATGTTGCGCAGCGACCATACATGCTCGATCGGCTGGTGGGTCGGCCCGTCCTCGCCCAGCCCGATGGAGTCGTGCGTCCACACGTAGGTGACCGGGAGCTCCATCATCGAGGCCAGCCGCACCGACGGCCGCATGTAGTCGCTGAACTGGAGGAACGTGCCGCCGTAGACCCGGGTCCCACCGGACAGCGCGATCCCGTTGAGGATGGCGCCCATGCCGTGCTCGCGGATGCCGAAGTGCAGGGTCCGCCCGTACGGGTTACCCGGCCACATCGGCGTCTGGTGGTTGGCCGGGATGAAGGACGGCTCGCCCTCCATCGTGGTGAGGTTGCTCTCGGCCAGGTCGGCCGAGCCGCCCCACAGCTCGGGCAGCTTGGGCGCCAGCGCGGTCAAGATGGTGCCGGAGGCCTTGCGGGTGGCCATGCCCTTGGCGTCGGCCGGGAACTCCGGCAGCGCCTCGGTCCAGCCGTCCGGCAGCCGGTGCTCGGCCATCCGGTCGAACAGGGCTTTAGCTTCCGGGTTGGCCTTGGCCCAGGCCGCGAACGTCTCCTCCCACTGCGCGTGGGCGTTCTTGCCGCGCTCGGCGACCTCGCGGGCGTGGCTCAGCGCCTCGTCCTCGACCGGGAAGTCGACGTCGGGGTCGAAGTGCAGGATCTCCTTGGTCGCCTTGACCTCGGGCACGCCGAGCGCGGCGCCGTGGGCGGCGCCGGTGCCCTTCTTGTTCGGGGCGGGCCAGCCGATGATGGTCCGCAGCGCGATGAGCGACGGGGCCTCGGTGTGCTCCTTGGCCGCCTGGAACGCCTGGTACAGGGCGTCCACGTCCTCGTTATAGCCGCCCCGCGGGCCGACCCAGTCCACCTTCTGCACGTGCCAGCCGTAGGCCTCGTAGCGCGCGGCCACGTCCTCGGACTTGGCGATGTTGGTGTTGTCCTCGATGGAGATCTGGTTGTCGTCGTAGAGGACGATCAGGTTGCCCAGTTCCTGGTGGGCGGCCAGCGAGGAGACCTCGTGGCTGATGCCCTCCTCGATGTCCCCGTCGGACATGAAGCAGTACACGTAGTGGTCGAACGGGCTGGTCCCGGGCGCGGCGTCCGGGTCGAACAGGCCGCGCTCGCGGCGGGCGCCCATCGCCATGCCCACGGCGTTGCCGATCCCCTGGCCGAGCGGGCCGGTGGTGACCTCCACGCCGGGGGTGAGCCGGTGCTCCGGGTGGCCGGGAGTGATGCTGCCCCAGGTCCGCAGCGCCTTGAGATCGTCCATGGTCACGGCGTAGCCGGACAGGTACAGCTGGATGTACTGGGTCAGGCTGGAGTGCCCGCAGCTCAGCACGAAGCGGTCCCGGCCCGGCCAGTTCGGGTCGACCGGGTCGTGCCGCATCAGCCGCTGGTAGAGCAGGTAGGCCGCGGGCGCCAGGCTCATCGCGGTACCCGGGTGGCCGTTGCCCACTTTCTGGACCGCGTCCATGGCAAGGACCCGGATGAGATCGACGGCGCGCTTGTCGGTCGCCGTCCAGTCAAGATTGGCCTGTGTGCTCACGGCACGAGCCTATCGGTCCAGGGGTTCCGGCTGCCTGCTGGGTACGGTCACCGCGGGCCCTGTTCGCGCAGTGTTTACCGGGTTCCGCGCCCGTACCGTGAGGAACAGCCGCAGCACCGCGATCCAGACTAGGACAGACCCGGTCACATGCACCCAGACCAGCCCGGCCGGGAGGTGGGTGAAGTACTGGATGTAGCCGATCACGCCCTGCGAGCCGAGCGCCGCGAGCATGATCCAGCCCGCCCGGACCGCCCGCGGCGGCGCGCCAGAGAGCCGCAGCCCGAGCACCAGCGCGACGGACAAGCCGGCCAGCAGCCAGCCGATGTCCGCGTGCAGCTGGGTGACGCCCTCGAGCGGGAGCTTGTACCGGGCCACGCCCGCGTCGCCCGCCAGCGGTCCCGTCCCGGTGACCACGGTGCCGGCCGCCAGCATCAGCGCGGTCACCGCGACCAGCGCCCCGGCGATCGCTTGCAGATCACGGCGCACTGGCGGGCTCTCGGCGGGCTCAGCGAATCGCATATGCAGCACGACGGCGGCCGCCACCACGGCCGCGGAGACCAGGAAGTGCACCGAGACCAGGACCGGGTTGAGCTTGGCGAGCACGAGAATCCCGCCGATCACCGCCTGCGCCACCACCCCAAGCGGCTGGACCGCCGCCAGCCGCACCAGGTCACGCCGGCGCCCCGTGCCCGGGCCATCGGGCTCTCCGGGCTCTCCGGGACGGAACCGCCAGGCCGCGATGAAAACAAGGGCGACCACGATGACCAGCGGGAAGTTCAGCAGCCGGTTGCTGAACTCGATCCAGGTGTTGAGCAGCGTCTGGCCCGCGTTCTTGCTGGCCACGATGTCCGCCGTGCTGCACTGCGGCCAGTCGGGGCAGCCCAGTCCGGACGAGCTGAGCCGGACCGCGGCACCGGTCGACATGATCACCGTGTTGGCGATGACCCCCGCCAGCGCCAGACGGCGCATGGAAGCCGGCGTCGGTGACAGCACCGGCCTGGTCCAGGCGGCCGCGCGCGACTTCAGGTCATCGGGCACGGCCCCCATGCTAGTCAGTGCTGGGCGGCACCGGCACAGGCCACCATCACGCAGCCGATGGCCAGCCATTCCGCCAGGGTCAGGTGCTGGCCGAGCAGGACCAGCCCGATCAGGGCGGCCACGGCCGGCTCCATGCTCATCCACACGCCGAACACCCGCAGGGGCATCCGCCGCAGCGACTCGAGCTCGAGCCGGTAGGGAATCACCGAGGACAGCACCCCGATCGCGACGCCGGCCGCGAGCACGGCCGGGCGGAACATCGCGGTGCCGCCCGCCACCAGCGCGGGCGGCGTGACGATGACGGCCGAGACGACCATCGCGATGGCCAGCCCGGACGAGCCGGGAAACCGGCGCCCGGTCGCCGAGCTGAGCACGATGTAGGCCGCCCAGCAGGCGCCCGCCAGCCCGGCGAACAGTACCCCGGCCAGGTTGAGACGGCCATGGCCGCCCTGCGTCAGCAGCACCACCCCGGCCGCCGCGAGTACCACCCAGCCCAGGTCCCGCACGTGCCGCGACCCGGCCACCGCCACCGCCAGCGGGCCCAGGAACTCGATCGTGACCGCGACGCCCAGCGGGATGCGGGCGAACGACTGGTAGATCGAGAAGTTCATAACCCCAAGAGATAGGCCGAACGACGTGGCGATGACCGCGTCGCCCCAGGCTCGACGTTCCCTGAGGTCGCGCAC
>JBEKJP010000068.1:0-38778 GCA_050011155.1 Streptosporangiaceae bacterium
CGGCGGCCAGGACCCGGGCCGGGGGCGCCTCCCGGACCGCCAGCCCCGCGTTCCCGGAATCCTCAGCCCACCGCTCGACCCGGGCGTTCTTCGCGCCGTGCTCGCGGCGGTCCCTCGCCTTCGCCGGGGCGACCGCCGCCACCGCGCGCTTGATCGCGTTACGCAGCCGGCCCGGGCTCAGCGACGGCGCCTGGCCCAGGACCTGCTGCTCGGCCTGCCGGGCCTCGCCGGCGTCCAGGACGGCGGTGTTGTCGGCGATAATCTGGACTTTGGAGTGCCGCAGCCGCCCCTCGCGGAACAACGCCCTAGTACCGGGGAGCCTGACTTCGAGGTCCCAGGCCAGCCCCAGCACCTTATCGGCCGCCGGCCGGGTCTCGGCCAGCGCCCACTTCACCTCAGCCGCCGCCGAATCCAGGTACCCCTCCGGCATCCCCCCGGCGCCCCCGAGCACGGCCGCGCCAGCAGCCGGACGGCGGCGGATCAGCTCCGCAGCAGCCGCGTGCTTAAGGGAGCACGCCGCTGCCTCGGCCCGGTCCGCCGCGGTAATCAAGCCGATGACCTCATCATCGGACGCCTCGCCGAGCCGGCCGGAATCCACGGCCCGCTCGATGAACCCGTGCAGGCACGCCGACCCCGCCGCGGCATCCAGGCACTCTCCCGCGGCGAACCCGCCCGCCGGCCCCGACGACACGCCAGGAACCCGCTCCGCCGAACCCGGCAGCCCCGGGCCGCGCGGGCCACGCTTCCGCGCCTCATCCGCCAGCACCGCCCCGGCCAGCTCCGCGGTCTCCGGCCGGGCCAGGAACGCCGCATCCAGCTCCCGCTCCGCCACGAAACGGTCGATCGCGGCCAGGTCCTCATCCCACGGCAGGCCGCTGCCCTCCGGATCCAGGTCCTCCTCGCAGAAATCGGGCGGCTCGTCCTCGTCCAGGTCCGATGCCAGCCACTCCTCCAGCGATACAGGATCCGGGCAGGTGATGACGGGCCCCCAGGAATCCGGCTCAGGCTGTCCGTCGTGCATGCACCCACTCCGTTCGGAAGAAGGATCCTATGTCGAACATACTATCAAAGAAGCCTGTCTTCATCCACATAAATTAGCAGCTGAAGACATCATTTTACGAGATAAATTCGAATCCAGAAGGACGCCTTGATTGTCCAGGAGCGAGGCACGACGATGTGGCGCCAGCGACTACTGCGATAAGCCAGCACCTACCGAGAAGCCAAGCGCTAGTGGACCAGTGGTACGCGGAAGAAGGACGTGGGCGGTTGCGCGCCAGGGGCGCATGACAGCATGTCGGCATGAAGGTGCTGCGCACTCCGGAAGAGCGGTTCGCCGACCTGCCCGACTTCGGCTACCCGCCGCGGTACGCCGACGTGGACGGCCTGCGGCTGGCTTACGTGCAGACCGGCCCGCCCGACGGGGAACCCGTCCTGCTGCTGCACGGTGAGCCGAGCTGGTCGTTCCTGTACCGCAAGATCATGCCGGTACTCGCGGACGCGGGCCTGCGGGCCATCGCGGCGGACCTGGTCGGGTTCGGCCGCTCGGACAAGCCGTCCGAGCCCGCTGACCACAGCTTCGCGCGGCACGTGGAGTGGATCCGCGCGCTCGCGTTCGACCACCTCGGCCTGCACGGGCTGACCCTGGTCGGGCAGGACTGGGGCGGCCTGATCGGGCTGCGCCTGGTGGCGGAGCACCCGGACCGGTTCGCCCGGGTGGTGGCGTCGAATACCGGGCTGCCCACCGGCGACGTGCCGATGCCCGACGTGTGGCTGCGGTTCCGCCAGGTCGTCCGCGATGCCCCCGCGCTGAGCGTGTCCCGGCTGGTGCAATCGGGCTGCCAGGCCACGCTGTCGCCCGAGGTCCTCGCCGCCTACGAGGCGCCGTTTCCCGACCCGTCCTACGCCGCCGCGGTCCGGGCCATGCCCGAACTGGTCCCGACCACCCCCGGCGACCCGGCCGCCGAAGCCAACCGGGCTGCCTGGCGGAGGCTGGCCACCTGGGACAAGCCGTTCCTGGTGGCGTTCAGCGACCGTGATCCCATCACCGCCTCGATGGCACCCGTCCTGAAGGACGCCATACCTGGCACCAAGGGCCTCGAGCATCCGGTGCTCGAGGGGGCCGGACACTTCCTCCAAGAGGACGCGGGGGAGCGACTCGGCACCGTGATCGCCGGCTTCGTCCGCGCTCACCCGGCGCGATAGCGCGATAGCCGTGCGGGCCGCGCGTGAAGCCGGCCTGGCCTGACCAAAGGAGGTAACCGATGACCGAGAGTACGACGGAGACTGGCGTCGTCACCAAGTTCAGCCCCCGGCCGGTAGCCGACACCGCCGCGAAGCTCACCGGCCTGATCGACGCGAAGGGGATGCGCCTGTTCGCGCTCATCGATCAGCGCGAAGAGGCCCAGCACGCCGGGCTCGACCTGCGCGAAACCATCCTGGTCATCTTCGGCAGCCCGGCCGCGGGCACGCCGGTGATGGCGGCGTCACCGCTGGCCGCCCTCGACCTGCCGCTCAAGGTCCTGGTGTGGGACGACCAGGGGCAGACCAAGGTCTCGTACTACTCCCCGGACGAACTCGCCGCCCGCCACCACCTCGATCCCGGCCTGGCCGCCAACCTGGCCGGGATCAACGCCCTCACCGACGCGCTGGTGGCGCCGTAGCCACGAAGCTCACCCCGCGATGTCGACCACGATCTTGCTCGCGGCGGTACCGTTCTCGACCGCTTGGTGCGCTTCGGTCACGTCTGCGCGGGTGAAGCGCCGGGGGTCGACGAGGGGCCGCAGCGCCCCGGCATCGGCCAGTGCGGCGGCCTCGCGCAGGATCTCGCCGTGATGAGCCCGGCCGTGGCCGGTCAGCAGCGGCAGCAGGGTGAAGATGCCGGAGTAGGTGGCGCCGCGGAACGACAGGGGAGCGAGGCTGTGGGTGCCCCAGCCCAGCGCGCTCACGACATGGCCGGTGTAGAAGCGAATCGCCTCGAACGACCGGTCGAGCGTCGTCCCGCCGACCGAATCGAAGATGACGTCGAAGCCCTCGCCGTCCGTGTGCGCGGCTACGTAGTCGGCGACCGGGGTGGCGTAGTCGATCGCGGTGGCGCCGAGGCCCTCGATGACCGGCAGGCTGCCCGCCGATCCGGTCGCGAAGACCTCCGCGCCTCGGGCCCGGGCCAACTGGACCGCCACGTGCCCGACCCCGCCGGCGCCGCCGTGCACGAGCACCCGGTGCCCGCGCCGGACCTGGGCCCGGTCGACCAGGCCCTCCCACGCCGTGATCACCGCCAGCGGGAGCGCCGCGGCCTCGCGCATGGTCAGCGCCGCGGGCTTACGGGCCAGCAGCGCCGAATCCACGGCCGCGTACTCGGCCAGCGACCCCGGCAGGCCGCCGACCCCGCCGGTGAGCCCGTACACCTCGTCGCCCGCGGCGAAGCCGGACACGCCCGGTCCGGCCTCCTCGACCACCCCGGCGAGGTCCAGGCCCAAGATGGCGGGCAGGACGGGTTTGGCGTGGGCGGCCGCCCCGGCCGCGATCTTGGTATCCAGCGGGTTCACGCCGCTGGCGGCCACCCGGACCAGGACCTGGCCCGGGCCCGCCGCGGGCTTGTCGACCTCGGCCAGGGTCAGGGCGCCGCCGAACTGCTCGAGCAGGACCGCATGCATAACCCGAGCATCTCACTACTGGCCCGCGAGTCCCCCAAATGATAGGAATCAGGCCAACGGCCGAGCAACCGGAGAGGACCCACGATGAGCAACCCTGGCGGTGGCCAGTCGCGCAACCTGATCCTGGCCGCGATGATCTTCGCGGTCGCGATGACCTTCATCGACCAGACCATCGTCTCGATCGCCGCGCCCAAGATCCAGGAGGAACTGGGCCTGTCGAGCAGCGGCCTGCAGTGGGCCATCAACTCCTACCTGCTGGCCCTGGCCGCGCTGTTCGCCTTCGGTGGCCGGCTCGCGGACACCGTGGGCCACCGCAAGATGTGCGTGCTCGGCGTGATCATCTTCGCGGGCGCCTCGGCGCTGTGCGGCGCGACCCCGACCGGCGGGATCGCGGAGACGTGGATCGTGGCGTTCCGCGCGCTGCAGGGTCTCGGCGGGGCGATCATGTTCCCGGCCGCGCTCGCCATCGTGGTGCAGACCTTCGACCTGCGCTCGCGCGGACGCGCGCTCGCGCTGTTCTTCGGCGTCGCCGGCGGCCTGACCGCGATCGGCCCGATCGCGGGCGGCTGGCTGCTCGAGTGGACCTGGCGGGCCATCTTCTGGATCAACATTCCCATCGCCCTGATCGCCCTGGTGCTGATCCGCATCTCCAAGCCGGCCACCGAGCACCGTCCCGCGCGCATGGACTACCGGGGCCTGGCCCTCATCA
This sequence comes from Streptosporangiaceae bacterium, assembly GCA_050011155.1. GTDB lineage: Bacteria > Actinomycetota > Actinomycetes > Streptosporangiales > Streptosporangiaceae > Palsa-504. The sequence goes on from JBEKJP010000068.1 coordinate 4,363, forward strand.
TCGGCGGCGTGGGCCTGAGCGTGTTCGGCTTCCAGCAGTCGTCCATCTGGGGCTGGGGCAACCCGGCCATCGAGGTGTGCATCGCGATCGGCGTGATCCTGCTCGGCGTCTTCTTCTCCGTCGAGCGCCGAACCGAATCGCCGCTGATCAACGTGCGGATCTTCAGCAACCGGGCGTTCGCAGTGGAGAACATCATCCTCGGCATCGTGATGATGGTGTTCATCCCGGTGTTCTTCTTCGCCAGCACCTACGGGCAGATCGCGCTGGGGGAGAAGGCCACCACGGCCAGCCTGCTCATCTTGTACTTCTTCCTCGGCTTCGTGGTGTTCGCGCAGATCGGCGGGCGGATGCTGGACCGGATCGGGGCCAAGCGGCCGGTGGTGCTCGGCTGTGTCCTGTCGGCCGTCGGGTTCGCGTTGTGGGCCGGGAAGGTGACCAGCCTGCACTCCGGCGGCCAGATCATCTACATCGTCATGGCCGGGGCCGGAATGGGCCTCATGCTGGGCCAGGCCAACACCGACGCGGTGAACCGGGCCTCCCGGTTCTCCTACGGCGAGGCCACCGGCATCACCCAGACGGTCCGCAACTACGGCGCCAGCCTCGGGTTCGCCGTGCTGGGCACGGTCCTGATCACCGAGTTCCGGTCCAGGATCACCGCCTCGCTCACCGCCCAGGGCGCGCCCGGCCCGGTCGCCGCGGCCCAGGCCGCGAAGATCGCCCAGCTGCAGGGCGGGAACGGCAATGTGGCCACCATCCCGGCGTTCATCCGCGCCGACTTCGCCGCCGCCACCCGGGACGTGCTCTACGTCATGGCCGCGATCATGGCGGTGGCCGCGCTGGTAGCGCTGCGCGGGCTCACCCGGGGCGTCCAGGAAGACCAGAGCGCCGAAGAGAGCCACGCGGACCTCTCCTCGGCCCGTTAGGCGTCGCCGGGCGACCTGAGGATCTCCATCGGGCCCGTCGGCTGGCCCGCGGTCAGCGGGTCGGGCGCGGCCGGCAGCACGTGCTTGATGTAGTCGTGGGTGGCGGCGGTGGTGCCGACGTCGAGCCCGGCCGCCTCTGACATGTACCAGCGGTGCTCGAGGACCTCGCTGAAGACCTCGGCCGGAGGCAGCCGGTCGGCTAGCTCCGCCGGGATCGCGGCGATCACCGGGTCGTAGACCTCCTCCAGCCACCGGTTGGCCGCCACCACTTCCGACACCGCCCGGCCCTGCTTCTGCTCCAGCCAGGCCCGGAAGCCTGCCATGTCGTTCAGCAGCCGCCGGGCCTGCCGCTCGCTGGCGTCGATGCCGGTGCGCAGGAACAGTTTCCTGGCGTCGTGCCCACTCTCGGCCACCCGGGTCTTCACCCGCAGCTTGTTGCCCTCGCCGGTGCTGATCAGCTCGACCTCGTCCGCGTCGAAGCCCAGCTCGTTGAGCCGGTGCAGTCGCTCGGCGATCCGGTACCGCTGCTCCTCGGGCCGCAGGATCTCCTCGCGGGTCAGCTCCTGCCACAGCGACTCGTACCGGCGCCCGAGCTCCTCGGCGATCTCCAGCGGTTCCACGTCGGCCGGGAGCAGCTCGCCCGCCTGCAGGTCGAGCAGTTCGGCGAAGACCCGCTCGATGGCCAGCTCGACATCCCACCCGCGCTGCCCGTCGGTCAGCTCCGGGTGCTGCTCGCTGGTCTCCGCGTCGACCAGGTACGCCTCCAGCGTGCCCGCGTCGTGCCGGAACAGCGTGTTGGACAGCGAGCAGTCGCCCCAGAAGAACCCCGACAGGTGCAGCCGGACCAGCAGCTCGACCAGCGCGTCGAGCAGCCCGTCGGTGGCGTGCAGGCCGCGCGGGTTGGAGAAGACCGCCCGGTAGGTGGTCGCGTAGCTGAGGAACTCGGTGACCAAGATGGCGTCCGCGTCGGAGTCGCGCGGGGCGGTCTCGTCCAGGTCGACCGCGATCCCGACCACCTCGACGGCGGGGATGCCCAGCTCGGTCAGCGCCCGCAGCAGCCGGTACTCGCGCCGGGCCAGCCGCTCGCTGAGCTCCTTGAGGGCGTACAGGGTGCCGTCGTCGTAGACGAAGCGGACCACGTGGCGCGAGATGCCCCGCTGCCTGATCTCGACCAGCCGCTCGTCCTGCCAGTCGGCCAGCGGCTCCGACCACGGCAGGGTGAGCAGGCCGGCCGCGTGATCAGCAGGGGGCGTGAAGACGAACTTCATAGATCATCATTACCCCGAACGGGCCAGGCCGCGCGCCTCACCCAGCTTCCTGCTCCAGCTGGGCGGGTGCCATGTTGGCGCCGCTGATGATGACGGCCACGTGCTCGCCCGGCGCGGGCTTGTACGCCCCGGTGCGCAGGGCCGCGATCCCGACGCAGGCGGCGGGCTCGGCGGCGATCCTGGCGGTCTGCCACAGGACCCGCTGAGCGGCCAGGATCGCGGGGTCGTCGACCAGCACGACGTCTTCGACGTAGGCCTGGGTGATCGGGAACATCAGCTCGCCGACGCGACGCGGGGCCAGGGCGTCGGCCGCGACGCCCTCGGCCGGGGCGTCGGCGGGCCTGCCCTCGGCCCGGGCCCGGGTCAGCGTGGGCGCGCCGTCCGGCTCCACCCCGATGACGCGCGTGCTGCCTCCGAACCAGGCGGCGATGCCGCCGATCAGGCCGCCGCCGCCCACCGGGACCAGCACGGTGTCGATGCCGTCGGCCTGGTCTTCCAGCTCCAGGGCCACGGTGCCCTGGCCGAGCAGGGTCTCCCGCTGATCGAAGGCGTGCACGCTCATCGCACCCGAGCTGGCGGCCCAGTCCTGCGCGGCGGCCAGCGCATCGGCGTACCTGTCGCCGGTCACCACGAGCTCGGCGCCGAGCTGCCTGATCCGCTCCATCTTGGTCGGCGCCGATACGCTCGGCACGAAGATCCTGGCCGGCCTGCCAAGCCGGTGCGCGACGTACGCCACCGCCACGCCGTGGTTGCCGCCGGAGGCGGCTACCACCCCCGCGGGCGGCACGTCCCGCAGCAGCAGGTTCGTGAACGCCCCGCGGGCCTTGAACGAGCCGGCGCACTGCAGCTGCTCCAGCTTGAGCGTGACGGACGGCAGCTCGCCCAGCTCGAGCTGGATCACCGGCGTGCGCCGGATGTAGGGACGGATCGTGTCGTAGGTGGCTGAGATCTCGTCGCGGGTTATCACGTCAGGCAGACTAGCTCTTATGAGTGAGCACATGCATGACCACGACCACTCGGCCTGCGCGGTGGCCCACAGCCCGGTCGCCCCGTCTTCCGCCCCCGCGGAGCGGACCCTGGTCGCCGTGTTCGCGTCGCCCGTTTCCGGCTACATGCTGAGGTACGGTGCCGACATGGGCTTCCGGGGGCTGCTGCTCGAGCCGGACGAGGCGCGCGCGGCCGGCGCCGCCACCCTCGGGTTCCCGATCCTCACCGCCATGCCCGACGACCTCGACGACACCGCCGACGTGGTCGTCACCGACCATCACCGGCCCGAGCTCGGCGTCATGCTCCGCGACGCGCTAGCCACCAAGGCCCGGTGGATCGGGATCATCGGCAAGCCGGGCATCGTCGGCCCGCACGTGGCCATGCTCACCGAGCTCGGCGTCCCGGACGGGGAGATCGCCCGCGTGCACCGGCCGATCGGGCTGAACATCGGCTCGAGGATCCCGCCCGAAATCGCCATCTCGACCCTGGCCGGCCTGCTCGCGGACCGCAACGGCCGTCCCGGGGGCTTCGTATTCTGAACAAGCTCGTCGTTTTCCGGGCATAACCCTTCGCTCGGTGCCGTTGCAGCGGTTAGCAGGGGGCACTTGCGTACGGGAGGCGTCGTTGGCCCGGGCGTTCGTCCGGCATCGGGGGCTCATCGCGTTCGCGGCGGGCGGCGCGATGGCGGAAACGACGCTGCTCTCGTTCCTCGCGCCCAGCGCCCGGCCGCTCGCACCGCAGGTCACCGCGCTCCCTCCGCTCGCGGCCTACCACGACCTGCGCTGGCTGTTCGCGTTCAACCAGCCGTGGCTCGGCTTCACCGGCGTGCTGGTGCTGCTGATCCTGGCCCGCTCGGCGGTGGACGCGGCGATGGTCATGCTGGCCTGGCCGCACGAGCCCGCCCGGCCGCGACCCCGGTTCCTCGGCTCGCTGGTGTCCTGCGCGGTGCTCACCGTGCTGGTCGGGCTGGTCATGTCGCCGGTGGTCACGTTGATGTTCGGGGTGGCCCTGCTGCCGTTCTCCTGGCCGTACCTGGCCGCGGTGCCGATCTTGGTCGGCACCGCGATCGCGCTCAGCCAGGGTGGCGTGGGCCAGTTCTGGTGGCGGCGGCTGCCCCCGGCCCGCACCGCGGGCTGGGTGATCATCACCTTCGGCACCCTGTCGCTGGCCTCGGCGCTGATGACACACCTCGACACGCCCGGGATCGTCGCGGTGGCCGGGTTGGCCGGGATCGTCGACGCGCGGGCCTGGTACGGGCTGACCGCGGCGGCTGCCATGGCCAGGGGGTATGGGGGGCGGGTAGCCCCCCATGAGCAGGGGGGGGCTGGGGGGGATCGTCCCCCCTGGCAACGCTGGGTGCCGATGGCGCCGCTGGCGGCGGTGCTGGTGCTCGTCCTGGTCGTGGGGGTGGCCCGGCTGGCCTTCACCGGCACCGTGCGCTTCGACCCCGATGAGCTCGCCATAGCAAGCATCCCCAAGACCCCGAAGGCCGTCAGCGCTCCCGCGAGCAAGCCCAGGGGCGCGGTGCTCGTGGTCGACGGCTTCGGGTCGTCCTGCTGCCACAGCGCGGACGCCCTGCGCGCCGCCGAGCCGCACCTGCTGGTGCGCCAGTTCTCGTACCACGGCCTGACCTCCGCCGGGCAGCCGGTCCCGTACGGCCGGGCCGGGAACCTCTCCCTCCAGGTCCTCGGCGACCGCCTGGCCGCCCAGGTCGAGGCGCTGTCCCGGCAGGCCGGCCCGCCGGTGGCCATCGTGGCAGAAAGCGAGGGCACTCTCGGCGTTTACGCGATGCTGGCCCGGCACCCGCACGTGCCGATCTCTTCGGTGACCCTGCTCAGCCCCATCGTCGAGCCCGGCCAGTTCGGGCAGGCCGGGGAAACCGTACCGGGCGCCGCGCTGACAACGCTGAACAACCTGATCGGCGGCATGTCGCCGTACGGGAGCTCCGGAGCGGGGGCGCTTATCGACTCGGTGAGCGAGGTCGGGGCCAGCTACTTCGCCGAGGTGAGCCACGACCACGGGCTGCCCTGGATGGCCGTCGTGCCGCTGGCCGACGCGGTCACGCTGCCCGCCTGCCCGTGGCCGAAGAACGTGATCTTCGTCGACGCCCTCCACGGCGGCCTGCTGGGCGACGGTTCGGTGCAGAGCATCGTCGAGACCTTCCTGGCCACCGGCGCACCCCCGGACCAGGATCTCGACGTGCTGGCCGGCGGCTCGCAGCGGGACCTGCGCAGCGCCGCCAGGCTCATTGCGGGGGCCGGCGCCGCCTGGCGGATGCCCGAGCTCGACTCCGCCTGCCCCGCCTGAACCTGCTACGCTGTCGCCCGTGACGCGAACAGCTCGCCTGCAGTGGTGGCGCCGCCAGTAGGCGGCTTGCCTGATCGCGCTCAGATTCAGCAGCGACCGCCCGGGAAACGGCGGTCGCTTTTGTCGTCCCGGGCTCGAAACCGAGGGGCCACCGTGGACGAGCAATACCTGGAAATGACGACCGAGGACGGCGTGCGGGTCACCCGTACCGCCGAGCCGTTCGACCCGGCCGAGCTCGGCCGGATCGCCGCGCTGGCCGACGAGCGCCGCGGCGGCGTGATGAGCTCCGGCATGGAGTATCCGGGCCGGTACAGCCGCTGGGTCATGGCCTACGCCGACCCGTGTGCCGAGATCACGGCCACCGGCCGCCGGATCACCGCGCGGGCCCTGAACGAACGGGGCCGGGTGCTGATGCCGGTGATCCAGGCCGCGCTGCGCCGGGCCGGGCAGCCAGTCGATGACGACACCGTCTTCATCGCGGAAGGTGACCAGGAATTCACGGAGGAAGAGCGCAGCCGCAAGCCGACGGTGTTCACCGCGCTGCGGGAGATCACCGCGGCGTTCGCCTGCGAGGACCCGCACCTGGGCCTGTACGGGGCGTTCGGCTACGACCTGGCGTTCCAGTTCGAGCCGGTCCGGCCGCGGCTGGAGCGTCCCGCGACCCAGCGGGACCTGGTCCTGCACCTGCCGGACGAGATCTGGATCATGGACCGCATGCGGGAGGAAGCGGTCAGGTACTCCTACGAGTTCGAGGTGGGCGGCGTGTCCACGGCCGGGCTTGACCGGGCGACCGCACGCACCGGGCCTGGGCTCGACGCCCAGGCCGTTCGGGATATTGATCTGCCCGAGCCGCCGCGGCCGGGGAGCTATGCGCGGGTCGTCGAGGACGCCAGGGAGCGGTTCGCCCGCGGCGACCTGTTCGAGGTCGTGCCGAGCCACGTGTTCCACGGCCGGTGCGCGTCGCCGGCCGCCTTCTACGAGCTGCTCAGGCAGCGCAACCCGGCCCCGTACGAGTTCCTGTTCAACCTGGGCGAGGGGGAGTACCTGGTCGGGGCGTCGCCCGAGATGTACGTGCGGGTCACCGGCGACCGGGTGGAGACCTGCCCGATCGCGGGGACGATCGCGCGCGGCGCGGACACCCTGGAGGACGCGGCGAACATCGCCACCCTGCTCGGCTCGGCCAAGGAGGAGTCCGAGCTGACCATGTGCACCGACGTGGACCGCAACGACAAGGCACGGGTGTGCGTGCCCGGCTCGGTCCAGGTCATCGGCCGGCGGCAGATCGAGATGTACAGCCGCCTCATCCACACCGTCGACCACATCGAAGGCCGGCTCCGGCCCGGCTTCGACGCGCTGGACGCCTTCCTCACCCACATGTGGGCGGTCACCGTGACGGGGGCCCCGAAGACCTGGGCCATGCAGTTCATCGAGGACCACGAGGCGACCCCGCGCCGCTGGTACGGCGGCGCCGTGGGCAAGATCGGCTTCGACGGCTCCATGAACACCGGTCTCACCCTGCGCACCGCGCACATCACCGGCGGGATCGCCGCGGTGCGGGCCGGCGCCACGCTGCTGTACGACTCGGTGCCCGAGGCGGAGGAGCAGGAGACCCACATCAAGGCGCGCGCCCTGATCGAGACGCTGAACGAGGCCAGCCGGGGCGTGCCCGCGGCCGCCGCCGCGACCCGGCCCGCGCGCGTGTCCGCGTCCGGGGACTACGCCCAGCGGGTGCTGCTCGTCGACCACCAGGACTCGTTCGTGCACACCCTCGGCGACTACTTCAGGCAGCAGGGCGCGGAGGTTACCACGCTGCGGTTCGGGTTCTCGCCCGCGCTGCTCGACTCCTACGCGCCCGACCTGGTGGTCATGTCGCCCGGGCCGGGCCGTCCGGCCGACTTCGGCTGCGCGGCGCTGCTGGACGAGCTCTACGCGCGGCACCTGCCGGTGTTCGGCGTCTGCCTGGGCCTGCAGGCCATGGTGGAGCACGCCGGCGGCGCCCTGTCCCTGCTGCCCGAGCCCGCGCACGGCAAGCCGGGCCTGGTCCGGGTGGCCGGGGGCGCGCTGCTGGCCGGGCTGCCCGCCGAGTTCACCGCGGGGCGGTACCACAGCCTCTGCGCGCCGGCCGGCGAGGTCCGCGGCGGGTTCGAGGTGACCGCGGTGACCCCTGATGGCGTGGTGATGGCGATCGAGGATGCCGCCGCGGCCCGCTGGGCGGTGCAGTTCCACCCGGAGTCGATCCTGACCGCGTCCGGCCGGACCGGCCACCAGATCATCGCCAACGTCCTGGACCTGTGTCGTGCCCGCGAGAAAGCCGTGGGCGCCATGTAGTGTGCTGTGCCATGAGGAGCGTGGAGCCCGAGGTTTTCCTGGTCGCCCGGCCTTCGGTCGACTACGACGCGATCGCCGCCTACCTGCGCGAGGTGGGCGGCGAACGCTGGCTGGAGCGGGTCGACCGCGGACAGCTCGAGGCCCAGGATCTCGCTGAGTTCGCGGGAAAGATGTGCTACCGCTCCTGGGAGCCCGGGCTCAACCCCAACGTCCGCAAGGTACGCGAGGACCAAGAAGCGTACCTGCAGAACATCCTGAAGCAGCAGCACGGCTCGGTGCTCGAGCACGCCAGCTTCACGTTCGTCCTGCACAACGTTTCTCGTGTATTTTCTCATGAAATTGTCAGGCACCGGCCGGGGACGGCGGTGTCGCAGGAGTCGCTGCGGTACGTGCGGCTGGACGAGCTGCCGTTCTGGTTCCCGGACTGGGCCCAGGAGGACCCCGAGCTGATGAAGCGGGCCACCGCCCTGCTGGCCGAGCTCGAGCAGTTCCAGCAGTGGATGGCCGGGCACTTCGGGCTGGACGAGGACGAGACCAAGATGCACGAGAAGAAGGCCAAGACCTCGTTCATGCGGCGGTTCGCGCCCGAGGGCCTGGCCACCGGGCTGGTCTGGACGGCCAACATCCGCACCCTGCGGCACACCATCGAGGCGCGCACCGACCAGGGGGCCGAAGAGGAGATCCGCCTGGTGTTCGGCAAGATCGGCGAGCTGATGCGAGCGGAGGCGCCGGCCCTGTTCGGCGACTACACGGTGACGGCCGAGGGTACCTGGCTTCCCGGCTGGCGGAAGGTGTAGGGATGCCTGACGTTCCTGTGGGTTCGACGGCCGCCTACCTGGCCGTTCCGGTCACGCCGGGCCCGTGGCCGGGCGTGGTGGCGATCCATGAGGCGTTCGGGCTGAACGACGGCATCCGGGCGCACGCCGACCGGCTGGCCGCGCTCGGCTACCTCGCCCTGGCCCCCGACCTGCTGGCGGGCAAGTTCTGGATGCGCTGCGTCCGCACCATGTTCCGGCAGATCGCCGCCGGGTCAGGGCCGGCGTTCGAGGTCCTCGACGCGTGCCGGGGCTGGCTGGCCGAGCGCCCGGACTGCACCGGCAAGACCGGGGTGATCGGGTTCTGCATGGGCGGCGGCTTCGCGCTCATGTGCGCCCCGCGTGACGGGTACTCCGCCGCGGCCGTCAACTACGGCGTGGTCCCGGGCGACGCGGAGGACGCGCTGGCCGGCTCGTGCCCCGTGGTCGGGAGCTACGGGGCCAGGGACACGATGGGCGTCTCGCATCCGGAGCGCCTCGAGGCCGCGCTGACCGTGCTGGAGGTTCCGCACGACGTGAAGGTGTACCCGGACGCCGGCCACGGCTTCATGGACTCCCGCCCGGCCGTGCTCGCCCCGCTGGTCGCGCTGGCCCGGCTGAAGTACGACAAGGCGGCGGCCGAGGACGCCTGGCAGCGGATCTTCGCGTTCTTCGGTCAGTACCTGAAGGACTAGAGGTCCTGGGCGACCTGGGGGTCCAGGTCGTAGCGGATGAAGCGGCCGGCCGCGCCGCGTTCGGTCAGCGTCCGGGCGGTCCTGAGGATCATATCGTCCGGGCCGCTGATGTAGATATCACGGTCCGCCCACGTCGCCTTGGCGGCGAGGTCGGGCACGGTGCCGTACATGACGTCACGGGCGGGTTCGTCCGATACCGCCGGGATGACCTGCAGCCACGGGTAGGCCTCCTCCATTTCCTGCAGCGAGCGCAGGTCGTACAGGTCCTGGTGGCGGCGGGCGCCGTGATAGAGCACGATCTCGCGGTGCCGGCCGGGGCCAGGCGCGCCGATGAGGGCCTCGATGATGGCCTTGACCGGAGCCAGCCCGGTCCCGCCGGCCAGGCACAGGACGTCCCGGGGCGACTGCGTGTCGGCGATCATGGCGCCGGCCGGCGCGCCGAGCACGAGCGGGTCGCCCGCCTTCACCTGGTGCACGAGGACCGGGCTGACCAGGCCGCCGGGCACGGCCCGCACGTGCAGGCGGATCAGGCCGTCCGGGCGCGGGGCGTTGGCGATCGAGTAGGTCCGCCACAGCCGCGGCCAGTGCGGCGTCTGAACGCTGATGTGCTGGCCGGGAAGGTAGCTCAGCGGCTGCTCGGGCTCCAGCGTCAGCACCGCGATGTCGGGTCCGTGCCGTTCGATCCCGGTCACGGTGGCGATCCACCACGCGGGTGAATCGGCCGCGTCGTCCTTGGCCGCGTCGATCATGATGCCGGCGGCGTGGTTGAACGCGGTTTCCCAGGCGTGCTTGGCGGTCTCGTTCCAGCTCGGCGCGGCGAATCGCTGCAGCGTGGCGATCAGCGCGCGGCTGAACACCTCGTAGTGGCGCTCGCGGACGCCGAACTTCCGGTGGGCGCGGCCGAGCTCACGGAGATAAGGCATCAGCTGATCGCGGCTCTCCTGGCCATCCTGAGCTGCGGCGATCTGGCTCAGGGAGGCGAAGAAGCGGCGGCGCTGCACATCCATGGCGGCGGGGAACATCGCCCGGATCTCGGCATCCATGGTGAACAGTTGCGCGTAGAAGTATGTCATTGCCGCATCAGCGACCGGCTCAAGCAGCCAGAATGAGACCTGTGCAGGATTTAGGGCGGGATCGCCGGGACTGCCCGGCGCAGACATCACCACACTCACAGTGTCGCACTAGCAGCAGAACGTTACAATCAATTTCCGGCAAGTCCGGTTTAACGGGCACGGAGATTTTCACAGAGGGCGGCCTGACGTGGGCGTGATGGGCCATTATGGGCAGGGAACCTGAAGCGCGGGAGGACGGGATGGGCCGGCCGATCATCGGCATCACCGGGGAACTCGAGGCTGCCCGGTGGGGTAACTGGATTCGTGAGGCCGTCGTCTCGCCGGTGAGCTACACGCGGGCTGTCGAGCGGGCCGGGGGAACGCCGGTGATCTTGCCTCCGGTGCCCGCGGGTTCGGTGCCGGTGCTGATCGCCGGGCTCAACGGCCTCGTGCTCACCAGCGGCCGCGATATCGACCCCTCGCTCTACGACGAGGCCCCGCACGATCAGACCGACATACCCGATCACCGGCGGGACAGGTTCGAGCTCATCCTCACCCGGGCGGCGATCGACGCCGATCTTCCCTTCCTCGCCATCGGCCGTGGCATGCACATCCTCAACGTGGCCCGGGGCGGCACCCTCACCCAGCACCTGCCTGACCGCATAGGCAACGAGAGCCACAAGCCGGACCCGGTCAAGATGACCACGCACGCCGTGCAGATCGCCGCGGCCAGCAAGCTCAGCGGCGTTCTGGGCGAGACCGCCCAGGTGCCCGCGGCCCATCACCAGGCGGTCAACCAGCTCGGCGCCGGCCTGCTCACCGTGGCCTGGACCCCGGACCAGGTGGTGGAGGCACTCGAGGTGCAGGGGCACCGGTGGGGCCTGGGCGTGCAGTGGAGCCCGGAAGACGGCGACGACCTCCGGCTGTTCGAGGCGCTGGTCTCCGTGGCCAAGACCGCCGCGCAGGCCGGGGTCCCGGCCCAGTCCGACGTGGCCAGCAGCCGGTCCAAGCGCAAGCGGCACGCCGCCCGCTCGTCCTAACTTCCGGCGCCCTAACTTCTGGCGGCCCTAACTTCTGGCGGCAGCGCACGCCGGGCCGCATGGGCGGACGGCACCGGTCCAGCCATGGTCGCGCAGGAACGTGCCGACCTCGGCCGCCGTCCGGCAGCGGTCGGCCGGGACGCTGATGTGGATCTTCGAGACTGGCTTATCGATGAGGTCGTGGATCTCGGCGGCGGTCTCATGGCAAGGCACACAATCACGGGGGATGGGGCGACGAGGGCGAACGTCGCGCGGGGAGGAGTTGCTTGAGGTGGGGGTGGGGCGAATGTGACCTGGATCGCGTGTTAGTCGGGTGGCTGGGGAAGGGGCGGTGGAGAGCGCTCGCCTGGGCTCCGCCGCCCTGCGGCTCAGGTCGCGGATCCAGGATATGATAACAGCAAGAAGTGGGGTGGTGTGGGAAGGGCGGGACGGCTGGGGAGGGGGCTACCGGCTGGGGTTAGATCGGGGGTTGGTAGTTGCTGACCCAGTGGACTTGGAGCCAGGCCATGAAGGTGGACCAGGCGCCGGTTACCTCGAGCAGGCCGACGCAGATCAGCATGGCGCCGCCGATCTGGGTGACGAGCCGGGCGTGGCGGCGGAAGAACGCGAAGGCGCGCATCGACGCCTGGAAGCCGAACGACACCAGCAGGAACGGAACGCCCAGGCCGAGCGCGTAGACGAAGGCGAGCACGCCGCCGCGGGCGACGGTGCCGGTGGAGGCGGACAGCGCCAGCACGGCGGTCAGCGTGGGCCCGATGCAGGGGGTCCAGCCGAGCCCGAACATCACGCCGAGCAGCGGCGCGCCCGCCAGGCCGGCCCGGGGCCGGACAGCGGGGCGCACGATGCGGCCCGCGAACGAGAACCGGTCGAGCGCACCGGCGAACAGCAAGCCGAGCACGATCGTGAGCCCGCCGAGAACCCGCGTGAGCAGCCGGGCGTGCCCGGTCAGCAGGTGCCCGAGGCCGCCGAGGGCCGCCCCGTAAGCCACGAAGACGACCGAGAAGCCGAGCACGAACAGCGCCGTGCCGGCGACCACCCGGCCGCGCGGCGGCACGGTGGCGCCAGTGCGGGGTGGGGCGGCCACCGGGGGAGCGGCGACCGCGATCCCCGAGCCGTCCGCCGCCGGAACGGCGGTCGCCTGCACGGGAGCGGCCGTCACGGGGGAACCACCGGCCCCGGCCATGCCGGTGACGAAGGACAGGTACCCGGGCACCAGCGGCAGGCAGCAGGGGGAGAGGAAGGTGACCGCGCCGGCCGCCGCCGCCACCGGCAGCGCCAGGATCAGCGGGCCGGAGGTCACAAGCTGGCTCACACCGCTCACGTCATCTCCCGAAGGGCTCAGCACGTCCTGGATTCACTATGCCATGCCTGCCCTGGCCGGTCGACGTCGGCTACTACATCACGTAGTCGACGTCGCCGGAAGGACCAGGACCAGGACGACGTAGCAGGCCAGGGCCACGGCAAACGCCAGCGACATGCCGAGGGACGCCCCGGCCGCGCCGTTGCCGATAAAGCCGATCCCGGCGAAGCCGGCCGCGAGGATCGCGATCAGCCCGACGGCCGACAGCCACGCAGCTAGCCGGTGCCGGCTGCCTACGGCCCGGATGAGCTGCATGATGGCCGCGATGACGAGCAAGAAGAACAGGACCACGTGCAGGGCGAGCACCGGGCTCGAGAACATTCCCACGGACTTGGCCGACGTCGGCGCGGTCCCGTACAGGTTGTAGATCACGCCCAGGATGAACTGGAGTATCAGCATGGCCACGAGACCAAAGCTGGACAGCCGCAACCGGGCGGCCCGGCCGCTGCTGGCGACCGGAGCGGCCGTATGAGTGTCTGGCATCTAAGCACCTCCGGGGACGGAATCCTAGCCGGAGCCACTAAGGTTGGCGAGGTGAGATCGGTCCTCACCCGTCCGGGCACGCCCGCGGGGGAACACGACGCGACGCGCCGCTGGCTGCTGCCCGCGGGGGCGGGCGTGTTCGTCCTGGCCCTCGGGCTCTACGTGATCTACACGGTCATCCACCCGAAGAGCTTCACCATGGACCCGGTGGACCTGGCCGTGTACCGGTCGGGCGGGCTCATCGTCCGGCACGTCAGGCCGCTGTACGACCCGCGCCTGGCGGCGCCGCTCTACGACTGGGTGGGGTACGGCAAGCTGCACCTGCCGTTCACCTACACGCCGTTCGCCGCGATCGCGTTCGCCCTCATCTCGTTCGTCCCGTGGTGGCTGTCCCAGCAGCTATCGGTCGCGGTGGACATCCTCGCGCTGCTGACCGCGCTGTGGCTCATTCTCGGCGGCCTCGGCTACGCCAAGGACAAAACGCGGCTCGGCGTCACCCTGCTCGGCGCGGGCCTGGTCTTCTGGACCGAACCCGTGCTCCGCACCATCTACCTGGGCCAGGTCAACCTGGTCCTGATGGCGCTGATCAGCTGGGACCTGTGCCAGCCCGACACCGAGAGAAGCCGCTGGTGGAAGGGGTTCGGCACCGGGATCGCGGCCGGGATCAAGCTGGTCCCGCTGATCTTCATCCCGTACCTGCTGCTGGCCAGGAAGTTTCGGCAGGCCGCGATGGCCTGCGCCGGCTTCGCGTTCACGGTCCTGCTCGGCTTCGTCATCCTGCCGGACGATTCGCGTAAGTGGTGGTTCGACGGCTTGTTCTTCCAGGGCGGCCGGACCGGCTTCACCGGCTGGGCCGGCAACCAGTCGCTCGACGGCCTCGTCACCCGGCTGGCCGGCAGCATCAACGCCGGCAAGCCGGCCTGGATCGCGACGGCCGTCGTGGTCGGCGCGATCGGCGTGACCGCCGCCGCGCTGCTCGACCGCAAGGGCTACCAGGTCGCCGGGCTGCTGACGGCCGCGCTGACCGGGCTGCTGGTCTCGCCCATCAGCTGGGATCATCACTGGGTCTGGATCGCGCCCGGCGCGCTGGTAGCCGCGCACTACGCGGTGCGGGCCTGGCGCCGGCCCGCCGCCAGGACCGCAGTCGCACTCGGAGCCCTCGCCGTGGCCATCCCCGTGTGGTTCGGCGCCTGGCCGGCCCGGCTGTTCACGGCCAAGCTCAACCTCGGGAACGACTCCCTCGGCCTGCTCTGGATTCCCAGGAACACCAACCCCATCTACTACCAGTGGTACGGGGACCGGCCCGGGTTCGTCGAATACCACTGGCACTTCCTGGCCATGATCGCCGGCAACGCGTACGTCCTGGCCGGCCTGGGCCTGCTCGGGCTGCTGGCCGCGATGTCGTTGCTGCTCTCGCGCGGCACTAAGGAGCAAGATGATGAGCCTGGGAGAGCTCAGGGAAGTCTGCGCGGACGTCTACGCCTACCTGCAGCCTGACGGCAGCTGGTACCTCAACAACACCGGCTTCCTCACCAGCCGGGACGGCGTGATCAGCGTCGACACCACCTCCACCGAGCGCAGGAACCGCGCCTACCTGGACGCCATCGCCAGCGTCACCAAGAGCCCCGTGCGCACGCTGGTCAACACCCATCACCACGGCGACCACACGCACGGCAACTACCTGCTGAGCGGGGCCACCATCGTCGGGCACGAGAAATGCCGCGAGGCGATCCTGGAGTCTTCGATGCCGCCCCCGCCGGGCATCTGGACCGAGGTGGACTGGGGGCACCTCGAGCCGGCCCCGCCGTTCCTGACCTACGCCGACGGCGTCACCTTGTGGTCCGGCGACCTGCGCTGCGAGGTCCGCTACGTCGGCACCCCGGCGCACACCACCAACGACTCCATCGTCTGGATCCCGGAGCGCGGGGTGGTGTTCACCGGCGACCTGGTGTTCAACGGCGGCACCCCGTTCGCCCTGATGGGCTCGATCAGCGGCTGGATCGAGGTGCTCGAGACCGTGCTCCGCCCGCTCGGCGCCCGGACGCTGGTGCCCGGCCACGGCCCGGTCTGCGGCCCCGAGGTCATCGACGGCCAGCTGGCCTACCTGCGTTTCGTGCAGCGCGCCGCCGAGCAGGCGAAGGCGGCCGGCCTGACGCCGCTTGAGGCCGCACGCCAGCTTGACCTGGGCGAGTTCACAGGTCTCCTCGATGCCGAACGGGTTGTCGGTAACCTCCATCGTGCCTACCTCGAGCTGGATGGGGCCGGACGCGGGGTCCCGGCCGATCTCGCCCTGGCTCTCGGCGACATGATCACCTATAACGGCGGCCAGCCCCTGACCTGTCACGCATGAATGACGAGGTCGCCGCGCTCCTGCGCGAGTACGCGGAGCTAACCGTGATCACTGGCGGCGACGTGTTCCGCGTCAGGAACTACGAGAAGGCGGCCCGTTCCATCCGCGGCTGGCCCGGTGACCCCGCAGCGGCTCGACCTGCCGTCCGACCATATCCGCGCGGCCCGCGACGCCGGGGTCGTGTTCGCCATCGACAGCGACGCGCATTCGGTCTCCGACCTCGCGAACATGCCGTACGGCGTGGGCACCGCGCAGCGCGGCTGGCTCACCGCCGATGACGTGATCAACACCTGGCCGCTCGGTCGGCTCCGTGTCTTCCTCCGCAAGAACCGGTGAGGGCACTCAGGTAGAATCGAAAATAAGGAGACCGGGGAATCGAGGTCGCGATGAATCTCACCCCTTACCCCACCCAGGGCGCCGATTCCGTCCGGCCCGGGTACGAGCAGTTCTTTCCGCCTGCCGCGCCGGCCGGCATGTACGCCGATCCGGAGACCGGGCTGGTCCTGCCGCTGGGCGTGTGCCTGCGCGAGCGGGGACGAGTGACCGCGGCCTACGCTCTGGCGGTGCTGCTCTTCGTCGTCACGCTCGGCGTCGGCTACCTCGCCTGGGCCGTCGTCACCTGGGGCGGCGGTCAGACCCCCGCGCAGAAGCTGCTCGGCCTGCGCTGCTGGCAGCCACAGGACGGTCGGCTGGCCGGCCGTTCCAGTATGGCGATACGCCAGGTCACCGGCCTCCTCTTCAACGGAGAGCTCCTCATGGGCCCGATCAGCCTGCTGGCCACCGGGCACATGACCTCAGTCGGCGACTTCTTCGCCCGTACCGTGGTGCTGCACGACCCGGGCGACATCCTGCCCGGCTGGACCGCGCCCGAGGCTTAGCTCACCCGCTCACCCGCGCACCGGTGAGAATCGGCCGCTCGCGCGGTCTATATGACATGACCTCTGTGCCGCCGGGCGCGACCGGGCTGCTGGCCGGGGCGATCAGCTACGCGCTCGGCGCCTGCGCGCTGATCGGGCCGGGGGAGCTGGCGCTGCCCACACCGTGCCCGGAGTGGAACCTGGCCTTGCTCCTCGGCCATCTGAGCGATTCCATGGCGGACCTGGAGACGGCCATCCGCACCGGACGGCTCGGCCTAGGTGATCCGGCCGCCCCGGCCGAGGGCGACCCGGTCGAGGCGCTCCGTGACCGGGCCGCTCAGCTGCTGTGCGCGAGCTACTGCTACGCGGACCCGGAGCACTTCGTGACGATCGGCGACCTGCCGATCCCGGGCGACCTGGTGGCCTGCACCGGAGCCGTGGAGATCGCGGTGCACGGCTGGGACGTGATGGCCGCGCTGGCCCGGGCTGACCACAGCCGGGGAGCCCCGATCCCGGCCGCGCTCGCCACCCGGATGCTGCGGCTCGGCCCGCTGCTCGTGGCCGGCCGGGAAGGCCTGTTCGCCGTCCCGGCCGAGGTCCCGGTCCAGGCCAGCCCGAGTGACCGGCTGGTCGGCTACCTGGGAAGGCACCCTCCCGTAGGGTGAGCCCCATGACCGAGGTGTTCCGGCTCTGCGACGACTACGTCACCCGGCAGGCGGCCCTGGACCCGGTCGCGGCCGGGATGCGCGGGCTCAGCGCGGCGTTCGGCCCGGCCACCGACTACAGCCCCGCCGGGGACGCGGCACGCGAGGAGCTGATCGCCTCCACCCTGGCCGCGCTCGGCCCGCTGGCGGTGACCTCGGACGCCGACCGGCTGGCCGCCGCCTACCTGCGCGAGCGGCTCGAAGCGCAGCTGGCCTGGCACCGGTCGGGCGAGTCGCTGCGCGCGCTCCGCAGCCCATTCGGGCTCATCAGCATGGTCCGGGACAGCGTGGACCTGCTGCCCCGCGACGGCGACGAGGACTGGCGCGACATCGCGGCGCGGCTGGCCGCGATCCCCGCCATGTTCGCCAGCTGGCGGGCCAGCCTGGAGGCGGGCCTCGCCCGGGGGCTGGCCGCGGCCCGCAGGCAGGCGGTCGGATCGGCGACGCAGGCGGACATGTACGCGGGCGCGCACGACCCGCTGGTGGCCTCCTACGGCGACGGCCCGCTGGCCGGCGAGCTTGCGGCGGCGGCCGGTCAGGCTCACCGCGGGTACCGGGAGATCGCCCGCTACCTGCGCGAGGACTACGCGCCGCGAGCCGCCGAGCGGGACGGGGTCGGGGCCGAGCGGTACGCCGTGGCGGCCCGGCTCAGCCTGGGCGCGGACATCGACCTGGCCGAGGCCTACGCGTGGGGCTGGGCCGAGCTCGGCCGGATCGAGGCCGAGATGGCGGCCGAGGCCGCCAAGATCATCCCCGGGGGGAGCCTGGACGAGGTGGCCGCCGCGCTGAACCGGACCGAGTACGTGACCGGCACCGACGCCTATCTGGGCTGGCTGCAGGAGCGCCACGACGAGGCGATCGGGCGGCTGGACGGCGTCGACTTCGATATCGCGCCCGCGCTGCGCCGGATCGAGGTGGTGCTGGCCCGCGGCTCAACCTCGGGCGCCGCCTACTACTCGCCGCCGAGCGAGGACCTGGCCCGGCCGGGCCGGACCTGGTGGCCGCTCGGCGGGCGCGGGGAGGGGGACCGGTTCGAAACCTGGTCCGAGCTGTCCACCGTCTTCCACGAGGGCGTGCCCGGCCATCATCTGCAGGCCGGCGCGGCCAAGATGGCGGGGGACCGGCTGTCCCGGTTCGCCAAGACCACCTCCGTCAGCGGGCATAGCGAGGGCTGGGCCCTGTACGCCGAACGGCTGGCCGACGAACTCGGCTGGTTCGACGGCCCGGGCACCCGGCTCGGCATGCTGAGCGGGTCGGCGCTGCGCGCCGCCCGGGTGGTCATCGACATCGGCGTCCACCTGGACCTGCCGCTGCCCGACGGCTCCCGGTGGACGTTCGGCCGGGCCTGTGAGGTGCTGCGCGAGCGCGGCCGAGCCGAGCCGCACCGGGTGGAGGCCGAGGTGATCCGCTACTTCGGCTGGCCCGGCCAGGCCATCTCGTACAAGCTCGGCGAGCGCGGCTGGCTGGCCGCGCGGGAGCAGGCCAGGCGCCAGCCTGGGCCCCGTGGGTTCGACCTCAAGCGCTGGCACACCGCCGCCCTCGGCCTCGGCCCGATCGGCCTCGGCGGGCTAACGGAGGAACTCGCTCACACTGCGTCGGCTTAGGCTGGTCGGTGATCAATGATGCGGCGCATCTTGCCCAGCGACCGCTCGATGGACTCCGGGTCCAGCACGAGGGTCGTGACCGTGACCCCGATCGTGTTCTTGACCCGCGCCGACAGGGTGGCACCGGCCTGCGCCGCGTCGGCCGACGTCGCCGCGGGGCGGCGCTCCACGTGGACCGCCATCTCATCCATCCGGCCCGTCCGGGTCAGGTGCAGCTGGAAGTGCGGGGACAGCGCCCCGATGCCCATGATGAGCTCCTCGACCTGGGTCGGGAACAGGTTGACCCCGCGCAAGATGATCATGTCGTCGGTGCGGCCGGTGATCTTGGCCATCCGCCGCATGGTGCGGGCCGTGCCCGGCAGCAGCCGGGTCAGGTCGCGGGTCCGGTAGCGGATGACCGGCATGGCCTGCTTGGTCAGCGAGGTGAACACGAGCTCCCCCTCCTGGCCTTCGGGCAGCACCTCACCGGTGAGCGGATCGATCACCTCCGGGTAGAAGTGGTCCTCCCAGATGTGCAGGCCGTCCTTGGTCTCCACGCATTCCTGCGCCACGCCCGGCCCGATCACCTCGGACAGGCCGTAGATGTCGGTCGCGTCGAGGCCGGCCCTGGCCTCTATTTCGGCCCGCATCTCGTTGGTCCACGGCTCGGCGCCGAAGATGCCGTATGTGAGTGAGCACTGGGCCGGGTCGAGGCCCTGGCGTTCCATCTCGTCCACGATGGCCAGCATGTACGACGGCGTGACCATGATGATGTCCGGCCGGAAATCCCTGATCAGGGTGACCTGCCGCGCGGTCATCCCGCCGGACACCGGCACCACCGTGCAGCCGAGCCGCTCGCCGCCGTAGTGCGCCCCGAGCCCCCCGGTGAACAGCCCGTAGCCGTACGCGTTGTGCAGGATGTGCCCCGGACGGCCGCCCGCCGCCCGGATCGAGCGGGCCATCACCGTGGCCCAGGTGTCGATGTCGTCCCGGGTGTAGCCGACCACCGTGGCCCGCCCCGTGGTACCGGAGCTGGCGTGCACCCGGACGACCTGCTCGCGGGGCACCGCGAACATGCCGAACGGGTAGTTCTCCCGCAGGTCGGCCTTGCTGGTCAGCGGGTACCTGGCCAGGTCGGCCAGGTCCTTGCAGTCATCGGGATGCACGCCCGCCGCGTCGAAGGCGGCCCGGTAGTGCGGCACGTTCTCGTAAGCGTGCCGCAGCGACCAGCGCAGCCGCTCCAGCTGAAGGGCGTGCAGTTCGTCGGCCGAAGCCCGCTCGATGGGCTCGAGGTCGCCGCCCGGCGACGCGAGATCCGGCATCGTGGCTCCTGACTGGCTTTGAGTGCTAGGCGTCGTAGTCGACGATAACGCTGGGGGATACGGGCAGGGACTGGCAGGTGAGAATGTAGCCCGCGTCGAGTTCGTCCTGCTCCAGGGCGTAGTTGCGGCGCATGGTGACTTCTCCCTCGACCAGCCGGGCGCGGCAGGTACCGCACACCCCGCCCTTGCAGGCGAACGGCAGGTCCGGCCGGACCCGCTGGGCCCCGTCGAGCACCGGAGTGCCTGCCGGGACGGTGGTGGTGCTGCGGCGCCCGTCGAGCAGCACGGTCACCTCGGCGCCCGGGCCCGGGGCCGCCTCGGCGTGGGTGGCCTGGGCGGGCGGGGCGTCCTCGACGTAGAACAGCTCGCGGTGGATCCGCTGCCGCGGCACGCCGAGCTCGGCGAGCAGCCCGATCGCGTCCTCCACCATGCGATGCGGGCCGCACAGCCACCAGTGGTCCACGGCGGCCACGTCGACGGTGACCGGCAGCAGCGCGCGGAGCTTGGCGGCGTCGAGCCGGCCGTTGAACAGTTCCACCTCCTGCGGCTCGCGGCTGAGCACGTGGACCAGGCAGATCCGGTCGGGGTAGGCGTCCTTGAGGTCGGCGATCTCGTCGGCGAACATGACCGAATCGCTGCGGCGGTTGCCGTAAAGCAAGGTGGCGGTGGAACCGGCCTGCGCGGCGAGCAGCGAGCCGGCGATGGACAGCACCGGGGTGATCCCGCTGCCCGCGGCGATCAGCACGTGCTGCCCGGGGACGTCCAGGTCCGGGGTGAACGAGCCCGACGGCACCTGCACCTCGACGACGTCGCCCGGCCGGACCTGGCGCACCAGCCAGCCGGAGACCGCGCCGCCCGCCACCTCCCGCACGCCGATGCGCGGCGCGCGTCCCTTGACCGCGCAGATGGAGTAGGACCGGCGCTCATCGCCGCGGCGGACGGTCAGCGATTGCCCCGGCGCGAAGGCGAACCGCGCGGCCAGCCCCGGCGGCACGTCGAACGTTACCGCGGCGGAGTCGTCGGTCAGCGGGTCGACCCGCGCCACGGTGAGCGGGTGGAATTCGGTCCGGGACGCGGGCATCTCAGATTTCCTTGACGTACTCGAAGGGCTCGCGGCAGCTCGTGCAGCGGTACAGCGCCTTGCACGCGGTCCCGCTGAACGCGGCGGTCTGCGTCGTGGTGTCGGACCCGCAGCGCGGGCACGTCACCGGGTCGCGGCGGGTCCCGGTGAGGACCAGCGGTACGGGCCCGGGGTGCCGCGGGGCCGGGTGCGGCGGGGTGATGCCGGCGTCGGTGAGCTTGCGGCGGCCCTCGGCGGTGATCCAGTCGCTGGTCCAGGGAGGCGCCAGCGCCGTGCGCACGGTGACCTCGGCAAACCCGGCCGCGGTGAGCCGGCGCCGCAGGTCGTGCGCGATCTCGCGCAGCGCCGGGCAGCCCGAGTAGGTCGGCGTGATCGTTACCACCAGGCGCCCGCCGTCCTCTTCGGCGACATCGCGCAGGATGCCCAGATCGGCCACGGTCACCATGGGCAGCTCGGGATCGGGCACGGCGGCGGCCGCCGCGCGCGCGGCGGCGAGGTCCGGCTGGGCGCGCGTCACCACGTGGCGTCCGGGTGCGCGCGGGCCAGGCTCTGCAGCTCGGCGAGCAGATAGCCGAACGGCTCGGTGTGCACGCCGTCGCGACCGGACTTGCCCGCCACCCGGGCCAGCGGGGCGGCCCGCGGGCGCTCCAGGGTGGCGGCGGCGAGCACTTGGTCGAGCACGTCATCGACCTCGCCCCGCAGCCCCGCCGGGTCGACGGCCACCCCTGGCAGCCGGGCGGTCACGAGGTCCGGCTGGAACAGCTCGCCGGCCAGCGGCCAGATGGCGTCGAGCGCGGCCTGCATCTTGCCGTGCGACAGCGGCGTGCCGTCGCCCAGCCTGATCACCCACTGGGCGGCGTAGTCCCGGTGGTAGGCGAGTTCCCTGCCGCTCTTGGCCGCGATGGCCGCGAGGACCGGGTCGGCCGAGGCGGCCAGGTGCGTGCACAGGGCCAGCCGCCAGGCCGAGAAGAGCAGGAGACGGCCGGTCAGCTCGGCGAAGTCCGCGTCGGTGTGCTCGGCCAGCCGGACGTTGCGGAACTCGTGCTCGTCACGGAAGAAGGCCAGCTGGTCCTCGCCGCGCCCGGTCTCGCCGGCCGCTGTTCTACTGAGCGCCGCGCCCTCGGCCTGACCCGCCCGGGCCAGCAGCATCCGGGCCTGGCCGAGCAGGTCCAGCGCGATGTTGGCCAGCGCGGTCTCCTCCTCCAGCTCAGGCAGCCTGGTCATCCACTGCTGCAGCCGGTGCGAGTAGATCAGCGCGTCGTCGCCGAGCATCAGGCAGTAGGCGGCCAGCGCGGCCGCGTCGACGCCATCCGGCACCGCCGGGTCGATCCCCTCGAGCGGGTCGGTGAACCCGGTGCCGAACGCCCACCGGTGGTCCTCGGTCTCCTCGCCCAGGCTCTGGTACGCGACGAACTCATCCTCGGTCACTTTTAGGGCCCCCTACATGTGCGGCACATCAGCGGGGATCTCGTAGAACGTCGGGTGCCGGTAGACTTTGTCGCCGGAGGGCGCGAAGAACGGGTCCTTCTCGTCCGGGCTCGACGCGGTGATGTCGGCGGCCGCGACGACCCAGATGCTGACGCCCTCGTTGCGGCGGGTGTACAGGTCGCGGGCGTGGTGCAGGGCCATCTGCGGGTCGGCCGCGTGCAGCGACCCGACGTGCACGTGGTTGAGGCCGCGCTTGCCGCGCAGGAACACCTCGTACAACGGCCAGCCCGAGCGGACCCGGGATTCTTCCATCAGGCAGCCCTCCCCGCGTGCTTGGCCGCGTGGGCCGCGGCGGCCTCGCGGACCCAGGCCCCCTCCTCGTCGGCGGCCCGGCGGCGGGCGATCCGCTGCGCGTTGCACGGCCCGTTGCCCTTGACCACGGCCATGAACTCGTCCCAGTCGACCGCGCCGAAGTCGTAGTGGCCGCGTTCGTCGTTCCAGCTCAGCTCGGGATCGGGCAGCGTCACGCCGAGCTTGTCCGCCTGCGGCACGGTCATGTCCACGAACCGCTGCCGCAGCTCGTCGTTGGTGTGCCGCTTGATGCCCCAGGCCATCGACTGCGCGGTGTTGGGTGACTGGCTGTCCGGCGGGCCGAACATCATCAGTGACGGCCACCAGAACCGGTTGGTCGCGTCCTGCACCATCTCCCGCTGAGCTTCGGTGCCGCGCATCATGGTCAGCAGCAGCTCGTAGCCCTGCCGCTGGTGGAACGACTCCTCCTTGCAGATGCGCACCATGGCCCGGGCGTAGGGGCCGTAGGAGGAACGGCACAACGGCACCTGGTTGCAGATGGCCGCGCCGTCCACCAGCCAGCCGATCACGCCCACGTCGGCGTAGCTCAGCGTCGGGTAGTTGAAGATCGAGGAGTATTTCTGCCGCCCGCTGATCAGCCTGGCGGTGAGGTCGGCGCGGTCGGCGCCGAGCGTCTCGGCCGCGGAGTACAGGTACATGCCGTGGCCCGCCTCGTCCTGCACCTTGGCGATGAGGATCGCCTTGCGGCGCAGCGACGGGGCCCGGGTGATCCAGTTGCCCTCCGGCTGCATGCCGATGATCTCCGAGTGGGCGTGCTGGGCGATCTGGCGGATCATCGTCGCCCGGTAGGCGTCGGGCACCCAGTCCCGCGGCTCGATGCGCCGGCTGCGTTCCAGCGTCTGGTCGAAGTGAGCCTGGAGGTCCGTCACGTCGGGAACCGCTGTCATCGCCACCATCCCTGGGTTCCTCGGAACCCTGCTCATCGTATTATATACCGGACGTTCGGTCTGTAATCGAGGAGGCGCGGCCATGCCGGATCTGCCCAGCGCGGAGGCCATGATGGCCAGGGACGAGGCGTCCCGCCGCCTTGGCATCGAGCTGGTCGACCAGGGTGAGGGCCGGGCGGTGACGCGTATGACGGTGCGCGAGGACATGGTCAACGGCCATGCCATGGCCCACGGCGGCCTGATCTTCATGCTGGCCGACACCGCGTTCGCCTGCGCCTGCAACAGCTTCGGGCCGGTGACGGTGGCCGCCTCGGCCGACATCGTCTTCGTCGCGCCGGCCCGCGCCGGGGACGTCCTGATGGCCGAGGCCGTGCTGCGGACCCGGTTCGGGCGGGCCGGGCTCTACGACGTGACCGTGCGGCGCGACGGCGACGTGATCGCGGAGTTCCGCGGCCGCAGTCACCAACTAGACGGGCACCAGCTGGGACGCCTCTCGTGAGCGTGGCCGATACCGCCGGGGGGCGCCGCCGCGGCAGACCCGCTCCGGCCTCCGGCCGTCGCGGGCGGCCCGGCTACGACCTGGCTACGCTGCTGCCGGTGGCGGTGGACCTGTTCAACGAGCGCGGCTACGACGGCACCAGCATGCGAGACCTGGCCGTCCGGCTCGGCATCGCCAAGTCGGCCATCTACCACCACGTTGCCAGCAAGGAGGAACTGCTTAGCCTGGCCCTGGACCGGGCGCTCGGCGGCCTGTCGAAAGTGGTCAGCCGGGCCCGCGCGCTGCCCGCCCCGGCCATCGAGCGGCTAGAGTACCTGGTCCGCGGCAGCGTCGAGGTGCTCCAGGAAGAGTCGCCCTACGTCACCCTGCTGCTGCGGGTGCGCGGCAACACCGAGGTCGAGCGGGCCGCGCTCGAGCAGCGGCGCACCTTCGACCGGTTCGTGGCCGAGCTGGTGGCCGACGCCGTGCGCGACGGTGACATCCGGCCCGACGCCGATGCGACGCTCACCGCACGGCTGCTGTTCGGCCTGGTCAACTCCATCGTCGAGTGGTACCGGCCAGACCGTCGCACGGCCGCGCTGGCCGACCAGGTGTGCGCGATGGCCTTCGACGGCCTGCGCGCCGGGCGTACCGGGCGCCCCGCCGGCCTCAGGCGGCTTCAGTAGCGGATCGCGATCTCGCGGCCCTGGCCGTCCCGCTGGGGCACGGCCGGCAGGACCACGGCCTGGCCGGCCGCGATGCGCCGGGCGCTCCAGGCCACGGCGGCCGCGTCCAGGGTGTCGGTGACCGGCGCCAGCCGGCCCGCGGGGAGGACGATCCCGGCCCGGCTGAGCAGCTCGCGGCGCTGGTCGCGGCCGGCCTCGGTGTGCTTGCTGTGGGTCAGCGGCGCGCCCGCCATGGCGCCGAACGCCAGCTCCGGATGTACCTCGTACAGCGGGTGCCCGCAGGTCTGGAGGTACCGGTCGGCCTCGAGCAGCTTCGCCCGCAGGCCCCAGGCCTGGATGCTGAAGCCCTGGCCGGTCAGCTCCCGGCAGCACGCGCTGGCGGCCTGGTAACTAGCCTGTTCCCAGACCGGCCGGGGCGGGATGGCGAAGACCGAGCTGCGCCGGGGACCCAGCAGGCCGCGCGCGGCGCGGTCCGCCTCGCGCCAGCCCGACCCGAGTAGGCCCAGCGGCATGTCGATCCCGGTTACCGTGCCTGTGCCTGTGCCTGTGCCTGTGCCTGTGCCTGTGCCTGTGCCTGTGCCTGTGCCTGTGCCTGTGCCTGTGCCTGTGCCTGTGCCTGTGCCTGTGTCCGCGTCTGGGCCTGTGTCTGGGCCGAGCAGCCCGGTCAGGGTCTCGTGCACGCGGACCGTGGCGGCACCGGGCCCGTCGAGGCTGACCGCGACCCAGCCGCCGCGGCAGGCGTCCACGCCGGTCACCCGCATACCGCCTACGATGACACATTTTTTCGTTTTCCCGCCCCATTCTCTGGCGAGGCGTCCGCCTGCCGGGCCGCGGAGCCGTTAGGGTTGACTGGTGGCCGAGGGCATCACCAGCGTCTCCGGTGGCCGGGCGGCGGCCCGTGATAGGCAGCGCGGCAGGCAGCCCGGGCCGTCCTTCCTGCGTGTCCCGGCCTTTCCCGCCGGCCCGGTCCTCATCCGCTGCACCACGCCCGACGCGCTCTCGAACCTCGTCGCCGTCCTGGAACTGGCGGACGAACGGCGGCTGCGCTGCGCCACGGGAACCAGGCGGCCGCTGGCCGCGACGGTCCGGCTGGTCGAGGACGCGCTGGTCGCCGGGGACTACTACGGCGGCCCCGAGGACGACGGGAACGACGGCGGCGAGCCCATCGCGGCGTTCGCGTGGCCGATGCTGCTGCAAGCCGGCGGCCTGACCCGGCTGGACGGCACCGGGCTCGAGCTGACCGCGCGCGGCCGGGCGGTGCTGCGGCGGCCGTCCTACCAGGCCGTCGGGGCCCTCTGGGACCGGTGGCGGGGGAGCGTGTCGCAGGACGAGCTCGCCCGGGTCGAGGCGATCAGGGGCCAGCGCACCACCGGGACCCTGACCCCTGTCGCCAGCCGCCGCGCCGCGGTGGCATCCGGCCTGGCGGCGCTCGAGCCCGGAGTCTGGGTGGACGTCGACGCCTTCTTCGCGATCCTGCGCACACAGGCCGCTCCGCTCGCGGTGGCCGTGGGCCCGCTGGCCCGCTGGCGGCTCTACCTGGAGGATCCGCGCCACGGATCGCTCGGCCCGGCCGGTGAGAAGGCCTGGGACATCGTCGAGGGCCGGTACGCGCTGTGCGTGCTGTTCGAGTACGCCGCCACCCTGGGCGTGATCGACGTCGCCTACACTGGGCCGCGCGGCGCCCGCGGTGATCACCGCGAGCTGTGGGGCGCGGATCAGCGCGACAGCCTGTCCCGCTATGACGGCCTCGCCGCCATCCGGGTCAGCGAGCTGGGCGCCGCGATCCTGCACGACCTAGCCGCCCTGGATACCCGCGGGCTCCCGCTGCCGCATGGTGTCATGGACAGGTGACCACAGGAGGCATCATGAGGCGGATCTGGCTGGCCCTGGCGGCCTGTCTGACGTTGGTCCTGGCGAGCGGCGCGGCCGCGACGGCCGCGACCGCCGCACCACGGCTGCCGGCGGGTGACGCGCCGCCGGGGTTCTGGTGGGGGACGGACAGCTGGCCGGTCACGGTGTCCGGCCAGGCGCCGTACAGCATGCCCCGCCTGGGCGGTGCCTACGGCGGCTATATCGGCATGACCGGGAACTGGGCCTACTGGCTGGGCTGCAGCGGCCAGGAACACTTCATTGCCTACTCGGCGGCCAACGCGGCGCAGGCGCACACCGACTTCGTCACCTACCACCGGGGCATCGGCGACGGCGTCTACTGGTTCATGGGCGGTCCGGGCGTGGACCCCAATTACAACGGGACGGCAGCCGAGGCCAGCGCGTGGGGCGCGCGGCAGGCGGCCCGGGCGCTGGCCGACATCGCGAACGGGCCGATCGACTACCCCGTGGTCTGGGAGGACATCGAGCTGCCCGGTATCGGGCCAGCCGCCGACAACGGGTGGAACAGCGTCTATACGAGTCCGTGCAGCGGCGTCGTCAGGACCCGCGGCATCGCGGCGGCCGTGGACCGCGCCGACTTCAGCGGGTTCGCGTCGTACGTCACGGCGCACTCGAAGTACAAGGTCGGCGTCTACTCCTCGGCCGGGGTCTGGACGTCGATCTTCGGTACCGGGAGCGCGGCCTCGATCCCGAACACCTACGAGTGGACCTACGAGCCGGAGACAGCGAACTTCGGCAACGCCCCGACCGGGTGGTGCCTGAAGTCCGGCGGCTGCGCGCAGTTCTTCGGCGGCCAGAGCAGCTCGAGCAAGTACGCGCTGATGTGGCAGTGGTCGGGCGGCGGCGGCCTGAGCAACGGCGTCGGCGACTTCGACCAGATCGACGGTGCCCGCCTCGGCTGAGCCGAGCCCTCCTGGCGGCTGAGGCAGCCGGCTGCCTCAGCCCGCCAGGAGGGGCTCGAGCAGGATGTCCGGGTGCTCGCGCTGGACCTGGGCGAGCCGCCACTTGTCGCTGAGCAGGGCGAGCAGGGCGCCGTCGTGACGGCGCGTCAGCACCTCCACCGCGCGCTGGCCGGCCAGGACGCGGGCGCCGTCGGCGTCGGTGCGCCTGGCCATGCTGTAGTCCAGGTGGTCGAGCTCGGCCCGGGAGCCGAACTCGTGCTCGAGCCGGTGCAGCACCACGTCGAACTGCAGCGGCCCGACGGCGGCCAGCACCGGGGCCTGGTCGCCGCGTACGTCGGAGGAAAGCACCTGGACCACGCCCTCAGTGTCCAGCTGCTCGATGCCACGGCGGAACTGCTTGGCCTTGCCAGCGTCCTTACCGCGCACCACCGCGAAGTACTCGGGAGCGAAGCTCGGGATGGGCGGGAACTCGACCGGGACGTCACCCGCGTACAGCGTGTCGCCCGGCCGGAGCGCGGTGGCGTTGACCAGGCCGATCACATCGCCGGGGAAGGCTTCCTCGAGGGTCTCCCGGTCCTGGCCGAACATCGACTGCGCGTACTTCGTCGCGAACGGCCGCCCGGTGGCGGCGTGAGTCAGGACCATACCGCGCTCGAACCGGCCGGAACACACCCGCACGAACGCCATCCGGTCCCGGTGCGCCGGGTCCATGTTGGCCTGCACCTTGAACACCAGCCCGGAGAACGGGTCGCCGACCGGCCGGGGCTCGTCCTTGACGTCGTTCCGCGCGGACGGCGCGGGGGCGAACGAGGTCACCGCGTCCAGCAGTCGGCGGACCCCGAAGTTCGGCAGTGCGGCCCCGAACAGCACCGGGCTCGTCACCCCGGCCAGGAAAGTCTCCATGTCGACCGTGGTGCCGTAGACCTCGGCCAGCAGCGCCAGTTCTTCCTGCGCCGCCACGTACGCGGCGCCGTCACTGGCCTGCGCCGCCGCGGGGTCAAGGACCGTCTCCAGGGCCCGCCCGGCCCCGCCGGGCGTCCGCTCGAAGGTCACGTACTCCCCGGTTGTCCGCTCGACCAGCCCGCGGAAGTCACCGGCCACCCCGACCGGCCAGTTCAGCGGGGCCGGGTGCAGCCCGATCCGCTGCTCGATCTCGTCGAGTAGTTCGAGGGGCTCCCGGCCGGGACGGTCCCACTTGTTCACGAACGTGATCACCGGCACGCCTCGGCTGCGGCAGACGTCGAACAGTTTCAGGGTCTGCGGCTCGAGGCCCTTGGCCGAGTCGAGCAGCATGATCGCGCAGTCCACCGCGGACAGCACCCGGTAGGTGTCCTCGGAGAAGTCGGCGTGCCCGGGAGTGTCCAGCAGGTTGAGCACCATGCCGTGGTAATCGAAGCGAAGCGCCGCCGAGGTGATCGAGATGCCCCGGGCGCGCTCCATCGCCATCCAGTCGGAGGTCACGCCGCGCCGGCCGGCCTTGCCGTGCACCGCGCCCGCCTGGGTGATCGCCGACGCGTGCAGGGCCAGCGCCTCGGTGAGGGTGGACTTGCCCGCGTCAGGGTGACTGATGACGGCGAACGCGCGGCGCCGGCCCGCTTCGGCGAGCACCCTGGGGTCGGCCGCCCGCGGCGGCGCCCCCGTTTCCGCGATAGTCATTTCCTCCAGGATACTGGGTCCGTGGACCGGGTCCTGACGATCCCGAACGGGATCAGCGCGCTGCGGCTAGCCGGCGTGCCGCTATTCCTGTGGCTGGTGCTGGGCCCGCGGAGCGCGACGGCCGACTACTGGGCGGTGGGCGTGCTCATGGCCGCGGGACTGTCCGACTGGCTGGACGGCAAGATCGCCCGCGCGCTGAACCAGACGAGCCGGCTCGGCCAGTTGCTCGACCCGGCGGCGGACCGGCTGTACATCGCGGCCACCATCATCGCGCTGGCGGTGCGGGGCATCATCCCGTGGTGGCTGGTCGCGGTCCTGGCGCTCCGCGAGATCACCGTCGGCGCCGCGCTCGCGGCGCTGCGGCGGCGGGCCGGGTTCGGCACCCTGCAGGTTAGCTTCGTCGGCAAGGGCGCCACCCTTTGCTTGCTTTATGCGTTTCCCTTGCTCTTTCTCGGCGATCACCCCGGGTGGGGCGGGACGCTAGCCCGGATACTAGGCTGGGCCTTCGCGACCTGGGGAACTGCTCTGTACTGGTGGGCCGCGATGCTGTACCTCATTCAGGTCAGGAACCTCATAAGTGACACTGCGAGTTTGTTAGGTAACGGGGTAACGGGGCGCGTCCTTGATTCCGCCCACGACGGGGTGCACATAATGGCGGAAACCGGGAAGGAGCCGCGAAGCCATTGAAGGCCGTCGTGATGGCAGGAGGCGAGGGAACGCGCCTGCGGCCGATGACCGCGAACCAGCCCAAACCATTGCTGCCCGTGGCCAACCGCCCGATCATGGAGCACGTGCTGCGGCTGCTCAAGCGGCACGGGTTCGACGAGACGGTGGTGACCGTCCAGTTCCTCGCCGCCCTCATCCGGAACTACTTCGGCGATGGCGAGGAGTTCGGGATGAGCTTGCAGTACGCCACCGAGGAGATGCCGCTCGGTACCGCGGGCAGCGTGCGGAACGCCGGGGACGCGCTGCGGGACGAGCCCTTCCTGGTCATCTCGGGTGATGCCCTCACTGACATGGACCTCACCGAGCTGGTCCGCTTTCACAAGGAAAAGGGCGCGCTGGTCACGGTGGCGCTGGCCAAGGTGCCCGACCCGCTCGAGTTCGGCATCGTGATCACTCAGGAGGACGGCCAGATCCAGCGCTTCCTGGAGAAGCCGACCTGGGGCCAGGTGTTCTCGGACACGGTCAACACCGGCCTGTACGTCATGGAGCCCGAGGTGCTCGCCGAGGTACCGCCGGGCGAGGCGGTGGACTGGTCCGGTGACGTCTTCCCGAAGCTGCTCGCCCGCGGGGCGCCGCTGTACGGCTACGTCTCGGACAGCTACTGGGAGGACGTCGGCACCCTCGAGAGCTACCTCAAGGCCCAGGCCGACGTGCTGGCCCGGCGGGTGCAGACCGACATCGCCGGCTTCGAGGTATCGCCCGGCGTGTGGGTCGCCCCCGGCGCCGAGGTGGACACGGACGCGGTGCTCACCGGACCGCTGTGCATCGGCGACTACGCCAAGATCGAGGCGGGCGCCCACCTGCGCGAGTACACCGTGATCGGCAGCAACGTGGTGGTCAAGGAGGGCGCGTTCCTGCACCGCGCCGTGGTGCACAACAACGTCTACGTCGGCCAGGGCGTGACCCTGCGCGGCTGCGTGATCGGCAAGAACACCGACGTGATGCGGCTGGCCAGGATCGAGGAGGGCGCCGTCGTCGGGGATGAGTGCGTGATCGAGCCCGAGGCCTACCTGTCGGCCGGGGTGAAGGTCTACCCGTTCAAGACCATCGAGGCCGGCGCGGTGGTCAACACCAGCGTGATCTGGGAGTCCAGGGGGCAGCGTACGCTGTTCGGCCCGCGGGGCGTATCCGGCCTGGTCAACGTCGAGGTTACCCCGGAGCTCGCGGTCCGGCTGGCCAGCGCGTACGCCACCATGCTCCGCAAGGGCTCCACCGTCACCACCTCACGGGACGTGTCCCGGGCCGCCCGCACGCTCAAGCGCGCGGTCCAGGGCGCGCTCAACGCCAGCGCGATCAACGTGGTGGACCTGGAGGCCCAGCCGTTGCCGGTGGCGAGGTACGAGACCGCCAGGGACCACTACAGCGGCGGGATCGCGCTGCGCACCACGCCGGGGGACCCGCAGTCGGTCGACATCATCTTCCTGGACGAGCGCGGCGCCGAGCTGTCCCAGGCCGATCAGCGCAAGCTGGAGCGGGTGTTCTCCCGCCAGGAGTTCCGGCGGGCCTTCCCCGGCGAGATAGCGGAGCTCAGCTACCTGCCGCGTGTCGTCGAGTCCTACACTCGCGAGCTGCTGCGCTGCATCGACATGAGCGGCGTGCGCGAGGCCGGCCTGAAGGTGGTGGCGGACTGCGCGGGCGGTACCGCGTCGCTGATCCTGCCCAGCCTGCTCGGCACCATCGGGGTGGACGTGCACACCCTGAACAACCGGCTGGACGAGCTATCGCCGACCGAGACCGTCGCGCAGCAGCGCGCGGGCCTGCAGCGGCTGGCCGACGTGGTGTCCTCGTCCCGGGCCGCGTTCGGGGTCAGGTTCGACCCGGTGGGAGAGCGGATCCAGCTCGTGGACGAGAAGGGGGAGCTGGTCAGCGAGGACCGGGCCCTGCTGTCCGTGCTCGACCTGGTGGCCGCCGAACGCAAGCGGGGCCGGGTCGCGCTGCCGGTGAACACGACCCGGGTGGCCGAGCAGGTGTGCCGGTTCCACGGCGTCCAGGTGGAATGGACGCCCACCACCATGCACGCGCTGACCCTGGCCGCCGCCCAGGATGACGTCATCTTCGCGGCCGACGGCCACGGCGGGTTCGTGGTGCCGGAGTGTGCCAGGACCATCGACGGCCTCGCGGTCTTCGCCCGGCTGCTCGGCCTGGTGGCGCGGACCCGGCTGACGCTGAGCCAGATCGACGCCAGGATCCCGGCCGCGCACCTGCTCCGCCGGTCCGTTCCCACTCCGTGGGCGGCCAAGGGCGGGGTCATGCGCACGGTCATGGAAGCGGCCGGCGACCACGAGATCGACACCACCGACGGCGTGCGGGTGATCGAGCGGGATCGTGGCTGGGTGCTCGTCCTGCCCGATCCGGCGGACGCCGTGACCAACCTGTGGGCGGAGGGAAATGACGCCGACACGGCGCAGCTGCTGCTCGAGGAGTGGGCCGCGGTGGTTGAGCAGGCCGGACGCTAGGAAAAGGTCCTGATCAGAGACTGGCGGTTACGGCCCGGTGTCCCCGATACTGCGGTTAGGTCCCCGGATATTGGTTCCGTGGCCAGGTAAGCTGTGTCCTCACACGAGCGAAGACGCTAACCCACGCGGTTTTCGTGAGTGTGAGAGAATCGCGATTCGCCCGGCGGCCGCCGCCCGCCGGGGCGGGCCCGGCGACGGGCCCGGCAGGGCAGGAGTGCATGGCGCGGGTGCACGGCGGAGGTGATACGGCGGTGTGGCGGAAGCGTCGCGGCGAAAATAGCCGGCGCGGACGGCGCGGGCTGTTCGCGTGGCGCATGGACCATCCTGCCCCGTCTCGCGTACCGTGGGCTGAATCGCTCGAAGACGATGATGAGTACGACCAGGGGAGGCCGAGCGGCGCCATGCCACGCGTCTACTGCGCCAGGTGCGGTCGGCCGAATCCCGATGGGGCCAGGTTCTGCTCCTACTGCGGGACCCAGCTGACCGCGCCGGTACCGCCTGGGTCCGGCTTGCCGGCCGGCCCGGGGTTCCCGGCTCCGCCCGGCCGACCGGGGGGTGAGCGCCCGGGCGAGACCACCTCGACGATCTCGCTGGGCCGGACCGAGGACGACCTCGGCGAAGATCTCTTCCCGGACTCCGCGGCGTTCGGCGCGCTGCCGCCGGGGAGCGCGCTGCTCCTGGTCATGCGCGGCCCGAACGCGGGCAGCCGGTTCCGCCTCGACGGCGAGCTGACGACCGCGGGCCGCCATCCGGACAGCGACATCTTCCTCGACGACGTGACCGTCTCCCGGCGGCACGCCGAGTTCTCCCGGCACGGCGCCAGGTTCACCGTCCGCGACGTGGGCAGCCTCAACGGCACCTACGTGAACCGAGAGCGGATCGAGGAGGCCGAGCTGGCCGGCGGGGACGAAGTGCAGATCGGCAAGTTCAGGCTGCTGTTCCTGACCAGCCAGGACGTCGGCCCGGACCCGAGGACGCCAGCCCCGGACCGTCGCGGCCGGGGCGCCCAGGACTATGCCTGAGACGAGCGGCCAGTTCGGCATCGGGGAGGTGCTGACCCAGCTGCGGCCGGAATTCCCCGATATCAGCCCATCCAAGATCCGGTTCCTGGAGGCCGAGGGCCTGATCGAGCCGGCCAGATCTCGCTCGGGGTACCGCCGTTTCTCCACGACCGACATCGAGCGGCTGCGTTACATCCTCACCATGCAGCGGGACTCCTACCTGCCGCTGCGGGTGATCAGGGAGCGGCTGGCCGACGGCGGCACGGAACCGGGGCCGGGTGGCCACCCGGCGGGCCAGGCGCCCGCCGACATGACCCGGCGCCAGCTCCTGGACGCGGCCGAGATCAGCGAGGCGGAGCTGACCGAGCTCGAGGACTACGGCCTGATCCGCCGGGTGAGACGGCAGTACGGCGGCGACGCGCTCGCGGTGGCCAGGGCGGTGGCCGCGCTGCGCCCGTACGGCGTCCAGGCCAGGCACCTGCGCGCGGTCAAGGCCGCCGCCGATCGGGAGGCCAATCTGGTCGAGCAGGTCGTGGCGCCCCAGTTGCGGCAGCGCGGGGCAGGCGCACGGGACGCGGCGGCCAGGACGGCCTGGCAGATCGCCGATCTCACCCTGCGGCTGCACGCGACGCTGGTCGAGTCCGCGCTGGCCGAGGCCGGGCTGGCCTCAGCCCCGCTGCACACCCGCGTGCTGGACCTGGAGCGACTGAATCCGGCCGCGGCGGCCGGGTCCGGGCCCGCTCAGGACGCGACCAGGCACGCCGCCCTGCCCGCCAGTGGACCCGCGGCCGGGGGGCTGC
>JBEKJP010000069.1:0-53683 GCA_050011155.1 Streptosporangiaceae bacterium
GGGCTCGACGGCCTGGAGGGCCGTCGGTCCGGCGAGCTGTCCGGCGGGCAGGCGCAGCGCGTCGCCCTCGCCCGTGGCCTGGTCGCCGAGCCGGAGGTGCTGTTCGCCGACGAGCCGACCGGTTCGCTGGACTCGGTGTCCGGGGAGCTGGTGATGGACCTGCTCACCGCCGCCGTCCGCGAGCAGGGCACCACGGTCGTGCTGGTCACTCACGACGCCCGGGTCGCCGCCTACGCCGACCGCGAGGTCGTCGTGCGGGACGGCAAGGTCGGCACGCTCACCGGGAGCCAGCCGTGATCTCCCTCGGACTGCGCCTGGTGGTCAACGGCGGCCGGGAGGCGATCACCCGGCTGGTGATCCTCACGGTCGCGGTCGGCCTCGGCGTCGGCCTGCTGCTGACCGCCGTGGCCGCGACCAACGCGGCCGTCACCTGGAACAACCGCCACGCCTGGTTCTGGACCGGCACCTCGTCCGTAGTGCCGCACACCGCTGCGGCCGGTACCGCGCCGCTGTGGTGGCACCCCGTCGGCGACTTCTTCGACGGCCAGCAGATCGAGCGCTTCGACGTGGCCGCCGCCGGCGCCTCGTCCCCGGTGCCGCCCGGCCTGCCCCGCGACCCCGCCCCGGGCACGTACTATGCCTCGCCCGCGCTGGCCGCGCTGATCCGTGACACCCCCGCGAGCGAGCTGGCCGACCGCTACCCGGGCCGGCTGGCGGGCACGATCGGCGACGCCGCCCTCCCGTCCCCGGACTCCCTGGTCATCGTCGTCGGGCGCACGCCGGCCCAGCTGGCCCGGACGCGGGACACCGTGCAGGTGACATCGGTCAACGACGTGATGCCCGGCAGCTTCGTGCAGCCGGACGGCACGTGCTCTGGCCCGGGTTGCGGGCAGGCGCCGAACCCCAAGGGCCTGGCCTACTTCCCGAACGACGCTGGAGGCGCGTCAAGCTCCATCGACCTCATCCTGGCGGTCGTGGCCCTGGCCATCCTGACCCCGGTGCTGATCTTCATCGGCACCGCGACCCGGCTGTCGGCCGCCCGCCGCGAGGAGCGGTTCGCGGCGATGCGCCTGGCCGGCGCGACCCGCGGGCAGGTCTCGCTGATCGCGGCCATCGAATCGACGGCGGCGGCGGTGCTGGGCACGGCCATCGGGTTCGGGCTCTTCTTCCTGCTGCGCATCCCGGTCGCGGGCATCCCGTTCATCGGCCAGCCGTTCTTCCCGGCCGAGCTGACACTCAGCCTGCCCGACATCGTCCTGGTCGCGACCGGCGTGCCGCTGTTCGCCGCGGTGGCGGCGCGGATGGCGCTGCGCCGGGTGAACATCTCCCCGCTCGGCGTCGCCCGCCGGGCGCGGCCCAAGCCGCCGGGCGCCTGGCGGGTGATCCCGCTGCTGGCCGGCCTGGCTGAGCTCGGCTTCTGGACCATCCACGGTCACCCGGCCTCGATATCCGGGCAGATCCAGGCATTCGCGTCCAGCTTCCTGATCATCCTCGTCGGCCTGTTCATCGCCGGCCCGTGGCTTACCATGGCCGTGGCCGGGGCGATGGCCCGGTGGACCAGCCGGCCCGCCACGCTGCTCGCCGCCCGGCGCATCGGCGACGACCCCAGGGCCGCCTTCCGCGCGGTCAGCGGCCTGGTGCTCGCGCTGTTCATCACCACCGCGGCCGTCGTCGCGATCACCACGCAGGACGCCAAGGAACCCAGCACGTTCGGCACCGTGGCGCAGTCGAACCTGATGACCGACCAGATAGCGACCGCGTCATCAAGCGGCTCAGGGGTGTCTGACCCGGGGCCGGCCGCACCCGCCGCCAACCTCGCGGCGCGGCTGGACGCTATCGGCGGGATCCAGGGGGTAGCCGTGCTCCGGGTGGACCCCACGCTGACCATTCCCGGGACCTTCCACGACCTCAACGTCAACCAGTCGGGTAAGGGCATCCCGGTCCCGGCCGACGTGGCCTCGTGCGCGCAGCTCGCGACCGTTCCCGACCTCGGACGTTGCCCGGCCGGAGCGACGGCGGCGGCAATCCCGGCGGGCATCTTCAGCCCTAACGGGTTCTTCGGCAGCCAGGACATCAGCGGATTCACCTGGCCGGCCGCGAACGTCCCGGCCGCCCGGCTGGACGCCCTCGGCGTGGACGCCATCGGTGCGCAGACCGACGGCAAGACCGCGGCGGTCGAGCAGGCGCGGACGGTGCTGGAGACCGAGCCCGCCTACCCCGTCCTCAACGCGCCGTCCACGCTTGAGGACAACGTCGTGGCGGACGACGCCGCGAACAACGGCTACCAGCAGCTCGCGAACGTGGTGATCCTGGTCAGCCTGCCGATCGCCGGCTGCACCCTCGTCGCGGGCATCGCGGCCGGGCTCGCGGACCGCAAGCGGCCGTTCAGCATGCTCCGCCTCGCCGGCGCGCGGCTGTCCACGCTGCGCGGCGTGGTCGCGCTGGAGGGAGCCGTCCCGCTGCTGTCCGTCGCCGCCGTCGCGATCGGCACCGGCTTCGCCGGCGCCGCGATGTTCGCCAAAGAGGCGCAGCAGCACCCGATGGTCGCGCCCGGCGCAGCGTACTACTTCCTCACCGCGGGCGGGATCCTGGTATCCCTCGGCATCATCGCGGCCACCTTCCCGCTGCTGGCCCGCATCACCGGACCCGAGGTCGCCAGAAACGAGTAACAAGCGGGGTGCCCGGTTGGGGGCGTCGCGGTAACACCGGCCGGTCGCGGCTGACCTACGGCAGGCGGCCGGACCCGCCCAGGCCGGACTCCCGGTTGCGTACCGCCGCGACGAACTCGCGCCACGAGGCCAGGGTGAACCGGTGAACGTGGCCGTGGTCTTTGGTGTCTCGCACCAGGATCATGCCGTCGTGCCCAGCGACCTCGACGCAGTTGCCGCCCTGGGTTCCGGAGTAGCTGGACTTACGCCAAGCTGGCTCATTGCTGCTCATCAAATTCACTCCGTATCCGGCGTATGAGGTCCAGGGAATCGTGCGAGGGCAGCGCAGACGCGCGTATCAGATTCATCACCGTGGTGAGTTCCGCTACCTCGTCGCGCTGTTCGACTATCCTCCCGCCGCTATAGCACTCTGTGTAGCAGACAGCGGGATCCTCGGCGAACTCATATATGGTAATCGCGCCATCTGCCCCGGCGTTGTCGTGTGCCGCGAACGGAAGTACCTGCACTATTACACCAGGCAGACCCGCAGTCTCGATCAGCTTGTCGAGCTGGGCGCGCATCACTGCCGGTCCTCCGACCGCATGCCGCACGACCCCCTCATCGATTACGTACCACAGCAGCGGAGGCTTGCTGCTGGCCAGGATGGCCTGACGGTCGATACGAGCGGTGACGAGCTTGTCTATAGCGCTGTCGCTATCTTGCGGCCGACCAGAGCGCATGTGCGACCGTGCGTAGTCCTCGGTCTGGAGCAACCCGGGGATGGAACCGAGTTCCCAGCCGTGGATACGCACCGCGTCGCGTTCGAACGGGACGACCGGGGCGAAGAACGCGGGGTAAGCCTCGCGCGCCACCAGTTCATAGAAGGTCATGAAGGTGCCCGGCGTCCCGGCCTCCTCGGCAAAGCCCGGCGTCTGGAATGCCTTGTCGCAGGCTCTGGCGAATTCGGCTGTGGGCGGCTTGTCCATGCTCTCCACGCCGCTGATCAGTGAGGCCGAGTATCCCAGCTGGTGACCCAGCTCCACCTGCGTCCAGCCCGCCTGCTGCCGCCATGCTCGCAGCTGCGCGGCGAACGCCTGCAGTGAGGTTGTCTTCACCTCTGATGGCGTTAATTTCACCTTGGGCATGGCATCCTCACCCCATTCCGCAAACTCTTCAGGCGTCGTACCGATGACTGCACGTGCTTACCGTGCGTCTCCGCGTACTTCCCCACCGTACGCCCGGCCTGGGACGTTAGGGAGCGAAATTCCCATCGTCAACCGCCGTTAGGATGAACCGCCCATGGCCGCCGACCCAGGATCCGTCGAACAGCCCAACCATCCTCTGCATGCCTTGACTACTTACGAACTGGCCGACCAGCGGCGCCAGCTTGAGCGTGCGATCGCGTTCTTCGACGCTAAGGACCCCGTGCCGTCCGCGCGGGATGACCTGCAATCCAGACTCGACGCCGTAATAGCAGAGCAGGAAGACCGAACCAGGCTGGCCACCCATGCCTGACCAGGATGTTAGTCAGCGGGGTACTGTCATGGCCGCCACGCCCGCGGGGCACCGCCGACCGGTAAGCCAGCTCAGCACCCGCGAGGTGGACCTCTACGGGAACCAGTTCGAGCGGTGCCTGAAAGCCCTGAGCACCGATGCCCCTATCCGCGCTGACGTCCAGCGAGAACTGGCCGCGGTGCACGCCTTGCGGCAATCGCGCATCCAGGCCAGCCAGCCCCCGCGACCATGCCGCCCTCGTGATGTGAGCGGACTGGCTGCCGGCGAGCTAGAGCGCACCAGACGCGAACTGACGGCGAACCTGGGCCTAGCCCGACCCGACTCACCGGCTCGCGCGCCGATCCTGGCGCATATCAGCGCCATCGACACCGAACTTGCCAGGCGAACCGATCAGCAATCCTGACATGCCCACCGCGGGAGTACTACTGAAGTCCGGAGCGGGGAGGCCATGACGCCCCGGGCATGAGGTCCGTGCCATCCCCGCCAGGCACGGGAGCACCACCAGCCGCAAACCTGCACCCGCAGTGTCAAATTAACCGGGTGGATCGGGGCTACCGGGTGAAAAAGGGGGACCATGATGCACCAAAATCACCCCGAAGCCCGAACTCACCCCGCTATTCCCGCGGGACAGCGCACCACCGGCCCCCCCAGGGCACCACAGCACCACACGGCACGCCCCCCAGGCCGCCGCAGGCAACCACGGGACATCATGATCCTGCGACGGCGAGGCGGAGGGCGACAGCGAGGGAGGGTCAGTCGTAGGCGAGGAACATGGTGACGCCGCCGGTGGCGAAGTTGGGGACGTCGGCGGTGGCGGCCTGGGCTTCGGGTGAGCCCAGGGCGGCGCCCATGGCTTCCTGGGAGGGCCAGCTGAGCTCGGCGATCAGGTAGTAGGGGGGCGGCGTGCCGTCCAGGGACGCGGTGTGGCGGTAGGTGTAGCTGGTCATGCCGGGGATCTTCTCGGCCAGCGGGGCGTGGGTGCTGGTGTAGTGGGCGTCGAACGCCGCCGGGTCAGTGGGGTGGCCGTAACAAACGGTCAGAACATGCATGTGTTACCTCCCGAAGACATATTTTGCCGCCATGGCGGCCGGGTTCCACTCGGTGGGGGTCGATTGCGAGGTGGTGACGGTGACCGGGCGGGCCTGGACGACGCAGATGGGGTCGCCTTCGCGGCGGTGCCGGTCCAGGACCCATTCGACGTCGACCGGGTAGCCGTAGTGGCGCTCGACGGCGAGCACGACGTCGGTGATGGCGGTGATCTGCTCGTCGTCCAGGACCCGCTGGCTGACGAGGCGGGCGGGCATCTCGGTCTCGACTACGCGGCCGGCCGCGTAGTCGAAGGCCGACACCACGGTCTTGTCCGCGACCTGGTACTTCAGGATGCGCCCGTCGGCCTTGCCGACCTCGATGTGGTCCGGCGTGACCAGGCCCTGGACCACCGCCTCGCCCCAGCCCCAGTTGGTCTCGATGACGACGCGGTCGGTCTTGCCGGTGACCGGGTGGGCCGAGAACGCCACCCCGGAGGCCCGGGCGTGGATCAGTTCCACGACGCCGACGGCCATCGGCATGTCCGTGTAGTGCGTGCCCGCCCGGAGCCGGTAGGCCACCGCGCGGGCGTTGAACAGGCTGGCCCAGCAGGCCCGGACCGCGTCGATGACCCGGTCCGGCCCGGATACGCCCAGGTAGCTGTCGAAGATCCCGGCGAAGCTGGCCGTGCCCGAGTCCTCGCCGATAGCCGAGCTGCGTACCGCGGTCGGGACGTTGATCTCGAAGCAGCGCGAGCTCAGCTCCTCGTAGCCGTCGCCGATGAGCGCGGCGAGGTCCGCGCTCATCTCGCGGCTAGCTACCTCGGACTGGATCGTGACCGCCGCCGCCTCGATTTTCGCGGGGTCGGCGCCGGGGTCGAGGCCACGAAGGGCAGTATCAGCCACCTCGGCCAGTCCTGACTGCTCCCAGTGCCGCCGGTAGGCCTCGACCGTGACGGTGAAACCCTTGGGCAGGTTCACGCCTGCCTGGAACAGCTCGGCGAGCCGGCCCATCTTGGCGCCGCAGGCGCCGATCGCCTGTTCCGGGGCGATGTCGTCTATCCAGGCGACCGCCCCGGACCGCGTGATGGGGTCGGGCATGCGATTAACCAGCCCCGTTCGTTGCCTGCTTTATGACGGTCACCCTTCCGGTGCTGCCATCTACCTCGACCTCGTCCCCGTCCGAGATGATCATCGTGGCCAGGCCGGTCGCGGTCACCGTGGGCACGCGGTACTCGCGGCCGACAATGGCCGCATGCGAGAGCGTGCCGCCGCCGTCGCACACGCACGCCGCGATCTTGGCGAACGCCGGAGTCCAGTTCGGCGAGGTGGACTCGCACACCAGCACATCACCCGGGGCCAGCCGGTGCAGCTCGTCCGCGTTGTGCAGGACCCGGGCCCGGCCGCGGCCAGTGCCCTTCGAGGCGGGTACGCCGGTCAGGGTCTTGACGGTGCTGTTAGAGCCCGCCGCCTCCACCGCGCGCAGGAAGTGGCTGTTCAGGCCGAAGATCTCGATCAGGATGGGGTCGTTCACCGACTCCGGGATCGTGCCGACGACCTTGGGCAGGCTCGGGCGCCGGTCCAGCCAGTAGTCGAAGTACTGCTTGCGCTGCTCCACCAGGCTGCGCAGGCCCGCGTCGTACGGGCGGCGCCCGCCGGAGACGTCCAGGATCTCTTCCCAGAACAGGTACAGCGTGTCGTCCTGGTGGTCCGCGCCGATCCGGTCGGCGATGGCCTGGCAGGCCCACCGCATCGGCAGCGAGATCCGCAGGTCGATGTAGTAGTTGTGGTCGTCCTGCCACCACGGGAAGTTCGCCGCCCGGCAGGAGGCCAGGCCGCCGTCGAAGAGCTTCTGCTCATCCAGGGTCAGGGTGGACCGGGCCGCGTCGACCGCCTCCTCCCGCTCCTCGATAGCCGCGTTCCGGGCTTTTTCGAAGTCGTGGACGGTGTCCTTCTGCAGGAACGACTTGATCATCCCGAGGGCGGGTGTCGGGTCCTCGTTCCAGCTCGGGAGCGCGATATCGCACGAACCTTCTGTCCGCCAGCCGTAGACCTGCAGGAAGTCATCGAACGTGGTCAGCCAGGTGCTCGCCGATCCGCCGTGAGCGGACAGCGCGGACCGGAGCTGGCCCGCGTCGCTGGCGGCGAACACCCGGTCGAGCCCGGCCGAGCGGGCCGCCGTGGTGAGCCGCCACAGTTCCCGGTCGGTCTCCATGATCTTGGTGTCATACCCCTGCAGGAACTTGCCGATCTGCCCCGGGTCCAGGCCCAGCTCGGTGCACATGCTGTAGAAGCCGATGTAGTTCGCCAGCAGCGGGTACATCACCTGGAAATGGATCTCGAAGGCGCGCTTGTGGTACTGGCGGGCCTGGATGAGGTTCTCCCGCAGGTCCGTCAGCGACATTGACGAGTGGTCCACGCCGCGGAAGAAGTCCCAGCTCTCGTTGACCTCCTCCCGCATGTCGCCCCAGATCCCGTCGAAGTTCTGGAGGAACGGCGGCAGGCTCCGCTCGAGGCGCCGGGCCCGCTGGCCGATCTCCCGCACGTCGTTCACCGGCAGCGGCGAGCCGTAGGTGTGCGTGCCCCCGAGGCGGCAGGTAATACCGCGCCCGGGTGGCAGCGGCATCTGCTCGGCGGCCAGCTGCGAGGCCCAGTTGTAGCCGTCCTCGTTCCAGATCAGCCCCATCGGGGTGAGGCCGCGGGGCCAGTGGAAGTCCAGGAACCAGAAGTTCTCCTCGTCCTCCTTGCGGAACGTCTGGACCGGGTCTATGTACCAGGGCGCGTGGGTGTAGCCGGGCTTGAAGCCGGGGTACCACTCGTCGCTGATGAACTCGTCGACGGGAATGACCGTGGCCATTGCGTCTCCTAGGGCTGATGGGAGACTCCGCTGTTGCAGCGGAGATGTCCCGAAGGTTTCACCGCGGTTTCATGCTGGCAACCAGCGCGTTCCGCCCTGAGGAACGCTGATCAGTCGCGGGCCGGGACGCTGAGGGGCTCCTCCGGGGCGTCGTCTCCTGCCACCGGCTGGGGACCGGCGTCGGGCCGGCTCAGCTTGGACGGCCACCAGTTCCACCGGCCGAGCAGCACGACCGTGGACGGCACCAGCAGGGTGCGGACGAGGAAGGTGTCCATCAAGATGCCCAGGGCCAGGCCCGCGCCCACGTCGCGGAACTGGTCCGATCCCTGCTGGGCGCCCACGATGGCGAAGACAGAGAACGTGCCGCCGAGCACCAGGCCGGCCGAGGTGACCGTGGTGCCGGTGGCGACGAGGGCCCGGCTCACCGCCTCCTTGAGCGGATAGTGCTGCGCCTCCTCCCTGATCCTGCTCATCACCAAGATGTTGTAGTCCTCCCCCAGCGCCAGCAGGAAGACGAACATCAGGAAGGGCAGGAAGAAGACCAGGCCGCCGTCCCCGGCGAGCTTGATGAACACCAGCACGGACAGGCCGAGCGCGGCCAGGTAGGACAGCCCGACCGAGACGATCAGGTACAGCGGCGCGATCAGGCTGCGCATCACCAGGGCGAGCAGGAACCCGATGACCACGATGGCGATCGGGATCACGGTGGCCAGGTCGCTGTTGGAGACGCTGCTGATGTCGTAGATGGCCGGGGCCTGGCCGCCCACGCCGTAATCGGTGGCGCCGATGCTCTTCATCACCGTGGCCGCCTCGGCGCGGATCGCGGGGACGGCGTTGGTGGCGGCGGTGGTGGACGGGTCGCCCGCCTTGAGGCCGGTCTCGAACTGCACCGTGCGCCCGTCCGGGGAAATGTACAGGGCGGTCGCGCGGTA
The DNA here is from genome assembly GCA_050011155.1 of Streptosporangiaceae bacterium. Classification (GTDB taxonomy): domain Bacteria; phylum Actinomycetota; class Actinomycetes; order Streptosporangiales; family Streptosporangiaceae; genus Palsa-504. The sequence continues at coordinate 8,978 of JBEKJP010000069.1, forward strand.
CAGCTGGTAGCCGAGGGCCGGGACGCCCGCATTCGCGGGCGGCGTGGCGGGCAGCGCCTGGGGTGCCCCCAGCTTGTCGTGCAGGGCGGTGAGCTGGGCGGGCGTGAGAGTCGCGCCGTTGGGGTTCAGCGGACCGGCCACGGAGGTGAACAGGCCGCTGGCCTCGAGCTGGCTTCGTGCCGTCTGCAAGGCCTGGAGGTCGTTCCAAGCGGGCTGCTTGAGCGTGTAGATGATGTTCGTCGGGTTGGCGCTGGTGTTCGGGAAGTGGGCGGACAAGATGGCCGTGCCGGCGGCCGAGTCGGAGCCTGACGGCGCGTTGGTCTGGCCGCCGAACCCGGACGCCGTGTTCGCGCTGGCCGCGATGGCCAGGCCGCCGAACACGATCAGGCCGGTCACCAGGGTGGGCACCGGGTGACGGATGATACGGACCGCGACCCGCCCCCAGATCCCGGCCTTGCCCGAGCCGGACTGGGTCTTGCTCGGCCAGAACACGGCCCGGCCGAAGATGGACAGCAGCGCGGGGAGCAGGGTCAGCCCGGCCAGCAGCATCACGGCGATGCCGATGGCCAGCGGGATGCCCAGGTCGGAGTAGAACTCGAAGGTGGCCGCGAGCAGGGACAGCAGCGCCGCGACGACGGTGGCGGCCGAGAACGTGATCGACTCGCCGACCCGTTCCACCGCCGCGATCACCGCCTCCCTGCGTTCCAGCCCGGAGCGCAGGTTCTCGCGCACCCGGAAGACCAGGAACAGGCCGTAGTCGGTGCCCGCCCCGAGGACCAGCACGATCAGCAGGATCTGGGCCAGCGGCGACACCTTGAGCCCGTGCTGCGCGGCCTCGGCCACCAGCGGTCCGGAAATGGCCACGGCCAGGAAGGCGGGGAACAGGGTGATGAGCGGCGCCAGCAGCGCCCGGAACACCAGCAGCAGGAGCACGAGGATGAAGACGACCGACAGCAGCTGGATCTGGTTGTCGGAACTGCCCGACTTGGCCTGCTGGTCGACGTTGATGGCGACCGCGCCGGCCAGGTGCACGGACAGGTCCGGCGGCGGGCTGGCCTGCTTGATCGCCGATCGCAGGTCGTCGACCAGCGTGGTCAGGCCATTGCCGGATCCGCCCTGGCTGACATTGGACAGCACCTGGATCTGGTCGGCCTGCCCGTCGGGCGAGCGGCCGAGGTCACGCACCTTGACGACCGTCTTGACGTGGCCCAGGTCCTGCTCGAGCTGCTGTAGCCAGGCCTGGTCGGCCGTGGTGAGCGTGCCCTGCGTGGACGCGGCCACCACCGGCACCGGCGTGAGCGTCGACCCGCCCAGCGGCCCCGCGAGCTTCAGCGCGTGCTCGCTCGGCGCGCTGGCCGGAAGGAAGTTGGCGTTGTTGCCCTGGGTCACGCTGGACAGCGATGGGAGGGCCTTGGGCACAGCCACCGCCGCGATGATCCACGCGACGAGGACGAACCACCTGAACTTGACCGCGAACGAACCGATACCCCGGAAAACCCCGTGAATGCGCACGCGCGGAGAGTACTGAACGCTAGCTGAGGCACCGCTGAGATAACGGTTACGGTTGGGTGCCGAGGGCTGGCGCCACCTCCGCGGCGCTGAGGGGGTGATGGCAGGCGGCCAGGTGGCCGGGGCTGCCCTGCTCGGTCAGCGCGGGTTCGGCCTGGGCGCAGATCTCCGTGGCGTACCGGCAGCGCGGGTGGAAACGGCAGCCCGAGGGCGGCAGGATCGGGCTCGGCACGTCGCCCTCGAGCACGATCTGCTTCCTGGCGGCGGACAGGTCCGGATCCGGGATCGGGACCGCGGACAGCAGCGCCTCGGTGTAGGGGTGCACGGGCCGCTGGTAGAGCTCCTCGGCGGGCGAGATCTCGACGATCTTGCCCAGGTACATGACCGCGACCCGGTCCGATACGTGCCGCACCACGCCCAGGTCGTGGGCGATGAAGATATAGGTGAGGTGCAGGTCGTCCTGCAGGTCGTCGAGCAGGTTGATGACCTGCGCGCGGATCGAGACGTCGAGAGCCGAGACGGGCTCGTCGGCGATGATCAGCCGCGGGTGCAGGGCCAGCGCCCGGGCCACCCCGATCCGCTGCCGCTGGCCGCCGGAGAACTCGTGCGGGTAGCGGTTGATGTGCTCGGGCGACAAGCCGACGAGATCGAGCAGCTCGCGCACCCGGCGCCGGACCTGATCCCGGTTTCCCCGCTTGTGGATGCGCAGCGGATCGGAGAGGATCTCGCCGACCCGCTTGCGCGGGTTGAGCGACGCGTACGGATCCTGGAACACCATCTGCAGCTCGCGGCGCACCGGGCGCAGCTCGCGCCGGGACAGCGTGGAGATGTCCTGGCCCTCGAACTCGACCGCGTGCACCCGCGCGACCTCACGCTGCAGCAGGACTCCGCTCCTGATCGGAAAGTACTTCTTCACGTGCTCGGCCCGCAGCAGCAGCTCGCCATCGTGGCCGGGCGCGGAGGCCACCCCGTTCGTTATGCCGGTTGTCATTCGGCTTCCCCGACAAGTTCCGGGTGACGCTCTTGCCCGACCCCGACTCGCCCACGATGCCGAGCGTCTCGCCCTCGTGGAGGGTGAGCGACACCCCGTCGACCGCCTTGACCAGGCCGTCCTCGGTACGGAAGGAGACCTTGAGGTCGCGTACGTCGAGCAGCGGTTCGCCCGTCATCGCCCGCCCCGACATCGCCCGCCCCGACATCGCCCGCCCCGACATCGCCCGTGCCGTCATGACGGGCGGATCCTCGGGTCGAGCCAGGCGTATCCGATGTCCACCACGGCGTTGGCCAGCACGATGAAGAACGCCCCGTAGATGACGGTGGCCATGATCGTCGGCAGGTCGAGGTTGGCCAGGGCCTGATAGGTGAGATAGCCGACCCCGTGGATGCCGAACACCACCTCGGTGAGCAGCGCCCCGCCGGCCACCAGGGCGCCGAAGTCCAGCCCGAACAGGCTGACGAACGTGATCATGGACGTGCGCAGCGTGTGCCGCAGCAGCACCTGCCGCTCGCTGATCCCCTTCGCCCGGGCGGTCCGGACGAAGTCCTCATTCTGCGTCTCCAAGATGTTGGCCCGCAGCACCCGGCCGTAGAGGCCGATGTACAGGATCGACAGCGTGATCCAGGGGATGACCAGGCCCTTGAACCACAGCAGCGGGCTCTGCGTGAGCGGCGTGTACCCCAGCGGCGGCACCCAGCTGAACACCCACGTGCTGTGCAGGCCGCCCTGGGTGATCATGTTGGCGACCTGGCCCACCCAGAACACCGGCGCGGACACGCCGATCAGCGCCAGCACCATCAGCAGCGGGTCGAACAGCGTGCCCCGGAGCAGGGCGGCGCCCACCCCGATGGCGATCGCCATCACGACCCAGATCACCGCGGCGCCGAAGACGAGCGACAGGGTCGCGGGGCTGGCCGCGGCGATCTCGGGGACCACCTTCACGCCCTGGTTGGAGTAGGAGACCAGGTCGCGGCTGGCCGTAGCATGACACCAGCTCCGATGGCAAACGATTTCGCTTTGATTCCGGGGCGGTAACGCTTTGGCTAGCTGAGGCGTGTGTGCCGGGTGGGGATACGGGTGCCCGGCACGACCTCGACCAGCTCAGTCCTCGAGCAGGCCCGCGGCTACGAACGCCCGGTGGTAGATCTCACGGATGACCTGCTCCTTGCGGGCGTTGTACTGCATCACGTGCTCTCCGCGGGCGTTAGCCGCCGACGCGGCCTGCTGCTTGACGGCGGCGTAGCGGTCCCGCTCCGCGGGGTTGCCCCGGAGCCAGTCACGGAAGATCCGGTGGCGCACCGGCTCGGGGCTGTCGGGTCCGAAGACGTGCAGGTTGCAGGCGGGCTCGTTCGTCCGCAGGAGCCGGTGGCCGTACCACCAGGGCTCGCGGATCACCAGGCGGAACCCGTTCGCCTCCAGGGCCGGCACGTAGTCCTGCTCGCGGTCCGGGTCGGCCACCGTCAGGTCGATGTCGATGACGGGCTTGGCCGCAAGGCCCGGGACCGAGGTGGAGCCCACGTGCTCAAGGACCAGGGCTTTCCAGCCCAGGGCAGCGCGGATGCGGCCGGCGAGTTCGTCGTAACGGCGTGGCCAGGCGGGGTCGGCATCGGCCACGTCGACGCCGGTCGCCGGGGTGGCTCCGGCCACCCACGGATCGGCCCCGGCGGGCGGCGGCGAGTCGTCGAACGACACGATCTCGGCTCTGGTGGGCATCGCCGCATTCTATTGCTCGTTCGTCATGTGCTTCCTGTTACGATCTGGCCGACGATTCAGCTAGCTGAGGAGCGACATGAGCAGCACCGACACGACGACGATCGGCGTACATCGCGCTCTGCACGAAGCGCTTAACTCGGCCAGGGAAGCCCAGCACGACCTCGAGAACGGGGATGCCGCACCCGACCTGGACGATCTGGTAGAGGTGGGGAAACTGCTCGCGGGGCTGTCCGAGAGCATCATGGCCATCAACTCCGAGATGACGGCCAAGGCGCGCCAGGCGCAAGACGCGTAAGGCAGCGCCAGCCGGTTAGAGCTGGCTGCGCTGGTAGGTGGTGAGACCATACTGCCGGGCGATGGGATTCCACCGGGTGGCGAACGCCTGCTTGGCGACGGTCGCCCGGCTCTCCGGGATATCGGAGGCCCGCAAGGAGGCGTCGGAGCGGCTGCCGTGACGGCAGCCGCGGGTCATGTTGTCCTGCGCCCACCGGGACAGATCGGTGTCCACCTGGGCTGAGGCCTGCCAGGCACTGGTCAGGTCCTGCAGCAGCGCGGCCGGCAGGGCGGAGCGGCCCGGCAGGCTCGCAAGCCGGGACAGCAGCTGCTGCCGGGCACTGGCCGCGTGGGCGAAGGTCCGGGCGTCCTGCCGCAGGGACGGGCCGCAGCCGCGCACGTCCTCGGCCGCGCTGGTGACCGCGGCGCGGTCGGCGACGCTCTGCGCCAGTAGCCCGGCCAGCCCTGCCGCCGCCTGCCGCCGCGTGTCCGGCGACGAGGTAGACGACGTGGCTCCCGTGGTGCCGCTGGCGGGGGTGCCGCCGGACAGGGCCTGGATGATGACGACCCCAGCCACGATCGCCGCGAACGCGGCGGCCACGCCCACCAGGACCGGCCGCCGGCCGGGACGTCGGCCGGGACGCCGCGAGCCGCCGGAGGCAGGCGGCCGTCGCAGGCCGCCGAGCATCGTGGTGGGCGTCTCGCCGCTTGACATCAGGCCCGGGTCGTCGGCCCGCATCGCATCCGGGCCGACGGGCGACGCCTGCCAGTCACCCGGTGGCCCTGGCCACGGCGGCGGGCCCGGCGACTGGCCCGGCGACTGGTTCGGTGACGGGCCCGGCGGCGCAGACGGCGGACGCCGCGGCGCGTACCAGGAATCCCACGGCCCGGGCTCTGACCGCGGCGGCAGATCAGCCGCGAGCGATGCCCACGGCGACGGCGGCGGCGTGGGCGGCGGCGGCGTGGGCGGCGGCGAGGCGGGGAACGCCGGCAACGGCGCCGTCGACGGCTGGGACGGCGCGGCACTGCCGGTTACCGGCTGCCCGCACTCCGGGCAGAACGAAGATCCCGGCTGTACCGGGTGCCCGCACACCGAATTCCCGGAACCAGCTACACCGGCCATAGTCACAGCAGGCTAGACCACTCCTTCGCGCTCGCCAACCGGAACGCGACGACTGGGCCCGATAGATCATCGCGGCCACGTTCCTCCGCCGCTCGATATCATGGAAGCCATGATATCGTGACGGTATGACGGTTAAACCCATGACCGGGCAGGCGTTCTTCGTGCTCACCGCGCTGGCCGGTGGCCCGCGGCACGGGTACGGCATCGTGAGCGAGGTGGCTGACCTGTCACAGGGCCGGGTCAAGCTGAAGATCGGCAGCCTGTACGGGGTACTGGAGCGGCTCACCGCCGAGGGGCTGATCGAGGCCGACCGGGAGGAAGCCCACGACGGCCGGCTGCGCCGCTATTTCCGGCTGACCAGGGACGGGCGGCGTGCCCTGGCCGAGGAGGCCGAGCTCCGCGCCGCCACCGCCCGCGTCGTGCGGGCCAGGTTGGGCCTGGCCGGCGGGGAGGCGGCCGGATGAGCGAGGGCCTGGATCTGGAGCAGCGGTACCGGCGCGTGCTGCGGCTGCTGCCCGGCTACTACCGGGACAGGTGGGAAGAGGACATGGTCGCCGCCTTCCTGGACAGCTGGCTGACCGGCGATCCGGACGAAGACGACGTCATCATGGAGTACGACCGGCCGACCCGGCAGGAGATCGCCAGCGTGGTCGCCCTGGCCGCCCGGCTGTACCTGGGCGGCGCGGGCACGCCGCGCCGGTACTTCGCCTGGGGCCAGGCCGTGCGGCGCGCCGTGCTCGCGGTAGCGCTGGTGCACGCTACGCAGGGGCTCGGCAACCTCGTTTTCCTGACCTGGCGCCGCCACCAGGACGGCTGGTTCCCGGCGCTGCCCGCGAGCCTGGCGGGCCCGCTGCCCAGCGGCGCCTGGCCAGCGGTGATGAACAGCGTCGACATTTCCTGGATCGTGATCTACGTAGCGCTGGTCCTCGGGCATCACCGGATCGCCCGGATCATCGCGGCGGTGGCGGTCGCCGCCGATTTTCTCTACCTGCTCCAGGGTCAGCTGGCCGGCCTGCTGGTGAGACCCCTCGGATCGTGGACCTCCTGGGTCCTGTTCGACCTCGCCACGGTCGTGGCGATGGCCGCGTTCCACACCGATGCCCCGCCGGTCGCGCGCCGGGCCTGGCTGCTGGCGTTGCCGGGCTACTTCCTCCTGGTGCCCGTGCCGGTGCTGGTGCTCCAGGCGACCGGGAACCAGGCGCGGCTGCCGGACTCCGCCGGGCTTGGCTGTCTCGTGGTCAGCGTGGCCTGCCTGGCGCACGCCCCCAAGGCACTCTCTCGATCCCTGGCCCGGTCTCGCCGAGGGGCCGACCCGGGGGCCTCTGGGGCGTGGTCACTGGCCCTGACGCTGCTGGCGGCGGCCGCCGGGACGTGGCGAGTCGTTTCTCTCGCCAGCTACGTGCACCATCCGCACCTGATCAGGGTGAGCCTGGCCGAGCTGCTGATCCTGCTGGCCGCCGTCGCGCTGGTCGTCCCCGACGCCGCGCGCGCCCAGACCGCCGCGCCCGCGCCGCCGCCGTATCCGCGCCTGGGATGAGGGGGACAGAGAACAGTGGCCTGATCTCAGGCGCGGACGCCGTGGTACTGTCTGTGAGTTCACGGCCACGTGACCGAGTCAAGGAGGTGAGACCCATTTCCGCTGTACAGACTGGGTTCTCCCCTCTTCGCTCCGCCTGACGCAGGCAGCCCCGGGAGTGCCCCCTCGAGGCTCTTCCGGAAGGCAATGACTGATGCGCTTCACCTCAGAAACGATCTCGGACGGCGTCCTGGAACGCCAGTTCACCCTCGACGACATTCCCGGCGTGCTGTGGTCGCCGGCTGACAGCGCGGGTACCCGTCCGCTGGTGCTGCTTGGCCACGGCGGCGGACAGCACAAGCTGGCTCCCGGCGTGGCGGCCCGGGCCTGCCGGTTCGTGACCAACTGCGGCTTCACGGCGGCGGCGATCGACGCGCCCGGCCACGGCGGCCGGCCGAAGACAGCGGCCGACGAGCGGTTCATGGCCGAGCTCAGGCCGCGGATGCTGGCGGGCGAGAACGTCTGGCCGCAGGTCGCCGACCATAATGCCCAAATTGCCGAACGGGTGGTGCCGGAGTGGCGGGCCACCCTCGACGCCCTGCTGGGTCAGGTCGGCCTGGGCGGGCCTGTCGGGTACTTCGGCCTGTCACTGGGCTGCGGAATCGGAGTTCCGCTGGCGGCGGCCGAGCCGAGGATCAGCGCCGCGGTGCTCGGGCTGGCCGGGCACGAGAGGCTGGCCGCGGCGGCGGCGCGGATCACCATCCCGGTCGAGTTCCTGCTGCAGTGGGACGACGAACAGGTCCCGCGCGACTCGGCCCTGGCCCTGTTCGACGCGTTCGGCTCGGCGGAGAAGACGCTGCACGCCAACCCGGGCGGGCACGGCGCCCCGCCGAGGTTCGAGGTGGACAGCGCGGAACGCTTCTTCACCCGGCACCTCGGCTTATCGTGGGATCATGGATGCCCTGGACTCCCTGGGTGACGATCTGGTGCTGCTGTCGTTGTCGCCCTCCGACGGAAAGCTGACCACAGCGCAGCGGCTTGGCTTCGCCCTGATGGGCTCCGAGCTGGTCCGGCTGGCCGCGGCCGGGCGGATCACTATCTCCGGAGGTCGCGTCGACGTGACCGACTCCTCCCCCGGTCAGGATCTGTTCCTGGACGAGGCGCTGGCCAGCCTGGCCGGCTCCCGGCGCGGGGCCCGGGCGAAGACGTGGGTCAGTCATCCCCGGCGCGGGATCACCGAGGCCTACCTGGAACGGCTGGCGGCGGCGGGAGTGCTCCAGGCCGAACGGGGCACCCGGCTCGGGATCTTCCCGGTCACCCGGTGGCGTATCGCCGAGGCCGCCCGCCAGGCCGAGGCGAGGGCGCGGCTGGACGCGGCCGCGCTGTCCGACGGGCCGGTAAGCACCGCGCAGGCGGCGCTGACCGGCCTAGCCTACGCGGCCGGTCTCGGGACGGTTCTGTACCCGGGGCGTGGAAACCGGCCGGTGCGGGCGCGGCTGGAGCGGATAGCCAAGGGTCATGAGGTGGCGGCAGACGTGGCCAGTGTCTCTGCTGATGCTGCTGATGCTGCCAGCCAGGCGATGGCGGCGGCCAACCAGGCGACCCAGGCCGCGGTGGACGCGGCTACCGCGGCGGCCACGCAAGCCGCCATCGACGCCGCCACCAGCGCCGCCATCTCGGCCGCGACGGAGGCGGCGCACTCAGCGGCCCACGGCGGAGGCGGCGCGGGCGGCGGCCACGGCCACTGAGGCCACACGGCGCCACTTTATCTGCGCGGCGCCACTTTATCTGCGCGGCACCAGCGCGTGGAACTGGACTTTGAGAGCGTTCTGACGCGCTGAACCCCGGATTTCATGCCGCCGGGGCGCGGGTGGATCGCGCCAACGATGAGCCTTTCCGTGATCGCGAAGACTTTTATACCGAGCGCTTTCCCGGGCGATTACAGCATTGTGTCGATCTTGTCTGGAGGCCACCAGTTTGGGTGCGGATGATGCCCGTGTGCACGGCGAGCCGACTGGGGCTCGCAGTGGGGCCGCACGCTTCTGGGCGGGGCGGGGCGGGGCGACGTAGGTCAGAGTTGCATGACTACGGCTTTGGGTTCGGTGAAGAACTCGCGGCTGAAGTTGCCGCCTTCGCGGCCGATGCCGGAGTCGCCGACGCCGCCGAACGGGGCGCGCAGGTCGCGGATGAAGAAGCAGTTGACCCAGACGGTGCCGGCCTTCAGCGCAGCCGAGGCGCGGTGGGCGCGGGACAGGTTCTCGGTGAAGACCATGGCGTTGAGGCCGTAGGGGGTGTCGTTGGCCTGGGCGATCGCTTCCTCGTCGGTGTCGAAGGGGGTGACGGTGACGACCGGGCCGAAGACCTCCTCGCGGCAGACGCGGGCGGTGGGCGGGGCGTTCTCGACGATCGTGGGCAGGATGACCCAGCCGTCGCCGGGACCGCCGGTGCGGATGGTGCCGCCGTCGGGCTCGATGCCGTCCAGGTACGAACGCACCTTCTTGTAGTGCTCCTGCGAGGCCAGCGGGCCGAGCTGGGTGGCCGGGTCCTTCGGGTTCCCCACCACCAGGGCCTGGGCGGCGGCGGTGAAGCGGTCGAGGAACTCGTCGTAGACGCCGCGCTGGACGTACAGGCGGGAGCCGGCCAGGCAGACCTGGCCGGCGTTGCTGAAGATGGCCCGGATCGACCAGTCGACCGCGTTGTCCAGGGCGGCGTCGTCGAAGACGATGTTGGCGCCCTTGCCGCCGAGTTCCAGGCTGACCGGGACCAGGTTGGCCGCGGCGGCGCGGGCGATGACCCGGCCGGTGCCGGACTCGCCGGTGAAGGTGATCCGGTCCACGGCCGGGTGCTCGGTCAGCGCGGCGCCGGCCGAGTTCGGGCCGTAGCCGTGCAGGACGTTGAGGACGCCGGGCGGCAGGCCGGCTTCCAGGGCCAGCCGGGCCATGATCGCGGCGGACGCCGGGGTGTCCTCGGCGGGCTTGAGCACCACCGTGTTGCCCCAGGCCAGCGCCGGGGCGACCTTCCAGGACTCGAGCATCAGCGGGAAGTTCCAGGGGGCGATCGCGGCGACCACGCCCGCGGGCTCGAACCTGGTGTAGGCGTGGTGGCCGGTGTCCATCGGGAGGACGTCGCCGGTGGCCAGCCGGGCGTGGTCGGCGAAAAAGCGGTAATTGGCCGCGGTGCGGGGGACGTCGCGGGTGCGGGCGTCGCTGACCGGCTTGCCCATGTCGGTGCTGTCGGCCAGCGCCAGCAGCTCGGCGTTAGCCTCGATCAGGTCGGCGAACTTGTGCAACAGCGCGCCGCGCTCGGCGTAGCCCATCCTCGGCCAGGGGCCCTGGTCGAAGGCCCGGCGGGCGGCCCGCACGGCCCGGTCGGCATCGTCGGCGCCGCCCAGCGCGACCTCGGCCCAGGGCTCGCGGGTCCACGGGTCGACCGAGGTGAACCGCTCCCCCGAGATGGACTCGGTCTCCTGGCCGTCGATGACGTGCGGGACGAACTCCATGGCGAGTCCTCCTAGCGGGCGCCGGTCGCGGCCAGGTCACGCTCCTGGGCGAGCCCGACCGCGATGTCGATGATCATGTCTTCCTGGCCGCCGACGTAACCCAGTTCGCCGGCTCGCTGGAGGATCTCGTGGGCCGGGACGCCGTAGCGCTCGGCCGCGCGTTCGGCGTGCAGCAGGAAGCTGCTGTACACCCCGGCCCAGCCCTGGACGATCGCGGACCGGTCCATCTTCGGCCAGCGGGGCAGGAACGGCCGGACCACTTCCTCGGCCGCGGCCAGCACGCCGCCCACATCGACGCCGGTGACGACGCCGAGGTGGTCGAAGGTGGCGGCCAGCACCTCGGTGGGCGAGTTGCCCGCGCCGGCCCCGAGCGCGCACAGCGCGCCGTCCACCTGGCGGGCGCCGTGCTGGTAGGCCAGCACCGAGTTGGCCACGCCGAGGGACAGGTTCTGGTGGCCGTGGAAGCCGATCTCGGCCTGCTGGCCGACCTCGGCCACCATGGCCTGGACCCGCTCCTGCGCGTCGGCCAGGACCAGGGCGCCGGCCGAGTCCACGCAGTACACGCACTCCGCGCCGGCGTCCACCATGATCCGGGCCTGCCTGGCCATCTCGGCCGGCGAGGTCTTGTGCGCCATCATCAGGAACCCGACGGTCTCCATGCCCAGGTCCCGGGCCAGGCCGAAGTGCTGGATGGAGACGTCGGCCTCGGTGCAGTGGGTGGCGATCCTGGCCACCGAGGCGCCGGCCTCGCGGGCGTTGCGCAGGTCGTCCTTGGTGCCGATGCCCGGGACGAGCAGGACCGCGATCTTGGCCTGGGTGGCCTCCTCGACCCCGGCCGCGATCAGCTTGATCTCATCCACCCGGGAGAAGCCGTAGTTGAACGACGAACCGCCCAGGCCGTCGCCGTGGGTGACCTCGATGACCTCCACGTTCGCCGCGTCCAGGGCGTGCACGGTGGCGCGGACCTGCTCCTCGGTGAACTGGTGCGCCATCGCGTGGCTGCCGTCGCGCAGGGTGGTGTCGGTGATACGGAGCTGCCGGGGGCCAGCGGGGGTAGCAGCGAGGGCGCTCATGCCGGCACCTCCGTGGTCTTGCGCTGGGCGATGACCTCGCCGACCTGGGCGGCGGCGGACGTCATGATGTCGAGGTTGCCGGCGTACTCGGGCAGGTAGTCACCCGCCCCGCGGACTTCAAGGAACACCGCCACGCGGGCGTTGCCCTGCCAGGAATCCCGGGCGTCGTCGAACTGCGGCGCGGCCCGCAGCGTGTAACCGGGCACGTAGCGCTGCACCTCGGCGACCCGCCGTTCGATCGATTCGGTGATCGCCTCGGTATCGGCGTCGGCCGGGATGGCGCAGAACACCGTGTCCCGCATGATCATCGGGGGCTCCACCGGGTTGAGGACGATAATCGCCTTCCCCCGCACCGCGCCGCCGACCACCTCGATGGCGCGGGACGTGGTGTGGGTGAACTCGTCGATGTTGGCCCGGGTGCCGGGCCCGGCGGACACCGACGCCACCGAGGCGACGATCTCGGCGTACGGAACGGGGACGACGCTGGAGACGGCGTGCACGATCGGGACGGTGGCCTGCGCCCCGCAGCTGATCATGTTGACGTTCGCCGCGCCGATATGGGCGTGCAGGTTGACCGGCGGGCAGACCAGCGGGCCGAGCGCGGCCGGCGTCAGGTCGATGGCGGTCAGGCCGGCCTCGGCATAGCGCGGCGCGTTGGCCCGGTGCGCGTAGGCCGACGTCGCCTCGAAGACCAGCCGCGGCAGCGGGTCCTGGCGCAGCAGCCAGTCCACGCCTTCGGCCGAGGCCGCCAAGCCGAGCTTGCGGGCCCGGTCCAGGCCCTCGGACTCGACCACACCCACCATGTAGCCGACCTCGACGTGCTCGCTGCGCCGCAGCTTAGCCAGCAGGTCAGTGCCGATATTGCCCGGGCCGACGATGGCCGCTAGTGTTTTCAACTCAGCTCCAGAGGCGTTTCGTGGCGATGGCCGCGCCCTCGGCCAGCGCGGCGAACTTGGCCCACACCACGGTGGGGTGCACCTCGGGGGCGAACGAGGCCCGGGAGGAGAAGCCGCAGTCGGCGCTGGCGATGACGTTCTCCCGGCCGACGATCCCGGCGTACTGGCAGATGCTGTCGGCGATCAGCTCGGGGTGCTCGACGTAGTTGGTGGCGTGGCCGAGCAGCCCGGGCAGCAAGATCTTGCCGTCGGGCAGCTCGAGGTCGGACCAGATCTTCCATTCGTGCTGATGCCGCGGGTTGGCCACCTCGAAGGAGTAGGCGCCCGCGTTGATCCGCAGCATGACCGGGGCCACCTCGGCCAGCGGGATGTCGTTCAGCCGCGGCCCGTGGTTGAGGCCGTAGCAGGTGTGCAGCCGGATCCGGTCCTCGGGGATGCCGCGCAGCGCGTGGTTGAGCGCGTCCACGTGCTCCTGCGCCCGGCGGTGCCGCTCGGCCGGGTCGCTGCGCCCGTCGTCGGCCAGGATCTCGATCAGCCACGGGTCGTCCACCTGGAGCAGGAAGCCGGACTCGACGATGGCCAGGTACTCGTCCCGCATGGCCTCGGCCACGGCCACCAGGTAGTCCTGCTCGGTGGCGTAGTAGTCGTTGCGGCCGAAGCCGCTGGGGCTGGTCGACGGCAGGAACGCCTCGACTGGACGGTGCCCATCTCCGGCGACTGACGCTAGCGCTGCTCGCAGGTTGGCGACGTCGGCGGCCAGCGCGGCCTGCCCGGTGTAAGCCACCGGCCCGGTGCACACCATCACCTTCATCGGGGCCACGGCCGAGGAGTACTTCGACATGTAGGAGTGGTAGTACTCCGGGAAGTCGTCGATCTCCTTCTGCCACGAGGGCGGCAGCAGCGTCTCGCCCTCGACCTGGTCGAAGCCGGCCAGTCGTTCCTTCACGTAGGTGAGGAAGGAGACCTTGCCCTGCTCGCCGTCGGTGACCACGTCCAGGCCCGCCTCGGCCTGCCTGCGGACCACGTCGCGGACCGCCTCGGTGATCATCTCGGTGAAGCGTTCCGGGTCGTAGGGCCGGCCGTGTTCCTTCTCCCGCATCACCTCGAGCAGGTCATGCGGGCGGGCCAGGCTGCCGACGTGGGTGCTGAGGACGCGTTCAGTGCTGCGTTGCATAACCAACCCCTATCAAGGTGCTGACCCGCTGGACGGCCCGGCATACGCTCGCCACGATAAAGTCCCGCCGCAGGCCGAGAATACGGGCGGTCGGCCCGACGACGGAGATGGCCGCCAGCGGGTGCCCGTCGAGGAGCACGGGGGCGGCGACGGAGGAGAAACCCCGGGTGAACTCCTCCCGGGTGCTGGTCCAGCCGGCCTCCCGGGCGGCGCGCAGCACCCGGTACAGGCGCTCGGGGTCGGTGATGGTGAACGGCGTGTGCTTGCGGCGGGGCACGGCCAGGGTGTCGGCCAGGATCCGTTCGTCGAACGCGGCCAGCGCGCGGCCTGAACTGGACGAGTAGCCGGGCACCCGGTGCAGGGTCTCGCCGCTGAGCTGGAGGCCGAGCGCGGCGTGGCCGTACCGGTCGATGTAGGCGACGTGCCCGGCCACCGGCACGCCGAGCTGGACCATCTCGCGCACCTGCTGCTGCAGTTCGATCAGCACCGGCCGGGCCACGTCCCGGACCGGCGTCCGCTCGGCGGCCAGCACGCCGAGCTCGAACATGCGCAGGCTCAGCCGGTACCGCCCGCCGTCGGCCCGGTCCAGCAGGCCGCTGGCGGCCAGCGCGGACAGCATCCGGCTGGCCGTGCTCTTGGCCACGCCCAGCTCACGGGCGACCTGGGTCGCGCCAAGCTCGGGATGGGAGGAGAAGCAGTTGAGCACTGAGGCGGCGATCGAAACGGACCGCAATGATGCGGATGGGTCTAGAGGTGCGGCTGGTGGGGCGGGGGTGGTGGGTGCGGGGGTGGTGGTGAGCACGCGGTCAGTCCCAGCTGGGCATCTCGTCGGGCGGGGGCACGTTCACCTCGGTGACCCGGTTGCGGTAGGCCACCAGGGCGGTGCCGCCGCCGCGGCGGATCCGCACCACCACCTCCTCGGTGTTGTACGGCTCGCCCGGGTCGTAGCCGTGCGCCCAGGTGGCGAAGGCGCGGATCGGCCCGGAGTGGGTGGCCGCGATGATCCGGGTGTCCGGCGACTCGGCCATCAGCCGGTGGAACCCGCGCCAGAACCGGCGGACGCACGACTGCGGCGGCTCGAAGTACATCAGCGGGATCGTCAGCCACATGTAGATAGGATCGGCCCCGCCGAGCTGGGTGCGGTAGAACCGGTCGATCTCCACCAGCCAGCGCGGCCGGTCGCCGACCGCCATCCGCTCCAGCTTCTCCATCAGTGCCTGGTATTGCCGGAAGGCCGAGGTGACGTCGCGCGGCCCGTCCGGGGTCCAGACCCCGAAGTTGCGCAGCTCAGCGATGGGCTCGGGCTTGCCGATGTCGGCTTCGCGCTCCCACTGCCGCAGGCCGTCCTGCATGCCGCGGTAGATCTGGTCGGCGGTCTGCCGGGCCCGGCTGGTATCGGCGCAGACGATCCGGACCTTCTGCCCGGGGCGGACGCTCTTGGACAGGCTGTGACCGCGCTGGTGCGCTTGCCAGCCGCCCATCGGGGTCAGCCCGGCATCGGTCGAGTACCCCTGGGTGATGCCGTGCCTGATGATCCGGATCTCGGTGGCGAAGTCCTCCTGGGGCTGGCGCTCCGGTGGCGCCACGATCTCCTTGTCCCGGCTGGCGCCGGCGTACTCCGGGGTGAACCGGTCGCCGTCCACTTCGAGCAGGGCACTGGGCGCCGCGGCCGCGGCCCCTCGTTCACGGAACCGCCGCAAGTACAGGGGCAGGTTCTCGTCCTCGGGGCTTGAGGGTTGCGGCAACTGCTCAAGCCCTCGTCGTTCGTTATATCGGGCTAGATAATGCGGAGCGTCAGTTCGGTCCGTACGGCGAAATTGCGTCATGAGTGGACCGTGAAGAAGCGCTCGTTGACCTGGCCGGCGTAGTAGAACATGGCCCGGCCCATTTCCTCTTCGGTCCAGGTGATCGGCTCGAAGTCCGGGTCGACCCAGTAGCCGCCGGTGAACACCTCGTTCCTGTTGCCGACCGGGTCGAAGAAGTAGACGGTGTAGCCGCGGGTCACGCCGTGCCTGGTCGGGGCCACGTCGATGGTGACGCCGTTGAAGGCCAGCAGGTCGGCCGCTTCGCGGACCCCGTTCCAGTCGTCGACCCAGAAGGCGAAGTGGTGCAGCGCGCCGTTCGGCCCGGTGACGATGGCGAGGTCGTGCGGGGTGTGGCTGCGCTCCAGCCAGGTGGCGAGCTGGTGGCCGTCGTTGGCCACGATCTGCTCGGTGAGCCGGAACTCAAGCACGTCACGGAAGAAGGCGGTGGCCGCGTCGACGTCCTCGGCCATGATGAAAATATGGTCCAAACGGGGTGGCGCGATGCCGACCAGTCCCGCCGGGCGTGGCGGCGGGTTCGTCAGCGGGAGCATGTTGCCGACCTTTTCCATCCCGTACACCAGCTCGACCAGGTGGCCTGAGGGCGCCTCGAACCTGATGGCTTCGCCCCAGCCCGGGCCGAGCTCGCCGCGCGCGTGGCGCTTGACCGTAATCCCTGTCTTCTCGATGCGCTCGGTGTAGTAGTCGAGGTCTTCGGAGTCGGCCAGCTTGAACGACATGTGGTCCAGGCCGTAGGTGGGGGCCTGGCGGAGCACGACCGAGTGGTGCTCGTGCTCGTCCCAGCACTTGAGGAACACCCGGCCCTCTTCGTGGGCCACCTCGACGAGGCCGACCACTTCGGTGTAATAGGCCGTGCACAGCTCCAGGTCGGGGACCCGGATCTCGACGTGCTGCAGGCGCAGGATGCGGTCGCTCATCGGTCCTCCGTTAGGTATGGAAGCTCAGGAACCGCTGGCTGATGACGTTCTCGTAGTAGAACAGCCCGCGGCCGAACTGGTCCTCGGTCCAGGTGATGGCCGGGAAGTCCGGGTCCGCGCGGTACCCGCCGGTAAACACCTCGTTCCTGATGCCGAGCGGGTCGAAGAAGTAGATGGTGTTGCCGCGGGTCACCCCGTGCCGGGTCGGGCCCTGGTCGATCTGCACGCCGTTGAAGGCCAGGATGTCGGCGGCCTTGCGGACCTGGTCCCAGTCGTCGAGCCAGAAGGCGAAGTGGTGCAGGGCGCCGTTCGGCCCGTTGACGATGGCGATGTCGTGCGGGGAGTGGCTGCGTTCCAGCCACACGCCCATCTGGTGGCCGTTGGCGTCGAGGACCTGCTCGGTCATGCGGAAGCCGAGGACCTTGCTGAAGAAGCTGGCGGCTTCCCCGACTTCCTCGGCGTTGATCAGCATGTGGTCCAGGCGCGGCGGGGCGATCCCGGGCAGGTCGGGCGGCGGGACCGGGGACGGGTTCAGCTTGCCGAGGATATTGCCGGTTTTGTGGATGTCGTAAACGAGCTCCATGGTCTGGCCGGACGGGATGCCGAACCTGAGCGACTCGCCCTGGCCTATCGTTTCGCCTTTGCTGATGCGCTGGACCTGGCAGCCGTACTTGGTGACGGCGTTTTCCAGCTCGGCCAGGTCGTCTTCGGCTTCTACCCGGAAGGTGAACAGGTCCAGGCCGGTGCGCGGGTCGTAGCGGAGCCGGACCGAGTGGTGGTCCTCCTCGTCCCAGCACTTGAGGTAGACGGTGTCCCCCTCGCGCCCGGCCAGTTGCAGGCCGAGTACCTCGGTGTAGTAGGCGGTGGACAGCTCGAGGTCGGGAGTTCGGACGTCGACGTGGGCGAGGCGGAGAATTCCCATGCGGGCTCCTAACAAACACTGCTTGACGGGTCGAACTTACCTCGCTTAATGTTCCAGATAAAGCCCCCGTGTTCCGTATAGAGGAACACCTGTCGCGATGAGCCCCGAGATTGAGCCCCGAGATTGAGCACTGAGATGCCGAAACCGGAAGAGATGCGCGAGGCGGTCGCGCGGTACGTCGAGGAGATCCACCGCGCCTACCTGGCGCAGGCTCAGACGTTCCCGGCGGCCGTGCGGGGCGCGATGCCGCTGCTGGCGCCCGGTCCCTTGACGGTGGCCGCGGTGGGGGTCCGGAATCTGCATCTGCTGGCCACCCGGGACCTGCTGGGGCCTGTGCGCGGGCCCGAGGTGGAGGTTCCCGGGTCGCTTGACGGACTGTCCTGGACATTGCGGTTCTTCGATCCGGTTGTGCTGCCCTCGCTGGCGCTGGTCGACGAGTCGTCCTCGCCGGCGTTCGGCGAGGTGCGGCACGCGCTCGGGGTGACCACGGTGGTGTACCACTTCGTCGCCTCGCCGGGTTCCGGGCTTTCCGCGCACAATGCGGCGCACGTGGGGACCGGGCTGGCGGGCGGGCACTCGGCCGTGGCGCGGGATTTCGAGACGATCCGCAGCCGGGTACGGGGACGTGAGGACCTGGTGGACGAGATGGCCGGGGCGGCGGCGGCCGGGCTGGTCCGGGCGCACGCCATGCTGGCCTCAGCTCTCGTGCCACGGTCGGCTGCGCTTTCTGCCCTGGCGGCTTCGGTCCGGCCCGATCCGGACGCGGTGCGGCGGGAGTTGCTGGCGGCGGTCGGGGGGCGGACACAGTGGGCGCCGCCCGCGTGACCGCCGCTGATCCGCCCGCGGGCGGGCTGTCCACGGTGCGGAACGCGGCGCGGCTGCTCAAGGTGTTCCGGTCGCGCGAGACCGACCTCGGGGTGTCCGAGCTGAGCCGGCGGCTTGGCCTGGGCAAGAGCACCGTGCACCGGATGCTGACCACGCTGGTCGCCGAAGGGCTGGTCGAGCAGGACCCGCGCACCGGCGGGTACCGGCTGGGCATCGTGATGTTCGAGCTGGGCCAGGCGGTCCGGGTGCATATGGACCTGCACGCGGCGGTGGGCCCGGTGCTCACCGAGCTGCGCACCCAGACCGGCGAGTCGTGCCAGGTCGGCGTGCTCGACGGGCACGAGGTCGTGTACGTGGACCGGATGGAGAGCGCGCACTCGCTGCGGCTGTTCACCGACACCGGACGGCGGGTGCCGGTGCACTGCACCTCGTCGGGCAAGGTGCTGCTGGCCTGCTTGCCGGAGGCACGGCGGCAGGCGGTGCTGCGGGCGGCGCCCTTCACCGCGCTGACGCCGCACACGATCACGTCCCGGGCGCAGCTCGCGGCGGACCTCGAGCGGATCCGGCACCGGGGCTGGGCCGAGGCGGTCAACGAGCGCGAGATCGGGGTCGCCTCCATCGCCGCGCCGATCCGCGACATCAGCGGCGAGGTGGTCGCCGCGATCGGCATCGGGGTGCCACTGGCCCGGTGCGACGTGATGGCGCTGCGTAGGCTGGCGCCTGTGATCATGGAGGCAGCCGAGGCGGCGTCCCGCCGGCTGGGCTGGTCCGGCGAGGTAACCCATAGGAAGGCTGAGGTGTGACATGCCGCTGATCGACGCGCCCGGGAAGGCCAGGGCGCTCTACGAGGCCCGCCAAACCGGTGTGCAGATCGAGCCTTTCACCGACGCCGACCCCGACCTCGGCATGGCCGACGGGTACGCCGTGCAGCAGGAACTGGTCAAGCTGCTGCTGGCCGAGGGCGACCGGATCGTCGGCTACAAGGTGGGGCTGACGTCCAAGCCGATGCAGAAGATGATCGGGGTCGACCAGCCCGACTACGGTCCCGTGCTCGGGTCCACGGTGTACGCGGACGGCGACGCCGTGCCCGCGTCGGCGTTCATCCAGCCGAAGATCGAGGCGGAGATCGCGTTCGTGCTCGGCTCTAGCCTGGCCGGCCCGGGCGTGAGCGTGCTGGACGCGCGGCGCGCGATCGCGGGCATGGTCGCGGCGGTGGAGATCGTCGACTCGCGGTTCGCCGACTGGCGGATCAAGCTCGCCGACACCGTGGCCGACCTGGCCTCCAACGGCGCGGTCGCCGTCTCCAGCCGGGTGACACCGCTGGAAGGCGCGGACCCGCGACTGATCGGGATGGTACTCACCAAGCAGGGCCAGCTGGTCGACACCGGGGCCGGCGCGGCCGCGCTCGGCGACCCGGTCCGGGTGGTGGCGTTGCTGGCCAACATGCTCGGGGAGATGGGCGCCAAGCTGGAGGCCGGGCATCTGGTCATGACCGGGGCGCTGCACGCCGCGGTGCCGATGGCGGCCGGGGACGTGTTCCGGGCCGACTTCGACCGTCTCGGTCCCGTCACTGTCCGCGTGGTGTAAGGAAGGCTTGACATGGCTTTTGACGCCTCTGAAGTGACGGCCCGGCTGGCCAAGGCCAAGGCCGACCGGACCGCGATCGGCTCGCTGTCCGCCGAGCTCGACGGTTTCACCCTGGCCGAGGCCTACGACGTGCAGCGGCGGCTGCGGAACGAGGCCGGGCCGCTGGCCGGCTGGAAGCTCGGCCTGACCTCGCGGGCCAAGCAGGCCCAGGTCGGGGTGAACGAGCCGCTGTACGGCTTCCTGGCCGCTAGCGATGCGCTGGACCTGGGTTCGCCGCTGGTGACGGGCGAGCACATCCAGCCCCGGTGCGAGCCGGAGATCGTGTTCGTCATGGGGGCGGACCTGTACGGGTCGTCGGTCACGTCGTCGGCGGTGCTGGCCGCGACCGCGGCGGTCGCGGTCGGCCTCGAGGTCCTCGACTCGCGGTACACGGACTACAAGTTCACGACCCCCGACGTGGTGGCGGACAACACCTCCCAGGGGCGGTACCTGGTGGGTCCGACGGTCCCTTTGACGGGTTTCGATCTGCGGCTGATCGGGGTGGTGCTCGAGTACAACGGCGAGGTGGTCGCGACCGCGTCGGGCGCCGCGTCGCTCGGGCATCCGGCGGCCGCGGTGGCCTGGCTGGTGCGCTCGCTGGCGGCGGAGAACGAGGGACTGAAGGCCGGGGACATCGTGCTGTCGGGCGGGCTGACCGCGGCCGTGCCGGTGAAGCCTGGTGACGTGGTCACGGCCACTGCTGATCGGCTTGGCAGCGTCGAGCTCGGCTGCGTGTGAACGCTGCGGCCTCGCCGGAGTTGGTGCCGCTGGAGCGGCCCGAGGGCCGGGCGCAGTGGTCGTTCTCGCACGGCGGGCGGTCCTTTGCGGTGTTCGTTGCCGGGGACTCGCTCGTCGTGACGGACGGTGCGTGCCCGCACAACGGCGGGCCGCTGGCTGAGGGGCTGGTGCGAGACGGGGTCGTGACCTGCCCGTGGCACTGGTACGCGTACGAGCTGGCTACTGGGCGGTGCCGGACGGCGGCTGGTTACGAGCTGCGGCGGTATCCGGTGGTGGAGGTGGAAGGGCGGTTGTACGCGTCGATTCCGCCGGCCGAGGCGGCCCGGAGCTGGTCACAGATCTTGCGGGCGCATGCGCGCGACTCCGGGAAGGCGGGGTCGTGAACGTCGCTGGGCTGCTGGCGGCCGACGAGATGAAACTGGGCTTCCAGTGCGTTCCGGCGCGCTGAACCCCGGGTTTCATCTCGTCGCGACTTGGTCGGCGGCCCGGGCGATGCGGGCCAGGCGGGCCAGGGCGGGGCGGTCGAGGATCTCGCCGATGTCGCGCAGGGCGACGATCAGTTCCTCCAGGCCATCCAGCGGGCTGTCGTTCTGCCGGTTCAGCAGGGTGCCGCGGTACTCCTCGAGCGAGATGGCCTGGCCGGGTAGCTCGATCTGAGCGTCCTCGGCGCGGAACAAAGCCTGGACGGAGGTATCGAGGACCAGGGCCAAGGCGGTCAACTCGGCCGCCGTGAAGGAACGCTGGCCGCGTTCGGCCTGATGGACGGCCTGCCTGCTCCAGGGCCGGCCCAGGTAGCGGCCGAGGGCCTCGCCCAGATCGGCCAGCGACAACTGACGCTGTGCGCGCAGGCGTGCGATCTGCCTGCCGATAGCTTCTTCAACCCGCATCCCGGCCTCATTATGTCAGTCTCAGCAATGACAACGAACATTTGCGATTGACAGCAGCTCGTCATTGACGCTACTGTAATCACAGATCTTCCCTTGTCAATCTATACCATGACGCTTGGTCGATGGGAGCTAGACATGAATGAGTTCCGGCTGGAAACCGTCGGGCCGATCGGCGACCGCGCCGTCCTTCAGGTGATGGGTGAGGTCGACGTCTACACCGCGCCGGTGCTGCGCGGACAGCTACGGGAACTGGCGGACAAGGGCGCCGTGCACCTCATCGCCGACTTGGGCGGGGTGGACTTCCTCGACTCGACCGGCCTGGGCGTCCTCGTCGGCGGCCTCAAACGGCTCCGCCAGGCGGGCGGATCGCTCACGCTGGTGATCAGCGCTCCGCGCATCCTGCGCATCTTCCAGATCACCGGACTCACCAAGGTGCTCACCATCCACCACTCAGTGACAGACGCGATCACCACAGACCCCCACTGGCAGCGCGCCGCCGAAGACGAGGCTGGAAGCGTCGCCCGATGGTGCCGGCAGCACGGCCTGTCCTGACCGCTACGCCACGATAAAGTGAGAGTGCACACCGCTAACTGCTGGAGGTGAGGCCATGCGAGCACGGACATCCCCGCATGGCACCCAGTTCGGGCCTTATACCGTCCTCGACCTCCACGAACTCCCGGAGGACGGAAAG
Organism: Streptosporangiaceae bacterium; assembly: GCA_050011155.1. Classification (GTDB taxonomy): domain Bacteria; phylum Actinomycetota; class Actinomycetes; order Streptosporangiales; family Streptosporangiaceae; genus Palsa-504. Next base: position 31,180 of record JBEKJP010000069.1, read on the forward strand.
GGGTTCGAACTCGAGGACGGGTGGCTGATCGAAGTGGCGGCGAGCTCACGGCATAACTGGGCGCTGCGGACCCTCGCCCGGATCATCGAGCGCGCCGTCGCGGAGGCCGGCTCGCAGGCGGTCGTCTGCGACGGCGGTGAATGGGAGATCAGCACTCCGGCGGGCGTACGCAAGCCAGACGTGTTCATCGTCCCGCGTGAGATCGCCCGGGCGGCGATCATCGAGGAGTCACCCAAGCTGATTCCCGGCACCGAGCTCTACCTGGTGGTGGAGGTCATCTCTCCCGGCAGCGGCAGCGAGCGCACTGACCGGCTGCGCAAAGTCGAGGAGTACGCCAGGCTCGGCATTGCGCAGTACTGGATCGTCGAGCACACACCGCGGCCTTCGGTTCAGGTCCTGACGCTGGCCGACGGCACCTACGCCGCCGGGCCGGCAGTTCTAGCGGGCACCCGGCTCACGGTGGTTATCGATACAGAAAAGCCAGTCACCGTCTCCTTCGACCCGGCGGACCTGCTCGACTTCTAAGGCTGTCTACAGCATGCTGGTCCCAGCCTGCCGCTACCCGGTGGTCATCCGGCGCTGTCGAGCAGGTCGAGCAGGCGGCTCGCCTGGCGTTCAAAGGTGCCAGGGGGATTGCGGTGATAGGCGTTACCGCCGGGAAGCAGTCTCATGACCCAGAACGCCGCGAACAGCCGGCGCAGCTGTGTTACCTACTGGCGCTCGCCAGGATTGAGGGCGAAGCGGTCGAGGAAGGCTTCAGCGTTGATTCCCGCGTGCGCCCACACGGTGATGTGCTCGACGAAGTCGGCTAGCTCGGTGGCCTGGTCGCCGCGCCCGGAGGCCTCGAAGTCCACCAGGCGCACGCTGTTCCCGTCCCACAGGTGGTTGGCGAGGTTAGGGTCACCCTGGGCGAACACCGGCTGCCCGGTGACCGCGGCGGAGCGTTCCGCCCATCCGCCGTCGAGCCAGGCCAGCGCGGCTCGGTATGCCTGGCGCGGCACCGGGTCGAGCAGGCCGGCGCTGCAGGCATGCGCCATGTCCCTGATCCGGCCGGGGAGAAGCTGCGGGCTGCCCGGCGCCCGCTCAACCGTTGCGAGTACCGGCGGCGGGATCGCGTGATGCAGGCGGCTGAGGGCCGCGGCGATGGCATCTTCCTGGACCCCGGTGACCGGGCGCGTTCCCAGCCCGGGTATCCAGCGTGTTGCGATCGAGCTCGGCCCGGATCTGGCTGAGCCATTCGGTGCCCAGCTGGCGCCCGTTCGGGAGCTGGTCGCCTCGATCCCAGCGCCATGCTGTGATCATCGCCAGTACCAGGATCCGGCATTCGCGCAGCAAGCCCTCGTTGACATCCGGATAGTGCTCGCTGACTTCTTCGGGCGCATGGGCGAGGTCGAACTCGACCGGCCCGTGACAGCACGTCTCAAGGTCTATGAACAGCAGCCCGCTCTTCGTGGCGAGCACGTTGCCCGGGTACGGCTCGCCGTGCAGCAGCTGCTCGGCGCCGCCCCGGTCGCCGACCACTCGTCTCAGGCTTCGCAGCGTGCCGCCGAGGAGCTCCCGGTCCGCGTCGGCGAGCGCCGGAGTGCGGTCGCGGCTCGCAACGAGCTGCTGGGCATGCTCGACCCGGTCCGTGAAGTGCGGCGCAGGGACATCCAGCTTGCGCATGCCCGCGTGCAGCCGCTCAAGCGCACTGGCGTAGTCGGCTGGTGAGATCTCTTGAGGTGACGCAGGTTCGTAGTAGGTCCACAGCGTGACCGCGAAACCATCACGCTCGTAGACGCGCGGCTCCACTCGAGGCTCAAGAACAGCCACCGGGCTCCCGGATCCGGCGAGCCGCTGAGCAAGATCGATTTCGAACTGTGCGACCTGATGCTCTACGGGGGCCACCCGGGCCAGCGTGTCACAAGGCAGCAGACGCAGGGTGAGCTTGTTCGAGTCCTGAAGAACGATCGCGTCATCTACTGCCAGGCCAAGTGATGAGGCGATCGAAACGGCCGCAGCCACCGCACGCGGGGCCTCTGACGCCTGCAACCTCTCCTGGCCCCTCTCCCGTGAGCGCCTGCCGTACTCTCCAAGCGGGTGCAACCTGCGCACCATATCAAGTTTCGATAGAGAGCCGCGGTGGCGCGGCGGGCGGTTCGTACCTGAGTCGGCAGTCCCTGCTGCTGCCCCGCCGCAGGGCCCTCGGTCATCGTGGGCCGGGCGGCGATCCGGCCACGCCGCGCGCCCCGGCGGCCGCTCCCGCACCACCAGCACCAGCCCCCCGCGCGGCCCCTGGCCTGCGCAACCACAACGATGCTCCATCGTCGTTGTCCCGGCCACCATGATGTTCCATCGTGGTGGTCAGCAACCCGGCCCCCGGCAAACCGGAACGCGATCAGGGGCACCGACGGCCAGACCGGCGCATGCCCTCCCACCTGGCGACCCCTCGCCCTTCCCGCAGGTTACGGCCCGCAATCACCGGTCCTGTTAAAAGAGCTACGGGGAAGTTAAGGAAGCCCTGTACGGCCCTTTCCGGGGGCTGCTGCTGGCCAGGGCCGTTTCCCCGCAGGCGGGGCGACCCGGGGAGCAGCGCGGGTGCACGCCGGCTGTGATACCGCGGCCACGGCATCCCAGCCACGCCGCAGCCTGCCCGCCACATCCCCTCATACCTCAACTCCAGCTCGAGACATCCCGGGCGAAGGTCATGATGAAACAGCATGGTGCGAGGGTGCCGGCTTCAGTTCCTGCCATTGGGGCGGAGAGGGCGCCCCGTCCAGGGCCCGTTCCGGCCCTGGCGGCGCGGCGCGGTGCCTCAAACCATTTTTATTGCCGCGGAATGTCGCCGCCAGGAGCCAGAGTTGCTTCTGTGCTAGGTGCGAGCGGGGTGAGGATGTCGCCGACGGCCTCGGCCAGGATGGTCATCTCATAGGCGACGAGGTCCCGGTCGCATTCCGGGGTGGCGAGCACGGCCAAGGCGGAACCGCCGCTGGCCGATTTCACCAGCAGCAGGCTGCGTTCCATCTCGATCCGGGCGTGGATCACCATCCCGCCATCGAATGTCCGGGCGGCGCCGTCGGTGAGGCCGCACAGCTCGGAGGTAATGACGCACAACTGCTCGGCCTGACCGGCCGGGATGGCATCTGACGCGGCCACCAATACGCCTTCATACGACACGACGAGAGCGTGGGCCACGTCGGCGACTCGTTCGGTGAAGTCGGTGACCAGGTAGTTCAGAGTGTCTTTTACCTCCTCGTTCGTCATAATTCGCTCTTTTCGTGCTGGTTGGCCCCCAAGTGTTCTCCGACATCCTTATCGCGTCCCGGAGCGAATCGGTGGCAAAACGGACACATGTGGCGATAATGAGGCCGCCGTCGGCGTGGCCTGCCGGGTGTCACCCGATCGGGCGTCATGACAGTGCCGCCGTGATCGGGGAAGCTGGCTTTACGCTAGCCCGCGATGTGATGACGCCGCGGGCGCCGGGGTTGAGGCCCGGCGTCTGCCCGTGGTCGATTCACTGAGGGGGCGGCTTTGTGGGGGGGACTGGATGCTGGGGGGGATAGGGTGTCCCGGGCCATTCACCGGCCCGGGACACCTGGGGCGGTGAATGGCCCGGGACGCTCGGCGCGGCGCGGGCGTATGACCGGTACGGCACGATCTCGCCCGGTTTGATCACGCCGTCCTCGATCGCCCGGGCGAGCAGCGCGTCCTTGCTCTGCGCCATTCGCCCGGTGGCCGCGTATTTGGCGCGCGCGCGGGTGATGTACTGCCGGACCGTGTTCTCGCTGATCGACATGCGCCGGCCGACCGATGCTTTCGACATGCCCTGGAACCACAGCAACAGCGCCTGCCGTTCCTGCTCCGACAGCACCGGCCGGACCGGACGCTGGTCGGCGAGCATCGCCCGGGCCTGCGACCGGGTCACGTACGGCCGGTCGGCGGCGGCCGCCAGCACGGCCTCGACCAGATGGTCGCTGCCTTCCTCCTTGGACACGTAGGCGTAGGCGCCGTTGTCCAGCGTCTCCATCACGATCGCCGGATCGCTGTGCCCGGAGAAGGCCACCACCCGGTACCCGGCCGCCACCAGGCCGGGGATCTGCGCGGTGACCAGTTCGCCGGACAGCTCCAGGTCCAGGATCACCACCTCGGCCGGCGGCCGCGGCCCGGCCCCGAGCCCGGTCAGGTCGCGCGCCGTCTGCACCAGCCGCACCCGCTGGCCGGGATCGGACCGGATCCAGGACGCCACCCCCTCGGCGACGACCGGATGGTCCTCGATGATCGCCACCGTCACCGGCTGTTCCATCGCGCCTCCGCCCAGAGCATGGTGCCGTCTCGCTGTTGTTCGATGGCGACCCCCTCGCCTATGTCGGGGAGCCGGACGACCGCGCCGGTATCGGCGACGAAGCTGACGGCGATGCCGGCGGCCGCCGCGGCCAGGGTGATCCGCGCGTGGCTGCGCGCGGCGGTCAGGATCGCGATGGCGGCGTCGGTGATCACCCGCCGGGCCGGGCCGGGTACCGGCGGCAGCGGCCCGGCCGTCTCGATGTCGACCGCGATCCCGCGCCGCTCGGCCATGTCGGCGCTGGCGTGCAGTTCGTGCACCAGCGATCCGGGTACCTCATCGCCCTCGGCCATCAGCCGGCGCAGCCGGGCCGCCTGGACCGCGCACCTGAGGCGGACTTGCTCGTCGCCCGGATCGGCTGTTCCGGCCGCCAGTTCGGCGACCAAGGGCCCGGCGCTTTCCTGCAGCGCTAGCCAGCGGGCGTGCCGGGCCGCGGCGATGATCTCCGCGGTGGCGGCTCGCTCGAGCGCGGCCTGCTCGCTCCGCACCGCCGCGGCGGCCTGGCCGGCCGCGCCATCCAGCGCCCTGACCGCGGCGGCGACGGCGACCTGGGCACCGGTCGACCAGGCCAGCACGGCGAGGAACCCGGCCAGGTCGGCGCGGTGCAGCCCGTCCCACAGCTGAACGCCCAGGGTGGCCAGGGCCTGGGCGGCGAGGAAACTTGCGAGCTCGGCGAACCGGCGGCGGAGCAGCACGAGCACGCCCGTCCAGCCCGCACTCCCCCACGCCCAGTTGACCGCCAGCATCTGGCCGGCCGGGCTGGCCGCCGCCGCGGCCGTGCTGGCGACCAGCGCGGTCAGGGCGACCGCCCAGGCCGGGCACCATCCCGGCGTCCCGTGCAGCACCAGGATCGTCCCGGCGGCGATCGCGAGCGCCATGACCAGCCACATGGCGCCCTGGAAGGCGAACGAGCGGTAGTCCGACCGGTTGTGCAGCAGCTGGCCGCCCGCTCCGGCCAGATGCCAGAGCACGACCAGGAAGATCACCGCGAGGGTAAAGGCCCGCTGATAGCGGCCGGACATCATCGCCGTCGGCTGTACGGCTGGCTGTACGGGGGTCATGCCGGCCAGCGCACGGTGACGGTCGTGCCCGCGCCGGGACGGCTGGCGATGTCGGACTGGCCGCCGACCTCCTGCATCCGCCCGGTAATCGACTCGCGGATGCCCCGGCGCGATGGCGGGATGGCGGCCGGATCGAAGCCGCGGCCGTGGTCGGCGACCTTGACGACGGCCCAGCCCGCACCGCCGGTGACGGTGACTTCCGCCCGGCCGGTCCCGGCGTGCCGCTCGACGTTGCGCAGCGCCTCGCCGACGCAGGCGACGAGCTGATCCGCGACCGGGGACGGCAGCGTGACCGGCACGAGCTTCAGCCGCACGGCCAGGTCACCGGTGCTGGCGGCGGTCCGCTCCAGCCTCGGTGCCAGGTCAGTCAGCGGCACCGGTCCGCCGGGGGCGTCTGGGCCGCCTGGGGCGCCTGGTTCGGGCAGGGCGCCCGCGAGCCCTTGCAGGACACGCAGGTCCCGGGCCGCCTGCTTGGTCAGCGCCGGGGACGGTTCGGCGAAGGCACCGGCCGCGACCATGGTCAGGGTGGACAGGACGGTGTCGTGCAGCTGGCGGTGCTGCTCTCGCTCGTCGGCGCGCCGTGCCTCCTCGGCCCGGATCTGGCGCTCGGTCTCCAGGCTAGCGGCGACGACCACGTCCGCTTGCCGGGCGCCGCCGCGGACCACCGCGACCAGCCCGGCGGCGACGACGGCCTCCACGACCAGCAGCCAGGCGTCGGTCGGGTGGTAGACGCCGAGCCCGTAGGCGACGACCACGATCGCGGCCCCCGGCAGCCCGAGCCTCGGCCGCAGCGCGAGCTGCAGGATGTACACCGACGTGCAGGCCAGCGGGAGCATCCAGGTCGTGGTGTCATTGATCAGCACGGCCGGGACCAGGTGCTCCTGCGCCAGTTCCAGCGCCGCGATGACCACGGCGTCGGCCAGGACTACGATCGGCGTCAGCCCGGATCGCCGGACCCACCAGGTGAAACAGGCTGACCACAGGCACAACGCGGTCAGCGCCACACCCAGCCACCAGCCGGAGACCTGCTTTGTCGCGGCCAGCACGGCTACCGCGGAGAACAAGACCGCGCCGCCGAGGCGCAGAGCGATCGCGTACCAGCCGGCCAGCCGGTTCAGCGCCTGGTCGGACGGCCCGGCCGACCGCGAGCGGCGGCGGGCCCGCCTATGGCGGCCCGCGGAGGGCTGGACCTGCCCTCCGACAGATTCGGCCGCCAGTTTCACTGGACCAGTATGCGTCATAACTATGGCATCGGGAACGGTGTCGTTAAAATCGTGACCAGGGTGAATGACCTGCGGTTTTCCTTTTAGGCGGCAATCGTTCCCGTCGGCCTTGGCTGATGTCGATCGGTTCGTCATATAGATCTGTTAAACACTTTGGCCAACCCGTTGGTCCGCGCGGGCGGGCTGGCCGGGCTGTCTACGCGGCGCGTAGGCGTGTACAGCGACTTAAGCTCCCATCCCGGCACTGTGCCGCGAAGCCGCACTATCGTGATATATCCAGGAGGCGCAGAGATGACGGACATGATGATCCGGGACATTCCTGATGAGGTTATCGTCGGCCTGGACGCGCACGCTGGACGGCTGGGCCTTTCGCGCAGCGAGTACGTGCGCCGCCGCCTGGCTCAGGACGCGGCCAGGTGCGGATCGCCACCACCCGCCTGCTCAGCCCGCTGCGGGCCCGAATTCCGGCCGGACTGCGACAGCCTGCGAACACGTTTCCGCGGAAACGGCTTGTGAAGCGATGCACAAGGCGGAACCGTCCATGAATGTGGCTGCCGGGGCTATTGTTATCCGATCGAATGCCAAGCCCGCGGCATGAGAATGCGTTTCACCAGGAGGTTCTCACCCGGCGTGACCGCGATCTTCTATCGCGGCGCGTCAGGACGCACTGGAACCGCGGTTTCACCACGTCCTGCCGCGGGGCGCCCGGCGCAACACACGCCTCGTGAGATGACCTGCGCATCGTCAGCATCAAGAACACCGCCCGCAGGGTGCCCCCCGGCGCCCCGGCATCCGGTCCCCGCCAGGCAAATTGCAACGCCCGCTATTCGGCAGATCCGGGTGCCCGTGCGCGTCCAGCAATGGCCGTACTGTCTGGTCAGCCGCCTTCACCCGGCGCGTCAACTTGGTGCTCGCCGGCCAGGCCTTCGGCTGCCAGCAGGCGGGCCCGGCTCGCGGCTTCTGGTTCCAGGCCCAGCGCGGCCCGCCGCTCGTCCAGGCCGGCCGGATCACGTACGGGCCACAACTCGAGCACGCCCCCACTGAACTGGTACTGAGTTCCGTGGAGCTGCGGCTCGCCCCGGTGCATCAGCACGCGGTCCGCCAGGTACGCCAGATCAGCCGGGCTGGCATCGCCTCGCGCCACCGCGTCCTCCAGCAGGGGCAGGAACTCCTCCTGCACCTCCACCGGCGCGTGCTGGGCCAGCAGCCAGGCCGCGTGCGCGCCATCCTCACCCGCCAGCCGGCGGCCGGGCCACCCGTGCTGGCCGACGATCTCCCGTAGCCGCGCCGTGTTGTCCCGGTCGACCGGCTCCACGAGCGTGTCCCACTCTTCCATCCGGAAGCCGGGTCCCACCGAATTGCGGGCGGCCTGATCCCGGGCGGCACGTTCGAGGAGCTCGGTCCTCAGTTCCTCATCCATCGGTCTCAGCCGGGCTGGTCGGGGGGTCGGTGCTCTCTTCACCGGTGCCGGGGACTAGCTCGCTGGGCTCGAAGCCGCCTTCGCCGGCCACGGCGGCGAGTTCGTAACCCAGCGACTCGCGCGCAGGGGGTACCTTCGTGCGCCGGCCCGTCAGCGCCGAGGCGATGGCCGCGATCACGTTGGCCGCGATGGCGAACCCGAAGGCTATGCCGAGACCGCTGTGGAACGGCGCCGTGATCAGGTGCGGGAAGAACTGCCGTCCGGTCACGTAGGTCGCGTGGGCCGAGGACAGGTTGTGCAGCAGCGGGCCGAGCAGTTGCTGGATCGGGTTGTAGCCGAGGAAGGAGGCGAACAGCACGCCGATCGGGGGGAGGTGCGAGATCGGCGCGGCCGTGGCGGCCGGGACGCCCTGCGCGGTCAGGCCGCTGAACATGGCGCCCGGGAGCTTGCTCGACAGGCCGGCCACCATCAGGGTGAAGAAGATCCCGATCGACAGCACGAACGCGGAGTTCTGGAAGGTGGCGATCATGCCGCCCGCCGCCCCGCGCCGGTCGGCCGGGACCGAGTTCATCATCTCCGCCCAGTTCGGCGAGAAGAACAGGCCGGAGCCGAACCCGTTGAGGGCGATGACGAGCGCGAACTCCCAGTAGGAGAAATTCACCGGCACGAATATCAGCAGACCGAAGCTCGTTCCGGTCAGCAGCGCGCCGCCCACGGTGAACGCCTTGGGGCCGAACTTGTCGGATAGCACGCCGGACAGCGGCGCGGCCACCAGGAAGCCGACCGTCAGCGGGACCAGGTAGATGCCCGCCCACAGCGGGGTCTGGCTGAAGTCGTAGCCGTGCAGCGGCAGCCAGATGCCCTGCAGCCAGATGATCAGCATGAACTGCATGCCGCCACGGCCCATCGCCAGCATCAGGCTGGCCACGTTCCCGGCGGCGAACGCCCGGATCTTGAACAGCGAGACGCGGAACAGCGGCTCGGCCACCTTGGTCTCGACGTACACGAAGATGACCAGCAGGGCGAAGCCGCCGAAGAGCGCGGTGAGCACGAACGGGCTGGTCCAGCCCATCGGGTGCCCGCCGTAGGGCAGCAGGCCGTAGGTGATGCCGACCAGGATGGAGACCAGCCCGGCGGCGAACAGCAGGTTGCCCCACCAGTCCATCTGCGCGTGCTTGCGTATCCCGATGTCGTGCAGCATGAAGTACGCCCACAGGGTGCCGAACACGCCGATCGGCGCCGAGACCAGGAAGATCAGGTGCCAGTTGACCGGGGCGAGGACGCCGCCGAGGATGAGGCCGATGAACGACCCGGCGATGGCCGCGATCGAGTTCACGCTGAGGGCGCGGCCGCGCTGGCTGGCCGGGAACGCGTCGGTGACGATGGCGGCGGCGTTGGCGAACAGGAACGCGCCGCCGATGCCCTGCACGACCCGCCAGATGATCAGCCACAGCGCCCCGTCGGCGCCGTGCATCCAGGTCACGGTCAGGAAGATCGAGGCCACGCTGAAGATCGCGAAGCCCAGCGTGTACATCCGGACCCGGCCGAACATGTCGCCCAGCCGCCCGAAGCTGACCACGAGCACCGCGGAGACCACCAGGAACCCCATGAACATCCACAGCAGGTAGCTGGTGTTGCCGGAGCTCAGCGGGTTCAGCCCGATGCCGCGGAAGACGTCAGGCAGCGCGATCAGCACGATCGACTGGTTGATGGTGGCCATCAGCATGCCCAGCGTCGTGTTGGACAGCGCGATCCACTTGTAGTGCGGCCCGAGCGCAGGGCCCGCCTGCACGGGCGCGCCTGTCACGTCAGATTTCGCCATCATGGGCGGAAATGCTCCCCACCTGAGACCCGGGTATTTGCTAATCCTCAACTAACAATGACAGATCAGGGCACATCCGGGTCAGGCGGGGACCGCCTGCATCGCTTCGGCCAGCAGCGTGACCGACCGCAGCCGGCCCTCGATGGCCGGCGCCTGGTGGGCGACGATCAGCTCGTCGGCCCCGATTCGGCCGATGAAGCCGTCGAGGTAGTCGCTCACCTGGGCCGGAGTGCCGACCGCGGCGTACGTGAGCATCTGATCCACCTGGGCGCCGACGCCAGCGGCCAGCAACTGATCGGCCTGCTCGTCGGTCAGGTCCGCCGTGTCCTGGCCCCGGCGTCCGCGTCCGTACAGGCTGATGGCCCGCACTCGCCGGATGCCCTGAAGCTGCTCCCGGGCGGCGCTCTCGGTGTCGGCGGCGATCACGTTGACGCCCGCGATCGCGTACGGCCGGTCCAGCTGCCCCGACGGCCGGAACTCACGCCGGTAGAGGGCGAGGGCGTCTTCGAGTGCGGCCGGGGCGAAGTGCGAGGCGAACGCATAGGGCAGGCCGAGCGCGGCGGCCAGGCTCGCCCCGAACAGCGACGAACCCAGGATGTACAGCGGGACGTGCGAGCCCTTGCCTGGGACCGCGTCCACCCCCCGCACCCGGGTGCTGCCGGTCAGGTAGCCCTGCAGCTCCAGAACGTCCTGCGGGAAGGTATCGGTCGAGCCCGGGTCGCGGCGCAGCGCGTACATGGTGTTCTGATCCGAGCCCGGCGCCCGGCCCAGGCCGAGGTCGATCCGTCCGGGGTACATGGCGGCCAGGGTGCCGAACTGCTCCGCGATCAGCAGTGGCGCGTGGTTGGGCAGCATCACCCCGCCCGCGCCCAGCCGGATCGTCCGGGTCTGCGCGCCGACGTGCGCGATCACCACGCTGGTGGCGGAGGAGGCGATGCTGGCCATGTTGTGGTGCTCGGCGTACCAGACCCGCAGGTATCCCAGCTCCTCGGCCCGCTGGGCCAGCGCCACGCTGTTCGCGAAACTGTCACTCGCGCTCTGACCCCGCGCGATCGGCGCCAGGTCGAGAATCGACAACGGGACCCGCATTAGAGGTAGTTCTCGAGATCTGCCTTGATATCGGCAGGCAGCACCGGCGGCTCGTAGCGCTTGACGACCGTACCGTCCCGGCCGATCAGGAACTTGGTGAAGTTCCACTTGACCTCGTCGGTGCCCTCCGCGTCCGGCCGGATCTTCGAGATAGCCTCGTAGAAGCCGCCATACCGCGGCCCGAAGTCGCCGGGTGCCTGGGCGCGCAGCCATTGGTAAAGCGGGTCAGCGTCCGGCCCGTTGACCTCGATCTTGGCGAACACAGGGAACGTCACGTCGTAGGTGGACGTGCAGAAGTCCTGGATCTCCTCGTTGCTGCCCGGCTCCTGTCCCTTGAACTGGTTGCAGGGAAAGCCGAGGATCTCCAGGCCGCGATCCTTGTCGTCGCGGTACAGCGACTCCAGGCCTTCGTACTGCGGCGTCAGCCCGCACTTGCTCGCCACATTCACGATAAGCAGCACCTTGCCCTCATAATCCTGCAGCGGAACCTGCTTACCATCCGCGCTCGTCCCCGCGAAGTCGTACGCCGTGGCCATGACTGCTCCTCCTCGTCGAGACAACGGGCTCGGTTGCGCCCGCACCCCCACAGCGCCAGAACACCTAGCCCCAGTTGATCAATTCCGCGGAAACCAGCGCTCAGGGCGAGCTGGCGGCGGACGCGGCGAGCTGGGCGCGGAGCTCGGCCATGGACCGCCGGTAGGACTCGACGTTGCGCAGCTTCACGTCCTCGTAGCCGCGAACGACGTCGGGCAGCTCGGCGAGCTGGACCGCCAGCGAGGCATTATCTGGGCTCAGCCGGCCGATCAGCTGGTCGACCAGGCCGAGGTACTCCTCGATCAGCTCGCGCTCCACAACCCGCACCCGCGTCCGGCCGAACGGGTCCAGCCGCGTGCCCCGGACCCCGCGCGCCGCCCGCAGGACCCGGAACGCCGGGACGAACCACGGCCCGAGCGCGATTTTCTTCTTCATGCCCAGCGCCCGCAGGACCGGCGGGTGCAGCCGCCAGGAGGCGCGGGCCCCCGGGCCGAGCCGTCGGCGTCGCGCTTGCCGGTGACGGCGGGCTGGTCCGGGCCGCCGTAGAGAATGTCGCGGAGGGCGGCCTCGAGGAAGGAACGTTTTTCTTCGACGACCACGATCTCCTGCAGGCCGTCGGCGAACTCGCGGACGGTGGTCTCCTCGAGCGGCCACGGCATGGAGATTTTCAGCAGGCGGACCCGGCTGCTCTGGAGGCTGTCCTCGTCGATGCCGAGGACGTCACCCTGCCTTTGCCCGACGATGCGGTTCAGCTGGTTGAGGCGTGAGTACTCCTTCGCCAGGCGGAGCCGGTTGGTGACCAGGTCGCGCTCGAGCTGGCCGAGGGTGGGGTGCAGCAGCCGGGCGGTGGGTGCGTGCGTCCCGGCGCCCGCCGGAAGCCGCGGGGCGGGCCAGTCGGCGGCCAGGTCGACCGTCGAGGATCCGTCCGCCATCGCGGTGACGATCTTCAGCCCAACCCACAGCCCCGAGGCCCGGGACAGCTCGATCGCGTGGCGGCCGAGGTCGAGCACGTCCTGGCTGTCCGCCGGGTACAGGTACGGGATGTTCATATCGGCCAGGGCGGCGTCCGACGCGCACGGCAGGGTGGAGGACTTGGCCGCCGGGTCGTCGCCGGCCAGCGGGGACCCCTCGTACCCGGAGATGAAGGTGCCGACGTTCAGTCCCGCCGCCAGGTCACGGCGGTGCTGGTCGATGGGCAGCCGGGCCAGCGCCTGCACCCCGGTCAGCTGAACCCGGCCCGAGGTGGCGGTGTACCGGTCGCTCAGCGCCGGGCGGGCCGCCGTTTCAGTCATGTGTCCTCCGAGGTCAAACCGCTGCCCGTGGTCCAGTACTGCCGCATTCTGGCGATGGCTTCTTCTTTGCTCATGGCGGCCACGTCGGCTTCGCTGACACGCACTTTCGTCAGCAGCAAGTGGACGAGATCAGCCGGAAGCGCTTCCGCGGGCGGCTCGGGCGCGCCGCGGTCGGGCTTCTCGCCGTCCTGGGCACAGGCCCAGAATGTCGCCTGGTCGACGTCGAGCTGATCCCTGAGGATGTGACTCCACATGCTCGGGCCGTATGTCTCCCGGTTCACCGGGTGGGAAATCCGCGTTCTCAGGATCCGCCCGTCATGGAGCTGCAGCTCGTAGGTGACATGATGCGAGCCGGCCTGGCCCCGCGCGTCGCGGACTGGCTGCCAGCCCTCAGCCTGGCAGAAGGCTTCGTGGGCCTCCCGGGTCGGTGCCGGCCACGTCACCGCGGTGACCCGGTGAGCCATTGGCTCAGCTGCTCATCGCTGCTGAGACTGATCATCTGCACCAGGCCCCAGTTATCGCGGTGGTTGGGTGCGTGCAGCAGGTGGTCCTGCCAGTCCTCGGCGTATTCGCGCAAGGCGGCGACCATCTCGGCGATGGCCTCCTCGAAGGTCTCGCCGTCGGCGGCGACAGGCAAGCCGGGAATGAAAACGGACCATCCGCCAGCCTCCTTAACCACCTGGGCTCGAGAGGGCGCTACGGAGGCGAGGAAATACCGCAGGCGCTCGGCGTCCAGCACGACCACGGTCGCGGCGTCGCGGCGGACGGTGGCGACCTGCCCGTTTTCCGCGGCGTCGAGCAGGTCTTTGAGCTTGTTCCGTGCTTCGGTGTAGCTGTCATAGTGAACCGGCGGCATCGGTCTGTCCTCCGTCGTGGTGTAGCTCCAGTCAAGTCGATAGCATTACGTACGTCAAGTACGTGACGTACTTCAATGAGAAGGGAACCGGCGTGGACCTTACTGGTAAGGCGGTTATCGTCACCGGGTCGTCCAGCGGCATCGGCGCGGAGGTCGCGCGCCGTCTTTCCGGCCTTGGCGCTGGGATCGTCGTCAACTCGGCGTCGTCGGCCGAAGCGGGCCAGCGCGTCGCCGCTGAACTGGCGGACGCGGTATACGTCCAGGGCGACATCGGCGACCCGGACACGGCCGCGGCCTTGGTCGCGGCGGCCGAGCAGCGCTGGGGCCGCCTGGACGGGCTGGTCAACAACGCCGGGGTCACGGTGGGCGTGCCGCTGGACGACATCGACGCGGTCCGAGTCGAACACTGGGAAAAAGTCCTGCGGACCAACGTGGTGGGGACCTTCTTGGTCAGCCAGGCCGCGCTGCCGCTGTTGCGCCAGGCCGACGACGGCTGGATCATCAACATCACCTCGCTGGCCGGGATCAGGCAGGTAGGCAGTTCCCTGCCGTACGCCGTGTCCAAGGCCGCCCTGGACCACCTGACCACGATCCTGGCGAAGTACGCCGGCGGCGGGGTGCGCGTGAACGCCGTCGCACCCGGCCTGGTCGCGACGCCGTGGACCGCGGACTGGCACGAGCGCAAGGCCGGAGTCGAACTGGCCGCGCCGCTGCACCGCGTGGCCACGCCCGAGGACATCACCGAGGCCTGCCTCGCGCTCATCACGACCCGCTACGCCACCGGCCAGACGCTCGTGGTCGACGGCGGCCTCGGGCTCGTGGTCTGACCCGCCCATGCCGCACCTGGAAGGCTGGGTCGAGGGACCGGTCCGGATCTACCGCGACGAGTGGGGCATCCCGCATGTGCGGGCGGAGTCGGCGCACGACGCGTTCGTCGGCCAGGGATACGTGCACGCGATGGACCGGCTCTGGCAGATGGACGCGGCCAGGAAGCAGATGGAAGGCCGGTGGTCCGAGTGGGTCGGCCCAGCCGGCCTGCCCGCCGACCGGCTGGCCCGCCGCCTGCGTGCGAGCGCGGCATCGATCCGGGATTACCAGGCCCTCGGCGCGGACGCCACGATGATGGTCGACGCCTACGCGGCGGGGGTGAACGCCTACCTGCGCGGTCATCCGGCTCCAGCCGAGTACGAGCTGGTCGGCAGCGCGCCGGAGCCGTGGGAGGGCTGGCACTGCATCGCGGCCATGCGGCACCGCGGCTATCTCATGGGCTCCGTGTGGTTCAAGCTCTGGCGCGCCGCGGCGCTCGGCGTCCTGGGCGCCGAGGACCTAGTCAAGCTGCGCTACGACGACGGCGGGGCCGACCGGCTCTGCATCCCGCCCGGTGCCGACGCCCACCGGTGGGTCGCCAGCCTGGCCGACCTGCGCGAGCCGGTCAGCGCGCTGAGCCTGCTGGCGGCGGGCGCCGGGACCGGCGGCGGAAGCAACAACTGGGCGCTGGCGCCGAGCCGGACCACCACCGGCAGGCCGATCCTGGCCGGCGACCCGCACCGCGCCTTCGAGCTGCCGGGCATGTACGCGCAGCTGCACCTGGGCTGCGATCAGTTCGACGTGATCGGCCTCACCATCCCCGGCGTTCCCGCCTTTCCCCACTTCGCGCACAACGCGCAGGTGGCCTGGGGCGTGACGCACGCGTTCGCGGATATCCACGACCTGTATATCGAGCAGTTCGACCGCGCGGATCCGTCCCGGTACGTGCACGAGGGCGACTGGCTGCGGGCCACGGTGACCACCGAGGACATCAAGGTCCGCGGCGCCGGCTCGGACCCGGTGCAGATCGTGGAGACCATGCACGGCCCGGTCGTCGCCGGGGACCCGGCCCGCGGCACCGCGCTGACACTCAAATCGGTCCAGTTTTTTGACCTGGACCGTTCGTTCGAATGCCTTGTGCCTATGGTGACCGCGACCTCGGTGGATGCGCTCTTCCAGGCCGTACGCGGCTGGGGGCTCATCGACCACAACCTGGTCGCCGCGGATACCGGCGGCCACATCGGTCACCTGGTGCGCGCGGTTGTCCCGCGCCGGCCCGCCGTCAACGGGTGGCTGCCGGTGCCGGGGTGGACGGGTGAGTACGAATGGGACGGCGTCATTCCCGCCGGGCAGATGCCGCGCGCGGATGATCCGGCCCGCGGCTTCCTCGTGACCGCCAACAACCGGGTGGTCACCGCGATCCCGGATACCGGCGACTACTTCTGCACCGACACCCATCCGCCCTACCGAGCCCGGCGGATCGAGCAGCTCATCACCGCGCTCGGGCCCGCGTCGCCGCAGGACATGGCGGCGATCCACCGCGACGATCTCAGCGCACCGGCCCGGCTGTTCCAGGCCGCCCTGGCCGACGTCAGGCCGGCTGGCGCCGCCGCCCGCGCGGTCAGGGACATCGTGCTCGGCTGGGATGCCCGCATGTCGCCCGGCTCGAACGGGGCGGCCGGTTACGCCCGGCTGCGCTGGGCTCTGGCCCGGATCGTCGCCGCCCGGTCCGGCCTCGCCGCGGCTGGGCCACGGCAACTGCCCGGCAGCGTCTCGGCCGTCAGCCATCTGTGGTGGGTGCTGCCGGCCCTGCTGCGATCGAATGACCTGGCGTTCACCGGCGGCAGCACCTGGGGCGAGCTGCTGGCCGAGGCGCTCGAGGAGATCTCGGGCGAACCGGCGGACATCCCGTGGCAGCAGCTCCATGCCGCCGCGCTCACCCATCCGCTGACGCCTCTTCTGCCCGGTGCGCCGCCGGCCCTGAGCCCGCCCGGCGCGGGCGTCGGCGGCGACAACGAGACCGTCTGGGCCAACGGATGCCGGGCCGAGTCGGGCACGGCGGCCGTCTACGGTGCCGTGGCCCGTTACGTGTTCGACGTCGGCAACTGGGATAACTGCACGTGGATCGTCCCCGGCGGCGCGTCAGGAGACCCGGCCAGCCCGCACTACACCGACCAGCATCAAGCCTGGTCCCGATGCGAGCTCATCCCCATGCGGTACGACTGGGACACGATCGCCGCCGACCCGCAGCTGACCCTCGAACCTGGAGCCGGTCTGCGATTATGGGCCGATGCCGTCACGACGTGTGGAGTGGGTGGTGGCCGGCGCGCTGGCCGGCTGGGCGGCGGCCCGGCTGGCGGGCGCTGATCGTCTGCGGTTCGCCGAACCGTGGACGGTGCCATTGCTGTCGTTGACCCCTCAGGTAGCCGCGGGAGCGTTCGTCAGCGCGCTGCTGCTGCGCGGCGCCGGCCCGGTGGCCGCGGCGGCCGGAGCGGGGGCGGCCCTGACCGCGGCGGTGGGGCCGCGCGCGGTCCCGTCCCGCCAGCCACCCGCGGCGGGGCCGGTGCTGCGGGTCCTGACGGCGAACCTGCTGCACGGCCGCGCCGCGGGCGAGGCAATGGTCGAACTGGCCTGCCGTTTGCACGCGGATGTGCTGTTCGTGCAGGAACTCAGCGGCGACGCGACCGCCCGGCTCCAGCGGGCGGGGCTGGGCGAGCTGCTCCCCTACCGGGTGCCCCAGCCCGTGTCGCCCGGCCCGCGAGGGAGCATCTACGCTCGCTACCCGCTGCGCGGCGGCCCGGCCGCGGCGCTGGGGGCCGCCGCCCTGTGCGCGGCCTGGCTTGACCTTCCGTCCGGGCCGTCCGTGCGGTTGGCCTGCATACACGCGTCGCCGCCGAAGCCGCCCTGGTCCCCGGGCGCCGCGGCCCGCTGGCGCGGTCAGCTGGCCGCGCTGCCCGCGCCCGCCGACAGCCCGTGCATCCTCGCCGGAGACTTCAACGCCACCCTCGATCATGCGCAGTTCCGCCGGCTCCTGCGCCGCGGCTACGCGGACGCGGCCAGCCAGGCCGGCCACGGGTTGTCCCCGACCTGGGGCCCGCGACCCGCCCGGCCCCCGGCCTTGCTCACCATCGACCACGTCCTGACCGACCGGCGCTGCGCGGTCCTGGCCACCTCGGCCCACCGGCTGGCCGGTACCGACCACCGCGCCCTCTACGCCGAGCTCCGCCTGCCCGCTGCTAGCCAGCGGGTTACGGGCCGGGCGGCGGAGTGAAGATGTCGTGGGTTCCTATGCGCCGCCAGATGACGTGCGGCTGGCCGGGCACGCGTTCGGTTCCGTAGCTGAAGGTGGCGCGGCCATCGTTGTCCCAGGTCATCTCGAACACGTTCGGATGGGCTTTCACGCCTTTGACGCGCAAGCCCGGCCGGAACGGCCGGTCCGGAGCCATCAAGTCCGGCACGAAGGCGTCCTTGACCACCTTGCGGAAGATGTCCCGCTGCTCAGACGTAAGGCCCTTCCAGTCTTTCTCGAAACGCGGCAGCGTCTCGAACGTCGGCATCAGGCGTCCGCAGCCAGGGAGTCCAGATGCGCAAACATGTCGTCGGCCGAATCGTGCGCCGTTCCCTGTCCGGCCGCGATCTCCTCCTCCGCCTCGCGTTCCCCGGACAGCCACTGCGGGGTAAAGAACCAGGCTTGATCGGTCGGGATAGACACGTAGCCGCGTACCGTGATCGTCCCGTCACCATGGACGGCGAACTCCACCTCGTCACCCTCGCCGATATGCAGCGCACGCCTGATCTCCTCGGGCAGTGTCAGCTGCGCCTTGGGCCGGATTTTCACCCGGGCGCTGACGAGGGGCTCCGGTTCGATCTTGGCGGCGGGCACGCCCATGACAGCCAATCCTTCCGATTCCGATTTTCCGACAATCTAACTTTATCAGGCCGACGACCCGTCATCGACCTGCTTACGGCTCCGTGCCGCTGGGAAGTGCCTGCGGGCGCCTGGATTGCCGGGGTGGCAGGGGTTAGGGTCGTGCTGGCGGTTCGGGCTGGACGGTGAGGGGTGCGCGATGCTGACGGTGGACCTGGTGCGCCGCGGTGCGGCGCGGCACGCGAGGCGGACGGCGGTGGTCTGCGGTGACAAGTCGCTGACGTTCGCTGAGGTGGACGCGGCGGCGAATCGTGTCGCCCATGTGCTCGCCGGGCTGGGTGTGGCCCGCGGCGGCCGGGTCGGGCTGCTGATCGGCAACGGGCTGTGGTCTATCCCGGTCGACTTCGGCTGCGTGAAGGCCGGCGCGGTACGAGTGCCGCTGAATGTCAGGCTGGCGGCGGACGAGCAGGCCCGGATGCTGGCCGCGACCGGCGTGCGGCTGCTGGTGCACGACGTCGCCCAGGCCGAACGGGCGGGCGAGCTGGCTGCCCGGGTAGCGGGGCTGCGGCTGGCCAGCCTGGGGCCGGCACCGCAGGTTCACGGGCTGGACCTGCTGGCGGAGATGGGGCAGGCGTCGGATGCCGACCCGCGCGTGCCGGCCGAGGCCGGCGACCCGGTCCTGGTGATCTACACCTCGGGGACCACCGGGGTACTCAAGGCGGTGATCCACACCCAGGCGAGCTGGGCGGCGATCACCGCGAACGTCCTGGCCAACATGGTGTCCCCGGATCGTGATTCGGTGATGCTGCACGCGGCCTCGCTGATCCATGCCAGCGGGACGTTCGTGCTGCCGTACTGGCTCCGCGGTGGCTGCGCCGCGGTCCTGCCCGGCTTCGACCCGGAGACCTATCTCGGTGACCTGGCCCGGCACCGGGCCACCGAGATCAACCTGGTGCCGACGATGCTCGGGATGCTCGTCACGTCCGGTGCGGCCGAGCGGGCCGATGTCTCTCACCTGCGCACCGCTTTCTACGGAGCCAGCCCGATGCCACGGCCGGTGCTGGAGCAGGCGCTCGGCCTGTGGGGCCACCGGCTGGTGCAGTACTACGGGCAGACCGAGGCGCCGCTGGCCATCGCCGTGCTGGACGCCGATGACCACCGCGATCCAGGCCTGCTCGGGACCTGCGGCCACCCCTCGGTCGACGCGGAAGTAGCGGTGACCGGCCAGGACGGAACCCCCGTGGCCGCCGGTGAGGTGGGAGAGGTGCGGGTACGCGCCCCGTTCGGCATGGCCGGGTATTACGAGGCGCCCGGCCTCACCGCCGAGACGATCACCGCTGACGGCTGGATCCGCACCCGCGACCTGGCCCGGACGGACGACCGCGGGTACCTGACCCTGGTCGACCGATCCTCCGACATGATCATCAGCGGCGGCTACAACGTCTACCCGCGGGAGGTGGAGGAGGCGCTGCTCGGGCACCCGGCGGTGACCGGCGCCGCCGTCGTGGGCGCGCCGGACGACACCTGGGTGGAGGCGGTCACCGCGTTCGTCACGCTACGGCCCGGTGCCAGCATCAGCGAGGACGAGTTGCGGCAGGCCGTCCGGGCCCGGCTGGCCGGGTACAAGGTCCCCAAGACGGTGCGGGTGATCGACGCGATCCCGATGTCCCCCGTCGGCAAGGTCCTGCGCCGGGCGCTCCGCGACCCGTTGTGGAATGGACCGGAGCAGTAAGGATGCGCCCTCGTCGTAAGGATGCGCCCTCGTCGGGGTCATCGCGTCCGGTGGGGAGTTCCGGAGCGGCGTCCTTGGCCGCCTGCTCTTCCAGCCGGAGGACCTCACGCTCGATGGCCGATTCGCGCTGCACGACGGTCTTGACGAGGTTCAGCCCGAGAAACAGCATGGGAAACGCGGGCCAGAAGAAGCCCCGGCCGGTGACCGCGATCCAGATCACGGTACAGATGATGCTGGGGACCAGGAAGGCAGCGAACGACTCCTCCACGTCCTTGCGCCATTTGCGCGCGCCCCGCGTCCTCAGATCCGCGAGCGGCAGCGGCGCGGGTGCCGCGGGCAGGCCGTCAGGCGGCACCAGATCGCTGACCAGGGAGGGCACTTCGCCGAGGGTCCGGCTGGCGTACAGGGTGTTCAGCCTGTCGTCGTGCTCCTCGCGGGTGAGGCGCCCATCCGCGTAAGCATCGGCGAGCACGGCTCGAACGATCTCCCGGTCGGCGTCCGAGGCTCGCATCGACGCGTGCCCGGGCTGCCGCGGGTCAAGACGGAACGACTCCCAGAAAGCGTCCACGGGAACACCGTCCTGTCCGCTGTCAGCATCGTGATTTCTACGCCATTATCCAGCAAGCGGTAAGGCCGGGTCTGCTGAGCGGCCCTAGGCCGGCCGGGAGGCCCTAGGCCGGCCGGGAGGCCCTAGGCCGGCCGGGAGCCAGCGGTCCCGGCTGCCTGCTGCTGCCAGTCGGCTTTGTCCAGGGCGTACTCCACGTCCCCGAACTCATCCCCGTCGATGGGGTGAGGCCAGGGCTGGTGAAAGGTCCGTACGAGCTTCAGGCCCGCCTTTTCCATCACCCGCCGCGAGGCCTGGTTGACGACCATCGTCTCGGCGGTGACGCGCCGAACCCCGTACTCGGTGAAGCCCTCGCGGATCAGCGCGCGCGATCCCTCGGTGGCGTATCCCTGGCCCCAGGCTGACTTGCGCAGCCGGTAACCGAGCTCGACCTCGCCGGGAGACGCATCCTGGCGCGGCCGGAAATGGAACCATCCCAGGAACTCCCCGGTCGCCTTCTCGATGGCCGCCCAGAACCCGAAGCCCTCGTACCGCTGGTAATAGCCCAGGAAGGCCGGCAGGAACTCGTTCTCGATCTCCTCACGGGAGGTAGGTACCCCGCCGGTGACGAAGCGCATCACGTCGGGATCGGCATCCAGGCTCACCAGGTCGCCGGCATCGGCCATGGTGAACCGCCGCAGCACCAGCCGCTCCGTCTCGAGGAAAACCTGCACGACCTGCCCTCCCGGTGCTGCCACGCTACCGGTATCCGCGGTCAGGCGACACGGCCGCTGAGTTTGGCTCGGCGGCCTGGGGAAGCGGCAGAGTGCTACTATTACGTAGTAGATGTAATACAAGATACCCGCCTTCAGGAGGCTCTCGTGGTGCTGAACAGCAAGGGCCAGGTCACTATCCCGGCCCATCTGAGAGCCAAATACGGGCTGCACGCCGGGGACGAAGTCCAGGTGGTCGAGACCGACGGCGTATTGCAGATCGTCCGGGCCGAGGAAGGTGAGAGCCGGGGGCAGCGACTGGTCCGGCGGCTCCGCAACACGGCCACCGGCCAGGACGTGGCAGGCATGAGCACCGACCAGATCATGGCGCTGCTGCGTGGCGAGTAACCCGACCGCGATCCGGCCCGCCACGCTGGTCGATTCCTGCGTGTTGCTCGATGTCATCACGGGCGACCAGCAGTGGGCCGAGTGGTCGGGTCGGCAGATCGCAGCGGCCGTGGACGCCGGGCGGGTGGTAATCAACCCCCTCATCTACGCCGAGGTCTCGGTCGGCTACCAGGCCATCGAAGAACTCGATGAACTGCTCCCCGCCAGCGACTACGAACGCGAGCCATTGCCGTACCCGGCCGGTTTCGCCGCCGGGAAGGCGTTCGTACGCTACCGGCGCAGCGGCGGTGAGAAGCGCTCGCCCATGCCAGACTTCTACATCGGCGCGCACGCCGCGGTCGCCGGTTACCGACTGCTCACCCGTGATGTCAGCCGCTACCAGGCATACTTTCCGACTGTCCATATCATCGCGCCAAATCCAGGCGACACGACAGCCAGGTAAATCCGGCTGCTTCAGCTGACCGCCCAAACCCGGGATCGGCTATCAGAACTCCGACGCAGCGGCGGCCCGGAACTACTGCCAGCACACAGATCCGGTCGGCCTGTTGGCGCAACACCATCTCCTTTAGGTATTTCAGCCCTGCCGGAGCGTTACGGTTCTGCTGTTCCGTGTGTTCTTTAGCGTCCGTTTCGGTGTTGCGTGCGGGCACGGGCATGGCTCGCATGTCGCGGCGGGTCTGGCGCGCGGTTCCACGGGCCGCGGCCCCGCGGGGCTGGGCGGTTCTTCCTCCCGGTCGCAGGGACGGGGGCCCGGGTTCAGCGGCGGCCGGGCGCGTACTCGATGAGCTGGTATTTCCCGGTGACGGTGTGCTTG
>JBEKJP010000070.1:0-38181 GCA_050011155.1 Streptosporangiaceae bacterium
CAAACCACTACACTCCAGTAAAAACGACTCCAAAACCGAACTCCCCTCGCCGGCCATCGAGGCGATGGCCTACTTCTGCGTGGCCGAACTGCTCGCCAACGCGGCCAAGCACAGCGGTGCGAGCCAGCTGACGATCGGCGTGCGCGAACAGGACGCCGGGCTGGTCGTGACGGTGGCCGACGATGGCGACGGGGGCGCCCGCCTGGTTCCCGGCGGCGGGCTGGCCGGGCTGCTCGAGCGCGTGCAGACGGTCGACGGGCAGCTCGGCTTGAACAGCCCGCCCGGCGGCCCGACCCTCGTGACCGTCAGGCTGCCGGGGCACGCCTGATGAGGCGCGTGAGGTCGGCTGGGCTGCGGATCGTCATCGCCGAGGACGCCGCGATCATGCGGGACGGGCTGACCCAGACCCTCGCCCGGCGCGGCCACGACGTGGTCGCGGCGGTGGCCGACGCCGGGTCGCTGCGGCGGGCCGTGGCGGAGCACCGGCCCGACGTGGCCATCATCGACGTGCGCATGCCGCCGACCCATACCGACGAGGGCCTGCGCGCCGCCCGGGCCATCCACGAGCAGTGGCCCGAGGTCGGTGTGCTGGTGTTCTCTCAGTACATCGAGACCCAGGCGGCCGCCGAGCTCTTCTCCCGGGCGCCCGCCGGGGTCGGCTACCTGCTCAAGGACCGGGTCGCCGACGTCAGCGACTTCATCGACGCGATCACCCGGGTCGCCCAGGGCGGCACGGTGCTCGACCCCGAGGTGGTCCGCCAGTTGCTCAGCGTCGGCCGCCGTCGCGACACCCTGACCGCGCTGACCTCCCGGGAGCGCGAGGTGCTCTCGCTCATCGCCCAGGGCCGGTCGAACGCCGCCATCGCGGGCGCGCTGTTCATCTCCCCGAAGGTCGTGGAGAAGCACGTGGCGAGCATTTTCGACAAGCTCGGCCTGGCCCCGTCCGACAGTGACAACCGCCGGGTCATCGCCGCCATCAGGTACCTCGAGTCCTGATCAGCGCGGTCCCTTGACATGGCGCTCGTGCGGGCTCGTGATCTAACCGTGATAGCAAATCCTAATCGTGATAATCGCCATGGCCGCCCCCATCCTCTCCAGCGCCGGCTGACGGGTGCTGACAGGCCCGTCATCTGCCCTGCGCGGGAAGCGACGGTTTCAGGCCTCTCCGATCGCGGCGGCGATGATCTCCCGGGCCTGATCCTGGATGGCGGCTAGGTGCTCAGGACCGCGGAAGGACTCGGCGTACAGCTTGTAGACGTCCTCGGTGCCTGAGGGGCGGGCGGCGAACCAGCCCGACGTGGCGACGATCTTGAGCCCGCCGATCGGGGCGCCGTTGCCCGGCGCGGTGGTCAGCGCCGCGGTGATCTCCTCCCCGGCCAACTCGCGCGCGGAGACCTGGTCGGGAGAGAGCTTGCCGAGCGCCGCCTTCTGCTCCCGGGTCGCGGCGGTGTCGATACGGGCGTAGGCCGGGTCGCCGTACCGGGAGGTCAGCTCCTGGTAAAGCTCCGACGGCGAGCGCCCGGTCACCGCGGTGATCTCCGAGGCCAGCAGGGCCAGGATGATCCCGTCCTTGTCCGTGGTCCAGATCGAGCCGTCGCGCTGCAGGAACGACGCCCCGGCGCTCTCCTCGCCGCCGAAGGCCACCGACCCGTCCAGCAGGCCGGGTACGAACCACTTGAACCCGACCGGGACCTCGAGCAGCGGCCGGCCGAGGCCCTCCGTCACCCGGTCGATCATCGAGGAACTGACCAGGGTCTTGCCCACGGCCGCCGTCGCCGGCCAGCCGTCCCGGTGCCGGTACAGGTAGTCGATGGCGACCGACAGGTAGTGGTTGGGGTTCATCAGCCCGGCGTCGGGCGTCACGATCCCGTGCCGGTCCGCGTCGGTGTCGTTCCCGGTGGCGACCGAGAACTCGTGCTGGCGGCCGATCAGGCTGGCCATCGCGAACGGCGAGGAGCAGTCCATCCGGATCTTGCCGTCCCAGTCCAGCGTCATGAACCGGAAGGTGGCGTCGACGGCCGGGTTGACGACGGTCAGGTCCAGGCCGTACCGGTCGCCGATCTCGGCCCAGTAGGCCACGCTGGCCCCGCCGAGCGGGTCGGCGCCGATGCGCACCGCGGCCGCCCTGATCGCGGCCAGGTCCACCACCTGCCCGAGCGCGGCCACGTAGGTGCCGAGGAAGTCGAACGTGCCGGCGGCGGCCAGAGCCCGGGCGTACGGGACCCGGCGCACCCCCTTGAGCCCGTCGGCTAGCAGTTCGTTGGCCCGGTCCTGGATCTGCCGGGTGATGTCGGTGCCGGCCGGGCCGCCGTCCGGCGGGTTGTACTTGAAGCCGCCGTCCGGCGGCGGGTTGTGCGACGGGGTGATCACGATCCCGTCGGCGCGCGCCGCCGGGCCGCCGGCGTTGTGGGCCAGGATGGCCCGGGAGACGGCGGGCGTCGGCGTGTACCCTCCGCGGGAGTCGACGAGGAAACGAACGTCGTTGGCGGCGAGTACTTCTATCGCGCTGACCTGCGCTGGCTCGGACAGCGCGTGCGTGTCGGCGCCCAGGTACAGCGGCCCGTCGATGCCCTGGGCGGCGCGGTACTCGCAGATCGCCTGGGTGGTGGCCAGGATGTGATCCTCGTTGAACGTCGCCGTGAACGCCGACCCGCGGTGACCGGAGGTGCCGAACGACACCCGCTCGGCCGCGTCGCCGGGATCAGGATGCACCGCGTAATAGGCGGTCACCAGCTTCGCGACGTCCACCAGGTCCTCAGCGGCAGCGGGCTGCCCCGCACGCGGGTCTGTCATGCCGCCCATCCTGGCACGGGACTGCGGTGAACGGCAGAGCGGCTAGCGCGGGAGAGCCCGGCGCACCCGGTGCCGGTCTTGTGCGGACCGCGGACATGGTTCTCCCAGCGTCAGCGGCCCCGCGGTCAGGATTATAGGGAACGCCGGGAGTGACCGGAGCGGATTGACTGCTATCGTGTTTATGACTGATCAGAGTCAACTAGTTACTCGGTGTTAGTCGCTGGCCTGTCGGGGGGCATGTCATGGAAGCCAGCCAGCCTGGGCGGATCTTGCTGCGCAGTGCCGCGGCGGCCAAGGGCCGGGCGCGCTGACCGAGGTGAACGAGAAGTGGTCCTGCCCTTCGCCCCGCGAGCTGGCAGTTCCTGCTGGTGGCCGGGCACTTCTGGCGCAATCACTACGATGCCTGCGCACCGGTGTTCCCGCGGACCGCGATCCCTGATCCCGGATCTTCCTGGTCGACGACACGAGCACGGACGACACCTGGCCGTGGTGGCCACCGTGGTGATAGTGCGCATTCTCTACTTCACGTGACGGGGGAGGCCGATGGCGCTGAGAGCTGGCCTGCGGTGGTGGGTGATCGCCGTGTCCGCGGTCGCGCTGGCCCTGGCCGCCGCGGCCATGTCGGTGGCGCTGCTCGCGGCCAGCGGAATCCGGGCCGATAGCCGTGAGCTGTCCCAGCGGCTGGTGCCCGCGGCCGCGGCCGCGGTCGACCTGCTCGATGAGTACCAGGCGCAGCAGAACTGGCTGCGCGGCTACGTGACCGCCGGACGGCCGGGCCCGCTGTCCGTCTTCGACGACGACAGCACCCAGGCGCAGGCCACGCAGGATCAGATCGCCCGGCAGGCCCGCGCTTACCCGGTGGTGATCCGCCAGCTCGCCGCCACCGTCACGGCCTACCGTGCCTGGCGCGCCGACGTCGCCGGTCCCCAGCTGTCGGCCATGGGGGATGGTGACGCCGACGTCGCGCAGGCGCTCCAGGGAGGCACCGGGCTCGTCCGGCCGTACACCCTGGCCATCCGGTCGACTGGCGCCACCATGCAGGAGGCGATCACCGGTGCACAGCAGGACGTCACCGATAAGCTCGGGGCCCAGCAGAGCACGCTGCTCGCCGCGCTCATCGCCATGTGCGTCGTGATCGCGGCCATCGTCGGCGTGTCACTGGCGGCGGTCAGGCTCGGACTGCTCCAGCCGTTCCGGGCGCTGCGCTGGGCCATGGCCTTGGTCACCGCCGGCGAATACGACACCCGTATCCCCGCGGTCGGGCCGGCTGAGCTGGCCGGCCTTGGCCGGGGCATCGAGCTGATGCGGCTCCGGTTGGTGGTGGCGCTCAACGACGTGCAACAGGCCGAGCAGCGCTTCCGGCGGATGTTCGACGCGGCCCCGGACGCGATGATCGCGGTGGCGGCCGACGGGTCGATCGCCATGGCCAACGCCCAGGCCGTCCGGCTGTTCGGCTACCCGGCCAGCCAGCTGATCGGCCATCCGGTGGAGATGCTGGTCCCCGAGGAGATCCGGGCCGAGATGACCGCCGAGCGGTCCGCCTACTTCGCCGACCCGCAGCCGCAGGCGATCGACGTCGCGCTGAGGATGTCCGGCCAGCGCCGCGACGGCCGCAGGTTCCCGGCCGAGATCACGCTGAACAACCTGCCCATGGACAACGGGATCCTCGTCACCGTGGCGATCAGGGACGCTTCGGAACGACTGGCCATGGAGGCCGAACGGGAGCGGCTGCGCGCCATCGCAGAGCGCGAGCGCGTGGAACGGCGGCTGCAGCAGTCGCAGCGGCTGGAGAGCCTCGGCCAGCTCGTCGGCGGGGTCGCGCACGACTTCAACAACCTGCTCAACATAATCCAGGGCTACGCCGACTACGCCGCCGAGGAGGTCGGGCGACGCGCCCAGGCGGACCCGCGGCTCGCGCCCGTTCTCGAGGACATCGGGCAGGTCCAGGCGGCGGCGCAACAGGCCGCCCGGCTGACCAGCCAGCTGCTGATGTTCGCCCGGCACGAGGCGCGAAGCCTCGAGGTCATCGACCTCAACGAGGCGGTGGGCAGGGCCGGGCAGCTGCTTCGCCGCACCCTGGGCGAGCACATCGACCTCGTCATCGATGTGGAGCCCGAACTGTGGCCGGTCAAGGCCGACCGCGACCAGGTCGAGCAGGTCCTGGTGAGCCTGGCGGTGAACGCGCGCGACGCGATGCCGGGCGGTGGCCAGCTGACCATCGACACCGGCAACGCGGAGGTCGACGCGGCCTACGCGTCCACCCGGTCGGCGCTGCGGCCCGGCCAGTACGTACGCCTGCGGGTCTCCGACACCGGTACCGGCATG
Organism: Streptosporangiaceae bacterium; assembly: GCA_050011155.1. Classification (GTDB taxonomy): domain Bacteria; phylum Actinomycetota; class Actinomycetes; order Streptosporangiales; family Streptosporangiaceae; genus Palsa-504. Next base: position 5,119 of record JBEKJP010000070.1, read on the forward strand.
GACCAGGCCACCGCCGAGCGCGTCTTCGAGCCGTTCTTCTCGACCAAGCAGAAAGGCCACGGCACCGGGCTCGGGCTAGCCACCGCCTACGGCATCGTGACCGGCGCCGGCGGCAGCATCGAGATCTACTCCGAGCCGGGGCTGGGCACCACGGTAAGCGTGCTGCTGCCGGTCACCGACGAGGCCGCCGCCGACATGGCCGTGGCCCCGCCCGCCCCTCAGCCGCGTACTCCATGATCGCGGGCAGAAGCGGTCGAAAATAGACCGGAACTGCCCGCGATCATGAATTGTCCGTACCAGAGAAGCATCAGGCATCTCACTGGACCCACTGCCGGCGCGTCCGCGTTCCCGGATGTGGTCTCATGCCACTCGCGTCACGCGGCCGGAGATCCCTCGGCAGTCTGGGTCACTATGACGACCCAAACTGACGGAAAGGCACGCCTGCTAGTTGTCCCGAACTGCCCACGATCATGGAATGACTGAGCGGGTGAACCAGGCGGCCTGGGCGACGGCGCTGTCGGCGGCGGCGAGCAGGCCGGGCTGCAGGACGAAGTCGTGCCACAGGCCCGGCCACCTCGTGTACGTCACGTCCACTCCGGCGGCGGTGGCGCTGGCGGCGAGCAGTTCCGCGTCCGGGGCGAGCAGCACGTCCCGGCGTACCAGGGCCATTCAGGCCGTTCATGCCACGCTGGCGGGCACGGCCGCCTGCTCGGGGCGGACCCGGTAGGCGGCGAGGTCGAAGTGCCGGACCCGGCGCCGGTACCGGAACGTGTAGTCGGGCCAGTTGTTGGTGTTACGCCCGGAAGCCGTGTACCAGTTGTGGCAGCCGGTCTCCCACACCGACGTCCGGCTGGCCGACTGGACCCAGGCGTTGAACGTGTCCTGCACCTCGGGGCGCACGTCGATCCAGGCCAGGCGCTCGGACTTGAGTGCCCGCAGCGCCCCGAGCACGTAGCCGATCTGGGCCTCCAGCATGTAGATGATCGAGTTGCCGCCGAGGTTGGTGTTCGGCCCGTAGAGCATGAAGAAGTTCGGGAACCCGGCGACCGTGATGCCGAGGTACGCCTGCGGCCCGTCCCGCCAGCTCTCGTGCAGGCCGCGGCCGCCCGGGCCGGTCACTTCCATCGGCGTCAGGAACTCTGCCGCCTTGAACCCGGTGCCGTAGATGATCACGTCCGCGGGATGCGTCACGCCATCATCAGTGACCACGCCGTCCGGGGCGATGCGCTTGATCCGGTCCGTGATCAGGTCGACGTCCGGCCGGGCCAGCGCCGGATACCAGTCCACCGAGAACACCACCCGCTTGCAGCCCATCACATAATCAGGAATGCACTTGGCGCGCAACTCCGGATCGGCGATCTGCGCGTCGAGCTGACGGCGCCACAGCTGCATCGGACCGGCCAGCAGCTTCGGCGACATGACGAAACCGCTGGTGAGCAGCTCTCCGTAGAGGAAGACGCGGAGCCGGTCGGCCTGGCGTAGCACCGGGATTCGTTCGTAAAGATCGTTTTCGCTGGCGCGGTACGGGCGGTCAGCCTTGGGCAGTACGTACGGCGGGGTCCGCTGGTAGACGTCGAGGTGCCCGGCCACCTTGGCCACCTCGGGTACGAACTGGATCGCGCTGGCCCCGGTGCCGATCACCGCCACCCGCCGTCCGGCCAGGTCGACACCGTGGTTCCAGCGGCCGGAGTGCCACCAGGGGCCGGTGAACTCGTCCCGGCCGGGGATGTCCGGCATGGCCGGGCGGCCGAGCTGGCCGCTGGCGCAGACCACCGTCATCGTCTGGATAGTCCCGCCGTCGCTGGTGGTGAGATTCCACCGCCCACCATCCCACGAAGCCGCCGTGACCTCGCGGCCGAGGCGCAGGTGCGGTCCGAGGTCGTGCTCGTCCACCAGCGCGTGCAGGTAGCCCAGGATCTCTTCGCGCGGCGGGAAACGCCGGCTCCACCGCCACGGCCGGAACGAGTACGAGTACAGGTGCGAAGGCACGTCGCAGCACAGCCCCGGATAGCTGTTGTCGCGCCAGGTCCCGCCCAGGTCATCGGCCCGGTCCAGCACCAAGAAGTTCTTCAGGCCCGCCCGCTTGAGGGCGATCGCCATCCCGATCCCGCCGAACCCGGCGCCGATCACCACCACCCGGTAAGGCATAGGCACCTCCGCAATGTGCTAGGTCGCGATATCGGGGTAGGGCATCGTGATGTGCTCCATGGCCCGGGCGTAGGCCAGCTGGTACTCCAGCGGCCCGTGGTCCCGCTCGAACATCGCGATGAACAGCGTCAGGGTCAGGAACGGGTGCGCCCCCAGGCCGAAGAGCGCCACATGATCATGCGACCGCAGCGCGGAGCGCTCAGAATCGGTGAACGCGAGCCAGGTCGACTTTTCCGCAGCCACGCAGTTGAGGATGGAGTTGGCCATCTCGCCCTCCCACCACTCGACCGTCCCCGCCGGATCCGAACGGTACCGCTCGACCAGCTCCGGGTCCCTGTCCACCGTGTACAGGAACTTGTCCAGCAGGTACTTGCTCATGCGGGGTCTCCATCGACAGCCGGCGACGGGTACCAGGTGAAATAGGCCTCCATCGTGTGGAACAGGTCCAGGGTGTCGGTGTAGTCGGCCTGCACGCCGTCGCCGGCCGCGCCCATCATCAGCATGAAGTCCATGAACCCGTGGGTGGCGTTGCCGGGGGAGTGCAGGCTGTCCAGCGTCACCTCGGCCAGGCACCCCTCCACGTCCCCGTCGGCGATCCACGACACCGCCTTGCGGTCGAACTCCGGATCGGGGCCGTGCGGCCCGAACTGCCGGGGGCCGCCCAGCTCCAGCGACAGGTGCCCGGTCCCGATGATCGCCACCCGCTGATCCGACGGCCACGCCTCGACCATCCGCCGCAGCGCCCGGCCCAGCTCGACGAACCGGGCCGGCCGCGGCAGCGGCGGCGCGAAGATGTTCGTGTAAACCGGCACGATCGGCAGGTCGGCCTCCGGCCGCAGCGTGATGATCGGGCAGGTCACGCTGTGGTCGATCCGCAACTCGTTGCTGAAGGCGAGGTCGAAGCCGGAATCCAGGCCTTCCCGCAGCAGGTACCCGGCCAGTTCCTCCTGGCCGGCCAGGCGCATACGAGGCAGGCCGAACTCGCGTTCCTCGTTGTACCAGTTGGCGTCGAAGAACGGCGCCTTGCCCACCAGGAACTGCGGCATGTTGTCCAGCCAGAGCTGGTGGAAATGGTCGCTGCCCACCATGACCAGCACGTCCGGGCGGGCCCGGGTCAGCGTTGCCCGGAACGCCTCGATCTTGGCGACCCACTCGTCGGCGAACGGCGGCCGGTCCGCCCCGGTCGAGGTGCTCGCGCGGTAGTAGAAGGGGTGATGCGTCGAGGCGATGACCGCGGCGACGGTAGCCATGGGGCGCTCCTCAGCTCAGGAGTCGGATGGATCGACGTAGACCGCGTTGCGGTCCACGGCCAGGTAAACGTCCATGCCGATCGGGCGGCGGCGCTCCTCGGCGATCTGGCCGAGCACCCCGGCCGCCCGGGCCAGCAGCGCGAAACCGCGCAGCAGTTCCACCGGCAGGCCCAGGTCGGCCAGCGCGGCGCCGCACACGCCGGCGCCGTTGAGCGGGAGCCTGCGGCCGAGCACCTGCTCGTGCACCCGGCCGATGGCCTCGAACAGCCGCAGGTGCGGGCCGTGCAGCCCCTCTTCCGACGCGATCCCGATCAGCACCGGTGTCCGCGGGTCGGTCACCTTATGCACCGGGTGCCCGAGCCCGGGCACGTAGCGGCCCGCCGCGCGAGTCCGCTCCACGGCCGCGACCGCGACCGCGTCCCAGCCCTCGTCGGTGGTCGGCACCGTGTTCAAAGGCCCTGTGCCGTTCAGCCCAGCCAGCACCTCGTGCAGGTAAAGCCCGCAGTCCTCGGTCACCCCGAGGAACCGGGACCCGCCGCCGAGCAGGCCGGCCGCCATCGCCCCCTGCAGCGAGTCCGGCGCCGACAGGTAGGTGAGCCGGGCGGCGAGCGCGGTCGGGGTGAACCCGTGGTCGGCCAGGGCTACCAGCACGGCCTCGAACACCCGGGTCTCCGACGGAGTGGGACGGCGCAGCGTGACCAGCCAGAAGGCCAGCTCGCCGAAGCTCACCTGGCCCATCAGGTCCGCGGCCAGGTCCTGCCCGAGCAGCCTGATCTGGTCGGCCGTGGAGGTCCCGAGCGAGGTGGGAAAGGACAGGTCTTCACTCACCTGGCGTCCTCCTCGCCGAGCCACTGCCGGATCTCGTCCCCCTGCTGGTCAAGACGCGGCGGCGGCAGCCGGTAGCTGGCCGGAGTGGCGGAGAACCTGATCGGGTGCCGCACCGACGGGATCGCCTCGTCGCCCTCGCCCACGATCACGACCGGGTCCAGGCCCACCTCCTCGGCGAACGCCACGCCCTGGTCGATGGTGTTGATCGGCCCGCAGGGCACCCCGTTCCCGGTCAGCTCGCGGAACCACTCCATCTTGGGCCGGGTCTTCAGCCGCTCGACCAGCAGCGGGCGCAGCTCGTCCCGGTTGGCCGTGCGATCCTCGTTGCGGCCGAACCGCGGGTCGTCGGCCAGTTCGGGGACACCCAGGACCTGGGTCAGCTTGCGGAACTGCAGGTCGTTGCCCGCCGTGATGATCAGCTCGCCGTCGGCGCAGAGGAGCGGCTCGTAGGGGAACAAACTCGGATGGCTGTTGCCCATCCGGAACGGGACCACGCCTCCGGCGACGAAGGCGCTGGTCTGGTTGACAAGACCTGACATCGCCGACGCGAGCAGGCTGATCTCCACGTGCTGGCCGACGCCGGTCTCGTGCCGGTGGTTCAGCGCGGCCAGGACGCCGATGGTGGCGTGCAGCCCCGAGATCACGTCGAACACCGCCACGCCGGCCCGGTACGGCTCGCCCTCCGCGTCGCCGGTCACGCTCATCAGACCCGACACCGCCTGGACGATGAGGTCGTACCCGGGCAGCCCGGCCCCCTTCGGCCCGCTGCCGAACCCGCTGATCGACGCGTACACCACGGCCGGGTTGGCCGCCGCCACCGCGTCGTAGTCGAGCCCGAAGCTCTTCAGCCCGCCCGGCTTGAAGTTCTCGATGAACACGTCGGCCCGCCGGGCCAGCTCACGGGCCAGGCCGAGGTCGCCGGGGTCCTTCAGGTCCAGCGCGACCGACCGCTTGTTGCGGTTGACGCCGAGGTAATAGGTCGAGATGCCGTCCCGGACCGGCGGCTGCCAGGTCCGGGTGTCGTCCCCGCCGGGGCCCTCGACCTTGACCACCTCGGCCCCCATGTCGGCCAGCAGCATGGTGGCGTACGGCCCGGCCAGGATCCGCGAGAAGTCCGCCACCAGCAGCCCGGCCAGTGGCCCCGGCGCCTGAGCCTCCGTCATCCAGTCGTCCCTTCGCCTCGGATGTCCGGTATGCGGACAAGCGTCCATGATCAGCGTACGGACCAGCCTAAACCTGCGCTGATCTGTGTCAAGGTCAAGGGCAATTCCAAACCTTGACATACCAAACGGGGATGGTTGACAGTGGCAGCAGCCCGCTCAAGCGATCGTATGGCGGACGCTCGTCCGCGTGAAGATACCCGGAGGTTTCGATGACGAATCCCGACGTGGTGCTGCGCAACGGCACCGTCCTCACGATGGACGACGCGCACACGATCCGCACCGGCGCGGACGTGCTCGTGACCGGGGACAAGATCGCCGCGGTGGGACCGCACCTGGCGGCGCCGGAGGGCGCGCTCGAGATCGACGCGAGCGGCGGCATCGTGATGCCCGGGATGATCGACACGCACCGGCACATGTGGCAGACGGCGATGCGCGCCTACGGCGCCGACTGGACGCTGACGCAGTACTTCGTCTGGAACTACCTGGAGCACGGTCGCAAGTTCCGCCCCGAGGACATCCACGCGGGCAACTCCGTCTCGGCCTGGGAATCCCTCGAGGCCGGCGTGACCACCACCGTGGACTGGTCGCACAACCTGCACACCCCCGACCACGCCGAGGCCGCCGTGGACGCGCTGCGCGCGGTGCCCGGCCGGTTCGTGCTGGCCTACGGGAACATCCAGGCCGGCCCGTGGGAATGGACCGCCGACCCGGCCGTCCGGTCGTTCTTCGAGCGCCACCCCGCCTCGGACCTGCTCGGGCTGCAGCTCGCCTTCGACGTCACCGGCGACCCGGCCTTCCCCGAGAAGGCGGCGTTCGAGGTGGCCCGCGAACTGGGGCTGGCCGTCACCACCCACGCCGGGGTGTGGGGCGCCACCAACGACGACGGCATCCGGCTGATGCACGACAACGGGTTCATGCACCCCGAGACCGTCTACGTCCACGCGGCCACCCTGAGCACCGACTCCTACCAGCGCATCGCGGCCACCGGGGGCACCATCTCGGTGTCGACCGAGTCGGAGCAGAGCGCGGGGCAGGGATACCCGCCCACCTGGCAGGTCCGCCGCCACGGTATCCCGGTCGCGCTGTCCATGGACACCAGCGTCTGGTGGAGCGGCGACCTGTTCTCGGCCATGCGCACCACCCTCGGCGCCGACCGGGCCCGCGAGCATCTCGAGGCGCACATGAAGGGCGAGACCGTCACCCACCACAAGCTGCGGGCCGAGCACGTGGTCGACTGGGCCACCCGGGGCGGCGCCCGCGCCTTGGGCCGCGACGATCTGGGCAGCCTGGAGCCCGGCAAGAAGGCCGACGTGGTGCTGATCAAGAACGACGCCTCGCCGGTGTCGTTCCCGCTGGTCAACCCCTACGGTCACGTCGCCTTCCAGGCCCAGCGCGGGGACGTGCACACGGTCCTGGTCAACGGGCGCGTGGTCAAGCACGAGAACCGGCTGGTCGACGCCGACCTGGCCGCGGTGCGCAGCGCGGTCGAGGCCACCGTCGGCTACCTGCGGTCCGAGCTCGGCGAGGAGGCCTGGGCGGCCGGCATGAACCCGGACCTGCCGACGAACGAGGTGCTCGACAACCCGTACCAGTACACCGAGTACAAGTCCGACTCCACGCACGATGCGCGCGGCAGCCTGTTCGGCGAGGAGTAGCCCTTCCCATGGCGGGACGCGGCCACGGGCCGGACTTCGTTGAGGCGCTGGCCCGCGGGCTGGACATCCTGGCCGCGTTCGGCGCGGACCACCGCAGCATGTCGCTGAGCGAGGTGGCGGCGGCGGCCGGGCTGGCCCGGCCGACCGCCCGCCGCCTGCTGCTCACCCTGGAGGAGCTGGGCTACGTCCGGTCCGGCGGCGGGGCGTTCGAGCTGACACCCAAGGTGATGACCCTGGGCTTGGCCTACGTCAGCTCGCTGGGCCTGTGGGACATCGCCCGGCCGCACCTGGAGGCGCTGGTGGCGCGGACCGGCGAGTCGTCCTCCATGGCCCAGCTCGACGGGGCCGACATCGTCTACGTGGCCCGGGTCTCGGTGCCCAAGCTGATCGCGCTGCGGGTGGACATCGGCACCCGCTTCCCGGCCGTGCAGACCTCGCAGGGCAAGGTGCTGCTCGCGGCGCTGCCTCCGGACCGGGTCGCGGCCGCGCTAGCCCAGCCCAGCCGGTCCGGGCTGCCCCCTTATATCGGCCGGCCAGCCGGGCAGCTGCGTGACGAGCTGGCCGAGGTCAGGGCCCGGGGCTGGGCGCTGGCCGACGAGGAGCTCGCGCCCGGGGTCCGTTCGGTGGCGGTCCCGGTCCGGGACGGGACCGGGGCGGTCCGGGCCGCGATGAACGTCACCGTGCACGCGGCCGAGACGACCACGCAGCGGCTGCTGCACGATCACCTGCCGGCGTTGCTCACCACGGCGGGGGAGATCAGCGCGGACTGGGCGCTATGGCTTTCCCGGCCGCACGTGGAAATCGCCCGGCCGCCCGAACCGTTCGTACGCACAAATATTCGATAGGAATTACCGTCGGAATATGCCTGTCAGGTGCTGGAAAGCACCCTCCGCAGTATTGATGACACGCCGTGCGACCTGGACATATATGTGTTGACGGCACCAAAGGGGGAGCATTAGCGCTGAGACGACAATCCTTTGCGAGGAAGGTCACGCTAATGCTCCCGGAGCCGACCATACCAAGGCGGCGGCGCGGCGCCCCGGCTGAACCTCAGCCGGGAACGATGACGCCTCTGTTCGCGGTGCCGGATAGCCCAGAAGGAATACCGCCGCCTGCTCGTCCGCCTAGACGCGCGCAAAAGACGCCCAAGGAAACGCCCGACCTGCTGGCGGTCACCGCCGAGAGGCTCCGGCGGGCGCTCGGGCGCAGTTTCCTGCGCTACGGCGTTCCCGGCGACCCCGAGGTCGCCGTGCACGCCGCGATGAACGTCGTCGAGCCGGTGCTCGACGCGCGGGACACCGAGATCCTGCGGCTCAGGCGGCTGATGGGCGGCAACCCCCCGCGCCGTTAAGGTAGGGCCGTGACTGAAGGCCCCCTGGTAGAAGGCCCCCTGGTGGGTGGTCAGGTGGAGGACGAGGCACGGTCGCGCCTCGGCGCGGCGGAGGCCGACGCCTTCCTGACCCGGCTCGAGACGCTGTCCTTCGACATCACCGGCCCGCTCGGCCTGCTCTACGGCGACGTGACGGACGTCGGCAAGCTCACCACCGAACTAGTCCTCGACGCGCTGGACGCGGCCGCCGCGCGCCCGCCCGAACTGCGGCGGCTCGACCGCCGCCGCGAGATCGACCCGGCCTGGTTCCAGCGGTCCCGCATGATCGGCTACGTCTGCTACGCCGACCGGTTCGCCGGCTCGCTGCGCGGCGTCCGCGAGCACCTGGACTACCTGGTCGACCTCGGCGTCAGCTATCTGCACCTGATGCCGCTGCTGCGGCCGCGCGCGGGGGAGAGCGACGGCGGCTACGCGGTGGCCGACTACGGCCAGGTGGATCCCCGGGTCGGCACCATGGACGACCTCGAGGACCTGGCGGCTAGCCTGCACCAGCGCGGCATCGCGCTGTGCGTGGACCTGGTGCTCAACCACACCGCGCGGGAGCACGAATGGGCCCGCAAGGCGGTAGCCGGCGAACCCGGCTACCGCGAGCTGTACCTGGTCTACCCGGATCGCGCCGAACCCGATGCCTACGAGCGCACCCTGCCCGAGGTGTTTCCCGATATCGCGCCGGGGAGCTTCACCGAAGTCCCCGGGCTCGGCTGGGTCTGGACGAGCTTCCACGAGTACCAGTGGGACCTGAACTACGCCAACCCAGCGGTATTCCGGGCCATGCTGAAGACCATGCTCGACCTGGCCAACCGGGGCATCGACGTGCTCCGGCTCGACGCGGTGCCGTTCCTGTGGAAGCGGATGGGCACCGACTGCCAGAACCAGCCCGAGGCGCACCTGCTGGTGCAGGCGTTCCGGGCGCTGACCCGGCTGGCCGCGCCCGGCCTGGCGCTGAAGGCCGAGGCCATCGTCAGCCCGGACCTGCTCGCCCAGTACCTGGGCGCCCACGACACGTTCCGCCCGGAGTGCGACCTGGCCTACGACAACCAGCTCATGGTCATGCTCTGGTCGAGCCTGGCCACCCGCGACGTCGCTCTGGCCGAGCGGGCGCTGTCCCGGCGGCGGCCCGCGCCCGCGCCGACCTCCTGGGTCACCTACGTCCGCTGCCACGACGACATCGGCTGGGCGGTATCCGACCACGACGCGGCGGCGGCGGGCGTCGACGGCTTCGCCCACCGGCGGTTCCTGGCCGACTTCTACGCCGGCGACTTCCCCGGCTCGTTCGGCCGCGGCACCCGGTTCCAGGACAACCCGGCCACCGGCGACGCCCGCACCTCCGGCATGACCGCGTCGCTGTGCGGCATCGAGGCGGCCCTCGACGCCGGTGACCCCGCCGGCGTCACCGCCGCCATCAGGCGGCTGGAGTCGATGTACGCCATCGCCTTCTCTTTCGGCGGCATCCCGCTCATCTACATGGGGGACGAACTAGCCCTGCGCAACGACCCCGGGTGGGCCGCCGACCCGGAGCACGCGCACGACAACCGCTGGATGCACCGGCCGCCGATGGACTGGGCCGCGGCCGCCCGGCGGCACGACGAGAGCTCGCTGGAAGGCCGGGTGTTCGGCGCGATCGCCCGGCTGGCCCGGGCCCGGCGCTCGCTGCTCGCGCTGCGGGCCGGTGGCAGCACCGAGGTGCTGCCCACCGGAAACCGCAGCGTGCTGGCCTACCGCCGGGCGCATCCGCGCAGCGCGCCGTTCGTGTCGCTGACCAGCTTCAGCGACGTTCCCCAGACGGCCGACGCCGCGATCCTGACCCGGGCCGGCCTGTCCGAGCCGGTCCACGTGCACTCGAGCACCGGCCACCTCGACCTGGCCGGCGGCCAGGTCGAGCTGCCCCCCTGGGGCTTCGCCTGGCTGTCCGGCCGTTGAGCCTCAGCTCGCGGCCACCTGGTCCAGGGGGACGCCGGTGTCGGCGAGCCGGGCCGGGTCGACCGGGCGCCCGCCGCGCACCAGGTCCTGGATCGCCTCGCTGACGTCCCAGACGTTGACGTTCATCCCGGCCAGCACGCGCCCGCCGGACAGCCAGAACGCGACGAACTCGCGCCCGTCCCGGTCGCCGCGGAAGACAACCTGGTCGTAGCCGCCGGGCTCGACGTAGCCGGAGTACTCCATGCCCAGGTCGTACTGGTCCGAGTAGAAGTAAGGCACCCGGTCGTAGGAGACGTCCTGACCGAGCATGGCCCGGGCCGCCGCCTGCGGCTGGTTCAGCGCGTTGGCCCAGTGCTCGACCCGGATGTGCTTGCCCAGCAGCGGGTGGTAGGCGCTGGCGACATCCCCGGCCGCGAAGATGTCCGGGTCCGAGGACCGCAGCGCCGCGTCCACCACGATCCCGTCGCCGGTCTCCAGGCCCGCGGTCTCGGCCAGCTGAGCGTTCGGGACGATGCCGACGCCGACGATCACCGCGTCGGCCTCGATGTGGCTCCCGTCGGCCAGCCGGACCCCGGTGGCCCGGCCGCCGTCGGTGGTGATCTCCTCCACCTGCACGCCGAACCGCAGGTCGACACCGTGCTCGCGGTGCAGGTCGGCGAAGACCTGGGCGACCTCGGGGCCGAGCACTCGCAGCAGCGGCAGCCCGGCCGTCTCACAGATGGTCACCTCGACGCCGGCTGTCCGGGCGGCGGCCGCCGCCTCCAGGCCGATCCAGCCCGCACCGATGACCGCGACGCGGGACGCGCTGGCGAAGGTCGTCTTGATCCGGTCGCTGTCGGCCGCCCGGCGCAGGTAGAGCACGCCGTCGGCTTCGGCCCCCGGCACCGTGAGCAGGCGCGGCGACGAACCGGTGGCCAGCAGCAGCTTGGCGTAGCCGACCTGGCTGCCGTTCGCCAGCGCCACCTGGCCCGCCGCGCGGTCGATGGCGGTGACCGGGGAGCCCAGGAGCAGCTCGACCTGGTTGTCCGCGTACCAGGCCTGCGGGTGGACGTAGATCGTCTCCCGCTCAGCCTTGCCCAGCAGGTAGTCCTTGGACAGCGGCGGCCGTTCGTAGGGCCGCTCGTCCTCGTCCCCGATCAGCACCACCGGGCCGTCGAACCCCTCCGAGCGCAGGGTCTCGGCCGCCTTCGCCCCGGCCAGCCCCGCCCCCGCGATCACGTACGCGCCGCTCTCGCTCATTCCCGCTGTCCTCTCCTAGTTGTCTATGCGTAGTATCCACGTGCCGCCCGGCCCGGCCGCGCGGGTCCTCGCGCAGCGTACCCAGCAGGGCCGAGGTAACCGTCCGCCCTCCGGCTCCGCTCCCACCCGCCCCCCGCCCCCCGCCATCCCGCCATCCCGCCATCCGCATGAAACCCGGATTTTACCGCGCTAGAACGCACTGAAATCCGGGTTTCATAGCCCTCTGCCCGTACACATGCCTTGACGGTTATATGAACGAATGGTTATTCTAACGGCATGTTCGAGGTCCTGGCCGAGCCGCATCGGCGGCGGATCCTGGATCTGCTGCGCGAGCGGGAGCAAGCCGTCGGTGATCTGGTGTCCGCGCTGGGCATCAGCCAGCCCGGCGTGTCCAAGCACCTGCGGGTGCTGCGCGAGGCGGGCCTGGTCGAGGTGCGCATCGACGCGCAGCGGCGCCTGTACCGGATCCGGACCGAGCCACTCCGCGAGATCGACGAGTGGCTGGCGCCCTACCGGGCCGTCTGGGCCGGGCGCCTGGACGCCCTGGAAGCCCATCTCGACGACATGAAAGGCTGACGAAGCCAGGTGGATGACACAGATCTGGGCACGCTGACCAGGCAGGGAGACCGGTGGACGCTCACGTTCACCCGCAGGCTGGCGCACCCGCCGGAGAAGGTGTGGCGGGCCGTGACCGAGCCGGAGCACCTGGCCGCCTGGTATCCCCAGGAGATCGTCGGCGAGCGCCGGGCAGGTGCGGCGCTGCGCTTCGTGACCTCATCGGGCGACGGTTTCGACGGCCAGATGCTGGTGTTCGACCCGCCCGCGGTCATGGAGTTCACCTGGGGCACCGACGTCCTGCGCATCGAACTGCGCGCGGACGGCGCCGGCACCCTGCTCACCCTCACCGACACCTTCGGCGAACTCGGCAAGGCCGCGCGCGACGGAGCCGGCTGGCACGAATGCCTGGAGCGCCTGGCCGCCGACCTCGACGGCACGCCGCCCCGCCCGTGGGGCGAGACCTGGCGCGAGGTCCACCCGCGCTATGTGACCCACCTCGGCCCCGACGCCTCCACCCTCGGCCTGCCCCCCGGCAACGATCCCGCCAGCTGCCAGTAACGTCGCCTCACCGATCACAAAGGAGCGCTCTACCCGTTTCCTGCGAGATCATTTCATCGGCGAGCGTGTCGTATATCACTCCGTCATCACGCTACCCAGATGCACCAGCCGATTTGCTCAAGGTGCGCTGTGCTAACCGGGTCAATGCCAAATGGGTGGCTCTTTTCCTGTGCGTGTCCCGCCGCTTGCCGGTGAGCGTCCCGGTCGCGGTGCCGGTGCTGCGGCTGGTGCACTCCCGGCGGCCGCGGCGGCGCTGCCGGCCGTGCTCCGTGTGCCCCGGGCCACGCTCTAGCGTGGCCCGGGCGCCACGCACCACGTAAGCCGCACCCGAAGCCGGGGCGGCCCCGGCGACAGGAGCGGAGCAGCGGGACGGGTGCGGCCGCCGGGGTCACCCGGGACTCCCGCACCCGGCGCCCGCCCGCCCGCCATCCCCGGGACACGGGCGCCCGCCCGCCGCACGAGCCCTCACTCCAGCAGAGCCGTCCTCACCAGAGTGGCGTGTGAATTACTACGTGGAGAACCCGACTTAGCAGGGGGGCCACTATGAGCATCGAACTGTCACCGGATTTTCCTTTCAGCCGCTGCCGCCCGTCGAGAACGAGAGCCTTCACCTGTTCGCGGAGGTGGCAGGCCCGCTTGGCCCGCTCGCGCCGCTGGCAGGAAAGTGGACCGGCCAGGGTTTCAACGTCATCTGACGCCCGAACAGCACCCCGGCCTCGGATCGTTCCCCGAGCTCAACGTGACCAGCGAGCAGCACCACCAGGCTGACCCTGTCCACCACCGACAACCCGGTCCCGGGCGGCGGGGTCACGAACACCGCTTTCCTCAAAGGCGGCAACGACGGCGCGAACGCGCGCGCAGCCGAGGTCGACTTCACGCTCTGGCCGGAAACACTGCAGGGTCAGTCGGCTCCCACCCAGCTGCAGTACAGCCAGACCATCCTGCTCAACTTCAACGGCCTGAGCTGGCCGCACGTCACGGTCGGGACGCTCAAGAAGGCGTACCGCCGCCTCGATCGTGGCCCGTCCGGCTAGCGGCCGCGACGCCGGCCACCATCGCGTCGATCGCCTTGCGGACGGCGTCAGAGGCCCAGTTGCCCTGGGAGATCTCCTCGGCGCGGGCCCGGAGCTGCCGCCGGGACAGGCCGCAGGTCTGAGGGTCGATGACCTTGTGTTCGCACTTGAGCGCGTGCAGCAGGGCGATCAGCGCGGCGGTCCGCTCGTCCGGCGCACCCGGCTGGACCAGCGCCTGAGTCACCTGCTGGCGTCTCCCGGCCTCGTGGCCGGCGTCCTGGGCCGGCCAGGCGTGGACCGGGAAGACGCCCAGGACCCGGTGCATGGCCGGGCGGAGCACCCCGCTGGCGGCCAGCCGCTGGTAGAGCACGGACCGCAGGTTCTTGCCCAGCGGCTCGATCACGGCGGACGGCTTCTTGCCCTGTCGCTCGATCAGGACCCGCAAGGCGGCGTCAAGGACCTCGTCCCCGGCCGGAGACGGGTCACGAACGATGATGCGCCCGGGCTTGTCCTGGTCCTGCGCCCCAGAGACATCCACCTTGCCCAGCAGGGTCAGCTCGAGCAGGTTCGCGCCGCCCAGCCCGGCGTCGGTCTGTACGGCCGACACCGCCAGCGCCCCGGTGCTGGTCCCGCGGCGGCGCATCGGGATACGTTGGCCTGGACATGCGAGGGGGGTGGGCCATGGACCAGGACCTAGCCGGTCAGGTCGCCGACATCGCCCGGCGGGTGGTGGCCAGCGGGGCGATCTCTGCGAACGGGCACGGCAACGTCAGCGTCCGGGTATCCGGAGCCGAGGAGATGTACTTCACCGCGGGTCCCTCGCTGCGGGACCACCCGGTCTCCGCAGTGGTGCGGGTCGGTCTGGACGGGACCCTGCTCGAGGGCGAGCTACCCCCGATCCAGGGAGCCGTGGTCGCCATGCATACCGCCATGTACGCCGATCATCTCGATGTCGGCTGCGTCCTGCACACCCACTCGCCGTACGCCACCGCCTACGCGGTGGCCCGGCGCCCGATCGGGTGCTGGATCGAGGCGCTAGCCATGTTCGGCATGGCCGATGGCGTGCCCGTGGCCGGGTACGGGCCGCGCGGTTCGGCCGAGGCGATTGCTCATATCCGGGCCGCGGTCGTCCCCGGCGTGCCCGCGGTGCTGCTGGCCAACCACGGCGTGCTGGTCTTCCACCGCACCCCCGAGCTGGCCATCCTGGCCGGCGGGGTCGTGGAGGAGGCGGCACAGGCCAGCATCAACGCCGCCGCGCTGGGCGGGCCGGCGGAGATCGAGCCCGGACTCCGCGCCGCTGCTTTCCAACGCGCCATGAGCTTCGACAACCAGGGCACAGTCCGCGCCTGAGCAATGTCGTTATGGCTCGGAATGCATCGAGTTATTAATTCGGTAACACCTGAGGCTTTCGTCCCGGGTAGGGGCGCTCTCCTGCCGTCGGCAAAATATTACGAAGAAAAGAACGGCCTTCTCACCAAGCCGCCGTGGCCAGGGCGGCTGGCTAACGTGGCGTTTGATCGCCATTCCGGCCGGTTAAGCGGGGACCGAGTGGCCGGGATTCGGGTGGCTATCGTTCCGGCCTGGAATGCAGCCCGGAACGCAGGCCTGGAACGCAGGGAGTGCAATGATGCGTACCCGCAGTTTCCTGGCGCTTTCGCTGGCCGGGGTCATGATCACAGTCCTGGCCGCCGGATGCGGATCCGGGAACGGCACGGTGCCGGCGTCGGCCCTCAGCCCGCAGGAGCGGGACGTGACGGTGGCGGCGATCCCGGCGGTGGACCTGGCCGGGCTGTACATCGCGCAGGCCCGCGGGCTGTTCGCCCGGCAAGGCCTACACGTGAAGGTCGTGCCGGTCCCGAGTGCTCAGTCGATCATCGACGACCAGCTAGCGAGCAAAATCGACATCAGCGCGGGAAGCTATGTGGCCTACATCGCGGCGCAGGCGACCGGGGCGCGGTTCCGGATCCTGGCCGAGGCTTCCACGTTGTCCCCGGACACCCGGGCGCTGGTGGTGACGGGTAGCTCGCGGATCACCAACGTGGCCCAGCTGGCGGGACGGAAAATCGGGGTCAACGGGGTGAACAGCATCGGCACCCTGCTGGTGGCCGCGCTGCTTTCGGCGCACGGCCTTTCCCCGGCGCGGGTAAAGTTCGTCACCGACCCCGACGGGTTCCCGACTATGCCGGGCACGCTTCAGCGTGGCGCCTGGGCGGCGGCGTTCCTGGCCGAGCCGTACATCACCGCGGCCGGCCAGCAGTACGGGCAGCAGGTGCTGGTCGACCTGGATCAAGGCTCTGTGGTGAACCTGCCGGTAGACGGCTACGTGGCCACCCAGGCCTGGGCCCGCGCCCATCCCCGGACAGCGGCCGCCTTCACCCGGGCCATCGAGCAGGGCCAGGCCATCGCCAACCGGGATGCCTCCGCGGTGCGGGCCATCATGGCCCGCGACGACGGCCTGCCACCCGAGGTAACCGCGTCGATGGCGCTGCCCAGGTACCCAGTCGGCTCCGTGGCCGAGGCGGAAATCCAGCGGGTAGCCCGGGCCATGGGCCAGTCCGGCCTGCTCACCGGGGAGGACGACACCGAGGCCGGGCAGCGGATCCTGGTCGGGTCGATGACCAGTCCCGCTTCCTGACCGGCCCTGGCGGGCCCGGTTAGCAGCACTGGCGGCGCATCGGGTCACCTAGAGCAGCACCGGTGGCACATCGGTGCTGTATGAGCACGGTGTCGCCGGCGGCGGGACGGGGCTGGTGGGGGTGATCGTGTGGGTGGGGATGACGGGGACACCGGGCCGGCCCGGTGTGGCTACGCCCGGCCAGTACCGCCACCAGCACCGCTAAGTCACCAATATTGGGTAAAAGCACCCGAAACTGCAGACAAAGGGCAGGTCCTGGCCGAGTTATCCAGACATTCTGGCCATCCGGCCGAACCGCTTCGCGGCGGAAGTGAGGCGGGAGTTACATGGAACCACGTCCGGGACTGGCGACATGCGGAGCCGCACCTTATCTTGGAACGCTCACTAGCTGGCCCCGGCTGTCCGGACCGGCGAGGTCATAGAGGCCATAACGGCGTAACCAGGGCTGGCTGCTGCTGGTGAAGTGGGTCAGCGTGTCGAGGTCGTCGGCCTGGTAGACGTGCCGCGGCGGGGTGGCGAAGGTGGCGTACGGCCGGACCCGGATCACCACCCGGTCCTCCTCGCGGGCCATCCGCTCGATCTCGGGAAGCTTGGCCGACGACACGTCCTGCCCGGCCATCAGGTCGACGACCCGGCGCAGCACGTCCACCGCCTGGCCGAAATCCTCCTCGAGCGTGGCCTCCCCGTAGACCTGCAGGTAGGTCAGGGGCCACTGCTCGTCCAGGATGCACAGGCTGACCTTGGAGTTCCGCTTCACGGCATGCGCCTTGCCGCGGGCCGCCATGGTCGAGACCAGCAGGTCGTCGCCGTCCATGACGTAGTACACGACGGTCATGGCCGGCCCGTCTTCCTTCCGGTTGTACCCGAAGACGCACGTCCGGTGCTTCCGCACGAACTCCCGGCGCTCATCCCTGTCCATGCTGCCCCTTCCGGTCGTCCGCTGCCGATGCCCCACACTAAAGTAAACGACCTTGACATCCTCCCCGCCTGACGGGGATTCCAGCTACTCGCGTCCGGTGAGGGAGACAAGCAGCTGAGGTTCGCGGTTCGCCGGGTCGAAGAACGCGGCCATTGCCTGAGCGAAGTCCCGCAAGGCCTGTTGCTGCACCATCTGACAGCCGGCCCGCAGCCAGTCATGCCCCGCCCGGGCATCGGTGAGCTGTCGGCACTGCTCCAGGTAACTTGGTGCGCCCTTCCGTCCCGGCCGCCAGTGCGCGTGCTGCTCGACGGCCAGTTATGGCCGGGCCGTGGGCCTGCCGGTGTACCTGAAGATGCAGGTCTGGGGCCTCCGCATGAAACTCTGGTGCTCGTTCCTGTTCATAGCGACCCTTCCGGCCATACGGTGCCGATAGCGCTAAAGTACGGACCATGCGGCTGGGCTTGGTCCACATCAATATGGGGCCCTTGAGCCGTCCTGGCGCCATCGTGCAGGCGGCGCGGGCGGCCGAGGCGGCGGGCTTCGACTCGGTCTGGGCCGGGGAGCACCTGGTGCTGCCCGACCCGCAGGTGCCGCCGTCGCCGATGGCGCCGCAGGACCCGGCGCTCGACTCGCTGCTGGCGCTGACCTGGGCCGCGGCCCATACGACGACGATCAGGCTGGCCACCGGGATCGTGATCTTGCCGCAGCGCAATCCGGTGGTGCTGGCCAAGCAGGTGGCGACCCTGGACGTGCTGTCCGGCGGCCGGGTCATGCTCGGCGTGGGGGCCGGCTACCTCGAACCCGAGTTCCGCGCGGTCGGGGCGAACTTCGCCGAGCGCGGGGCGGTCACCGACGAGTACCTCGACGCGATGCGGGCGCTGTGGTACGACGAGCACCCCGAGTACCACGGCCGGTTCGCCGGCTTCAGCGGCGTGGACGCCCACCCGCGTCCGGTGCAGCAGCCGGTCCCGCTGATCGTCGGCGGCCACAGCGCCCCGGCCTACCGCCGGGCCGTCGCGCGCGCCCACGGCTGGTACGGCTACTGGCTGACGCCCGCGCAGGCCGCCGCGTCGGTCGCGGGCCTGGCCGAGGCGGCCGGGCAGGTCCCGCGCCCGGCCGGGTTCGGCCCGCTGGAAATCAGCGTGACGCCGCGCGGCCGGATGACGCCGGCCCTGGCCGCCGAGTTCGCCCAGGCCGGCGTGGACCGGCTTGTCCTGCTCGCGCCGCCGGCCGAGGACGGCGCCGTCCGGACGATCGAGGCCGGCCTCGCGGCCGTGGCTGACCTGAGCTGACCTAGCGCTCAGGCAATGCCGAACCAGGTCAGGGCCAGGGAGTCCAGGGTGGACTCGGGCGGGGCCGGCAGCTGTGCGAGGCATTGGGGCAGGTTGCTGTGCCGGTGCAGGAGCGTGTACGCGAGCAGTTCCCGCGGGTCGAAGCCGCGGCCGTAACCGGTCAGGAGGCGGCTGAGCAGGCGCGGGTCGCCCCGCGGGACGAACAGGCCGGCCGCGGCGAACTCGTAGGCACGGTCACCGGTCATCGCGGTCTCGAAGTCCAGCAGCCCGCTGAGCGTCCCCGTCCCGGGGTTGACCAGCAGGTGCTCGCGGATCACCTCGGTGTGCAGCAGTACCCGCTCGCGTCCGGGGGCGAGCGGCACCGACTCCAGGAAACCCTCGACCTGGCTGAGCCACACCTCCGGGAGCTCCACCTCACGCTGGCGCAGCGCGGCCGTCGCGCATTGGCCGGCCAGGAAGGCAGCCCAGTCGGCCGGGCCGACAACCGCCCCCAGAGGTTCCGGGTCCAGGCCGTGCAGCGCGGCGAGCAGCTCGCCGGCTTCGCTGACGGCCCGCTCCTGGTGCGCCCGCGAGATGGCGGGCCACGCCGCGGCCAGCCCGGTCCCCGGGAGCTGCGTGGCGACGGGCAGCTTGCCGTCCAGGTACTCGAGCACCCGCGCCTCGGTGACGCCGTCCGGCCCGGAGACCGTGGGATAGAGCTTGAGAACGCGGCGGTCGCCGGCCGCGTAGACGGGACGGGAGCCGTCCGGGTAACGGCGGAGCCCGGCACCGGCCAGGCCGAGGCGGCCCGCGAGATCTTCCGCGGCGGGCCGGATAACCTGCTCGTCCCAGACGACAGCCCGCCATTCCTCGTCCGTACGCACCGCGGGCAGCATGAGGCGGAAACTACCCACGGCCGCGTCCCGCTCGCAATTGAATTTCCCGCGCTCCGGTCACTCCTGGCTACCATGGCGGGGAAGGGGTAACTGAATGACCGAACGCAAACCTCGCGAAATCAGCTTCGACTCGTGGATCGACCGGCAGATCAACGAGGCGCAGGAGCGCGGCGAGTTCGACAACCTGCCAGGTGCGGGCAAGCCGCTGCCCAGAGGGGCGCTGAACGGGGATGCCTGGCTGCGTAACTACCTGGACCGCGAGGGCGTCTCGGCCGAGGCCATGCTGCCCGTCCCGCTCCGCCTGCGCAAGGAGGCCGAACGGCTGGCTGACACGCTCGGGGAACTGCGCTCCGAGCAGGACGTCCGCGAGGTCGTCCGGGACCTCAACCGGCGGATCCTGGAGTGGCGCCGGATTCCCGAGGGGCCGCCGATCCACCTGCGGCTCGTGAACGAGGAGGACATGCTGGCCAGGTGGCGGGAGACCCGCACCCGGCCCGCCGAACCGCAACCGCAGCAGCCGCAGGCACCAGCCCGGCCCCGCTGGTGGCGCCGCCGCCGAGGCAAGACGGCGTAGCCCCGGTCACAGCGCCGCCAGCACGACACCCTCCAGTTCGTCCTGACTCAGCGGCACCGGGTTGCCCGCCATGCTGCTCGAGGTAAGCGCCTTCGCCGCGATGTCACCCACCATCGCGGCGGTCAGGCCGAACGTCCGCAGCCCCGGCACGGCCAGCAGGGTCACGGTCTGCCGGATCCAGGCCAGGCCTTCCCCGACCGACGCCCCCGGGCGCCCGGTCAGCAGCGCGGCCGCCTCGGCGTACCGGTCTAGCACGGGCGAGCCCGGCGGCAGCGCCCGCACGTTGGCCTCGATGACCGGGACAAGCAGCGCGGCGCAGGCCATCCCGTGCGGCACGTCCGCGGTCCCGCCGACCACGCCGGCCAGGCCGTGCACCGCCCCCAGCTTGGCGTTGGCCAGCGCCATGCCGCCCAGCAAGGCGCAGGTGGCCATGTCCGCCCGCGCCGCCAGGTCGCCGCCGTCGGCGTAGGCGGCGCGCAGGCCCGCCGCCGCCCGGCGCAGCCCCTCGCGCGCCAGCCCGTCGGTCAGCGGACTGGCCCGGACCGAGACGAACGGCTCCAGGCACTGAGTCAGCGCGTCCAGGCCGCTCGCGGCGGTGACCGGCGGCGGGCACGACGCGGTGAGCAATGGGTCCACCAGCGCCACCAGGGGAATCATCAGCGGGCTGCGCAGGCTCGCCTTGAGCCGGTGCTCCGGCACCGCCAGCACGGCGTTCGCGGTCACCTCGGCCCCGGTGCCCGCGGTGGTGGGCACGGCCACGCAGGGCACCGACGGCCGCGTGATCGTCCGGCCGGAGCCGACTACCTCCAGGTAGTCCAGCGGGTCGCCGCCGTTCGCCAGCAGCATGGCGACCGCCTTGGCCGCGTCGATGACGCTGCCGCCGCCGATCGCGGCGATCACGTCGGCACCATGCTCGCGCGCGGCCGCCACTCCGGCCCGGACGGCCGCCGCCGTCGGCTCGCCCGAGACCGGAAACACCGCGGTCGGCCGCCCCAGCAGGCCCGCGTGGCGGTCCGGGTCCGCCCCCGTGCACACCAGCACGCGGGTACCGAGCCCGGCTAGCACGTCCGGCAGTTCCGCGGCCCGGCCGGGGCCGGCCATGATCCGGCCGGCGGTAGCGAACTCGAAGCTGGCGGCCGTCATATGACAATCCTGCTACATGAACCGCCTACAGAGACGCATGAGGCATTCCGTAACGCCCCGAGTACACCCCGTTCACCCGGTCGCGGTGCCCGGAGGTTACGGTGGACATTCCGCTCTACCGAAGGCGAGGGCAGAAGCATGAGCCCAGCACGTCTATCCGCGCCAGCCCGACACGAGCAGGCGGCCTACTACGAACACGCCGGATCCTACGAGCGGGACACCGCCGCGTTCCAGCCCTACCGGCGCGCGGTCGTCGAGGCGCTCCCGCTGCACAGCGGGCAGGTAGTCCTCGACGTGGGCTGCGGGACCGGGCTGTGCTGTGGCCTGCTCCGGGAGAAAGTCGGCCCGGGCGGGGAGGTCGTGGGCATCGAGGAGTCGCCGGAGATGGCGGCGGTGGCACGCGAGCACATCGCCCGCGAGGGCTGGGACAACGTCACGGTGGTCCAGGCGCCGGCCGAGGCCGCCCAGGTCGAGCGGACCGCCGACGCCGCCCTGTTCTGTGCCGTCCATGACATCCTGCAGTCCACCGAAGCGCTGGCGAACATCGTGGCCACGCTGCGCCCGGGGGGGTGGGTGGCAGCCGGCGGGGGGAAGTGGGCCGCGCCCGTCATGGTCGTCCTGAACTCCATGGTCAGCCTGCTGCACGCCCCCTACGTGCGCGACTTCACCGGATTCGACCGGCCCTGGCAGCACCTGGAGCGGCTGGTGGAGGACGTCGAGATCCGGGAGATGGGCTTCGGCAGCGGTTACGTCATGACCGGCCGCACCCCCAACTAACACCCTGCTCGCATATTTACCACCCTCCCGGGTAGAAACATTGATGTAACCTGCCCGACATTGCGGGGGTGAAGGGTGGTCATACAGCAGCTGCCAGGGGAGCCTCTGGCTCCGCGGACCCGGCTAGTGGAACTGCCGGGTCGCGGGATCACGCGGATATGGGAGTGCGCCGGGCCGCCTGGCGCGCCGGTCCTCATGCTCATCCACGGCGTGACGTTCACCGCCGAGCTGAACTGGGGAAAGACTTTCGCCGAGCTCGGGCGGCACTTCGGTGTCGTGGCCATGGACCTGCGCGGCCACGGCGACGGGATTCCCGCCCGTGGCCGGTTCCGGCTCGAGGACTGCGCCGACGACATCGCCGTGCTGGCGGAGGTCCTCGGCGTGGGACGGTTCATCGCCGTGGGCTACTCCATGGGCGGCATGGTGGCGCAGCTGCTTTCCCGGCGCCACGCCCCTCTGCTGTCGGGCTTGGTGCTGTGCGCCACCGCGCGCAACGTCCTCGGATCGCCGGCGGAGAAGCTGGCCGCACTAGCGCTACCCGCGGCGGCCGCGGCGATCCAGCTGAACCCGTTCCTCCAGCCGATGAGCGCCGAGCTGTTCGGCATGGCCCTGCTGGGCCCGGTCGACGACCCCGCCACGGCCAGGCAGGCCCACGCCCAGCTGCGCCGGACCTCGCTCGGCACCGCGATCTCGGCCATCCAAGCCGTCTGCGAGTTCAGCTCGCACAGCTGGATCGGCCAGGTCGGCGTGCCCACGGCGGTGCTCGTCACGACCAGGGACCGAGTCGTTCCCGTGAGTCGCCAGCTCAGGCTGGCCCAGGCCATCCCCGGCGCCACCGTGCACGAGGTGGCCGCCGACCACGCGGTCTGCGTAACCAGCCCGGAGGTTTTCACCGCGGCGCTGCTCCAGGCCTGCTGGTCGGTCACGGCCGCCGAGCCGGTCACGGCCGCCGAGCCGGGCACGGTCGCCAGTTGACGGATCCGGCTGTCCTGTTCGACCTGGACGGGGTGCTGATCGACTCGGTGCAGGTGGTCGAGCGGGCCTGGCGCCGGTGGGCGCGTGAGCAGCACCTGGACACCGGTGAGGTGCTGAGGACCGTTCACGGCCGGCGGGCCCGGGACGTGGTGCGGATGTTCGCCCCGGCTCTCGATCCAGCCGAGCAGGTGCGGCAGATCAGCGGGTACGAGATGGCCGACGGGGACAGCGGGCTGGCCGTGATCCCTGGTGCCCTGGAGTGCGTCCGCGCGACCCGGCGCGGCCGGTGGGCCGTGGTCACGTCCGGCGGGCGGGAGCTCGCCGCGCAGCGCCTAGCCGCGGTGGGGCTGGCCGCCGCGGGGATTCCCGCTCCCGGGGCCCTCGTGACCGGAGACGACGTCGAGCGCGGCAAGCCCGACCCGGAACCGTACCTGCGGGCGGCCGAACTGCTGGGCGTCCCGGCCGCGGAGTGCGTGGTGGTGGAGGACGCGCCGGCCGGGGTGCTGGCCGGCCAGCGGGCCGGGATGACCGTGCTGGCGGTCGCGACGACCCACCCGGCGGACGCGCTGACCCAGGCCGATCACGTGTTCTCGGCCATGGACGAGGTGGCCGGCTACCTGAGCGGTCAGGCCCGGTCGATCTCGCCGTAGCTCCAGGACGGACAGCGCCCCGCGGTCCGCCGCCCCGGCCGCGGCGAACGCGATGGCCCGCGCGTACTCGCCGAGGTAAAGAATGTCGGTGGTGAACTCGGCGTCCTCGGCCAGGCTCAGGATGTGCGTATGCGCGTCGATAAGCACGGCTGCCTCACCCGCTTTCGTGAGAGCTGAGATCTAACAAAGCCACCGGCATCCTGTCCAGTCGGTCCCTCTGTGAGACGGGTAGCTGTTGGACTAAGCTTCATCTCTAAGATCTCAGATCATGGTCCACAAATCAGACGCCGGGTCGAGCGCTCTGGAGGCCTCGACCTTCGGTGGCCGCATGCCGGCCGGCTCGGGCGACCTGGCGATCGAGACGCATGGCATCACCCCGGTGCCGGAGGACAACCGCTACGGAACCCCTCGGCGCCTGTTCACCGTGTGGTTCGCCCCGCAGATGAACATGACCGGCGTGTTCACCGGCTCGCTGGCGATCGTGTTCGGCCTCGGCTTCTGGCTGGGCCTGCTCGCCATGGTCATCGGCACGCTCCTGGGGTCGCTGCCGGTCGCTTACCTGTCGACCTGGGGCCCGCGCACCGGCACCGGCCAGCTCCCTGCCTCGCGGATGGCCTTCGGCGCGACGGTGGTCCTGCCGGCCATCGTCCAGTGGCTCTCGTCGATCGCCTGGGACGGCCTGGTGGGCCTGTTCGGCGGCGAGGCGCTCTCGGCCCTGCTGCACATCCCGTTCTGGGTGGGGGTGCTGATCGTCCTGGCTCTGCAGGGAGCGGTGGGCATCTTCGGCTACGAGCTCATCCACCGGGTCGAGGCCGTGATGGCCGTCGTGCTCGTCATCACGTTCGTCGTGCTGACCATCAAGCTGCTCAGCGGCAACCACCAGATCGTGACGCCGCCCACCGTCCATCACGGCGCCCTGGTCGGCTCGTTCGTCCTGGAGGTTACGGTCGCGCTGAGCCTGGCCATCTCCTGGGCCAGCTACGCCTCGGACTACAGCCGCTACCTGCCGCCGTCGACCCCGCGCAAGCCGGTCTTCTGGTACAGCATGGGCGGCATCGTGCTCGGCTACATCGCCATCCAGGCCATCGGGATCGCCGGGGCCAAGGCGCTCGGCGCCGAGACCGCCGTCGGCGTCCGCGACATCATGGGCGGCGGCTTTCTCGGCGCCCTGGCTCTCCTCGTGATCGCCCTCGCCTCGGTCGGCTCCAACGTCATGAACGACTACAGCGGCTCGCTGGCCCTGCAGACCGTGGGGGTCAAGGTCCGCCGGCCGATATCGGCGCTGGTGGTCACCGTCATCGCGTTCTTCCTCATCCTGTGGATGCACGGCGGCGACACATCCTCCCGGTTCGAGAACGTGCTGCTGTTCGTGGGCTACTGGATCCCGGCCTTCGTCGCGATCGTCACCATCGACTGGTACTACCGCGTGCGCGGGCGCCAGACGATCAATCCCGCCCGCGAGAGCACCGTCCGGGCCGACGCGATCGTCGCCCTGATCACGTTCGTGGTCGCGTTCGGCGCCGCCGTCCCGTTCATGGACACGTCCATCATCGTCGGCCCGGTGGCCAAGGCCTGGGATGGCGCCGACGTCGCCTACTTCGTCAACTTCGGTGTCGCGGCCATCATCTACGGCGCCTACCGGGTCTGGCGCCACCGGGCGGACGCCCCGGCCGCCGCGCTCGGGACGCCGGCCCACACCCTCGGGAGCGGCCGGTGACGGCGGCCGACCGTGGCCGATGGCCAGCCCCGCAGAACGCCCCCCGCTGGCCTCATGTGCACCAGAAGCAACCTAATTCGCATCCAGTACAGCGAGCGCGGCTCTTAATGGGTGGATTGGGGTTATGGGGTGGATTCGGTACCCCAGGGACACCCAAATCCACCCGGTAACCCGAATCCACCCCATTGATTTACGGTCAGTCGCATAAATATGTAGAACTTGTGACGAGTGGGTTTAATGGGAGCGGTGAGATCATGCCAGCGTGGCGAGCAGGCAGCCAGAGGCAGCAAAGCTCGAACGGACACCGCCCCGAGAAAAAGATCTTGGAAATTCCGGGCTATACAGAAGATTCCGTGGCATAGGGCCCCCGGATGTTCCGCATACCTGGATATTCTGCGTTAATCCATCCGGTCGCCATTCCGCAAGCGAGTGCTGTGACCAGTGATCCTTACGTTGCCACCGGGGCCTCTCCGCGAGTACGAGTAGTGGCGGCTCAGCCGGGCAGCGCGGCCTGATGCCTCAGCTGACGCTCTTGATTTTCCAGACGCCGACGGAGGCGGCGACGGCCACGACCGCGGTCGCGCCGAACAGGGCCGGGTAGCCCGCCAGGGAAACGAGGGGAGCGGCGATCAGCGGGCCGATGGCACCGGGGCAGACGATCGCGATGTTGATGATGCCGAGGTCCTTGGCCCGGTCGCGCGCGGCGGGCAGCACCTGCGTGATCAGCGCCTGGTCGACCGCGATGTACGCGCCGTAGCCCAGGCCGAACAGGACCGCCGCGACCAGGGACGCCGACCAGGTGGGGGAGAACGCCAGTAGCAGCGCGGCCACCGCGATGAACAGGCCGGACACGACGACCATCATCTTGCGGCGGCCCCGGCGGTCGGAGATGATCCCGCCGACGATCGAGGCCAGCACCACGCAGACGGTGTAGATCAGGATGAGGATGAGCAGCCCGTCCGCGGCGGTCTGGCCGGGGAACAGCCGCGCGTAGTGCACCGCGTCGCGCAGGAAGTAGAGCAGGTACAGGGTGCCCATGGCGATGGCCAGGCTGCACAGGAAGCGGGTCAGCCAGGCCCAGCCGAAATCGGGATACTGCCGCGGGCTGAGCCAGTAGGAGGAGGCCAGCCGGCGCCAGGAGAACGGGTCCCGGTGATGCGGAGCCAGCGGGTGATCCGGGGTGAACAGGACGAACGGCAGCGCCAGCACCACCATCAGCACCGCCAGCAGGACGTAGCTGGCGACCAGGCGCTGGTCGAGAACGTCCACCACCAGGACGGTGCCCAGGACCAGGCCGAGCGCGATCGGCATGCCCACCCAGCCGGACACCGTGGCGCGCTGCCGCACCGGCACGTGGTCGGGGATGGCCGCGCTCAGGCTGGCGTACTCGCCGTTCTGAAAGCCGCTGAACAGGAACCACAGCAACGCCACGCCGAACACCGTGTTCTGTGAAGCCAGCAGCACCATGCAGATCGCGGCCAGCACGGCCATGATCAGCGTCCACCGGTGCCTGCGGCCGCTGAAACGGCCGACCCGGCGGCCGTGCGCGGTGCGGTCGGACAGCATGCCGACGGCCGGGGTGGCCAGCGCCGAGGAAATGGCCCCGACCCCGGTGACCACGCCCAGGGCGACGACCTTGTGCTTGGGCGTGATGTCCTGCAGCTGGAGCGCCAGCACGACCTGCAGCGGCGTCTGGGTGGCCATCCACATGCCCAGGCTGGCCAGGCCGAGGCCGAAGATCCAGCGGCGCCGCACGTGCTCGGCCGGCTCAGCCAGTGCCAGCGACTGCACATCAGGCTGACCGATCGTCTGGTCCCCCATCACACCTCCGCGGCTCCGGCGCACTGGCAACGATCATGACGCATCCGGGCACAACGCGGTATACCCGCTTCGCCACCAGGCCTGGCAAAACTAAAAGGGAAGCACCCCCCGGGCAGGTACCGTCGGCCGGTAAAACGGGTAATTATTTATACATGTCGATCGCCATCTCCGAAGAGCACCGCGCACTGGCCGAGTCCGTGGCCGGCTTCCTCACCGATCACCAGTCCCGCGCGGCCGCCCGCGCCCTGCTCACGGCCGAGGCCGAGGGGCTCCCTGACTTCTGGGCCGAGCTGGCCGGCCTCGGCCTGCTCGGCCTGCATATCACGGAAGACCTCGGCGGCTCGGGCTTCGGGCTGGCGGAAACGCTGGTCGTGGCCGAGCAGACGGGCCGCTTCCTGGCCCCGGGCCCGTTCGTCCCGACCGTGATCGCCAGCGCCGTCCTGGCCGCCGCCGGGTCCGATGACCTGAAGAAGAAGCTGCTGCCCGGGCTGGCCGACGGCAGCGTGATCGGCGCCGCGGCACTAAGCGGCGGCGACGTAACCAGCGAAGGCGGCACCGCCACCGGGAAGGCCGGCGTCGTGCTCAGCGGCCACCTGGCCGACGTGCTGCTCGTCCGGTCCGGCGACGACGTGCTGGTGATCGAGAAGTCAGCCGGGGGTTACCAGGCTGATGTCCCGGCCAACGTAGACCAGAGCCGCCGCGCCGCCAAGGTCACCCTGGACGCGGCGCCGGCCACGGTGCTGCCGGGCGCGGCCCGGCTGCTGGCCGACGTGGCCCGGGCGGTGCTCGCGGCGGAGGCGACCGGCATCGCCGCCGAGACCACCGAGATGGCGGCCGAGTACGCCAAGGTCCGCCAGCAGTTCGGCCGTCCGATCGCGACTTTCCAGGCGGTCAAGCACCACGTCGCGAACATGCTGGTCGCGACCGAGACGGCGACGGCGGCGACGTGGGACGCGGGCCGGGCCGGGCTCGGCGGCGGCGACCAGTTCAGCTACACCGCGGCCGTCGCTGAGGCCCTGGCCGTGCCGGCCGCACTCGGCAACGCCAACCTCAACATCCAGGTGCACGGCGGGATCGGGTTCACCTGGGAGCACGACGCGCAGCTGTACCTGCGCCGGGCCATCGCGATCGAAGCGATCGCCGGGGCCGAGCAGGCCGCCATCGAGGTCACCGACCTGATCCGCGGCGGCCTGCGCCGGGCCGCCGCCATCGACCTGCCGCCGGAGGCGGAGCCGGTCCGGACCGCCATCAAGCCGGACGTGGACCGCCTGCGCGCGCTGACCGGGGACGACAGGAAGCAGGCGCTGATCGAAACCGGCTACGCGATGCCGCACTGGCCCAAGCCGTGGGGCCGGGACGCCAAGGCGATCGAGCAGCTGGTGATCGAGCAGGAGTTCCGCGCGGCCGGCATCAAGCGGCCCAGCCTCGGCATCACCAGCTGGATCATCCTGACCCTGATCCAGTACGCCACCCCGGAGCAGGTGGAGTGGTGGGTTCCGCCGGCGCTGCGCCAGGACGTGATCTGGTGCCAGCTGTTCAGCGAGCCCGGTGCCGGGTCCGACGCGGCCGGCATCAGGACCAAGGCCACCAAGGTGGACGGGGGCTGGCGGATCAACGGCCAGAAGGTGTGGACCAGCGGGGCCCACCTGGCCTCGTTCGGCCTGGCCACCGTGCGGACCGACCCGGACGCGCCCAAGCACCAGGGCATCACCATGATGGTGATCGACATGCACGGCCCCGGTGTCACCGTCCGGCCCCTGAAGATGCCGAACGGCGGCTCGGACTTCAACGAGGTCTTCTTCGACGACGTCTTCGTCCCCGACACCCACGTGGTCGGGCCGGTCAACGGCGGCTGGACCGTCGCGCGGGCGACGCTCGGCAACGAGAGCGTCAGCATCGGCGGCGGTGACGGCGGCATGTCGGTGCCGATCGACTCGTTCATCGCCCCGCTCGACGCCCATCCGGAGCGGCTGGCGGGCGGGGCCGGACGGGTCGGCCGGCACATCGCCCGCACCCAGGTGATGGGGGTACTGAACCAGCGCGCCGCCTACCGGGCGGTGGCTGGCGGCGGCCCGGGCCCTGAGGGCAACATCACCAAGCTGCTGCTGTCCGAGCTCGGCCACGAATCGGCCGCGATCCTGCTCGAGCTGGCCGGCCCCGACGGCGCGTTCCTCGAGGGCCGGGGCGCGGCGGGAGCCGGGCTGATGCTGATGAGCCGGGCCTTGTCGATCGCGGGCGGCACGTCGGAGATCAAGCGGAACCAGATCGCCGAGCGGATCGGCCGCCTCCCGCGCGACCCGCTCATCAACAACTAAGGTGATGGCGCCCGCCCGGGGCGGGCGCCATCACATCACCAGACGTCGCTGCTGAAGGACGGCGGGCGGCGGTCGCCTGGCGTGCTGAGCAGCTCCAGGTCGGACTCGACCATCAGCCCGACCAGTTCCTCGAAGCTGGTCTTGGGCTTCCAGCCGAGCTTGACCGCGGCCTTGGCCGGGTCGGCGCACAGCTGGTTCACGTCGGCCGGCCGGACGAACGCGGTGTCGCACACCACGTGCTCCTGCCAGTCAAGCCCGGCCAGGCTGAAGGCCAGCTCGGCCAGTTCCTCCACGCTGCGGGTGACCCCGGTGCCGATCACGAAGTCCTCGGGCTCGTCCTGGCTGAGCATCAGGTGCATGGCGCGGACGTAGTCGCCGGCGAACCCCCAGTCGCGGCGGGCGGCCAGGTTCCCGAGCCGCAGCTCGCGCTCGAGCCCGAGTTTGATCCGGGCCACGCCCAGCGACACCTTGCGGGTGACGAACTCAGGCCCGCGGCGCGGCGACTCGTGGTTGAACAAGATCCCGGACACCGCGAACATGCCGTAGGACTCACGGTAGTTCTGGGTCAGGAAGTGGCCGTAGGCCTTGGCCACGCCGTAGGGGCTGCGCGGGTGGAAGGGCGTCTTCTCGGTCTGCGGCGACTCGTCCACCTGGCCGAACATCTCCGACGAGGACGCCTGGTAGAAGCGGATCTGGCCGCGGCCAGGCGTGCGCGAGCCGCTGATCCCGCTGCACGTCCTGATGGCCTCCAGCATCCGCAGCACGCCCACGCCGGTCACCTCGCTGGTGAGCTCGGCCTGCTGCCAGGACATCGGTACGTAGGAGATCGCCCCGAGGTTATACACCTCGTCCGGGTGGATCCGCTCCACCGCCGCGATGAGGCTGCCCTGGTCCAGCAGGTCACCCCGGATCAGCCGGATCTCACCCGCGAGCTCGCGGCGGCCCCTGACCGAGGGGTCGGCCTGCCCGCGGACCAGGCCCCACACCTCGTAGCCTTCGTCCAGCAGGTGCTCCGCCAGGTAGGAGCCGTCTTGTCCGGTAATCCCGGTGATCAGCGCGCATCTCGACATAGCGGCAAACTAGCAGTCCCGTACGCTGATAGGCGTGGGACCCGGAGGACCCCTGACCGTGATCGCCTGCGGGGCGCTGGGCGCCCACGTCAGGGAGATCATCGCGCGCCGCCGCTGGCCGGTGGAGGTGCATACCCTGCCCGCGTCGCTGCACAACCGTCCGCAGAAAATCACACCATGGGCCGAACGGGTGGCGTCCGACGCCCTGGCTCACGGGCACCGCGTGGCGGTGGCCTACGCCGACTGCGGCACCTACGGTGCCCTGGACGACCTGTGTACCCGGCTGGGGCTGCGGCGGCTGCCCGGCCTGCACTGCTACGACGTGTTCGCCGGCCCTGACCGGGTGCGCGAGCTCTTCGAAGCCGAGCCGGGCACGTACCTGCTGACCGACTTCCTGGTCCGCAGCTTCGACCGGACCGTGCTGGCCGGGCTCGGCCTGGACCGGTACCCGGAGCTGTGGCCCGACTACTTCGGCCACTACCGCCGGGTGGTCTGGCTCGCCCAGGACCGGACCGCGGAACTGGAGGCGGAAGCGGAGCGCGTCGCGGCGCGGTTCGGCCTGCCGCTCACCGTCGTCGAGACCGGCCTCACCCGGCTCGAAAGCGAGCTCGAACGCCTGGTAGCCGCGTTACCCGGACGGCTCCTCCGGTCCTTCGGCCAGCGCCGCGAGCCGGTCGAGCGAGGCCCGGAGCCGGTCGGCCGTGGTCGCCCGGGCGACCACGAAGCGGCCCCGGTCGGTCAGCTGGGTCCAGTCGTAGGTACAGGTGACCCGGGTGCGTGAGGCCCCGGTCGGCTCGAGTTCCCAGCGCCACAGGTGCCCGGGCGGCGGCTTGCCCACTTCCGAGGGCCGCCAGGCCAGCCGACGGCCCTCCTCGAACTCGACCACGTGGTTCTCCCGGACGTCGCCCTGGGTCAGCAGCATCGTGAACACATCCCCGATCCGGCGGACCCGCTGCCCGGCGTCCGCGACGGCCAGGTTGTCGTTGCCGTCCCAGCCCGGCTGCCGAGCCGGATCCGCGATCAGCTCGAAGATCTCGTCTGGGCCGGCCGCGATCTCCCGGCTGACGCTGACCACGCGCGGCTCGGCCAGGAACCCGCTGATCGCGGCCCAGGCCAGCTCCGGCTGGTCGGCCTGGACGACGTGGCCGCAGTCGTCGATCACCTCGACCTGGCTGCCCGCGATGCCACGGCCGAAGTCCTCGGCGTAGGCCACCGGGACGAGCGCGTCCTCGCGGCCCCACAGGACCAGCGCGGGCACCCGGATCCGGTGCAGCCGCCGGCGCAGGCCGTGATCCGCGATCGGCCAGGCGAACTTCGTGGTGCAGCCGAGGTTCCAGGTGTCCTGGGCGACCGCCGCCGGGTCGTCAGGCAGGACCGGCCCGGCGTGCGCGTACAGGTAGTCCGGCATCTTTTCTGGCGGCCCGGACACCATCTCCACCAGCGGGATCGGGACGTCATCGCGCCACAGGCCGAGCGGCGCCAGCAGCACGAGCCGGGAGAACAGCCGCGGGAAGCTCGCCGCCAGGTCGGCCGCCACCATGCCGCCGAACGACTGCCCGAGCGCGGCCGGGCGCTCGAGCCCGAGCGCCCCGATCAGCTCCTCGTAGGCCAGCAGCAGCTCCCAGAAGGTCTGCACTTCCCTGATCGCCTGCGGGTCGCCGGGCGAGGTGCCGGGATGCTCCGGCGCGTACACCGTGTGCCGCTCGGCCAGCCGGTCGAGCAGCGGCGACCAGGCCAGCCCGGGCAGCGGGTGGAAGAACAGCAGCGGCGGCCCGTCCCCGGCCACCTTGACGTGCAGCGTCAGCCGGCCGTCCCCGACCTCGACCGCCTCGTCGCGGACGCGCACGGTCGACATTTCCGGCACCATCACACCGCTCCCGTCCGTGGCCACCAGTGGTTGACCCAGCCCTCGTCGTCCCAGATGGGCCGCAGCCGCGGCAGCACCTCCGCGGCGAACAGCGAGATGTTCTTCTCGGTGAGGTCACGCGGCATCGAGCCGCTCTGGAGCATCACCATCAGGTTGCCGATCCGGAACTCGCGCACGAACGCCTCGATCTGGTCGGCCACCGTGGCCGGGCTCCCCACGATCGCGACCTGGCTCTCGACCAGTTCGGCGTAGGTCACCCCCTTCATCCGCGACAGCATCCCGCGATTTCCGGTCGCGCGCAGTCTGCCTTCGATGGCGGCCGGCTCGGCGTAACCCGGCACCGAATTGGCGGTCGCGGGGATCGCGCCTACGCCGGAGCGGTAGTGCGATACGAGGTGCGCAGCGTACTCACGTTCGGCCCGCTCATCGGTCTCGGAGACGGCCACGACTTGCAGGAAGGCCAGCCGGTAGGGGTTGCGGTCGCGGCCCATTTCCTCGGCCAGGTCCCAGTAACGGTCGAAGACCTGCCGCCCGACCAGCTTCGGGCCGTCCCAGCTCAGGTACACGAAGGCGTAGTCGTGGGCGAGGATGTCGCGGATCGTCCCCGGCGACCCGGACCCGGGCACCCAGACCGGGGGATGCGGCTGCTGCACCGGCCGCGGCCAGATGTTGACCTGGCCGTACTTCTCGAAGCGGCCGTTACAGGGGAAC
>JBEKJP010000071.1:0-37525 GCA_050011155.1 Streptosporangiaceae bacterium
GGACCGCCGGGCCTCACAGCGGCCGGCGCTCAGGATCCAGCGATGGCGATCAGCGCGTCGTCGGCGGTGGCCGAGATGCCGTCGGCGCCTGAGGCGACCTTGACCGGGGTGAGGCTGCTCTCGGTGGTCCCGTTACCGATCTGGCCTTCCTCGCCACCACCCCAGGCGTAGACGTCCCCGGTCGTGGATAGGCCGTACGAGGTGCCGCCGCTCGTGGCCAGTGCCTGGTAGGTGACTCCGGTAGGCGGGGTGATCAGTTCCGGTGAGGACTGCGCCGTCGTCATCCCGTCCCCGAGCTGCCCCTGCCCGTCATCGCCCCAGGCGTACAGGTCGCCGTTGGTGAGAAGCACCAGGGTCTGCCCGTTGCCAGGCACTGACCCGCCCTGGGTGACCAGTCGCACCTTGGCCGGCAAAGGCACCGTGACCGGCACGTCGGATCGCTTCCTCAGCGTGCCGGTGCCGAGCTGCCCCTGGCCGTTGGTGCCCCAGTCCAGGTACTTTCCATCGGCGAGCAGGGCGCCGGAGTTGGTGAACGCGGCCACCAGGAACACCACGTGGGCGCGGGGGCCGAGGCCTTTCACCTTGACCGGCACCGAGCTGAGCCTGGTGGTGCCGTCGCCGAGTTCTCCGAGGATGTTGAGGCCGCACGCCCAGACCTGGCCTCTCGCGTCGTAGAGCGCATGGTCGAACGCCCCGGCCACGGCGGTCACGTGCGAGAACGGCAGCCTGACCGGTGTGAGGTACTGATTGTAATTACCTAGGCACAGCTCCCCGCCCTGGTTGTCACCCCAGCCCCAGACGTGGCCCTCGGTATCGACGGCCAGGCCGGTGTCGAAGGGCATGACGTCAATGGGCAGCGAGGCGATCTTCACCCCCGCTGGGAAGTGCACCTGCACCGGCGTCGTGAAGGAGTTCCCGGTCTCGCCGTCGCCCAGCTGGCCCACGTTGCCCAGCCCCCACGCGTAGACGCTGCCGTTGGTTAGCAGGGCGTACTCGCTCGAGTTCGACGTGGCCACCTCCGCGATCGAGCCTGGCAGGCTCACCGACACCGGAGAGGTAGTCATGTCCTCGGGCTGGAATGTGCTGGCCCCCCCGAAGAACGTGCCCCAGTGCTTGACGGTGCTGGACGGTGTCCCGTCCCGCAAGTGGCCAGCCGCGTGGATGGCACGCGACTGCGCGGCCGCCGGGATTCCCTGGAGGGCGGGCAGGATGGCCATCGCGCTCAGGCCCGCAGCGGCCCACCTGACATTCCGGCGCGTGCTGCTATGTGTGTTTGGTGTGCGGTTCACTGATTCTCCCCCGAGTGTTTCTGGAACAGCGCCACGACGGCGCCAGCTCACCGCCTTCGCGGCCGTGAGCACGCCGAATCCGTCGAGTTCACCCCGTGCTGACCTGCGACAGACCCACAAAGTATGTCGCGGCGACACCGCCGGACCAGGTCGCCACGCCGACGCCAGCATAGGCGGCTACGATCTGCTGGCGCCGAAGTTCGACCGGACGCCGTTCCGCACTCCAGACAGCGAGCTTGACGCGACCGCGGGCGCGTTGGGCCGACTCGGGCCGTTCGGCGCGGGACTGGACGTGTGCTGCGGCACCGGTGCTGGCGCGGATGCCGTCTGGCGTCCCCCGTTCGTCATGTACTACCGCACCTGCCCGCTGAGCGCGGTCCGCGACGACCTGGCATCATCGGGATTCGCCGTGGTGACAGTACCCTTGACCGGTCTCGGCCGACGCGAGGACGACAGCCCGCGGTGCCGGCTCGTCCTCGCACGCAAAGCCGGCTCGCCTGATCCGCTTGGAGGGTGATCGTGCCTGGTGCGCGCCGCGGGACGGTGCTGGTGACGGGGGTCGGGCGGCGGCGGTCGATCGGCGCCGGGCTGGCGCTCGGGCTGGCTGAGGACGGGTGGGACCTGGTCCTGAGCTACTGGGCACCGTATGACGAACGGGTTGGTTACGAGCGCGGCCAGCACGATGCCGAGGACGTGGCGGATGAGTGCCGCCGACGGGGCAGCCGGGTTGACGTGGTGGCCGCCGACCTGGCCGAGCCCGGCGCTCCGGGCCGCCTGGTCGAGGCGGCGACCGCCGCCGGAGGACTGTATGGCCTGGTGATGTCGCACTGCGAGAGCGTGGACAGCTCGGTTCTCGACACCACCGTGGAGAGCTGGGACCGGCATTTCGCGGTCAATGCCCGGGCGGTGTGGCTGCTGATCAAGGCCTTCGCCGAGCAGCTGCCGGCCGGCCCGACCACCGCCGCGAAGGGCCGGATCGTGGCGCTGACCAGCGACCATGCCACGCATAACCTGCCGTACGGCGCGAGTAAGGGTGCCCTGGACCGGATCGTCGTGGCCGCGGCGGTGGAACTGGCGAGCCGCGGGATCCGCGCGAACGTCATCAATCCGGGTCCGATCGATACCGGCTGGATGACCCCCCAGATCCGCGAGGCGGGCGTGGTCCAGACTCCGGCCGGACGGCTGGGAACGCCGGCCGACACGGCCGACCTGGTTCGTTTCCTGATGTCCGATGCGGGGGGCTGGATCACCGGTCAGGTCCTCTACAGCAACGGCGGGTTCAGGACCTCAAGCTGACCAGGCCCCCGTGCGGCGGCCTTCAGCTCCGCGCATATCTCCGCCAGGGCCTGGGGGGCCCAGCGGCACAGGCCGGGGAAGTTGAGGAACCCGTGCGGCATGCCGACGTACTCGGTGAGCCGCACCGGCACCCCGGCGGCCCGGAGCGTCGCGGCGTAGCGGACCCCGCCGTCGCGCAGCGGGTCGTGCTCGCCCACCAGGATCAGGGCCGGAGGGAGCTTGCTGTGGTCCTCGGCCAGCAGCGGCGACAGCCTGGCATCGCTGGGATCGGCGTCGGCCAGGTAGTGCTGGCGGTAGGCGCGCATCTCCGGCGCGGTCAGGAACGGGGTGGTCGCCGTGGCCGGCGCTTCCTTCGTCATGTCGACGGCTGGGTAGATCAGCACCTGCTGGCTGATGGCCGGGCCGCCGCGGTCACGGGCCAGCAGGCTGACCACCGCCGAGAGGTTGCCGCCGGCGCTCTCCCCCATCACCGCCAGCGGTCCGCCCGCCCCCAGTGACCCGGCGTTCTCCGCGGCCCACAGCAGGGCCGCGTAGCAGTCGTCGACGGCGGCCGGGAACCGGTGGCGCGGCGCGAGCCGGTAGTCGACCGAGATCACGACCGCGCCGACGTTCCTGGCGACCTGGCTGCACAGCCAGTCGCCCATCCGCAGCTCGCCGAGGACGAAGCCGCCGCCGTGGAAGTAGACGACAAGCGGGCGGGACCCTGCGCCGGCCGCCCCGTGCGGGCGGTAGACACGGACCGGGATGTCACCGCCGGGGCCGGGGATGGTCCGGTCGCTGGTCTGGACCCCGGGCGCGACCTTGCCGAAGATGAAGTTGGTCACGACGTTGTCCGGCACGTGCCGGGCCTGCAGTGCGATGACCTCGGCCTCGCTCTTTCCCGCGATCGACCCCTGGCGTCGCACCATCGAGGCGAACACCCGCAGCCGGCGATCAACTGGTGCCATGAGCGCTCCGTTTCCTACTGCCGAGTTCGAGAACATTATTCTCCGGCTGGCGAACTTCGCATGGCAAGCTATCCCGGACGAAGGCTAGCTCAGGGCGACCACCCGGCCATCCGGCCCGACGCCGAACCCGGGCAGGCCGAATCGCTGGGCCAGCAGCGACGGGATCGCCTCGCGCCGCGCCGGGGTCGTTTCCGTGCCGTCAGGAGAACTGGTCATGGTGAGCAGCGAGCCCGAGAAGTCATGGAGGGCCTCCCGCCGCCCGTCGTCATGACTGACCGTAACGATCAGGCCGGACACGAACCGTGACGCCGGATTAGTGCAGGTCCACCAGTTGCTCACCTCGATATCGATCCGGAAGGCGGGACGGGGCAGGAAGGCGTAGACGCCAGTCCATCCCTGCGGTCCCAGCGTCTGGAGGGCCAGTTCGTCACCGTCCTCCACCACCCGGAAACTCCAGCCCGACTGCTCGTGGACGCCGGCCGGGCCGAACGGGATCGGGTCGAGCAGCGTACCGAGCCCGAACCCGGCATCGGCATGCCACTGGCGTCCGTCGGCGTCCGTCACCCGCAGGACCAGATGCGTGGCCGGCCGCTTCTCACGGGGAGCGCCGCCCACGCTGACACGCGCCAGCATCGGCTCGACCGCCAAGCCCATGTGCTCGAGCGCCGACGCCAGGAGCAGGTTGTGCTCGAAGCAGTACCCGCCCCGGCGTCCAGCCACGAGCTTGCGCTCGAGATCGGCCTGCTCCAGCGAGACCGGGACGCCGCGGTGGGAGTCGAGGTTCTCGAACGGGATCGCCGTCGCGTGCGCCCGCGAGACCGCTGGCCAGGCCGGTTTGCCCGCCGGGTCCAGGCCGATCCGGCGGAGATACGCGTCGAAATCGATCACCCAGCAAATGGTACCCACAGGTAATTCACGGGAGCAGCTGTCACCCTGAGCTGAGCCGCTGGCGGCGTGCTTAGGATCGGTTCATGACGGACGCGCGGTCCCCAGACCAGGGAGCAGGTCCGCGGCCGGGACCCCTACATCCGGTTCGATCTCACCGACGACGGCAAGATCGCCCAGATCACCGACTTCTGGCCTGATCCCTACGAACTTCCCGCCAGCCGCGCCCACCTGGTCGAACGCTACTGAGTTCCCGCCGCCGGCCCGCATGGGCTAGCCAAGGCGGGCCGGACGGGGCACCCTAGCAGGAGGAGGCCTCGATGAAGAGGTGGATGATCGTCGGCTGCGCGGCCGGGGCGGCTCTATTCGGCTGTCCCCCGGTGCTGGTCGCCGCCGCCACGCGGGTTGACGAACCCCAGGACGACTGGGTGCTCGCCGTGGAGCGCTACGCGAACCGCCACGCCTGCCCGGACGTCAAGGCTCCAGCCGGCGGGCGACCCGCGCGGCTAGCCGGGCGTCGATCTCGGCGGCGGTGAACCCGAGCGGCTCCGTCAGACTAGGGCGGGCTCGCGGTCGCCGATGAGCTCGCGAGCGTCGTCGGGGATGACGAAGCTGTCCTCATCCGGGTTCGGCAGCGGTTCCGGCGAGAGGTCCGGCCGGGTGCCGCCGCGTGGCGTCCCGCCAGGCCGGCTGAGGCGCGGTGCCGCCATCATCAGGCCGGTGAGCGCGATCGCGGCCACCACCAGGCTTACCAATGCCGCCAGTCCGCCGTCGAAGATTTGCATGCTGATCATCTGAGGCCCCCTGCCCATGATTGTCCTGTTTACACCGTTTACCGACACGAGTTTCCCGCGAATGAGTTAACGGTGTCAACTTAATTAGCGATGCTAACGCAGATCCGGGCTCGCTACCGTCCTCTTCCTCGTCCTCGCTGGGTGGGGTGAGCAGGCGGCGGAGCTGGGTGCGGGTGGCGGCCAGCGACGTGTCGACCACGTCCCGCTCCCGGTGGCGATGGGCGCGACCTGCCGGAACTCGTCCACGGTGGGGGTGACGTAGACGTGGGGGTGGCTGCGGGCGAACTCGGCCAGCGTCACCGGGCCGTCGGTGGACTCGAACCGCAGGTACGGCAGCATCATCCGGAGCAGTTCGTGGTCGTGCCGGGCCAGCGCCTTGACGCCGAGCGCGTGGACGTTCAGGAAGGCGGCCAGCCGGTGCGGCTCGGTGGCCGCGAGCTCGGCACGAACACGCGCGGGCTGGAATAGAGGTGATGCGAGAGAAGATCGACTAGGCCACGCAGGTCCACCTGGAACGCGTGGACCCCCGATTCGTCCGGCATGCGGCCGATCGTAGCCGTTCCGGCGCCAACCCTGACTTTCTTCGCGTCCGCGCGGTATATCGGCCACGGGCCCGGGAAGTCATGCTAGGCAGGTAGCAGACGGCGGCCGGCTTTCAGCGCCGCCGGGGCGAGCAGGGAGCGGGGCGGTCGATGACCTGGACGAGTTCCATTCCGGACGAGCCGGGCCGACCGGAGGCGGAGGTCTTCTTCGACGCCCGCCGCAGGATCTACTACACCCGGCCGGTGCTGCGCGGCTGGTCGCATCTGGTCTGGTTCGGGCTGTCGGTGGTGGCCGGGCCGCTGCTGCTGGCCGGGGCGCACGGGGCGCGGCAGATCACCGCCGACGCCATCTACGCGACCAGCGTGAGCGCCCTGTTCGGGGTCAGCGCGCTGTACCACCGGGGCCGCTGGACCGAATCGGGCCGACAGCTGATGCAGCGCCTGGACCACATGATGATCTTCTTCCTCATCGCGGGCACGGCGACCCCGATGCTGCTGCTGACGTCGCCCGGGGCGTTCGGCCTGACCTGCCTGATCACGGTGTGGACGCTGGCCGTGGCCGCGGCGATGGTCCACCTGAAGTGGATGGGCGCGCCCGAACTGCTGGTCGGCGGGGTCTTCCTCGGGCTGGGCTGGGTGGCCGCCCTAGGCTTGCCTGGCCTGTGGATCCGCGCGGGCGTGGCCCCGGCCGCGCTGGTGCTCGCGGGCGGCCTGCTCTACACGACCGGGGCGGTGTGCTACCGGCGCCGCCGGCCCGATCCGCGCCCGTCCGTCTTCGGCTACCACGAGGTGTTCCACGCCTTCGTCTGCGTCGCCGCGGCGTGCCAGTACCTCGCGATCGTCCGGCTGGTCGGCTAGCCCGGTGCCCGTTCTTCCCTGATGGCCGCCTCGACGAGGCCTATCGTCCAGGTGAGGGCCGTGGTGGCCTGCTCCGGGGTCAGATCCCAGGCGGTGATGAGCCGCTCATAGGACATGACGCTCCACAGGACGTCGAGCATGCCGGCCGCCATCTTGCGGTCGGTCTCGGGCCAGCCGGGGATCTCCTGGCTGACCGCGTTCAGCAGCGTCGCGCGCCGCCGCTGGTCCGCCTCGGACAGGGTGGGGTCCAGCGGGGTCCTGACCACCATGGGGAACGACGCCACGTGGGCGAACACCCGCGCGGTGGCCGCGGCGATGTCGGCTAGGCGCAGGTCCTCGAGCGTGACCCCCGCCTGGGCCTCGAGGCGCTGCATGACGGCGTCGTGGAAGTCCCGCTCGCTGGGGAAGTGCCGGTAGACGGTCCGCTCGCTGACCCCGGCCCGCTCGGCGGCGGCGCGGATGGTCAGGCCGCGCCAGTCCCACACCGGGAGCTCGTGGGCCAGCTGGAGTCCCGCCTCGGCGATGGCATCCCGCGTCTGGGCCGCGCGTTCGCGGCGCAGGCGGCTGTCGTACCGGCGGCGCTGCTGAGCGTGCGCTGGCTCGCTCACGATCACCTCCCGCGGCTCGGCGCCATACCTGCCCAGGGAGCGTACATCAAGGCCGCGGTACGAACGGGCCGGCCAAAGTCAGTTCAGGCGCTGCAGGTACCGGTGGGTGACCAGCCACATGACGCTCGCCGCCGCACCGGTCGGCAGCAGCGAGCCGACCAGCTGGTACTGCGTTCCCCGGCCGGGCTGGCCGAAGGCCGGAGCGATCGGGCCGGCCTCGACCGTGAACGGCTTCAGGACCCGGTAGTCGTGGTAGTTACAGGTATAGGCCGGGTCGAAGTCGTCCAGGCTCTGGGGCGGCAGGGACCGTTCGGCGTAGAGCGTGTCCACCGGGGCCAGGAAGGCACCGAACTCGCTGCCGAACCGGTCGATCTGACGGCCGGGCATGAGGACGAACGGGGACTCGTCCGGCTGGCCGTGCACGATCAGGAAGCCGTTGTCGGGCGGGTAGATCCAGCTGCTCGTGACTGAATCCCAGTAGGTGGCCAGGAACTGGCTCGGGCTCAGCCCGGCCAGGCGGCGGTATCCCAGGGTCATGAGCGCGACGGACCCCCGGTCCGGGAGGATCTCCGGGCCGAGACGGGAATCGGCGTCGACGTACGCGCTGGAGCACTCGCGGTCCGGAGCCGTCCGGGCGGCGGCCGAGGGCGCGCCCGCCAGGAAACTCGCCCAGACGACGGCCAGGACCGCCGTCAACGCCGCCAGCAGGTGCTTGATCTTCACAGTTCCCCCCGGAAAATATGACCGCGGCTAACGCTGCCACACTTTCCGGCCCTTGACTACAAGGAGTTACCAGACATTCATATACGGGCACTCCCTATGTGAGCAGGGAGCCCGCGTCGACCGGGAGCATCAGGCCGGTGATGTAGGGCGGTCAGGGGATGACCACCGGCAGGGTTTCCCAGCCCCGGACCGTGGAGGTCGGGGAGAGCCGGGCCGCGGCGGTGTCGACGTGCCATTCGGGGAAGCGCTTGAGGATCTCCTCGACGGCGATGCGGCCCTCCAGCCGGGCCAGCGCGGCGCCGAGGCAGTAGTGGATGCCGCGGCCGAACGTCAGGCCGAGCTTGAACTCCCGGTGAATGTCGAACCGGTCGCCGTCGGGGTAGCGCCGGTCATCCCGGTTCGCCGACGCCACCAGCACCAGCATCGTGCTGCCCTCGGGCACCCGCTGCCCGTGCCACTCGACGTCGCGCGCCACGTACCGGGCGATGTGGGTGCCCGGCGGTTCGTAACGCAGCAGTTCCTCGACGGCGGCCGGGATGAGAGCGGGATCCCCGGCCAGTTCGCGCCGCTGGTCCGGGTGGTCGGCGAGCACCTGGCCCGCCCAGCCGATGAGCCGGTTGGTGGTCTCGTTGCCCGCGCCCACCACCACCGTCATGTAGGTGAGGATCTCGTCCCGCCTCAGCCGCCGGCGCACCCCGTGCTCGTCGTCGAACTCGGCCTGGAGCAGGTCGGTCATGATGTCGTCGGACGGGTGCTCGGCGCGCCAGTCGAGGTAGTCGCCGAAGACCTCGCCGCTCATGATCTCAGCCGCCATCGGCTGCCCGGCCTCGGTCTGCAGGTGCTCGTTGCCGCGGTCCCTGATGAACGCCTGGTCCTGCTCGGGAATGCCGAACAGCATGCCGATCGTCCACATCGGCACCAGCGCGCCGATGTCGGCGACGAAGTCGAACCGCTTGGCTTCGGTAAGGGGGTCAAGGCAGCGGGCGCAGAACTCGCGGATCTTGGGCTCGAGCGCGGTCACCTTGCGCGGCGTGAACACGCCGGACAGCAGCTTGCGGTGGGTGGTGTGGACCGGCGGGTCCTCGAAGATGAGCACGCCCGGCGGGAACTCGATGTTGGCCTTGATCATCTCGATGATCCCGCCGCGGCCGGAGATGTAGGTCTTCGGGTCCGAGAGCACGTGATCGACGTCGTCGAAGCGACTCAGGGCGTAGAAGTCGTGCTGGTCGTTGTAGTAGAGCGGCGCTTCCTCGCGCAGCCGGCGGTACACCGGGTACGGGTCGGCGTTCATGTTGACGTTGTAAGGGTCGTAGTGCGCGTCGCTCGCGTTGGTGACCGTCACGGCCGGCTCCTATCCGGGTAAGCGCCCGATATTCGCGTCAGTAATCTGACACGAATATCGGGCGCAGTCAAGAGTTAGACGGGGCGAAGACGGGCACACGGGATGGAACAGCGCCTACGCTAATCATTCTCAATATCAGCCGAGTACCTGGAGCACGAGGTGGGCAATCTGTGATCGACGTCGATCGCCTCGCCCAGTGGATGGACGAAGCGGGGCTCGCCGGGGAAGGCGAGCCGGCCGAGCACCGCTTCGTGTCCGGCGGCACCCAGAACGAGATCTACGAGATCCGCCGGGGCGGCCTGCACTGCGCGATGCGGATCCCGCCGCCGTCCGCGCCGGCCGACCGGGACCAGGGCATCCTGCGCGAGTGGCTCATCATCGAGGCGCTCACCGGTACCGACGTGCCCTGCCCGCGGGCGGTGGCCCGGTGCGCCGACACCTCGGTCCTGGGCCGGCCCTTCTACCTGATGAGCTTTGTCGACGGCTGGTCGCCGACGGCCCAGCAAAGCTGGCCCGCGCCGTTCGACGCGGACCCGGAGGCCAGGCCCGGGCTGGCATACCAGATGGCCGAGGGCATCGCGCTGCTGTCCAAGGTCGACTGGCAGGCCAAGGGCCTGCACGACCTGGGACGGCCCGACGGATTCCACGAGCGGCAGGTCAGCCGGTGGACCGCCTTCCTGGACCGGATCAAGGGCCGCGAGCTGCCCGGCTTCGACGAGGCCACCGCCTGGCTGCGGGACCGGCGTCCGCGGGACTATATCCCCGGCTTGATGCACGGCGACTACCAGCTAGCCAACGTGATGTTCGGGTACGGCACCCCGGCCCGGCTGGCCGCGATCG
Source organism: Streptosporangiaceae bacterium (assembly GCA_050011155.1). Lineage (GTDB taxonomy): Bacteria > Actinomycetota > Actinomycetes > Streptosporangiales > Streptosporangiaceae > Palsa-504. Next base: position 10,125 of record JBEKJP010000071.1, read on the forward strand.
TGGACTGGGAGATGGGCACCGTCGGCGACCCCAAGCTCGACCTGGGCTGGCTACTGTCGAGCTGGCCGGAGGAGGGCGAGACGACGGGGAAGGTCCTGTTCGGCCACGTCGACCTGTCCGGTATGCCGTCCCGGTCCGACCTGCTGGCCCACTACGCGCAGGTATCCGGGCGGCAGGTTGATGACATCGACTACTACCTGGTCCTGGCCCAGTGGAAGTTCGCCATCGTCCTGGAGCAAGGCTTCCAGCGCGCGGGGGACGACGTGAACCTGCAGGCGTTCGGCTCGGTCGTGCTCGACCTGATGGCGGGGGCCGCGGCGCTGGCCGCGACCTCGGACTACCGGTGAGGGAGGCCCGGCGAGTCCGGCGTCCCGGCGCCGGGGCCCCAATGGCCGGCCAGGGCGGGAACGAGCTCGTCGACGTGGGCGGCGAGCTGCAACGGAACGGCCGAAGCTCACGCGGGCATCTGACGATCGTCGCGGCCCCTCGCGGGCGGGTCTGTGTGCCCCCGGCCATGCAAGGCGGACCATGATGCACCAAAATCACCCCGGAGCCCGGATCCACCCCGCTATTCCCGCGGGGCAGCGCACCACCAGCCCCCCGGGCAGCGCCTCAGTACCCGTGACCATGGACCGCCGACGCAGCGGCATGGGGGATGTCGTGCGTTCTCGCGACGAGAACCGCGGGTTTATTTCCCGGCGACTCCCAAGAACGTGGCCAGTGGCACACAGACCCCCTGCGTCTCGGCCGCGTGATGGGTGGCCGAGGCGGATACGACAGCCCGTTCGGGATAAAGATCATTTCCACGAACGGGCCGGGCGCATGCCCCGATGCCGTCAGATGGCACCGCCTTGGGACTCCCGAGGTCTGAGTGACAGCAGGGATCAGGATAGCCGGGTACGCCCACGTAATCGCACCGGTGTCGCTCTTACAGGCTCTCTTACAGCATCGGTGGCACACTGGGTCACATAGAGGTGCACCGATGGCACATCAGTGCTGTTGGAGCGCGATGGGAGGGGGATCGGGGACGGGTGGTGCGGGTGGTGCGGGCCGGGCTGGTGGCGTGGGCGGGGGCTGCGGGCGGGGGCTAGGTGTCTAGGTTGAGGATGCGGCGGGCGTTCTGGCTGAGGAACTTGGGCCAGACTTCGTCGCGGAAGGGGACGTGCGGCATGTCGGAGAAGATGCGCTCGAGGGACAGGCCCATCGGGAAGTAGCCGCCGTAGATGATCTTGTCGGCGCCGCGGGTGTTCGCGTACTTCACGATCGCCTCGGGGTAGTACTTGGGGGCGAAGGCGGAGGTCGAGTAGTACAGGTTCGGCCACTTGAGCATCAGCTTGGCCGCCAGTTCCTGCCACGGCTCGCAGCCGTGGCGGGTGACGAAGACCAGCTCGGGGAAGTCGTACATGACCACGTCGATGCGCGAGACCTCCTGAACCGAGTACTTCAGCCGGGGGCCGGGAACGCCTGCCGTGCAGAAGATCGGTAGGCCGAGGTCGACGCAGGTCTGGTAGATGGGATACATCTTCGGGTCGTCGATCGCCACCTGCGGGAAGGTCCCGGCCGGGAAGACGCTGACCGCCCTGATCCCGAACTCCTCGTGCTGGCGGCGCACGGCGCGCACGGTTCCGGTCACGTCGTTCGGGTCGTCGATGTTCCCGGCGGGGACGAACCGGTCCGGATGCTTCTTGAGGGCCAGCCGCGAGGTGTCGTCGGCGGTGCCGATCAGGCCCAGTTCGATGCCGAAGCGGTCCATCTCGTGCAGGGTCACGGCGACCGGGTCCGACGTGGGCAGGTCCTTCGGAACGTTCTTGAACATGTACTCCGCCGGGAACTGCATCTCCTCCAGGGAGCCCTTGTCCCTGGTCTGCCTGCGGATGAAGTCGTACTGGCTGAATCCCTCGTGCGGGAAGCCGATCATCGTGTCCACGATCGGGATCCCGGATGGCATCGCCATGCTGGGCACTCCTCTGAAACCTGATTCCAGTTGAGTCTTATCCTTACCGTGAGCAGCATAGAAAACAAGGCGCTTGCCCTAACCAGAACTGGGTTCTAGAGTGCGCTTCATGACCACCGAACTCCCGTTCCGGTTCTTCGACTGCGACAACCACTACTACGAGGCCATGGACGCCTTCACCCGGCACATCGAGCCGGCGTACCGCAAGCGCGCCATGCAGTGGGCACAGATCGACGGGCGGACCCGGCTGCTCGTCGGCGGCAAGGTGAACAAGTTCATCCCGAACCCGACGTTCGACCCGGTCGCGGCGCCCGGGGTCATGGACGAGTACTTCCGCGGGCGCAATCCGAAGGGCGCCGATCCCCGCGTGCTGTTCGGCCAGCTCGAGCCGGTCCGGGCCGAGTACCGGGACCGGGACGCCCGCCTCGCGGTGATGGACGCCCAGGGCATGGAGGGCTGCATCCTGCTGCCCACCCTGGGCGTGGGCATGGAGCAGGCACTGGTACACGACCTGCCCACGCTGACCGCGGCGTTCCGTGCCTTCAACCGGTGGCTGGACGAGGACTGGGGCTTCGCTTACCAGAACCGCATTTTCGCGGCTCCCTACATCACGCTGGCCGACCCGGACAACGCGGCGCGCGAGCTGGAATGGGCACTGGAGCGGGACGCCCGGTTCGTCGTCATGGTCCCGGGCCCGGTCACCACGGCGGTCGGCATGCGCTCCCCCGCCGACGAGATGTTCGACCCGTTCTGGCGGCTGGCGAACGACGCGGGCATCACCATCTGCTATCACGGCGGCGAGACCAGCTACACGAAGTACCTCGGGGAATGGGGTGAGAAGGACTTCACCGAGGCCTTCCGGGCCACCGCGTTCCGCGGCCTGGTCTCGGCCGACCCGCTGCAGGACACGATCGCTAGCCACCTGGCCCGCGGCCTGTTCCACCGCTTCGGCAACCTGCGGATGGCCTCGATCGAGGTCGGCTCGGCCTGGGTGTTCCACCTGTTCGAGAAGCTGACCAAGACCTACGGCCAGGTCCCGCACCTGTTCCCCGAGGACCCGCGGGAGACGTTCAAGCGGCACCTGTGGGTCTCCCCGTTCTACGAGGACGAGCTGGCCAGCCTGCTGCGGCTGATCGGGGCCGACCGCATCCTCATGGGTTCGGACTACCCGCACGTGGAAGGCCTGACCGAGCCGTCGCTGTACATCAAGGACCTGCAGAACTTCAACTACACGCCGGAGCAGTGCCGGGTGGTCATGCGGGACAACGGCCTGTTCCTCGCCACCCGCCGCCCGGCCTGAGCCGATGAGGCTCTCCCGGTCGAGCCTGTGCGGCCTGCTCCTGGCCGACGGCGAGGAGGATCTCGCCGTCCTCATCGCCCGGGCGGACCTGCCGGAGATCCTGGACTCCGACCGGGACGCGCCGGCGCTGGCCGCCCTCGGGCTCGGCTCGGATGAACTCGCGGCCCTGCTGCCGGCGGTGAGCGGCGACCCGCCGACGGGGCGGCGCGGTTCCGACTCGCTCGCGCAGACGGTCTCGGACCGGTGGGCGGAGCTGGTGTCGGCCTGGACCCGGCCCGTCTCTCATCTGCGGTGGCGGGGGGCGGCGGTGCTGCCGGGCTCGGTGCGGGATGCGCTGCTCGGCCCGGGGGCTCCGTTCGAGCTGGTCACTGAGCCGGTGCTCGGCTTTGATCACGTCGTATTCGCCCGGCGGCCGCGCACGCTGCGGCAACTGCTCGACGCGCGGGCCGCCGCCGTGCCTGACCAGGCGTTCCTGATCTCACCGGAGCGGGAGTGGACGTACCGTTCGGCGGTGGCGGACATCGACGCGACCGCGGTCCTGCTGGCCTCGCGGTACGGGGTCACGGCTGGGGACCGGGTCGCGGTCGTGGCCGCGAACAGCGCCGAGTACGCCATCGTGATGTGGGCCGTGATCACGCTGGGCGCGATCGTCACCAGCCTGAGCGGGTGGTGGACCAGACCGGAGCTCGAGTACGGCATCGGCCTGACCGCGCCGCTGCTCATCGCGGGCGACGCACGGCGGCTGGCCCGGCTGGAGGACGGCTCGGTGCCGATGCGTCGCCTCGGCGACCTGTGCGCCGAGGCGCGGGAGTTCGCGGGCAAGGTACCGGGCCGGGCGGACATCACCGAGGACTCCCCCGCGGTCATCCTGTTCACCAGCGGCACCACCGGCCGCCCCAAGGGGGCCACGCTGTCGCACCGGAACATCCTCAACTTCGCCATGGTGAACCAGTTCAACGCCGCGGCCGCGGCCGCGGGGGCCGCTCCCCCGGCGTCCGGTACCGCGGCGGCTGGCGGGGCGGCGGCTGGCGGGGCGCGGCGGAACTGCACGATCGTGACCAGCCCGATGTTCCACGTCTCGGGCATGATCGCCGTCCTGCTCACCGGCGCGGCCTTCCCGACCACGCTGGTCTTCCCCGTCCCTGGCCCCTGGGACCCGCTGACCTGGCTGGAGCTGACGGCCCGGCACGAGGTGACGACCTGGTCGGGGGTGCCGACCCAGTTCTGGCGGCTGCTCCGGCACCCTGACCTGGGTAGTTACGACGTCAGCACGGTGATGACGGTCGGCGGCGGTGGCGCCGTGTTCCCGCCCGAACTGGTACGCGAGCTGCACGAACGGTTCCCCCGGGTCCGGCTGGGCAACGGTTACGGGATGAGCGAGACGGTCGGCCTCGGCACCCAGACGGGCGGCGAACTGTTCGTCACCGTGCCCGAATCGGTCGGGCCGGCGCTGCCCACCGTGGAGGTGCAGATCCGCGGCGGGGACGGTTTGGTATTGGCCGAAGGCGAGATCGGCGAGATCTACCTGCGGTCGCCTTCGGTGTTCCTGGGCTACTGGGACGACCCGGCGGCGACCAGGGCCGCCCTGGACGCGGACCGCTGGTACCGGACCGGCGACTTCGGCCGGGTGGCCGGCGGGCTGCTGTTCCTGGAGAGCAGGCGCCGGGACATGATCCTGCGCGGCGGGGAGAACATCTACCCCATCGAGATCGAGAACCGGCTGGTGGAGCACGCCGACATCGACGACGCCGCGGTGATCGGGACCGACGATGGTGAGCTGGGGCAGGTGGTCAGGGCGTTCGTGGTCAGGAGGGCGGGTTCTGACCTGACCGGGGAGCAGGTCCGGGCATGGTGCGCCGAGGCCCTGGCGGCGTTCAAGGTTCCGGTGGCGGTGGAGTTCCGGGACGCCCTCCCCTACACCGAGACCGGCAAGCTGCTGAAGCAGCAACTCGAGGCCGAGGAGCGGGCCCGCGGCTAGTGTTCTGGCATCGTGTGTTCTGGCATCGTGGCGGGCGGGGTGTCGATTCGGCGGCGGCCACTTCGTAGCGGGAGTGAGGGCCGGCTTCCAGGCCGGCCTCGGGATGACCAACGGGAGTGATCTGTCATGGCGCAATACCTGCTCGCGCTCTACCGGGCCGACGATGAACGCCGTCCCCCGGAACAGACCCGGCAGGTGTGGGCCGACGTCAGCGCGCTGGGCGACAAGATGACGGACGCCGGCGCGTTCGTGTTCCAGGGCGGTCTGATCCCGGCGGAGTCGGCGACCGTGGTGCGCCAGTCCGGCGGCGACTTCCTGATGACCGACGGGCCGTACACCGAGACGAAGGAACACCTCGCCGGGTTCTGGATCATCAACGCGGCCGACCTGGACGCGGCCCTGGAGTGGGCCAAGCTCACCGCCGTCGCGCAACAGCGGCCGATCGAGGTCCGCCCGTTCTTCGACGGGGACCTCGACGACGCGATCCTGGCTAACGCGCCCGACGGGCAGTAACCGCGTCCGTAGACTCTCGCCCTGTGACGGTCGAGGCTGTTTTCCGCCAGGAGTACGGCCGCTGCGTCGCTACCCTGATCCGCTTCCTCGGCGATATCGACGCTGCCGAGGAGGCGGTCCAGGACGCGTTCACCGTGGCGGCCGCCCGGTGGCCCTCGGACGGCCTGCCGCCCAATCCCGGTGCGTGGATCGTCACGACTGCCCGCAACCGGGCCATCGACAGGCTGCGCCGCGAGTCGGTCCGGGACGAACGGCACGCGCAAGCGCATCACCTGTACGGTGCGGGCGCCCCGGACGGCGCCCCGGACGGCGCTGCGCCTCAGGAGGAGACCGTGCCCGATGACCGGCTGCGCCTGATCTTCACCTGCTGTCATCCGGCGCTGAACCAGCCCGCCCAGGTCGCGCTGACCCTGCGGTTGCTGGGCGGACTCGAGACGCCGGAGATCGCGCGGGCGTTCCTGGTACCCGAGGCAACCATGGCCCAGCGGATCGTCCGGGCCAAGCGCAAGATCAGGGATGCCCGCATCCCCTACCGGGTACCCGCCGAAGCCGAGCTTCCCGCCCGCCTCCAGCCCGTCCTCGCCGTCGTCTACCTGATCTTCAACGAAGGCTACGCGGCGACCGCCGGCTCCCTGATGCGGCTTGACCTGTGCGCGGAAGCGGTCCGGCTGGCCCGGGTGCTCACCGGGCTGATGCCCGACGAGCCGGAGGCGCAAGGGCTGCTGGCGCTGCTCTTGCTGCTGCACGCCCGCAGCGCCGCCCGCGTCACCGCCAGCGGCTCGCTGGCCCGCCTGGCCGAGCAGGACCGGCGGCGGTGGGACCGGGACCTGATCGCCGAAGGCCAGGCCATCGTGCGCGCGTGCGTCCAGCGTGGCCATCCGGGCCCGTACCAGATCCAGGCCGCCATCAACGCGGTCCATTCCGTCGCGCCCAGCTTCGACCACACCGACTGGCGCGCCATCCTGACCCTCTACGACCAGTTCCGCGCGCTCACGCCGAATCCGGTCGTCGCGCTCAACCGTGCCGTCGCGCTCGCCGAAGTCCGCGGTCCCGCCGCGGGCCTGGCCACGGTGGACGACCTGCGTTCTCCGGCCCTGGACAGCTACTACCTTTTCCACGCGGCCCGCGCCGACCTGCTGCGCCGCCTCGGGCGTGATGAGGAAGCCGCGGCCGCCTACGACGTCGCCCGCTCTCTTACCGCGAACCCGGTCGAACAGGCCTTCCTCGACGCCCGGCGTGCTAGCTTGCCCCGAGCTGGGAGACGAAGTTCCTGACCGCCGGGAAGGCGAGGTCCGGGCGGGCAGATCGGGTCGTCTTCACCGGCGAGAACCAGCACGGGACACCGGACGGCGCCGGCCACGCTCCGGGGGTCGAAGCCGCTGGCCCGCTGACTGGCGTAGTGCAGGCTGACGTCCATGTTCTTGATCATCCGGGCCTGGAACTGGCCCGATTCCTCGGCCCAGCCGGGCGTGGCGCTGTAGAGCGGATAGCAGACGCGGAGGAACTCAGCCTGGTAGTCCCCGGTCTTATCGGCGTAGGCGCGCCGCGCGACCTCGGCTGCCTCGGGGCCGCCAAGGCGGCCGAACGCCTCGATGGTCCGCTGCTGGTCGCTGAGGTTCCCGGTGGTGTTGGTCAGGATGACACCGCCGGGATGATCGGGGAACAGCCCCGCGTAGGCAAGGGCGACGTCCCCGCCGAAGCTGCTGCCAAGTACGACCGGCTTGTCCAGCCCGAGCGCGTCGCACAGCCGCCGCAGGTCATCAGCCCAGGTCTGCATGTTCCAGAACTCGGCCCGGCTGCGATCGCTGCGGCCGTGGCCGCGCAGGTCGAAGTACAGCACCTGGAAGTCCTCGGCCAGCGGTCCGAGGGCGGGCTTCACCGTCATGTGATCCAGGCCGGGACCACCGTGGACCGCCACCAGGACCGGGCGTTCTACCGTCGTGTCTCCCTGCGGGATGACCGACGGCCCGGATACGTCGAACCACAGGGACACATCGCCCAGGCTGATACGCATACGACCTCCAGAACGACCGCGAGGACCCGGGTCCACGCTAACTCAGCGGCGGTCGGGTCCAGGTGAGGAAATAGCGGCCCAGGAGCAGGCGGCGGACGCGGGCGCCAGGGAGGATCTCGCGGGCCGCCTGTCGGAGCTGGCGAAAGGTGTCCGAGGGAGGCCAGGCCTTCGGCGCGGTATGTTCCCACTTGCCGCGCAGCCTGATGGCGACCCCTCGTGAAACGAACGCGGTCACGGCCCACGGCAGCTCACGCCATTCCATGCGGGCAAATCCCACGATGGCCAGGGTTCCACCGGGACGCACCAGCTGGCTCAGGCGGCGCAGCGCGACCCGGGCGTCGGGCAGGTGATGCAGCATGGCGTTGGACAGCACAGCGTCGAACGACTCTGGCTCGAGCGGGTGGGTCAGGACGTCCCCGTGGCACCATGTCACCGGCGCGTCGGGGAATCGCGCCCGGGCCCGGGTTAGCACGGGGGCGTCGACGTCGACGCCGACCACAAGCGGAACGTGCCGCGCGAGCTGGGCCGCGAGGAAACCGTCACCGCAGCCCACGTCGAGGACGGCCCTGGCCGTAATGGGAACGCAGGCCGCCAGCCTCGCGTCGTAGTGGATATTCACGTTCCACAGTCCGCCCACGTCGCCACCTTCTCACGCTGCCGCGCGGCTAGGAGTGACCGCTGGAAAAGTGCCAGATGACCAGGGAAGGGTGGCCGCCCGCGGCTCGCGTCGCCGACGGGAGGTAGTCCATCAGCGACCACGGCCAGTCCTGCCATCCGCCGATTTCGGTGGCGGGCTCGGGCAGCGACCGGTCCGGTGGTGCCGCACCTGGCTCTTCGCACCGCCTCACCTGCAGGCCGGCGCTCAGCGCCGCCCGCAGGTAGTCACCGAACCGGTGCCGGTAGGTGGCCACGACGCCCGGCTCACCGGCCGGGCCGCGGGCTTTGATCACCGAGCCGCGGGTGACGTGTTCGTGATGGATGTCGGAGATGACCAGATCCCCGCCGGGGCGTAGCACGCGGGCGAATTCGGCCAGGACCGGCTGGAGGCGGGGCACGTGGACCAGGGCGAGCGCGCAGACGATGACGTCGACCGAATCATCGGGCAGCGGCAACTGGTCCAGTTCGGCGACATGAAACCCGGCCGCGGGGACACGCCGCCGCGCGTGGGCGAGCATGTCCGGTGAGCTGTCGACGCCGATGACCTGATGCCCGCGCCGGGCCAGGAACTCGGCGAAGCGCCCGGTCCCGCAGGCGGCGTCGAGGGCCACGCCGGGCTCCCGGCCGTCGAGGTACCCGGCCACGACCGGCTCGTCGATCTCGAACAGCCCGCCGCCCGCGTGCTCGTCGTAGCCGACGGAGTGCTGCTGGTAGGCGGTGATGGTGCTGACCTGCTCGACGAGCACGCCCTGGTCCCGCAACTTCTCGTCATCCAGCAACCGGCGGATCTCGGCCAGCCGGGCGCCGGTGAAGGCGCGGTCGTGGTCTCCGGCCCAGGCGTCCAGCAGCGCGAGGCCCTCGAGGCCGAGCAGATAAGCCAGCGGGTCCTGGTAGATCACGAAAGCTGAGGTTAATCAGGAAGGGCACCGATCGCACGTGGTTATTTCCGTGTCCGCTCAGAAGCCCAGTCGTTGCGGGAACACGTCCCGCGGCGGGGACAGTCAGCGGGGCAGTCCGAGGACGCGTTCGGCGATGACGTTGAGCTGGATCTCCAGGGTGCCGCCGCCGATCAGGGTGGGCGGGAGCGACAGGTACCGCTGCGCGGCCGCCCCGGCCGCCCCGTCCAGAGCGGCGGCGTCCGCGCCCTGCCAGCTCAGTACCGACTGCTGCAGGCGGGTCGCGTTCCAGGCGGCGGCGACCTTGAGGACGCTCGCCTCCGGGCCCTGTTGCAGGCCGGCGATCTGGCGCAGCAGCAGCCGCTGGCTCATGGCGGTGAAGGCGAGCAGGTCGGCGGTGATGGCGCCACAATCCACCAATATCTGAACGAACGTCTCAGGCGCAACCTGGTCGCCGATGGCCTTGACGTAATCCATGGGCCGAACCTGGCGGCGGCCCATGCCCGTGGCGATGTTAACCCGCTCGTTACCGAGCGTGGTCCGGGCCAGCCGCCAGCCGTCGCCGGGATGGCCGACGAGGCGGTCGTCCGGGACGAAGACCCCGGTCAGGAAGACCTCGTTGAACAGGTAACCGCCGTTGGCCTCGCGGAGCGGGCGGACCTCGACACCGGGGCTGTGCATGTCGACCAGGAAGTAGCTGATGCCCTTGTGCTTGGGGGCGGCGGGATCGGTGCGGGCCAGGCAGATCGCCCAGTCGGCCTCGGCCGCCTGGGACGTCCAGACCTTCTGGCCGTCGAGCCGCCAGCCGCCGTCCGCCTGCTCGGCGCGGGTACGCAGGGACGCGAGGTCCGAACCGGCCCCGGGCTCGGAGAAGAGCTGACACCAGACGAGATCGCCGCGCAGGGTCGGGCCGACGAAGGTCTCGCGCTGCTCGGCGGTGCCGTGGGCCAAGATGGTGGGCAGCGCCCACTCGCCCACGGTGGTAGAGGGCTGGGCCAGGCCGGCCCGCTCGAACTCCTGGATGATCACTACCTGGGCGGCGGGGCTGGCCTCGATCCCGTACGGGCGGGGGTAGTGCGGCGCCGCGAGCCCGCGCTCGGCCAGGTAGCGGCGTTGCTTGTCCGGGGCCAGGGCGGCCGCCTCGGCCAGGGTCTCGGCCACCCAGGCCCGCAGTCCGTCCGGTTCGCCGTCCAGCCGCAGGTCGTGACGGCGCTCGGTGGTACGGGAAAGCTCCGCCACGCGCCGCGGCCAGGCGGCGGCCGGGCCGAGCAAGGCCTGCAGGCTCGTCGCGCGGCGCCAGTACAGATGGACGTCGTGCTCCCAGGTGTAGCCGATGCCGCCGAACAGGGTCACGGTTTCCAGGCCGAGGTCGGCAGCGGCGGGAAGCGCGCTGGCGGCGGCGGCCGCGGCCAGCGCGAACTGGGCGGGGTCCTGCCCGTGGGCGACGGCGGCGTCCCAGGCCGCCGCGGTGATCAGCTGGCTGCGGGCGAACAGCCGCGCGCACTTGTGCTTGATCGCCTGGAACGAGCCGATGGCCTGCCCGAACTGCTCCCGGACCTTGGCGTACTCCAGGCCGGCCTGCTGGCACCAGCGGGCCACGCCAGCCGCCTCGGCGGCGAACAGCGCGGCGGCCAGGTCGCAGACCCGGTCCGGGTCGAGGTCGAGCACCTGCTCGTCCGGGATCGCCAGTCCGGTCAGCCTCAGCCGGGCCACGTCGCGGGTCAGGTCGACCGGCTCGGCCGGGATGACCTCGATGTTCTCGCGTGTCCCGGTGCCAGCGGCGAACCAGACCGTGCGGCCGTCCGCCTGCGCGCCCAGGATCAGGATCTGCGCGGCGGCGCCACCGAGGACCGGCGCGCTCTCGCCGCTGACCCGCCACCCGTCACCGGATCGCATGGCGCGCAGGCCAGCCACGGTGACGGCGCTGGCCGCGGTAGCGCCGTCGGCCAGGCGAGGCAGCAGCCGGGTGGCCAGGTTTTCCGGCGCGTGCTCGGCGATGAGCTGGCCGGCCAGCACGGTCGGCAGCAGCGGTCCGGGGAACAGGCCGAAGGCGGCCTGTTCGAGCACCACCGCGAGCTCCACCAGGCTCGCTCCGTCCCCGCCCGCTGATTCCGGCAGGTGCAGGGCGTGGAACCCCTGCCGGACCAGGGCCGCCCAGGACGGCTGGGGCCGGCCTTCTGCGAGCTCGGCGAAGGCGGCGCGCGTCGCGGCGATCGGAGCGTGCCTGGCCGTGAAGCCGGCTACCGCCTCGGCGAGATCCAGCTGGTTCGGAGTAAGGGCGATCGTCACCGCGCATCCCCTGACATAGAACCGAATTCTAGCTCTTGCTGTTCTCCAGGGAGAGGTCGGGCGCGGGGTTAGGCCGGCGTGTACTCGTAGATCAGGCGGATGGCGTTGTCGACGTTGTCGTAGACGTCCTGGATGGTCGCGCGGTTTCGCACCCAGGCGCGCAGCGAGCTCTCGAGCACCGAGTTGATGGTGGTGAAGATGGCCCGGTGGTCCTCGTCCAGCGGGCCTTCGAGCGCGGTCTGCACGGAGTCGCGGAACTGGGAGGACACCGACTGGTAAATATCGTCGGCGTAGGTGTCCGTGGTCGCGCTGAGCATCATCATGACCCCGAAAAACTGGGGCTGCAGCTGGAACGCCCTGACCGTCCGGTGGAAGACGTCGCGCAGCCGCTCCGCCTCGGTATCCCCGGCGGGCGGCTCCTTCTCGAGCTTCTTCTTCAGCGCGCCCTGCCACTCCACGAACGCGGCGGCGAGCAGATGCTCCTTGGACGCGAAGTACCGGTACAGCGTGCCCAGCGCGACCCCGGAGTCGCGGGCGACCTCGGATATCCTCACCTGCTCGACGTCACTGCTGGCCAGGGCGCGCAGGGCGGTGCGGACGATGCGCTGGCGGCGGGCGAACTGGTCGTGCCGCAGCGTTTCCGGCGCGGGCGGTCCGGCGATGTGCAGCACGTCCTGCCTCCCAGCCGTCTGAAACCGAAATCGCGTTACAGTCTAGCAACCCCGCGAGGCCAGGTCCCTGGGCTGACCGGTCACAGCCTGGTGAAATGAGACTTCCGTTCTAGGACGTGATCGTCCCGTGGGGAACCGGAGATAGTGCGGACGGGGGGCTGGGGGCGGGTGAGGTCACGGGCTGGCGCGGCGGACGCGCCTGCGGACGGCCCAGACTGTGCTCTGCGCGGTCCCAGACCGTCCTCTGCGCGGTGAAACTGGGCTTTCAGTACGTTAAAACGCCTTGGGATCGGGGTTTCATGCCGCTTTGGCGGGGGCCGGGGCGGGGGCCGGGGCGGGCTCGGGTTCTGGGGCGCGCCAGAAGGCGGCGAGCTGGAGGGCGGCGGCGCCGAGGCCCAGGCCGGCGGCCAGGGCGGCGCGCTTGGCCGGGGTGAGCTGCTCGTGAATTCCGAGGAGGCGGTCGACGCTGAGGTCGCCGGGGCCGAGGGCGGCGAGGGCGACCGATGCCACCGACAGGTTCAGCACGTACTCGTAGCCCTCTTTGGTGATGAAGAACCCGTTGGGAACGTGCACGGTCCGCGCCGCGACCGCTAGCGTGCCCACCACGGCGGACGCGGCGACGGGCGTCCCGGCTCCGGCGATCAGCGCGACGCCCGCCCCGGTCTCCACGGCCGCGCTGGCCATGGCCTGCAGCCGGGGCTGGCGGAAGCCGATCGAGCCGAACCACCGTGCGGTGCCATCAAGGGTCCGGCCGTGCCGGACGCCGTGGGCGATCATGGTGGCGCCGATCGCCGTGCGCAGGCCCAGCCGGGCCACGTCGATGCCCTTCACGCCGCCCACCCTAGCGGAAAGCCAAGCGCGGATGCCCCGGACCGTAGGCGGTGGCGGATGCGTAGGTGAGGATGGCGTTATGAAGGTGCGGTTCGTCGGCAGCGGGGACGCGTTCGGCAGCGGCGGGCGGTGGCAGACGTGCATCCACGTTTCCGGCGAGGGGCAGGTCCTGCTGGTCGACTGCGGCGCGACCAGCCTGACGGCGCTCAAGGCTCAGGGCCTCGAGCCGAACGCGGTCGACGCCGTGGCCGTGACCCACCTGCACGGGGACCATTTCGGCGGGCTGCCTTTCCTGATCCTCGACGGCCAGTTCTCCCGCCGGATCACGCCGCTGCGGGTAGCGGGCCCGCCGGGGATCAGGGCGCGGCTGGCCGAGGCGATGGAGGTGCTGTTCCCGGGCTCGAGCCAGGTGCGGCGGCGGTTCGAGGTGGAGATCACCGAACTGCGGGCCGACGGAACACCGGCCCGGCTCGGCGCGGCGGCCGTGCGCGGCTGGGAAGTGGTGCACGCGTGCGGCGCGCCGCCGCTGGCGCTGCGGGTCGAGTTCGGCGGCCGGAGTTTCGCCTACTCCGGGGACACCCAGTGGACCGCGGCGCTGGCCGAGGCGGCGGACGGGGCGGACCTGCTCGCGGTGGAGGCCTACACGTTCGACCGGCCCGTCCGCTACCACCTGGACTACCGGACGCTGCAGGCGCATCTCGGCGAGCTCCGCGCCCGCCGGATCCTGCTCACCCACATGTCCGCCGACATGCTGGCCAGGCTCGCGGACGCCGGGACACCCGCCGCCTACGACGGGATGACCGTCGACCTCTGACCCGGTCCGGCGAGTATCACGCAGTTCCCTGTATCGGCCTGGCTCCGGCTCTGCTGCCACGACGCTGATCCGGTGCTCGCTTCGTGGATCACGCTAGAAAGAGAAGGCCACTGCCACGATCCGGGCGGTCGTCAGGGCCGCAGGCCCGCCAGGTAGTGGAAGTTGCCGTCGCCGACGTTCCGGCGGAGCGTGCGCAGGATGCGCGACGTGTTGTCATGCGGGCCTTCGATGTACATAGGCATCCCGTCCCGGCCGAACTCCAGGTCACACACGCCATCCCACTCACCGAGCTGCCCGGCGGCCTTCGCGAAGTCCGCGTGCGGCTCGAACCCGAGCCCGCGAGCGTACCCGACCGCGCCCAGCACGATCTGCTGGGCGAGAACCAGCGGCACTGCTACGGGCGCCCCCGGATAACCGCGGAAGACCTCAGCGCGGAACGACGGGAGCTTCCTCCGGTCGACCGCCTTCGGTCCCATGGCATCCTTCACCCCTAGGCACCAGGTGTCGACCAGGAAATCACACACCCGCGCCGAACTGCCCCGCTCACGGGCGACAACGACGATGACGAGCCCAGATCCCCCGGTCTCGCCAGTTCCGGCGTCCGGCCACTCTGGATGGCCTGTGTACCGCACGCTCGACGACCAGCCCGGGTTGACCCAGCAGCCGATGAGCGGCTCCTCTTTCTTCTGCGGTTCGGCGGCGGCGAGCCGCTGGATCAGCGGCGCCACCGTCGCGGGCTGCACCTTGAGGGCGCGGGCGATCTCCTTCGGCGACCGTCCGCGAGCGCGGAGCTCGCGGACACGTGCCAGCAGTTCGTCATCGGGCATTGCACCATGATTCCGGATGCGGGCACTGCGGCATACCCCTTCGGCGTAACCGGGAAAATACGACGAGAGTAGCGGCGTCGAAGCCAGATCCAGGGCCTGCTCCGTGAAGTAGGCGCCCCCCCTTGGCGGTCAGCGGGCGCTCGGCGTTGTCGTGATGCTCCAGCAGCCGGGAACGGGCTCCCAGAGATACTCCTCGTCGGTGAGCGTCTCCAGCGCGGGGCCATGCGCCAGGTTCCACTGCAAGTCGAACTGCCCAGACAGCTCATGTGTCCAGTCAATAGTCATGGGTTCATCGTGCCCGCTGCACCTGAGATTGTCCCGGGCTTCAACTCCCCGTGTTTGAGCCGTAGTCTCGGAAATATGAACATGGATGTTATCGTCGTCGGGCTCGGCGCCATGGGAAGCGCCACCTCGTATCAACTTGCCAAAAGGGGTGTCAAAGTTGTCGGGATCGACCGCTTCTCGCCCCCGCACGTCTACGGATCGACCCACGGCGACACTCGGATCACACGTCAGGCGATCGGCGAGGGCCGGGCTTATATCCCTTTGGCGCTCAGGTCACACAGGCTCTGGCGGGAGATCGAAGCGGAGACGGATACCGACTTGTTCACTGCCTGCGGGGGTTTGATTCTGACAGGGGCAGAAGAGATGAGTGGACATCATGGCAGCAGCGACTTCTTTGCCGAGACCGTCTCAGCGGCCGAGGACTACGGAATCGAGCATGAGCTGCTCACCGTCGATGACGTGCGTGATCGTTTTCCGCAGTTTCGTTTGGCCGAGGATCGCCGTTGCTACTTCGAACCCGGAGCAGGCTTCGTCAGACCAGAGGCGGCGATCGCTGCACAGCTCGAACTCGCTCAGCGCTACCATGGCGTGGTTCGCAAAGAAGAGCGAGTGCTCGACATCGAACCTGCCAGCAGCGAAGTCATCGTTCGTACCGACAAGGACACCTACCGAGCGAGGCAAGTTGTTATTTCAGCAGGGCCATGGATCTCGCAACTGGTCGGAAGTGACGAGATCGCTCGACTATTCAGCGTTTATCCGCAATTCCTGCACTGGTTCGAAACGGCTGACGTCAGCACAATGACGCCGGATCGGACTCCGGTGTACATCTGGGAGTTCGGACCGGACGAGGACGACATATTTTACGGATTTCCCGCCATCGACGGGCCCGGCGGCGGCGTAAAAGTTGCAACCGAGCAATATCGAGTCAAGACCGATCCCGATGATCTTAGTCGCGACGTCGATCCGGAAGAGTCTCAGGCCATGTTTGATCACTGCATCGACGGCCGGCTTCCGCTACGCGGAGCAACCGTGAAATCGACTCGGTGTCTTTACACGGTCACACCCGATCAGAAGTTCATCATCGACCGTCACCCCGAACATGAAAACATTATCCTTGCGTCACCATGCTCTGGACACGGATTCAAGCACTCAGCGGCGATCGGGGAGTCTCTGGCCGAACTTGTGACCGAAGGTCGGTCGACCATTGACCTGAGCGCCTTCTCGCTCGGCCGATTCCGTAAGCGCCTATCCTGAGTGGTATTGCACTGGCAGAACGCGGCTCGTGGCGCGTGGTCAGGTGGGGCCGGGATCGAACAGGCGCCGCATCGGCTGGTCGGTGACCCGGGCGATGATGTCATAGTCGCTGTCGACGTGCAGCACCTCGGCTCCGTGCAATTCGGCGGTCGCGGCGATGATCAGGTCAGGGATCGGACGCCGGTGGCCGTTGCCGCTGTGCGCGGCGAGCAGCCGCTGGACCTCCAGTGCCCGGTCCATCACCGCCTCGTTGACCGGCAGCCATTCCAGGGCCCGCTGGCCGGCGAGCAGCGCTTCCAGATCTGCCTGGTTCCGCGCCGAGTAGCAGATTTCCAGTGCGGCCATGTGGCACGCGGCGATGACGTGCGCAGTACGCAGGCTCAGAAACGCGGCCCGCGCGCGTTTGTCTCGCCTGGCCCACTCCAGCGCGGACTTGTCCGCGAGCAGCACGCTCAACCGCGCCCGCCGTCCCGCCACGCGCCGCGCAGTGCCTCATCGGACAGGTCGGCGCCGGTCTCGTCGAGGAGCTCAAGCATGCGAGCCGCTGCCCGCTGGTTCGCCACGCGACGCAGGGCGGCGTTCACGGTCGCCACCTTGCTCTTGGTGCCCAGTTCCTCACTCGCCAGCGACAAGGCTTCATCATCAAGGTCCACCACCGTCCTCGACATCAGATCCTCCCAGATAATGATGTCTGATACAGATCTAATCGTATATCAAATGGCGTGATAGACAAGCATCCGCACGACCGCGCTCAGCGGCCTCGGCGTTTTCCCCGACGGGAACGCTGGGCGGAGATGTTCCGGACGGCGCGCGGCCGGGACGGGGTGCTGAGAATCGGCTCGGCGACGAGGACCCGGAAGTCCTCGAGCGTCTCGCGCGCCGGATAGCCGGAGTCACGCACAGCGCAGACCGCAGCCTCCCGCTGGTAGCGGGGAAGCTCCTCAAGCTGCTCCCGTACCGCGTCCGGACCTCCGATCTCCAGGAACTCCAGCAGGCTTCCGGCCATCAGCCAGGCGGCCTCCGCCGCGCTCACCTCCCCGGGGTTGCGGTCATGTTTTTCCGCGAGCAGGGCGACCGGCCCGAGCTCCGGATCGCGCGACAACCGGGCTAGCAGGCCGTCTCCCTCCGGGACAGCCTTGACGAGGGTCTGCAGCACCGCGACCCGCCGAGAGACGAACGGGCAGTCGCGGATCGCCTGCACGAGCGGATCAAGCGAGCCGCCGTGTGCGGCCCGCCAGATCGCGATCTCCTCCACCCCCGTCTCAGGCGTGTAATGCTCCGCGACCGTGCCGAGCAACTCCGCCGGCGAGGCGTCCGCTAGCTCCCCGACGAGCCCGGCCTCCCTGCCCTCGGCCAGCATGCGCTGCCGCATCGCGCGAGTGCCCAGCGGCGTGAGGCTCACCTGGCGCCCGGACACCTCGTCCAGGTCTTCAGAAAACACGTCGCTGGCCAAACCGCGGGTCGAGGTCACCGCGCCGAGCGCCTCAAAGGCGTCGAAGATCTGCTCCACGTCGTTGCCCACCCGCCCGCGCAGGCCCACCTGGCCAAGCGGGCTGAGGGAGTCCACATCGAAGTGAGCCCGGACCGTTTCCCACACCGACTCCGCGAGCCGGGCCACCGGGACCGGTTGGCCCATGCTGTAGATCGCGGCCAGCACGTCGGGCACGATCACGTCGTACAGAAGGCACACCGGCGACGCGGGCTCGTCCGCCCAGATGGGACGGCAGACGGCGTCGCCGAGATCGAACGCGGCCTCGAACGCGCGCTGCCACAGGGCCTCGGCGTCGGCCAGCACCGGCCGCGCCTTAGCCACCGGCACCAGGCGCGTGCCCTGCTTGCGGACCAGGCGCGCCTTCTTCGCCCAGGTCGTGATCAGCTCCAGGCCCGGGAGCTCAGCGGCGCTGTGGAACCTCAGGCGCTCATCACCGGTCCCGAGCAGCACGATCAACTCCCGGGCATCCGCGGGCCTGATGTTCCCGGCCGATGTGAGCGCCCGCCCCTTCGGGCCAAGCCAATCCGCGAAGGCACGAAGCTGCCCGACCGCCTTGCTGCGTCTTGCCGCCGCGGCCAGTTCCTCCCCGTCCGGCAGGCTCACCGGGAGCTGGGCGAATTTCCGCTCGTGACCCGCGGCGGGCCAGCCGAGCTGCCGCTCCAGCGCACGCCCCAGCAGATCCTCATCGAGCACCAGCCGGCCTTCCTGTACATCGGCCAGGAAGGCGGCCAGCGCCTCGGGATCGCCGATATCCACGCCGCGGTCCCGGGCGGACATCATTACCGTCTTCGCCATCCCGTACCGCTCCTGGTCGCCGATCGCTTCAGCGAACTCCTTCGCGGCCGCATCGATGGCGGACTCGTTCGCCTCGACGGCCGCGCCGCGCGGGTCGCGCAGCCCGTGAGCGTCCAGGTAGCGCAGCAGAGTCCGCAACGTCTCCGGCGCGTCCAGCAGATACTCCTCGGAGGCCGAGACCTTGGCCGGAATCCATTCCAGCAGCGTCCGGCTTACCTGCGCCGGGGTCCAGTAGCCGAGCCGCCCGTCCGAGCTGAAGTGCCGCGAATCAAGCAGCGCCTCGGCCAGCGGAGGCGACATCGCCAGGCCATTCGCCTCGGCCCAGGCCCCGCACCGCCTGAGCAGCAGCTCACGGGCGGCCAGGTAGGCATCGGTTTCCTCGATCTCGTAACAGGTACGCACCGCTCAACCCTAGCTACCGGGCACGCGCTCCGCGATCAAGTCTCTAGACCGGCGAGCTGCCGAACTCGCGGACACGTTCCAGCAGTCCGCCATCGGGTGAATCTGCGGCAATGGGCGGAAATCACTGATAAGCGGGACTTAGGTCCCTTCCCGGTCATGCTCGGAGCGTTCAGGGTGAACTGCGAAGGCCGGATTTTCTGTCGCTGGAACCAGCTGGATCGGAGGCGACGGCAGGATGATGCCGCTGGCCGTCCATGCGGATGGCCGTTCTCCCGGTCCGGTTAAGGCCGGCCCTGCGGGCTCGCTCGTGGTGGACGTCCGGGGGCTGGAGAAGTCCTACTCCGGCGTGCAGGCTGTCCGGGGCGTCGACCTTGAAATCCGGGTTGGCGAGGTGTTCGCGCTGCTCGGCCCGAACGGGGCGGGCAAGACCACGACGGTTGAGATTCTCGAGGGTTACCGGGCTCGTGACCGCGGCGAGGTCAGCGTTCTTGGCGTGGATCCCGGCCGCCATCGGACCAGGCTGAAGAGCCGCATCGGGATCGTACTGCAGTCCACAGGCGTCGATCGGTACCTCACCGTGCGCGAGACGATCGCGATGTACGCCACCTTCTACCCTCGCCCGCGGCCGGTGGACGAGGTGATCGAGCTGGTCGGCCTCGAGGGGAAGCGCGATGCCCGGGTGCTCAGGCTCTCCGGCGGGCAGCAGCGGCGGCTGGACGTGGCGATTGCTCTGGTAGGCAACCCGGAACTGCTGTTCCTGGACGAGCCGACCACCGGTTTCGACCCCTCGGCCCGGCGTGAGGCGTGGGAAGTGATCAAGAACCTAGCGACGTTGGGCATGACCGTACTGCTCACCACGCACTACATGGATGAGGCCCAGTTCCTCGCCGACCGGGTTGCGGTGATCGCGGCGGGCCGGATCGTGGCCGAGGGCACGCCTGCCACGCTCGGCGATCGTGAGCAGGCCAAGGCGCGGATCCGGTATCGCCCCCCGGCTGACGCGATTCCCCCGGCTGGCCTGTCTGCCCCCCTGGGACCCGATGGCTACACCGAGGTCACGCCCGATGACCTTGAGCGGGCGCTGCACGAGCTCACCGGCTGGGCCATCGACCACCAGACCCGCCTGGACGGGCTGCAGGTGATCAGGCCATCGCTGGAGGACGTCTATCTCTCGCTCACCGGCCCGTCGCCGGGTGGCGGCAGCCAGCTGGCCTCGGCCGAGGAGCAGACCGGGCGCCGGCCATGAACGGGGTGGCGCTGACTGCCTCGCAGGTGCGTTACGTAAACAAGGCCTACTGGCGCAGTCCGGCAGCGGCGTTCTTCGCCCTGGTGTACCCGCTCATGTTCCTGGCGATCTTCACGTCGATATTCCGTAACTCCACGGTCCAGTTCGGCACCAGATCTGTAAACGAGGCCACGTTCTACGTCCCGGGCATGGTGGCTCTGGCGGTGATCACGGTCTGCTTCAACAACATCGCGGTCGCGGTCACCTTCCAGCGGGACTCTGGGGTGCTCAAGCGGATCGACGGGACGCCCATGCCCCGCGCCACCTTCTTCGGCGCCCGGATACTGCACGCGGTGCTCGTGTCGGCGCTGCTGGTGGTCATCACGGCCGCGTTCGGACGCGCGTTCTACCACGCTGACATCCCCACCGGGGTCACCCTGCTGCGGATGCTGGTCATGCTCGCCGCTGGCGCGGCCGCGTTCTGCGCGCTCGGCTTCGCGATCTCGTCGATCATCCCGACCGCCGACGCCTCGCTGCCGATCGTCAACGTGATCATCCTGCCGCTGCTGTTCCTGTCCGGGGTCTTCATCCCGCTCGGGAACAACCCGCCCGCCTGGATGCTCTGGGTCGGCCGGATCTTCCCGATCAGGCACTTCCTCTCCGGAATGCAGGCCGGGTTCCTCGGTTCCCCGTTCAGCTGGACCGACGTCCTAGTCGTGGCCGCCTGGGGCGTGGCCGGGTTCCTTCTCGCGATCCTTTTCTTCCGCTGGGAACCGCGAGCAGGCTAACCTCGCGCGCCGCAGGCGGGTGCAGCTCACCGCGATAGACCCTGAGTGGTGCCCAGCAGCTCTCGCAGATGACCAGCTCCGGGTACGTTCATCTGCGGAGAAGCAGCCGGCACCGCGCCTGGAGAACGTGTGGGTGCCAGATCACAGCCAGGGAGCTCAGCCCGGGAGGTCCGCCGGGCGCTTTTTGGCGAGCTGGCCGTGCAGCGCGCCCGTGGCCTGACCGACTTCGATCAGGTAGCCGTCCGGGTCTCGCATGTAGCAGCGGATCTCCGCCTCGCGGTCGATGGGCGGCGTGACGAACTCCGCGCCCTTCGACTTCCATTCCTCGTAGCAGGCCTGGATGTCAGCGACCCGCAAGTTCAGGAAGATCGAGGTGGTGTCGCCTGGCTCGTAGTTGACCACCGAGATGCCTGGCTTGTCGGGGGTGGGCGGCCCGCCAGGGTTCATCAGAATCCACGAGTTGGACAGCTTGACGATGCACGGGTTCTCCTCAAGGACCACGGTACCGCCCAGGATGCGCGAGTAGAAGTCCCGGGACCGCGCCACGCTGCGGACGGTGATGCTGCGCTTGCTGCCGTGCTCGCGGGCGGCGGCCCGGAGCCGGCCGAACTCGCCGCGGGTCAGGCCGGGGGTCTCGCGCGGCATTCGAACTCGGGCGGATGGCCGCAGGGCACGTATTCGCCGTACTGCCGGGCCGCGCATGCCGGCTGGCTCTATCTTGCCCAGCGGCGGTAGGCGGCGATCCATTCGGTACCCTGCGGAGGCGGGCCAGGTTGTCCCCGATCTTGGTGGCGAACCCAGTCAGCTCCTCATCCTCGTCGCGGGAAGTCAATCCGGGCAACGGCCCCGTCGTCGGCTTGGCATGACAAGGGCATCCCGGACGGCATCCATCAGCTGCGTGACGTGCCTCGGCTGAGATAACCGCGCGGAGCCGCCGATCTGTATTGTATCGGCTCTCGGAAAAGGTAAACGTCGGACGTACATGACTGGCGAATAAAGGCGTAGCCGCCTTTGGTGCCGGGTCACGGCGCCAGGCTGAACGGCGGGTACCGATCGGTGACCAGGACGAACGCGTAGGCGGCGACCCGGTTGTGCCAACGGAATACGCCTTCGACGAAACTGAATATGCCACGGGGATAACGGCCGGTGAACAAGATCGCGAACCAGGTCACGATGACCGCGAAGAACGCGGCGATTTCCAGGAAGAACAGCACGATGTAGTGCGGGATGGCCAGCAGCCATTTGACCAGCGGCAGCCACCGGTTGAGGTCCGTGGCCGCGTCCGGATAGGCGTAATCAAGCTGAACCCACTGGTGGTCCTCGGTGGATGGATAACTGTCGTTCATCAGGGCCAGGTAGGTCGATACCCGGTTGATGAAACGCTGCAGTTCCAGGTTCCAGTCAAACCACCACCTGGGGTACTTGCGCCTGAACAAGATCATCAGCAGCGGGCCGAAGAACAGCAGCCCGCCTGCGCCGGCGGCCCCGTAGGCCATGGTCGAATGGCTTCCCGCCGACTGCCAGGTTGCGCCCGAAACGGTGCCGAGCACGATCGCGATCGGGATGATCACGAAAATCCGGAAAAACGAAGTCAGCCGGTTGAGCGGCCGGTCCGGGTACTCGACGGCGAACTGAACAGGATACTGAGCTGGATACGGACCCTGATCCGTGGTCATAACGCCCTCCTTGTGGCTAGTCCCGCAGGCACGCGGGCATGCCGGCACTGGGGTTACCTCGGTGGTGCCCGCCGACGTTGCCCGCGGGACGACGGCCATCGCGCAGACTAAGAACAGAACTCGCTGGTCGCTGACGGGGAGCGGAGCCTGATAAAGGTGCTGCCATAGGCCACCTCGGCTTGGCTGCGCGCTAGGGCGTCACCGAGGTCCAGGGCAGCAGGGAGAAATCTCAATCTCGTTTACACGCGGATAAACGAGCACACCTCCCTAATCGGGACGGTACGCCGCATCCGCTGAAAGGACAAGAGAGCCTTCGACGTGACCCGAACAGACGCCGGAACGGCAGCCGGACTGCGGGAGTGACTGGACGCAACGGCGGCCGTGCGAGAATCGCGCGTCCCCGCTCATCGTTAGAAGTCAGATTCACGCCGACCTCTGCACACGGATCTGGCAGGCCGTGTCGGGAAGCAGACCAGGGATCTCTGTCGTCCTGTCTTGTTTGGCGCACCGGACGCCACGATCTGCGTACCTAAGCTGGTGATCACCGAAGAGCTACCAGCCACCCATATGGGACCGTGTAGTTAATGGTGTTTCCGGCCCTGATCGCTGACCCGTGTGGGGTTTGGCGGGAGAGATGCCGTGATGACCGCGACACTGGACGCTGTGGCGTCGAAGAAGGACAGGCCGGAGCCGACCGCTGAGCAGAAAGCCGCTGAAAAGCTGGTCCGGTGGGCGAGGGAGCAGGGCCTGCCGCTGAACGGCCCGGACGGGCTGCTGAAGCAGCCACTTCCTGACTGATGAGCAGGCCGCGCTGAAGTGCCTCTACCTGGTCACCCAGTCCCTTGACCCACCGGGACCGGCAGGACAAGGTGGGCTATGCGATGGAAGCCCTGAACGCATTCGCGATTACCCTCGGCGACCGGTTCCCGGCCGCCGAAGCTTACTAACCCAACCGCCGGAAACACCGGTGGCGAGATAGTCCCGCAGCTGACGTTCGGGCTCCGTAGCACGGCGCCTGGACGCAGATGTTCCGGTTCTGTACGGTTCTCGTGCCGGAAGGGGTTATTTCGGATGCTGTGGTCATACGTACGCGCCGCCCCGGGCCGGGTTGTGTTGTCTGCGGGCCGGCCGCAGGCGCGGCAGGGGCCGGGGGTCGGCCGTGCCGTTGCCCGCCGGCGCTCCGATTGCGAAAGGGCTGACCCGCGCATGGCGGTACCGGCCTGGCTGAGCGATGCCGTCCTGTACCAGATCTACCCGCAGAGCTTCGCCGACTCTGACGGCGACGGGATCGGCGACTTGCGCGGCGACGCGGAGCACCTGGACTACCTGGCCTGGCTCGGGGTCACGGCGGTGTGGCTCAACCCCTGTTTTGTCTCCCCGATGCGCGACGCCGGTTACGACGTCGCCGACTACTTCACCGTCGACCCGCGCTACGGAGATAACGACGACCTGGCCGAACTGGCCGATCAGGCCCGCATGCGCGGTATCAGGCTGCTGCTGGACCTGGTGCCGGGACACACCGCCGACACCCACCCGTGGTTCGCGGCGTCCGCGCACGACCCGGGCGATCACCGCTACATCTGGGCCGGCCCCGGCCCTGACGGCGGCCGGCTGCCGGAGGGGTTTGTCCGCTCTCCCGGCAGCCGGCCGGGTGGTTACCTGCCGAACTTCTTCGACTTCCAGCCCGCGCTGAACTTCGGCTACGCCCGCCAGGAGGCGGATGAGCCCTGGCGGCAGAGCGTGGAGGCCGAAGGCCCGCGTGCCAACCGCGCAGCCGTGCCGCTAGTCGTGAACCACCTGCTGGCAGGTGAGGCCGGAGCCGGACCGTCAGGCCGCGGCTGGGCTCAGCGCGTTCCGCGGTTCTCGCGCAGGGAGTCCAGGGCTGTCCTGAGCCTGCCCGCGGCCTCGTCGGCGACCGACTGGAGGGCGGGCTGGCCGGTGATGGTCACCATGGTCTGCGGGTCGAGCGCCCCGACGATGGTCTGGCCCGCATCCGCGCGCACCACCACATTGCACGGCAGCAGCAGGCCGATGGAGGCGTCGATGCCGAGCGCCCGGTGCGCCAGGGGCGGGTTGCAGGCGCCCAGGATCAGGTAGACCTCCATGTCCTCGCCCAGCTTGTCGTGCAGGATCGCCCGCATCTCGATCTCGGTCAGCACGCCGAAGCCCTGGGCCTTGAGCGCGTCGCGCACGCGGGCCACGGCCTCAGCGAACGGGGCCTGCGCGCGGATGCTGATGCCGTAACCCATGTCTCCTCCTGCGTCTGCTTCAGGCCAGGGTGAGGAACATCTTCTCCATCTGTTCCTCCGTCATCGGGGAGTCGGTGTCCCCGGACAGGCACTGGCGCATGCCGCTGGCCACGATCTTGAATCCGGCGCGGTCCAGGGCGCGTGATACCGCGGCGAGCTGGGTGACCACGTCGGTGCAGTCCCGGCCGGACTCGACCATGGCGATGACCCCGGCCAGCTGGCCGTGGGCGCGGCGGAGCCGGTTGAGCACCTGGCCTGCGGCATCCTCATCGATCTTCACAACCGTCTCCCTTGCTATTCACTCATCTGAATATACCCGGCAGGGTATATGTCCTGCGGCATGTCACAGCAGGCCGGGGAGGCTGCGGGTGAGCGTGTATCCGGCCGCGTTAAGGACCAGCAGCGTGAACGTGCATCCCCCCGGACAGGTTGATCACCTCGCGGCCCTCACGGGCCAGCATCTTGGCGCCCAGGGCGAAGCGGCATACGGTGACCACGGTGCGTCGTGGTGGCAAGTCCTTCATCCGGGCTGGAAGGCGGCTGAGCGGGATGTGCCGGGCGCCGGGGGCGTGCCCGGCTGCCTGGAGAAGCGACGCGGCGATGACGGCCCGGTATCCGGAGCGGCAGTGCACCCAGATCTCACCCCCGGGACTTCGCCGATACGGGCACGCAGGTCCTGCAGCGGGATGTGCAGCGCGCCGCCGAGGCGGCTGCCGGACCATTCGAGTGCGCGGCGCACGTCCAGGATGGTGACCAGGCGGTGGCGGCGCACAACGGCCAGGTCAGCGAAACTCGCGACAGGGAAAGATGCCAGCGGCTGGCCGCCGGCCCATTCCTGGCGGGGTGCCGTCTGGGGCGCCGGCGAGGTGGTCGATGCCGATCCGGGCCAGGTCGCGCTGGCGGCGGCGACCTGCTCAGGGCTGTCGCCGAGCAGGGTCAGCGGGATTCCCCACGGGATCAGCCAGCCAAGGTAGTTCGTGAAGTCGCCGCCGTGCTCGAAGCTCAGCGATCCGCGGACGTGCCCGGCCGCGAACTCCCGTCGGCTGCGCAGGTCGGCGACCCATTCACCGGCGGCGATGCGGACGGCCAGCTGCGCGGCGTCCGCGCGGGCTGGCGGGGACAGGTCGGCAGGACCCGGCCCGGCGCGTTGGCCGGGCCCATGTGCGAGTAGTACGCGGGATAGGCGTCCAGGCCGGCCAGCAGTTCCGCCACGTACTGGTCCTTGTCCTGGGTGAGCACGGATTGACGAGTTTCTCCTCGCCGATCATGGAGGCGCTGCCCCCGGACTGGGTGCCACCGGTCCGGGTAGCAGTGCAGAAGCTGCCGAACCCATGGGTGGGGCAGACCGGCGTCTCGCCGGCAAGCGCACTGGCCAGCTGCCGGGCCGAGGCGTGCTGCGCCGCGGCCAGGGTGGCCTTGTGCGCGGGGCCGAGCAGGTCCGGGCACCCGGTCGAGCCGTGCAGCAGCGAGCCGCCGGTGAACACCGCCGCCACGCGTCCGGCCGCGGTGTCCTCCAGCGCGTAGGACGGGTGGGTGAAGGTGTGCCCCGGGGTGGCGACGGTGGCCGTTACCGCCCGGTCCCGGCCAGCTCGGCCACCGGCTCGCCCTGGTCGAGTGCCAGGCCGGGGAGTTCCAGCTGCAGCGTGGACAGCCCGCCGGACAGGGATCGGACGTCGGGCCAGCCGTGTTGCCGCAGCAGCCGGAGCGCGAGGTAGGACCGGAAGCCCGACGCGCAGTACACCAGGAGCGGGCGGTCCGGGGGGATCTCGCCGAGCCGCTGGCGCAGTTCGCTGTGCGGGATGTTCATGGCGCCGGGCAGGTGGCCGGGGCGGAACTCGGCAGCTGACCGGACGTCCAGCAGCACTGCCTGGGGGTCGGGGTGGAGCAGGTCGTCGCCGCGCCACAGGGCCAGGGTGCCGGTGAGCAGGTTGCTGGCGACCATGCCGGCCAGGTTGACCGGGTCTTTGGCTGACCCGAACGGCGGTGAGTAGGCGAGTTCGAGGTCGGCCAGGTCATCGACGGTCAGGCCGGCCCGGATAGCGGTGGCGATGACGTCGATCCGCTTGTCGACGCCGTCGCCGCCGGTTGCCTGGGCGCCGAGCACCCGCCCATCGGGGGCGAAGAGCAGCTTCAGGTGCAGCGGGCGGGCCCCTGGGTAGTACCCGGCGTGGTTGTTCGGGTGCAGGTGCACGGCGTGGTGCGGGACCCCGGCCGCGCGCAGGGCCTTCTCGCCGGGGCCGGTGGTGGCGGCGACGGTGCCGAAGACGCGCACGATAGCCGTGCCGAGAACCGGTGTGCGCCGTCCGCCGCGGCCGGACAGGTGGTCGGCGGCCGTGCGGCCCTGGCGGCTGGCCGGCCCGGCCAGCGGCACGAGGGCCGGGCCGCCAGTGACGGCGTCGGTGACCTCGATGGCGTCCCCCACGCCGTAGATGGACGGCACCGAGGTCCGCAGGTGCTCGTCGACGAGCAGGGCGCCGCGGGCGCCCAGCGC
>JBEKJP010000072.1:0-36962 GCA_050011155.1 Streptosporangiaceae bacterium
GGTACCGGACCAGGACGGTCCAGGCCCGCACCTCCGGGATCCAGCGGCTGGCCAGGGCGCTGGAATCGGCCGGCATCAAGCCCGGCCCGGCTGCGGTCATGGCGGACCTGGCCAGGGGCCGGACCCGCACCAGTGGTCCGCCGCGTCCGGCAAGCTCGCCTCCCGGGTGAGCCCGGACCCGGGCAGCTACATCAGCGCCGGCAAGCGCAAGCACAGCCGCACCGGCGACGCGGGCACCCGCATCAAGCCCGTGCTGGCCCAGGCCGCCTGACCCGCGACGCCCCAGGCCCGCACGTTATATCGCAGGATTATCGCAACAATCCGCCTCAAACGCACAATAACGACCGCATAACAAATATCCTCCCAAGGGTCCACAGGGCGGGGCATTTCCGCTCTGATGTGGACAGTGCATCAGATCTTGCACATACCCCGGGGTCAACCACATGGGAGGGTTTGTGGGCGTGATATCTCGCCCGGTCCGCGTAGGTGCCATCGCCGTCTCGGCGCTGGCCATCACCGCATTTACCGGAGCGCTCGCCTCAGCGGGCGCCGCCACGGCCGCGCCAGCGGCCGGGCAAGGTTTCGTGGCGCTCGCCGGCAGCGTGTCGCCGACGACCGACACCATCATCGGCGGCTACTCGAATTCCACGATGCAGGTCGAGGTGGCCGTTGCCCCGCGTAACGAGGCCAGCCTGAACACCGAGCTCAGCGCGCTGTACGACAAGACCAGCCCGCAGTACCACCGCTGGCTGACCGACGGGCAGTTCAACGCCCGCTACGCTCCCACGGCGGCCACCGAGCAGGCGGTGGCTAAGTTCCTGAGCGGGAGCGGCCTGAAGGTCGAGTCCTCGGGCTCGCCGTTCCTGATCCGCGCGACCGGCTCGAGCGCTCAGGTGTCGAACACCTTCCACACCAACCTGAGCATGTTCAAGGACTCGCACGGCACCACCTACTTCTCCAACTCCACGCCGGTCTACCTGCCGGCCAGCATCGCCGGCTCGGCCATCGGCGTGGTCGGCCTGACCAACACGGTCCGCGACGCCGAGCACGCCAAGCTCGTCCACCGCGCCAACAACGTCCTGCGCGCCCACGCCCACGCGACGTCGACCTCCAGCTGCGAGACCGGCTATCCCACCACCCAGCAGCTGTTCGAGATCTACGTCCAGCACGCGAACATCCCCTTCGGTTACGGCGCCGGTCCCGGCTGCAGCGGCCTGACTCCCTCCCAGACCGATTCCCTTTACGGCGCGCCCAACCAAGGCGCGCGCAGCAAGGGCGCCGGCGTCAACCTGGCCGTGTTCGAGCTCTCGGCCTACCAGCACTCCGACATCGACACCTGGGCGCACCAGTTCTACGGCGCCGGCTTCAACCCGCCGCTGGTCGACGTGAACGTCGACGGCGGCCCGCTGGCCCCGCAGTGCCCGACCGGCGACCAGTGCCCGCCGAGCTTCAACGGTTACGCCGGCGACATCGAGGTCGACGCCGACATCGAGAACCAGCTGGCCGTCGCGCCCGACGTGAAGGCCCTCACGGTCTACAACGCGCCGAACGACTTCACCGGCCAGACCGAGCTCGACGAGTGGAGCGCCATCGCCCAGGCCAACCAGGCCGACGCGGTCAGCTCCAGCTGGGCCGTCTGCGAGCAGGACGTGACCGCGACCTACGCCCAGGCCGAGAACACCATCTTCGAGAAGATGGCGATGCAGGGCCAGAGCGTGTTCGGGGCCGAGGGTGACACCGGCGCCTTCAGCTGCATCCGTTCCGACGGCACCACCGGTACCGCCGTCCTCGACCCGCCGGCCCAGCCGCTGGTGACCAGCGTGGGCGGCACCTCGTTCGAGAACTTCAACCCGGGTACCAACGCGGACCCCAGCTACCCGGCCAAGGGCGAGGCGAACTGGAACGTGGACCAGCTCTGCAGCGACGCCGGCCCGAGTGCGGCTAACGACAACGAGGGCGGCTTCTTCTGGTGTGCCGCCACCGGCGCCGGCGGCGGCGGCAACAGCATCTACTGGGGCCAGCCGTCGTACCAGAAGGGCGCGGGCGTCATCAACGCCAACACCTCGACCAGCTGCCAGCTGGCCAAGGCGAACAGCCCGTGCCGTGAGGTGCCGGACATCTCCGCCAACGCCGACGAGTTCACGCCGTACGCCGAGTACTGCACCGGCAACGCGAACACCCCGGAAAGCGTCTGCGGTACGTTCAGCCAGAACCAGCCGGTTCCCGGGTGGTTCGGCATCGGCGGGACGAGCCTGTCCTCGCCGCTGATCTCCGCCATGGTCGCCGACCGCGACAGCTTCATGGGCAAGCGCTCCGGTAACTTCAACACCACGATTTACAAGCTGTACCAGTTCGACCCGTCGTTCTACTTCCACGACATCACCGATGTCGGGCACATCGCCAAGAACAACGGCCTGTACCCGGCGGTGCCCGGATACGACCTGGCCACCGGGGTCGGCACGCCGAAGATGACCCAGCTGATCACCGGGCTCTTCTAGGCAGCTAGCACCACCTAGCGGTAACCGCCAGCGGCGGGGACGGGATAATCCCGTCCCCGCCGCTCGTATGTCCGGACCCTGCAGGCCCGCGCCCGGCGGGGCCGGGCATCTCCCGCTATTACACTTTCCGATGTAATCTTATTGGAGCTATCGGAAGCGCTACGCCAAGGGGGCGTCCGTGACCACTGACTCCATCCGCGGTTCCTCGGACCGCAGCATCCTGGTCCTGACCAGCCTGGCCGACTGCCCGAAGCACGGCTACGCGCTGATCAAGGACATCGAGGAGTTCGCCGGCGTCAAGCTCGGCGCGGGCACTTTGTACAGCGCGCTGGCCAAGCTCGAGCGGGCGGGCCTGGCCGAGGCGCTGCCCGCGGAGGAGCGACGGCATCCTTACCGCATCACCGAGGCCGGCCGGGCGTTCCTCTATCAGCGGCTCACCGAGTCGGCCCGGATCGCCGAGGTCGGCCTGCGGCGCATCGCGGTCGCGGTGGCGTCGTCATGACCCGGCGGCTGAACTCGCGGCTGAACTCGCGGCTGAACTCGCGGCGGAACTCGCGGCGGATCCGGGAGCTGGACCCCCGGGTGGCCTGGCTGCTGATGATGATGTACCCGCGGGCCTGGCGGGACCGCTACGGCGCCGAGGTCCTGCGGCTGACCCGTGAGCTTATCGCCGCCGGGGAGACCACGCCGGCCCAGGCCGCGGTCAACCTGGCCTGCGCCGCGGTCGCCGAGCGGTGCCGGACGCTGGGCAGCTCGTGGCGTCCGGCGATGGCCATGGCGGCCGCCGTGCTGGTGGCCGTGGCCGGCGGCGCCTACGTGGCCGGCCACGCCCGCCGTGTCCATCACGCCACGACGGCCAGCCCGGTCAGCGCGGCCCCCGCCCCGGCCCGCCTGGCCCGGGCCTTGTGCTCCTTCCCGCGGCCAGCGCCCGGCGCCGCCATGGCCGGCCACCTGGCCACCACCATCGGCCTCGTCCCGGCCGGCCCGACGTTCACGCTCGACCTCCCGGCTGGCCCCAGGGCGGTCCCGTCTCCCCAGCTCCTGGTGCCGGTCATATTCGCCCTGCCGGGCCAGGGCACCCGCCGCCTGTGCGTCGAGTTGCCCGCCCGCTGCCAGATCGGGACGGGATACGTCGTCAAGGTCACTCCCAGCCGCCCGGTCGTCCGGGTGACGGTCAAGCTGGCCGGCTGCGTCCCCGTGGCTCCTGGCAAAGCGGGCACTTCCGGTCCATAGTCGGAGGATGCGGGTCGTCGAGCTGTCCAACCATCCCGGCGACATGCTCGGCGACGCCGCCCGCCGCCGCCGGGCCGCCGAGCGGCGCGTGCTGTCCGTCTACGAGGACGAGCTGGTCAGGTATCGCGCCCGGGTCCAGGCGACCAAGGTCAAAAGGGACCGGGCCCGGGCCAGGCGCCACTGGTGGGCTTGGCTCACACTCTCAATGACCGCCTGGCGGGAAAAACGCCGGATCCCCCGCCCGCCGGTCCCCTCGGCCGGGCACGATACCAACACCGACCACGAAGAGAAGATCATGGCCGGTATCGCCGGCGAGCAACTGGTGGCGACCGAACTCGGCCGGCTCCTCGACGACCGCTGGACGCTGCTACGCGGCTACCGCAACCGGCGCGGGGAGATCGACCACGTGCTCCTCGGCCCGCGGGGCCTGTTCGCGATCGAGGTGAAGAACCTCAACGCCACCGTGCACGTCGACGGCGACCGGTGGCGGGCCGACAAGTACGACAAGTACGGAAACCTGGTCGAGCAGCGGGTGATCGCGGACCGGAAGGGGCGCTCGCCCAGCGTCCAGCTGAACGAGCCCGCCGACGACCTCGAGCGGTTCCTGGCCGGGCACGGCCACCCGGCCGAGGTGCAGCGCGTCGTGATCCTCACCCACCAGCGGTCCAGGCTCGGCACGGTGCGCAACCCGACGGTGCTGGCCGGCACGTCGGCTGCGTACGCCCTGGACCTGGTCGACGCCTCCGCCGGCGACCTTGACCGCGAACAGCGAGCCGCGATCGCGGACCTGATCCAGCGTGATCACGCTTACCACGGCAAACGCCAGCGCCCCTCCCGGCGAGCCCCCTCCCGGTAAGCTGGACCACCGTGCCTACCAACCACCAGCTGCGGCTGTACAACTCGCTCGGCCGCCGGACGGAGGACTTCGTCCCGTCCGGCCTGACCGCCGGCCTGTACAGCTGCGGGCCGACCGTGTACTCCTACCCGCACCTGGGCAACATGCGCGCCTATGTGTTCGCGGACACGCTGCGCCGCGCGCTGCGCTGGCAGGGCACCCCGGTCCGGCACGTCGTCAACATCACCGACGTGGGCCATGCGGTCGCCGACAGCGACACCGGCGAGGACAAGCTGGAGGTCGCGGCGGCCCGCGAGCGCCGTTCGGTCCTGGACATCGCCGCCTTCTACACCGACGCGTTCTTCGTCGACCTGGCCGCGCTGAACATCCTGCCCGCCGACGAGTACCCGCGGGCCAGCGCGTACGTCGAGCAGATGATCGAGTTCGCGGTCAAGCTGGAGAAGGACGGCTTCACCTACCAGCTGCCGTCCGGCCTGTACTTCGACACCTCGAAGGACCCCGGTTACGGTGAGCTGGCCCAGATGAGCGCCGAGGGGCAGCTGGAGGCGGCCCGCCTCGAGTACGTGGAGGGCCGCCGGCGCAAGACCGACTTCGCGCTGTGGCGGGCCGAGGAGCCCGGCCAGCGCCGGGTGCTGCGCTGGGAGGCCCCGTGGGGCTGGGGCGCGCCCGGCTGGCACCTGGAGTGCTCGGTGATGAGCATGGCCCTGCTCGGCCCGCACTTCGACATGCACACCGGCGGGGTCGACCACCGCGAGCTGCACCACGTCAACGAGATCGCGCAGAGCCAGGCGTTCCTCGGCGACGGCCAGCCGTGGGTGCGGTACTGGCTGCACAACGAGTTCCTCCAGCTGGGCGCGCAGAAGATGGCCAAGTCGGCGGGCGCCGCGCCGCGGCTGGCCGACCTGACCGAGGCGGGCTACCACCCGATGGCCTACCGCCTGTTCCTGCTCGGCGGGCATTACCGCAGCCAGCTCGACTTCACCCCCGCCGCCGTCGACGCCGCTCAGGCCACGCTGCGCCGGCTGATCGCCCGGGTCCAGCCGCTGCACCCGCTGCCCGTGATCGCGACCAGGGACGCGGCCGCCCAAGCGACCGAGCACGACCCCGTCGCCCAGCGCCTGCTTGACACCATCGACGAGGCCATCGCGGCCGACCTGAGCACCCCGAAGATCCTGGCCGCGCTGCAGGACGCGCTGCGCGAGCCGGCCCTCACCCCGGACGGCCAGCGCGCGGTCATCGCGGCCGCCGACGCCTTGCTCGGCCTGGGCCTGGACACCCTGACCCCGGCCGACCTGGAGCACCGCCGCGCCCTCACCGACCTGTCCGACGAGGAGCAGCGGGCCATCGAAGAGCTCGTCGCCGACCGCACCCAAGCCCGCGGGGACAAAGACTGGGCTCGCGCCGACCAGATCCGCGCCCAGCTCGACGAGCTCGGCGTCGACCTGACCGACACCACCGATGGCCCCGTCTGGCAGCTCCGCTAGCCTCGAAGCAAAGCTTTGCCCGCAACACGGAAGGGACAGCGATGGCACAGCGGATCGTGGTGACGGGAGCGGCCGGCCAGGCGGGCCGGGCGGTAGTGGCGGACCTGCGCCAACACGGCTACGACGTGCTGGCCACCGACACCGTGGTGAGCGGGGACGACCGTATCGAGGGGATGCTCAAGGCCGACCTGACCGACTACGGCCAGGCCGTCGAGGTACTCAGCGAGCCCGGCGTCGGCGCGGTGGTCCACCTGGCCAACATCCCGGCGCCCGGGCTGAGCACCCCGGCGGTCACGTTCAACGCCAACATGGCCATGAACTTCAACGTCTTCCAGGCGGCCGCGGCGGTCAAGCTCAGCCGCGTGGTGTGGGCCTCCAGCGAGACCACGCTCGGCCTGCCGTTCGACACCCCGCCCCGGTACGCCCCGGTGGACGAGGAGCACTACCCGGTCCCCACCACTACCTACGCCCTGTCCAAGGTGGCCAGCGAGACCATCGCCGGGCACATCTCCGAGTGGTCAGGGATCCCGTTCGTGGCGCTGCGTTTCTCCAACATCATGGCCCCCGAGGACTACGAGTGGCTGGCCGGGTTCCGGGACGACCCGCAGGCGCGCAAGTGGAACCTGTGGGGCTACATCGACCAGCGGGACGTGGCCCAGGCCTGCCGCAAGGCCCTGGAGGCCCCGGCCGCGGCCGTGGAAGGCAGCCCGGCCTTCATCATCGCGGCCGCCGACACGGTCCTGGCTCGCCCCTCGGCCGAAGTCCTGGCCGAGGTCTTCCCCGGCGTCAAGCTGACCCGCGACGTGGGCGAGCACGGCACCCTGCTGGCCATCGACCGCGCCCGCGAACTCCTCGGCTTCAACCCCGAATACTCCTGGCGCGACCACCTAACCCCCTGACCCCTCAACCCCCTCCTTTCATGATCACGTGTTGTTGTGGGCCGCCCATGACCCCAAACAACACGTGATCATGAAACAACGGGACGCGGTACAGGTGCGGGGTGTGGGGCTACTGGCGATAGCTGTATCGCCGTGGGCGATAAATGCTGGAATCCGTCCTGGCTGCCCGCCAGGATGGACACCGATGTCCTCTTACGCAGCACCGCCGGCGCCACCGGTCGCGACCTTGACGAAACCCAGCACCGCGGGCCGCGGGTCGTCCGCCCGCCACGCCACGCACAGCGAGGTCGGCGGCACGCCCCGCGCGGGCACGAACACGGTCCCCGGCCGCCCGCTGAACGCCTCCGCCGAGGCCGGGCACAGGCCGATGCCCCGCCCGGCCACGACGTACTCCCGCCACTCCTCGATTGTCCGCGCCTCCGCACCCACCACCGGCGCCCCGCCACCCGGCCGCGGCACCGCCAGCCAGTCGTCCCGGAACGCCGACGGCGCGCATCCGTCCACGGACAGCGGCGTCGCCACCCACGGCAGCCCGGCCACCTCGGACAGGTCCAGCGACGAACGGCCAGCCAGCGGATGACCGGACGCCAGCACGAACACCCGCGGCTCCTCCGCCACCACCTCCAAGGCCAGCCCCGGCGCGTCCACCGGCGGTCGCAGCAGCGCCACATCGGTCCCGTGGTCCAGCAGCCCCGCGGCCGGATGAGCCAGGTCGTACACCTCCAGGTCGACCGCGACCGCGGGGTGCGCAGCGGCGAAGGCGGCCAGCACCCGAGACCGGGGCAACCCCCCGGTCGCCGCGCTCAGCCCCACCACCAGCCGCCCGGACACGGCCTGGGCCGCGTGACGCGCCGCCGCCACCCCGCGGTCCAGCAACGCCAGCATCTCCCGGGCCACGTCCAGGAACGCCGCACCCGCCGCGGTCAGCGCCACCCCCCGGCTGGTCCGCGCGAGCAGCGGCGTCCCCACCGCGTCCTCGAGCTGCCGAACCTGGGCGGACAGCACCTGCTGGGTGACGTGCACGCGCCCGGCCGCGGCGGTGAAACCCGCCTCCTCGGCGACCGCGACGAAATACCGCAGATGACGCAGCTCAATATCCATCGAGGGCTCAATCCTAAAACCAGGAAAACCAGGAAAACCAGGAAAACCAGGAAAACCAGGAAGGCACAGATCCCATGAACAAGAAAGCACGGGCCACATGACCGAAAGCCAGCAGCGGGGGCGCCTGGCCCAGATGATCGCCACCCGGGGCGGCCTGGCCCCGGCCGAGGCCCCGTTCGTCATCGAGCACCGCGAGGCGCTGATCTACATGCTCTGCGAGGCCGCCGAGCTGGAGCACGGGATCATGTGCCAGTACCTGTACGCCGCCTTCAGCCTGAAGCAGGACGAAAACGAAGGCCTGACCAAGGAAGAAGCCGACGCCGCCAACCGCTGGCGCAAGCACATCTCGCACATCGCCGCCCAGGAGATGCTGCACCTGTCGCTGGTGCAGAACCTGCTGTCCGCCATCGGCGCCGCCCCGCACCTGTCGCGGCCGAACTTCCCCCAGCCCGCCAGCCACTACCCGGCCGGCGTCACCCTGGCGCTGCTGCCGTTCGGCGAGGACGCGCTGCGCCACTTCATGTTCCTCGAGCGCCCGGAGGGCATGGACATCAAGGACGTGGCCGGGATGGCCGCGTATCGCCGGGCCCGGCCCGCGATGCGGCAGGGCGATATCGTGCCGCGCGGCCAGGACTTCGCCACCGTCGGCCACCTGTACCGGTCCATCGAGCAGGGGTTCGCGCACCTGGCCGACAAGTACGGCGAGGAGCAGCTGTTCGCGGGCCCGCCGCAGGCCCAGGCCACCGCGGCC
Source organism: Streptosporangiaceae bacterium (assembly GCA_050011155.1). GTDB lineage: Bacteria > Actinomycetota > Actinomycetes > Streptosporangiales > Streptosporangiaceae > Palsa-504. Next base: position 8,823 of record JBEKJP010000072.1, read on the forward strand.
GACTTCGGCTGGCCGGAACTTGTCGCGGTGACCGACGTGGCCAGCGCGCAGCGCGCCATCGACGAGATCCTGGAGCAGGGCGAGGGCCCGCGCGGCGAGTGGCAGAACGCGCACTTCGGCCAGTTCGTCGACATCCTCGACGAGTACATCGCGCTGCGCGAAGCCAACCCGGCCTTCGACCCGGTCCGCCCGGTGGTCCCGGTGAACGTCAGGCCGGCCGAGCGCGACGAGGACGTCCCGCTGGTCAGCGACCCGGTGACCCGGCGGGTGATGGACCTGTTCAACGTGTCCTACGAGATCTTGCTGCTGATGCTGCAGCGGTTCTTCGCCCGCACCGAGGAGACCCCGGCCCAGCTCAAGGTGCTCTCCGACGGCACCATCGCGCTCATGCTCGGCGCCCTCAAGCCGCTCGGCGACCTGGTCACCACGCTCCCGGCCGGCCCGGAGTACCCCGGTCAAACCGCCGGCCCCAGCTTCGAGCTGTTCTACGAGTCCGACTACGTGCTGCCGCACCGCGAGGCGGCCTGGATCCTGCTCACCGAGCGGCTCCGCCAGGCCGCCGACTTCTGCGAGCCCGGCGGCCCCTGCGACCCCGCCGTCGCCGACGGCCTGCGCACCATCCGCGCCACCCTCACCCGGATCGCCGCCTCCCTGGCCGTCCACCTCCCGTCCCGCTACACCCCCGAACCCCCCGCTCCAGCCGAGGACCGCGCCACCCTGCTGGCCCGCGCCCAAGATTTTTACCGAACGTCTCAGGCTCAAGCCGCCCCCAATGCCTCCACCCCCACCGAGGTAACCATCCTCCTCGGTGAGGTTTACCGGGCCCTGCAGGAACCTCAGCCGTCGCTATGGGATCTCGCGGTCAGCGCGACCACGCTGCGCGCGCGCCTGGGCGCCGAGGCCCCGCCCGTCCTAATCGAGGCCGTCGCCTTCCTCCAGGACCTGGCCATCCAGCAGACCCCGCTCGGCGGACGCCCCGCCCGCCGCGCGGAGCTAGGCCAGCTCCAGCGCGAGCTCCCGCCCGCCATCATGATTGCCGAGAACGGCCCCTACCTGGTCACGAACGTCACCGCCGTGCGCACGCCCCTCGGCCAGAACGTGCCCGTGCCGCCTACGCTGGCGCTGTGCCGGTGCGGCGCCTCGGCGATCAAGCCGTTCTGCGACGGATCCCACGCGACCAGCGGCTTCACCGACGGCAAGGACCCCAAGCGGGTCCCCGACCAGCGCGACACCTACCCGGGCACCCAGGTCACGATCTTCGACAACCGGGGCATCTGCCAGCACTCCGGCCTGTGCACCGACCGCGCGCCGGTGGCGTTCCGCACCCACGCGGAGCCGTTCGTCGCCCCGAGCGGCGCCCGCCTGGACGAACTCGTCCGGGCGGTGCGCGACTGCCCGTCCGGCGCGCTGAGCCTGGCCTTCGACCGAGTCGAGGAGCGTGACCTGGCCGACTGGCACGGCACCAGGGAGCGCGTGATCGAGGTGACCCAGGACGGCCCCTACCGGGTCACCGGCGCGATCCCGCTCACCGGTGCCGACGGCGCCGACGTCCCCCGGGCCGAAGGCTCCTCGCTCGAGCACTACGCGCTCTGCCGCTGCGGCCACTCGCAGAACAAGCCGTTCTGCAGCGGCATGCACTGGTACGTGGAGTTCCGCGACCCCGCGCTGCCCGCCGACCCGACCCTGTTCGAGTGGGCCGGCGGCCTGCCCGCGCTGACCCGGATGACCCAGCGGCTGTACGAAAAGCTCATCCCGGCCGACGACCTGCTGGCCCCGCTGTTCGCTGCGCTAAAGCCCGAAGACCCGCGGGCCGAGGCCGCCGTCATGGCAGCAGCCTTCGGCGGCCCGACCGGGGCGCCCCCGCACCCGCTGCCCGAATTCACCGAAGAACAGCGAGCCCGCTGGGTAGCGCTCGCCGTCCGCGCCGCCGACGAGGTGATGCTAGCCGCGGATCCGCCATTCCGTTCGTCGCTATCGGGCTACCTGGAGTGGCGATCCCGGGCCACCGGCCCTACGGCCCCCCGCTGGACCTGGGGCCCGGCCGGCCCTCCCACGCCGAGCGCCCCAACCACCCCGACCGCCCCAACCACCCCGACGGCCTCGGCCACCCCGGACGCCCCCGCCCACCCCGGTACTGAACCGTACAGTTCCGTCGCCCGGCCGGGACCGGACGAGCCGGACGAGACGGTCAGCTTCGCCGCGCACGTCAAGCCGCTGTTCCGCGAGCGCGACCGCCGGTCCATGTCGTTCACGTTCGACCTGTGGTCGCAGGCGGACGTGCAGGCGCACGCGGCCGGCATCCTGGCACGCCTGCGCGACGGCACCATGCCCTGCGACGGCGCCTGGCCGCCGGACCAGATCGAGGTGTTCCGCCGCTGGACCGAAACCGGCTGCCAGCCCTAGCTATCTCCTGAGGATTGCGGTTCTTCCGGATCCCGGCGGCCGCATCGGTCCCGGTAACCCCGCCGGTCACACCGTGAAGATCTCTAGCCGCGTTCTCGCTGCAGGTAGCCGGCCGTCATCCCGCCGTCCACCAGCAGCGTGGTGCCGGTGATGAAGTCCGCCTGGTCACTGGCGTAGAACACGGCCGCGGCGGCGACGTCGGCGGGCTGGCCGATCCGTCCGATAGGCGGCACCGGCCAGTCCCCGGCGTCCTCAGCCCGGCTCTGCTCGCCGGGCGGCGTCATGTGCCGCATGCCGGGCCAGGTGTCGCCCGGGCACAGCACGTTCGACCGCACGCCGTCCGGGCCGCCGTCCAGGGCCAGCATCTTGCCCAGCATGACCACGGCCGCCTTGGTCACCGAGTACAGCCCGGTGGCCTGCTCGCCCCAGACCCCCGCGTCCGAGGCGATGTGGATCATGCAGCCGCGGCTGCGGGCCAGGTGCGGGTAGGCCTGCTGCGCGTACAGCAGGCAGCCGCGCACGTTGACGTTCATGACCTGGTCGTAGTCGGCCAGCGGCGTGTCGAGCAGCCGGGCGGTCACGCCGATCCCGGCGTTGTTCACCAGCACGTCCAGCCCGCCCAGGTGCTCCGCCGCGGCGCCCACCGAGGCCGTCACGGCCTCCGGGTCGGCGGCGTCCGCGGCGATGAACCGGGCCCGCGGGCCTAGCCCGGCTTCAGCCTGCTGGCCCAGGTCCCGGTCCCGGCCGGTGATCACCACCCGGGCGCCCTCGGCTCCGAAACGCTCCGCTATGGCCAGCCCCAGCCCGGTCGTGCCCCCGGTGACCAGCGTTCTCTTTCCCTCAAGCAAACCCATGATGGGACACTAGCCCGATGGCTGACTTCATCCGCGAGGACCTGATCGGCGTCCGGTTCGAGGAGACCGACCTGACCGGCGCCCGGTTCCACTGCGTGGACCTGACCAACGTCAAGATCAGCGGCGCGCTCCTGGTGAACATGGACATCAGCGGCGAGGTCGAGAACGTTCTGGTCAACGGCGTCGACGTCGCCCCGCTAGTGGAGGCCGAACTCGACCGCCGCTACCCGGACCGTGCCAGGATGCGTCCCTCCGACGCCGCCGGGTACCGCGAAGCGTGGGACATCCTGGAACGGCTGTGGCCGCAGACCGTGGCGCGCGCTCGCCGGCTCGACCCGGACCTGCTGCACGAACGCGTCGACGGCGAGTGGTCCTTCATCGAGACCCTGCGCCACCTGGTCTTCGCCACCGACGCCTGGGTCAAGCGCGCCATCCTGGGCGAGCCCTCGCCCTGGGACCCGCTGGACCTGCCGCACGACGGGATGCCCGACGAGGCTACCGTCCCGCGCGACCGGACCGCCCGACCCTCGCTGGACCAGGTCCTCGCGCTGCGTGCCGACCGGATGGCCACCATGCGCCAGGTCCTGGCCGACCTGACCGACGATGGCCTGGCCGGAATGACCCGGCCAGTCACCGAGCCCGGCTACCCCGAGCCGGAGAGCTTCCCCGTCCGGCGCTGTCTCGGCGCCATCCTCAACGAAGAATGGGAGCACCGTCTCTACGCCGAACGCGACCTAGCCGTCCTCGAATCCCGGGGAACAGAGTAGCGTCCCGCGCGTCGAGGCTGGTGGTTCCGATGGTGCGCCTGGTGCTCGTCTGGTGCGCTCGACCGGTCCCCTGACCACGACAATGCTCCATCGTCGTGGTCGGGACAACGGCAATGCTCCATCGTCGTGGTTCCCCCCGCTTCCCCCGCCACCGTTGCGGATCTCCCCCCATTTGAGGACGAACATAGTACAGAGCGTCTGCCCGACCGGCCAGCCCGTCAGCACCGGCCAGCCCGTCAGCGGCGCCCACCCCGTCGCCGCCGGGAACGCGGCCTTCGGAAACCAGGACGTCCGGGTGATCCCGGTCTCCGGGCTGAGTACCGGCGAGGGGATGGAGTACCTCACCGCCTGGCTCGGCGACGGCCTCGGCCCGCGGTTCGAGGCTAGGGACCTGATCGAGGGCCGGCTCGTGGTGCTTGTACGCTGATGCCTGCGACCAACACGCCGGTGCGAAGACGATGGAGGCCTGTCCCGTGGCTGCGGCCGAAGACTGGGTAGCGCGTACGGCCGGCCAGGTGCGCGCGGAAGGAGAGCGCAGGCATCCGGGCGAGGCGCCCACCTGCGCGTCGGGCATCAGCCCGTCCGGGCCGGTGCACCTGGGGAACCTGCGCGAGCTGATGACCCCGCATTTCGTCGCGGACGAAGTGCGTAAGCAGGGTGCGCCGTGCCGCCACATCCTGTCCTGGGACGACTATGACCGGTACCGGCGGGTCCCGGCGGGCTTCGACCCGTCCTTCGCCGAGCACATCGGCCGGCCGCTGTCCGCCGTTCCCGACCCGTGCGGGGAGCACGCCAGCTGGGCCGAGCACTTCAAGGAGCCGCTGCGCGCGTCGCTGGCCCGGCTCGGCGTCCTGGTCACCGAGATCAGCCAGACTCAGATGTACACCTCGGGCGCCTACACCGAGCAGATCATCGCGGCCATGCGGCGCCGGGCCGACATCGGCGAGGTGCTTGGCCGGTACCAGACCAAGCGCAGCGAGCCCGACGAGGACGACCCGCAGCCCGCGTCCGCCCGCGGCTACTACCCGTTCAAGCCGTACTGCGGGTCTTGCGGCACGGACGACACCACGGTGACCGGCTTCGACGACGCGACCACCGAGATCACCTACACCTGCGGGTGCGGCGGGCGGCACGGGCCGACCCCGATCGCCGAGGTGGCCGGGAAGCTGGTCTGGAAGGTCGACTGGCCGATGCGCTGGGCCTACGAGCGGGTGACGTTCGAGCCCGCCGGGGTGGACCATTCCTCGCCCGGGTCCAGCTTCACCGTCGGCGGCGAGCTGGTGCAGCAGATCTTCGGCGGCGAGATGCCGCTGCACTTCGGGTACGCGTTCGTCGGCACGGCCGGCGGCTCGTCGAAGATGAGCAGCTCGGCCGGCGGCGCCCCCACCCCGGCCGACGCCCTGCAGATCCTCGAGCCCCAGCTGATCCGCTGGCTCTACGCCCGGCGGCGCCCGGAGCAGTCCTTCACCATCGCCTTCAACGCCGAGGTCGGCCGGACCTACGACGAGTGGGACAAGCTCACCCCCGCGATCGCCGACGGCAGCGCCGCGCCGGCCTCCGTCGCGGCGTACGGCCGGGCGGCCGGCACCGCCGAGGGACTGCTGCCGGCCACCCCGCGCCCGCTGCAGTTCCGCACGCTGGCCTCGGTGGCCGACATCACGGCCGGCGACGAGGCGCAGATCCTGCGCATCCTGCGCGACGCGACCGTGCCCGAGCCGATCGCCACGCTGGACGAGGTGCGGCCGCGGCTGGACTGCGCGCAGGCCTGGGTGACCGGGTACATGGACCCCGCCGACCGGACCGTGGTCCGCCGCGAGCCGGACCTGGACCGGCTGGCCGGCCTCACGGACCGCGAACGCGACGCGATCAAAATTTTGACCGAACGTATGGGCGACGACTGGTCCCTCCCCGGCCTCACCACCCTGGTGTACGGGATCCCGAAGCTCCAGCGCGGCCTGCTCCTCGACGCCCCGCCCGACCCCGAGATCAAGGCCGCCCAGCGGGTCTGGTTCATCCTTCTCTACCAGTTGCTGGTGGGGAAGGACCAAGGGCCGCGCCTGCCCACGCTCCTGCTCGCCTTGGGCCAGGACCGAATTCGCTACCTGCTCGCGTCCGGCTGACGCCGGTTAAACAGGGCGCACCAGCGTGGTCCGGGTCCGGGCGTGCCGCGCGGGCCGGGCGAGCCGGATCGGCGTGAACCCGGAGATCCTCGAGACCCCGAAGATGCCGGGGATGTCAGTCGCTTCGTCCGCGTCGGGCGCGTCCAGCAGGCGGGACGGTCGCTGGACCATGCTCAGCGCCATAGCGAGCCCGGCCGGCGTCTGTGGCCGCCGCGGGGCATCGGCGGCCTGTCCCTGCAGGGCGCGGTAGGTGATGGCGTCCAGCACGGCGGGCACCCCGGCGCGGACCTGCCGCGGCGTGCACACCTGTCCCTTGTGCCGGGGCGCGGGCGGCAGCGCGACGTTCGTGTCGTCGCCGGGCCAGTACCCGGTGAGCAGCGCGTAGAGATTCCGGGCGAGCGCGATGGTGTCAGCGGTCAGCGGGTTGGTCTCCGGGGCCAGCGGCCCGCACGGTGCTGGCCCGCACGGTGCTGGCCCGCACGGTGCTGGCCCACACAGGGCCGCGTCCAGGCCGAGGCCGGTGATCTTGAGGCCGCTGCTGGGGTGCCAGCGCAGCGTGCGCGGGGTCAGCCGCAGGTGCGGCCGCCCGGCCCGGTGCGCGGTCGCGATCGCGTCCGCCGCGTCGGCGATCATGGCCGCGGCCAGCGCCGGGGACGGCAGCCCGGATGACAGGAGCAGGTCTTCCAGGTGCGCTCCGGGCGCCCACTCGGCCACGACGTAGGGGCGCTGCGGCTTGAAGTCGGTGTCGTAGACCGTGGCGATGCGCGGGTCGGTCACCTTGGCGGCCGACTGGACCGCGTCGACCACGGCCCGGGGGACCGGGATGCCTGGCGGCAGCAGGTAGATCGTGACCGGCCGGCCGAGCAGCCCGTCGGTGGCCTTCCACAAAGAAAGCCCGCGCGCCTCCCATGAGGAGCCGCACGGACCCGAGAGATCGTCCAGGCTGATCCGCTCGTCGAGCCGGTACCGTCCGCCGAGCAAGCTGACCGTATCGTGCGTGCCGGACGGTATCTCAGCTACGGTCATCGACTACCTCCTGCCCATCTCAGACAGCAGCAGCCATGCCCTCAAATCGCCGCGCGATGCAGCGACCTGACAAAAAAGCTCAGAAAATTTCCTGATCACTCATTCAGGGGAGCCAGGAACCTGTCCATGATCCGGACGCTGGCCTCGAGGGCGGACAGCGGGATGCGCTCGTCGGTGCCGTGGAACATCGCGTAGTAGTCGTAGCCCTCGGGCAGCACCAGCGGGGTGAAGCCGTAGCAGGTCAGGCCGAGCCGGGAGAACTGCTTGGCGTCGGTGCCGCCGCTCATGCAGTAGGGCACCACGACCGAGCCCGGGTCCTCGGCCAGCAGCGCCCGCGCCATCCGGTCCGTCAGCGGGGCGTCGAGCGGCGCCTCGAGCGCTATCTCCTCGTGCGCGTACCCCCAGGTCACGTCAGGTCCGGTGAGCTCGTCGAGCACGGCCCTGAACTCGTCCTCGGTCCCAGGCAGGACACGGCCGTCTACATACCCGTACGCCTCGCCCGGGATCACGTTGAGCTTGTAGCCCGCCGCCAGCATGGTCGGGTTGGCGCTGTTGCGCACCGTCGCGGCTACCAGGGCCCGGCCCGGCCCGAGCAACCCCAGCAGCTCGTCCGCGGTCAGCTCCCCGGCCGCGGCCTGGTCGAGCACCCCGTCAGGCAGCGGATTCCCGGCCGCGGCGGCGATGGCTGCCACCGCCGCGCGTACGACCGGGATCAGCCGGACCGGCCACCGGTAGGCGCCGATCCTGGCCACCGCCTCGGCCAGCCGGGTCACCGCGTTCGCGTCGTTCGGCTTGGAACCGTGCCCGGCCCGCCCCCGCGCGGTCAGCTTCAGCCAGGCCGTACCCCGCTCGGCCGAGGCGATCGGGTAGAGCCGCTGCCCCGGCCCGGCGTGGAAGGTGAACGCGCCCGACTCGCCGACCGCCTCGGTGCAGCCCGCGAACAGCCCCGCGTGCTGTTCCACCAGGTAGCGCGCACCGAACTCGGTGGTGTCCTCCTCGTCCGCGGTGAACGCGAGCACCAGATCGCGGTCCGGCCGCCGGCCTTCGTGCGCCCACTGGCTGACCAGCGCGAGCAGCACCGCGTCGGTGTTCTTCATGTCGACCGCGCCGCGGCCCCACAGCACGCCGTCGCGTATCTCCCCCGCGAACGGGTGCACCGTCCACGCCGCCGGGTCGGCGGGCACCACGTCCAGGTGCCCGTGGAGCAGCAGGGCCTCTGTTCCGGTCCCGTCCCCGCTGACCCGCGCCACCACGTTGGCCCGCCCCGGCGCGGACTCCAGCAGCACCGGCTCGAGCCCGGCCTCGGCCAGCCGTTCCGCCACGTACTCCGCGGCCGGCCGTTCCCGCGCGTCGCCGCCGCCCCGGTTGGTCGTGTCGAACCTGATCAGGTCGGCCGCGAACCGCGCCGCCAGCGTCCCCGCGTCGGCCGTGGTCATGCGCGCGTGTCCGTCGGCCGCACCGCCAGGCCGGCCGCGCGGTAGGCGTCGTCGATCAGCCGCATCGTCACCGCGGCGTGCGCCGCCGAGGTCGGCACCGGGTCGCCGCCGCCGATCGCGGCCGCGAACGCCCGCAGCTGGTGCACGTAGCTCGTCTCGCCCCCGCCGGTCTCGTCGGCCAGCACCGTCCCCTCCCGGGTCGCCGTCAGCCGGCCCTGCCAGGCGAAGATGAAGTTGTCCAGGTGTGCCACCCCGTCCTCGCAGATCACGTGCAGGTCGGCCCGGAAGTCGCCGTCCCGGGTGAAGGTCGACTCGAACCAGCCCGTGGCCCCGCCGGGGAAGGCCAGCCGGGCGGCCACCGAACGGTCCGTCGCCGCCCCGCCCGCCTCCTCCGTGACCGGGTCGGCCAGCGCCGCCGTCACCGTCGGCTCGTCCCCTCCCATCAGCCGCAAGACGTCGAGCGCGTAGCAGCCGCCGTCCATCAGCGCGCCGCCGCCCAGCGCGAAGTCGTACCTGATGTCGTCGGGGTCGGCGATGGCGAAGCTGGTCCAGCACTGCACGTGCCTGACCGCGCCGAGCTCGGCCACGACCTCGCGCAGCCGGGTGATCAGCGGGTGGTAGCGGTAGTGCATCGCCTCCATCACGACCAGCCCGGAGTCCTCGGCCGCCTGGACCACCTGCGCGGCCTCGTCCGCGTTCTGCGTGAACGGCTTCTCGCACAGCACGTGCTTCCCGGCCGCGATGGCCCGCAGCGTCCACGGCCCGTGCTGCGAGTTCGGCAGCGGGTTGTAGACGGCGTCGATCTCGGGGTCGTCCAGCAGTTCCTGGTAGGACCCGTAGGCCTTCGGGATGCCGTGCCGCAGCGCGAAGTACTCCGCCCGGGCGGCGTCTCGCGCCGCCACCGCGGCTATCGTCACCGGCGGCACGCTCGCGGCCGGGTCGATCAGGGCGGCCTGGGAGATACGCGAGGTGCCCAGGGTTCCGATGCGCAGCATTTCCACGCGGATCAGGCTAAGCCATCAGCCCCGGGCTCAGCTGGGAAAACAGCGTGGACGACGCGCCGCAACCTGTTATTCACCCCCTGTTAATCTTCGGGCCGTCACGACCGTTACGATGCCAGGAATTACAGGGGAATCGGTGTCCGGGCGGGAGAGGGAGCAGGAGCCAGGGGTGAGCGAGCGAGCCGGCCGGATCGGATCGGGCCGCGTGGCCATCGTGAGCAGCGGCTCGCGCGGTATCGGCGCGGCCACCGTGCGGCGGCTGGCCGCGGACGGCTGGGACATCGCCTTCAGCTACATCGATGACGGCCCGGCGGCCCGCGAGGTGGAGAAGGAAGCCTGGGAACTCGGCGTCCGGGTGACCGGCACCGACGTGGACCTGACCGACGCCGCCGAGGTCAGCTCGTGGTACCAGCTCACCGAGGGGGAACTCGGCCCGGTCCAGGCGGTGGTCTGCTGCGCCGGCCTGACCAGGGAACGCCCGCTGACGCTGGTAGCCGAAGCCGAATGGCGCACGCTCATCGACACCAGCCCGCACGGCGTGTTCCACCTGTGCCTGACCGCGGTGTTCGCCATGACGAAACGGCGGGCGGGCCGGATCGTCACGGTGACCTCGGTCTGCGGCGAGTACGACCACAGCCTGGACGGGCACGACACGCTGGTGCGCCCGGGGGTGGCCGGATTCACCCGGACGCTGGCCGCCCAGGCCCGCCAGTTCGGGATCAGCGTCAACGCGGTCATCCCGGGACCCGGCGGCTGGATCCGCGACGCGGGCATCCTGGTGCCCGAGCAGCACCGGGCCGACGTGACCGAGACGATCGCGCTGCGCCGCTTCGGCAGCGCGACCCAGGTCGCCGACCTGGTCGCGTCCCTGCTCGGCGCGGACACCCCGGCGGCCACCGGCCTGGTCATCGAAGTGCCCACGGCCATGGCGTTCTAGAGTCCCGTGCCATGGGAGTTCCAGAGTCCGGGGCCATCGGATCCGTGCGCCTGGCCACCCCGGCCGACCTGCCCGCCGTCCGGGAGGTGGTCCGCGCCGCCTACGCCAGGTACCTGGACCGGATGGACCGCCCGCCCGCCCCGATGCTGGCCGGCTACGCCGCCGAGGTGGAGTCCGGCCGCCTCTGGGTAACCGGGGACCCGGTGGCCGGCCTAATCGAGCTCAGTGTCACCAAGCCGGGCGGCAGCCTGCACGTCGCGAACGTCGCGGTGCACCCGTCCGCCCAGGGCACCGGCCTCGGCCGCCGCCTGATGGAGTTCGCCGAACGGCAGGCCAGGCAGCGCGGCCTGGACCGGCTCGACCTGTACACCAACGAGGTCATGACCGAGAACCAGGCCATCTACGCTCGCCTCGGCTACCGCGAGACCGCCCGCCGCACCGAAGACGGCTACCGCCGCGTCTACCTGCAGAAGATCCTCCGCTAGCTGCACCACTAGCCCCACAGTCCCAACCCGTCACCCAGTCCGGCTCCCACGGCCCCCTGGCAACGACACCAGTGTGCCATCGGTGCACCTCTATGTGACCCGATGTGCCACCGGTGCTGTTAGCGAAGCCACCCGGCCCATCCGGCTCCAGGCCCCGGTTACGAAAAGCACGGAAAGCGCGGAAAGCACGGAAAAGGTTTTCCTAATCAGCGGGAACCGGTCGCTTCGGCGTGAGTTTGAAGGTCCCGGGGGCAGGGTGGAAGTATGCACAGCAATCTCTGGGAACGACAAAGTCTCCAGGAGAACCGGGAACCCGCACCTCAGCGCGAGCGGCGGGCCGCGGCGTTGCTCTCCGTCTGCCTGGGCTTCTTCGTCATCCAGCTGGACGTCACGATCGTGAACGTGGCGCTGCCGGCCATCCAGCGCGAGCTCGGCGGCTCGCTGGCCGGGCTGCAGTGGGTCGTCGACGCGTACACGCTGGCGCTGGCCTCGATCATGCTCACCGCGGGCGCGACCGCGGACCGGGTCGGCGCGCGCAAGGTCTTCACCGTCGGCCTGGCCGTGTTCGCCGCCGGCTCGGCCGCCTGCGCGGCTGCCCCGACCCTGGGCGTGCTTGTCGCCGCGCGGGCCGTCCAGGGCCTGGGCGCGAGCGCGCTGCTGCCCTGCTCGCTGGCCCTGCTTGTGCATCAGTTCCCTGACCAGAAAGAACGGGCCCGGGCGCTCGGCGTGTGGGGCGCGATGGGCTCGGCCGGGGTGGCGCTCGGCCCGGTGGCCGGTGGCGCCCTGGTCGCCGCGGTCGGCTGGCGCTCGATTTTCCTGGTCAACGTGCCGATCTGCCTGCTGACGGTGGCCCTGCTGTGGCGCTTCGCGGACGAGTCGCCGAAGCACCCGGAGCGGCGGACCGACGTTCCCGGCCTGCTGCTCGGGGTGACCATGCTGACCGGGTTCACCGCCAGCTTCATCGTCGCGGGCGACCAGGGCTGGCTGACCCCGCTGCCCGGCGCTCTCCTCGCCGCCGGCCTGCTGGCCGCCTGGGCGTTCACCAGAACCGAACGTCATCACCCGAACCCAGTCCTCCCGCTAGAACTCTTCAAGAACAAGAACCTCAGCGGCGCCACCGGCGTCGGCGTGATCTTCAACCTGGTCCTGTACGGAAGCCTGCTCTGCCTGTCGCTCTACCTGCAGACCATGCGGCATGAATCCGTCCTGGTCACCGGGCTCCTGCTGCTGCCGATGAGCGTTACCGTCGGCCTCGGCTCGCTGGCCAGCGGCCGGCTGACCGCGCACCTCGGGCCCAGGATCCCGATGCTGGCCGGGCTCACGCTCGCGGCCGCGGGCACCGCCCTGCTCGCCACCGCCGGACCGAAAACGTCAATAACCCTGGTCCTGGCCGGCTCGATCCTGCTCGGCCTGGTCTCGCTGGCCATGCCCGCCATGACCGCGGCGGTGGTCGGCGCGGCCGGTCCCGAGCACGCCGGCATGGTCGGCGGCGTCCTGAACGCCGCCCGGCAGTGCGGCGGCGCGCTCGGCGTGGCCGTCCTCGGCTCCCTGCTCGGCCACGGGCACTCGCTCAGCCTGCACGTACCGCTGCTGGTGGCGACGGCAGGTTACCTGGTCGCGATCGCCCTGGCCCTCGGCCTCATCCGGCGCTTAGGGCATCTGGTCCCGGCAGCGGCTACCATTCAGGGGTCGCGAAAGGGGGTCTGGTGGCACGCTCGCCGCTGCAGCAGACAGATCCGGCCCAGGTCGGCCGGTACCGCCTGACCGCCCGGCTCGGCGCGGGCGGGATGGGCGTCGTCTACCTGGGCGAAACTCCGGACGGCCACCCGGTCGCGATCAAGCTCCTGCGCCCGGAACTGTCCGATAACCCGGAGTTCCGCGCCCGGTTCGGCCGCGAGGTGGCCGCCCTGACCCGGGTCAGGGGCGTGTGCACGGTCCGGGTCATCGAGGCCGACACGGAGGCGCCGACACCGTTCCTGGTCACCGAGTACGCCGACGGCCCCTCCTTGTCCGAGTACGTCAACGAACGCGGCCCGCTCGACCCGCAGACCCTGTACGGCCTGGCCACCGGGCTGGCCGAGGCGCTGGCGGCGATCCATGCGGCCGGGATCGTGCACCGCGACCTCAAGCCCTCCAACGTGCTGCTCACCGCGACCGGCCCGAAGGTGATCGACTTCGGCATCGCCCAGGCGCTGGACACGAGCAGCCTGACCAGGACCGGCATCACCGTCGGCTCGGCCGGGTACATAGCGCCCGAGCAGATCACCGGCCGGGCCGGGACGGCGGCGGACATCTTCACCTGGGCGGTGACGGTGGCCTTCGCGGCCGGCGGCCAGTCCCCGTTCGGCAGCGGCACGTCCGAGGTCATGCTGTACCGGATCATGCACGAAGCCGCGGACATCAGGGCGGTGCCGCCCGGGCTGCGCCCGATGGTCGAGGCGGCCCTGGCCAAGGAGCCGCAGAACCGGCCGACGGCGCCGCAGCTGCTGGCCCAGCTGACCCGCGGCTCGGTCTCCACCGGCGCATCTGCCACCGCCCTGGACAACGCCACCCAGACCATCCTCGCCCAGAACTGGCACCCCGCCGCCACGGCCGTACCCCAGGCGGCATACCAAGCACCCCGGACAGGGGCCGCGGGCTACCCGCCGCCCACCGGCGAAGGCCCGCGCCCGGGCCGCCGCCGCGGCGCCCTGATTCCCATCGTGCTCATCCTGGCCTTCGTGCTGGCGGCCGGCGGCACCGCCCTCGGCCTCGCGCTGGCCAACGGGCACCACACCCCGAACGCCCCCGCCACCGGCACGAGCAGCTCCGCCAGCACGGCCCCCGCCACCCAGCCCGCCCAGAGCACAAGCAGCAGCCCCGCCAGCACCGCCCCCGTCACCTCCCCGGCCAGCTCGCCCGCGAGCAGCGCGCCCGCGAGCAGCACCCCGGCGTCCACCCCGGCCAGCACGCCCGCGAGCACCCCGGCCAGCTCGTCCTCGGCCGTGCCGACCCTGACCGCGGGCAGCTACACCGGTACCCAGCCGACCCAGATCGACTACAGCGGCGACGCGTCCAACATCGTCACCAAGATCACCTGGTCGTCGTGGACCGCCACCGGCGCCAGCGGCACCGGCACCTCGGGCATCGAGAGCTGCAACCCGAACTGCGCTCAGGGGCCGGTCAAGCAGGTCACCACCACGATCACCCTGTCGGACCCGGTGAACGGCAAGTTCACCCAGATGACCGAGACCAGGAACGGCACCAGCACGTCGTATACCTACCCCTCCACCGCCTGGCCGGGGGGCGCGTCCTAGCCGAAGGCCGTCACCAGCCCTCGGTCAGCACCCGGTCCAAGGAATCGGCGAAGAAGTCCGCGCCCGCGACGTCCAGGCACAACGGCGGCTTGATCTTGAGCACGCACATCCGGTCGCTGGTCGGCTGCATGACCACGCCGAGCTCGAGCAGCCGGTCGCAGATGGCCATGGTCTCCGCCGCGGCCGGCTCCAGCGTCCCCCGGTCCCGGACGAACTCAGCTCCCAGATACAGCCCGTCCCCGTGCACCGCCCCGATCAGCGGATGCCGCCCGGCCAGCTCCTCCAGCCGGCCGCGAAGATGAGAACCAACCGCCAGAGCATTAGCCTGCAGCCCTTCCTCCTCGATCACGTCCAGCACGGTCAGCCCGACCGCGCAGGCGACCGGGCTGCCGCCCGTCGAAGAGAAGAAGTACCCGGCGTCGCGATACGCGGAAGCGATCGACCGCGAGGTGATGACCGCGCCCAGCGGGTAGCCGTTGCCCATGGCCTTGGCCACCGTGACCACGTCCGGCACCACGCCCTGCTGCTCGAACCCCCAGAACCAGCGGCCCAGGCGGCCGTAGCCGACCTGGATCTCGTCCGCGATGGCCAGCCCGCCGTGCCGCCTGACCTCGGCGTAGACCGCGGCCAGGTAACCGTCGGGGAGCGCCATGCCGCCCGCGTTGCCGTAGTACGGCTCGGCCAGGAACGCCGCCGGCGCCCGTCCAGCGGCCGATAGCCCCGCAACAAGTCGCACCGCGTCCAAGGCATACCGCGAAGCCGCAACCCCACGGTAACGACCCCGGTAAGCATTCGGCGCGTCCACCGCATGAACCCATCCCGGCCGGGTCTCGAGCGCGCTCGGGTTGTCGGCGGTAGAGGTGGACACGGCGTCCGAGGCGTACGTCCAGCCGTGGTAGGCCTCGCGCACCGCCACCACATCCTGCCGTCGCGTCGTGACGAACGCCAGCCGCAGCGCCAGGTCGACCGCCTCCGAGCCCGAGTTGACCAGGAACACCACCTCCAGCGGCTCCGGCAGCAGCCCGGCCAGCCGCTCGGCGAACTCCGCCACCGCGGCGTAGTGGAACCGCGAGTTCGTGTTCAGCCGCCGCAACTGCCGCGCCACCGCCGCCTCGAGCCGCGGGTGCGCGTGCCCGAGCACGCTCACGTTGTTGACCATGTCCAGGTAGACCCGCCCGTCGAGGCCGGCCAGGTGCTGCCGCCAGCCCCGCTCGATCCGCGGCGGGTCCGCGTAGTAATGCTCCTGCACGCCGGCGAACGCCGCCGACCGCCGCGCCAGCAGATTCCCGTCGGTCAAAGGAACCGCCGGAGCTAGCCCCAGCAGCGGCCCCGGATCCGCCGTCAGCGCCAGCCACCCGGCCGCGTACTCCGGCCGCACCAGCGGCGGCACGTCCGGCGCCCCCGCTACCCGCAGCCCCACATGAACCGGAGAGACCCCCGACACCGTCAGCTCCAGCCCGTCACTCACCTCGGGCGGCGTCCACTCCGAAGGCCGGGCCAGCCACAGGTCGATCCCGGTCGCCACGGTGGCGGGGGAGACCTCGGCGAGCACCCGCGACGCGTCCAGCCGCACCTCTCCGTACCGCGTGACCACCGCGTCCGCCCCCGCGTCCAGCGCCCCACCGTCGAGCAGGGCCAGCGCCAGCCGCCCGGCCAGATCGGGCTCGAGCCAGGCCCCTTCGTCCACCGCGTCCGACGGCACGGACAGGTCAAGCACCACGCAGCGCCCCAGGTCCACGCGCGGCGCCCGAGCCGCAAGCCGTGGCCGCGACCGCGGGAAACCGGCCTCGTTCGTTATCAATGTGGTCATGACCTCAGCCGGCACGCTGACCGCGGCCTCGAAACAGGCCCGCTCGTGTTCGAGCGCCCCGTTCACGTACTCGTTCCCGCCGTCCTCGTTCCCGCCGTCCAGGGCGGCCTGCTGCTCGCCGCTGACCACCAGCACCGCGGCCCGCATCAGCACCAGCGGCCATAGCACTTCCGCCTCCGCGGCCAACAGCGGCCGCACCGCGCCGAACGCGCGCACCGCGGGCAGCACCGAGCACGGCTCGGCCCCGGCGTGCCGCAGCACCGACGTGATCGCGACCGCGAGCTCGCCCACCGCCCACGAGCTGGTCAGGTCGCCGAAATCGATCACCCCGTCCGGCCTGCGGAGCCCATCAGCGGTCGAACAGACCACGTTGTCGTCGGTCACGTCCCCGTGCACCGCCTGCCACGGCAGCTCCCCGGCCAGCGGCTCGACCCGGCGCCAGGCCGCCTCCGCCGCCGCGGTCACCCGTCCCCGCAGCCCCGCGTCCCGCACGTGCTCGGCCAGCACCCCGACCACCCGGTCGGCGTGCCGCAGGTCCCACTGCAGCACCCGGTCGAGCCCCGGATGGCCGAACCCGCGCAGCGCCCGGCTCACCCGCCCGGCCACCGCCCCGAGCTCCGCCACCACCCGCGGCGCCAGGTAACCGCCCCCGGTCAGCGTCCCCCCGGGCAGATACCGCAGCACCCGCACAATCGCAGTATTTTCCCCCGCCGGCCCACCCCCACCAGCCACCGGCACCACAACCGGCCCGTGCGTCACCGTCCCGGCCCGCAATCCCTCGGCCGCCACCAGTTCCGCCGCGGCGTCCTGCGCCTCGATCTCGGTCCGGCTGAACGCCGGATTCGCGATCTTCAGGACGCCCGCCGGCCCGCCGTCCCCCGTCAGCAGGAAGTTGCAATCTTGCTGACTGCCCAGCGGAAAAGCCCGGACATTCATGCCGAACGAGGATGCCGCGAGCCCCACTGCCTCTTCCACGCTCACGACTGGTACCGGCAGCCCGCCGCGTGCGAAGAAGTCGACCCCGACGCTATCAGGGGGTGAAGACAATCCGGCCTACCGTGTCGCCCTCGGCCAGCTCGGTGACCTGCCACGCCCTCACTGGGTGATCTCCCGTTCCACTTCTTCGATCCGCTGCTGCATCCGGTTCATCGCGCGCAGCCACTTGTCCGTGTCAGCGGCCCGGCCCTGGTAGTATCCGCGGACCTCCGGGTGCGGCAGGATCAGGAACTGGCCGGCCGCCATCCCCGCCAGCAGCGCGTCGGCCACCTGCTCCGGCTCGATCGCGGCGTCGGCCAGGACTACCTGCCCGGCCCGGCCCGAGCTGGCCAGCATGTTCGTCCGCACGCCTTGCGGGCAGATGCAGTGCACGGTCAGGCCGCGGTGCCCGTAGGTCGCGGCGAGCCACTCGGCGTAGCTCTCGGCCGCGTGCTTGGTCACCGAGTAGGGCGCCGCGCCCAGCATGGTGAGCAGCCCGGCGGCGGACGCGGTGATGACCATGGTCCCGTGCCCGCGCTCCAGCCAGACCGGGAGCAGTTCCCTGGTGGCCCGGACGTGGGCCATCACGTTGACCTCCCAGGTCTGCTGCCAGGCCACGTCCGGGGTGTCGACCGGGCTGGTGCCGCCGCCGATGCCGGCGTTGGAGCAGTAGATGTCGATCTCGTTCAGGTACTCGCGGGCGGCGCCGATGAGCTCGCGCACGCCCTTCTCGGTGCCCATGTCGCCCGGCGCCGGGTACCCGCCGATCTCCTGCGCCACCGCCACCGCCGCCTCGGTGTCCAGGTCGTTGACCACCACCCGGGCGCCCGCCGCGGCCAGCCCGCGGGCCAGCGCCCGCCCGATGCCCGAGCCAGCGGCGGTTACCACTACACCAGCGTCCCGTATGTTTTCTTTCGCCACGTCGGCAGGTTATCGTGCCCGGTCTGTCCGCCTAAAGCCCCGCACTCCCGCTAGCCGGCCTGCGCCCCGGCCCGATCAGGGCGGTCACGGTCGCGATGAGCTTGTCCACCCGCAGCGGCTTCTCCAGGTACTCGTCCGCGTGGCCGAGCACCGCGGCCAGCGTCCCGTCCAGCACGTGCGCGCTGGTCACCACGACCGGCAGCGCCGGCGCCACCTGGCGCAGCGCGGCCAGCAGTTCCAGCCCGGTCATGCCCGGCATCTCCAGATCGGTCAGCAGCAGGTCCCAGTGCTCGTCGGTGGCCAGCCGGAGCGCCTCCGCCGGGTCCGCGGTGTGGACGACCTCGAACTGCCCCCGCGTAGTCAGCACGTGCACGGCGAACAGGGCCGCCTCCGGATCGTCCTCCACCACCAGGATCCTCGGGATGGCTCTGTTGTCCCACTCGCCTCCGGGGCGCTCGCAGTCGGCTCCTTCCCTCGTCGCTCCTTCGTCGCCCCTGGGGTGGGTCTGTGGGAACGAGGGGAGTCCAGTCGCCGACGCGCCTCTTTGGCTCGCGGGCCGGCGTCTCCGCGGGACCCGGTGCTTTCCTATGTTCACGGGCATAATATGCCTGAAATGCCTGCTTCATCCCGTTGCGGCCCGGTAGCAGTACAGTTGCGGATAATCCGGACACTCGGCCCCGCCCCGAGCTTGCCCGCCCCTGACGCGTGTTATCCGGGGGGGACGTAGCGGTAGCCGAAGCCGCGGACCGCTTCGATCGAGGCGCCCGGCTCGCCGGGGTTCTGGCCGAGCTTGCGGCGCAGCCGCATGATGCCGAACTTCACCCGGTCGGGCCCGACCCCCAGCGGGTCGTTCCAGGCCAGCTCGAGCAGCTGTTCCGGGGACAGGGTCTGCCCCGGGTGCCGGACCAGCGCGGTCAGCAGCCGGAACTCGGTCGGGGTCAGCCCGACCGTGGTGCCGCCCACGCTGACCTCGCGCAGCTCCAGGCTGACCCGCACCCGGCCGTCGTCGTACACCTCGGGGGCTGGCTGCCCGGACCGGGGCCGCCGGAGCAGGGCCTCGACCCGGGCAGCCAGCTCGCGGTTGCCGAACGGCTTGGTCAGGTAGTCATCGGCCCCGCCGTGCAGCCCCCGGACCTTGTCGCCCTCGTTCCCGTGCGCGGTCAGGATGAGGACGGGCACGTCGCTCAGGTCGCGGATGCGTTCCAGGACCGCCCAGCCGTCCATCGACGGCAGCCCGATGTCGAGCACCACCAGGTCCGGCCGGTCGGAGTGGAAGGCGCGCAGGCCCTCCCGGCCGTCGGGCGAGCCGGACACGTCCAAGCCCTGCCTGCTCAGTACGGTGCGGATGCCCAGGGAGATGTCCTGGTCGTCCTCGATCACCAGGACGCGTGCCTTCACGCTCTGCCCCTCACACTGGCTCCGCCGGACCCGGTAGGTAAACGGTGAACGTGCTGCCCTGGCCGAGCGTGCTCGCCACTTCCACGTGGCCGCCGTGCATCTCGGTCAGCACCTTGACGATCGACAGGCCCAGGCCGGTGCCCGGCAGCCCGGCGGTGCGCGCGTTGGACGCGCGGACGAACCGGGTGAACAACTGCCCCGCCTCCGCCTCCGGGATGCCGATGCCGTGGTCGGACACGTCGACCCGCCACTGGCTGTCGTCGTAGTCCACGGTGACGTGCACCCGCTGGTTCCGGTGCGAGAACTTGACCGCGTTCGCGATCAGGTTGTCAAGCACCTGCATCAGCCGCCGCTGGTCGCCCGGGATGTCCGGCCCGGTCCCGGCCGTGAAGTCGATGCCGACGCCCTGCTTGGCCGCGCCCGGCGACGCCGACCTGATCGCCTCCAGGACGAGGTCGGGCACCGAGACCGGGGCCGTGTCCAGCGGCAGCGCGCCGGCCTCGAGCCGGTCCAGCATGAGCAGGTCGCCGACCAGCCGGTGCAGCCGGTCGGCGTTGCGCTCGATGATGTCCAGGAAGCGGATGCCCTCGGGGGTGAGCCCTTCGGCCTCGCTCCTGATCAGCTCGGTGAACGAGACGATCGAGGTCAGCGGGGTGCGCAGCTCGTGCGACACGATGGCCAGGAACTGGTTCCTGGTCTCGTCGAGCCTGCGCAGCCGTTCGTTCTGCTCGGTGAGCTGGCGCTGCGTCTCCAGGTGCTGCCGGTCGAGCTCCCGGCGCTCCGACATGTCCCAGGCCAGCCAGATGTCGCCGCGATGCACGCCGCCGACGAGCACCGGCCAGTAGTCACCCTCGATGGTGCGGCCGTCGGCGGCCTGGGCCTGCTCCCCGGTCAGCGGCTGCCGGGCGCGGGCGACCGCCGCGATCCGCCGGGTGAACCGGGCCGGGTTGGCGAACACCGGCCCGATGCGGTGCATGACCGCGACCGCGGGCGTGCCGGCCAGCCGGGACGGCTCGGCCAGGCCGAACATCTCGCCGAAGCTCTCGCTGGCGTTGGTCACCGTGCCCTGCTCGTCGGTGATCAGCACCCCCGGGATGGCCGAGGCGATCAGGCAGTTGAGCCGTTCGGTCTGGCCGGCCAGCGCCGCGTGCGAGCGCTCGACGCCGGCCATGTCCTTGGCGTGCCGGATCTGGGTGGACACGATGGCCACCACCGCGTGCGCGGTGGCCCGCACCTCGTCGTCCCACTGCGGCACGTCGCCGATCAGGGCCAGGGCGCACAGGCACTGCCCGCCGACCGGGACCGAGCGGGCCAGCAGCACGCTGCCCGGCGCGTCCGTCGCCGTGGTCACGATGTCCTGGCGCGCTAGGGCCAGCGTGCCGATCCTGGCCAGCAGCGCCTCGTCGACCGAGTCCCGCGGGTACATCGCCAGCACCGCGGGCGGCTGACCCGGCTGGCCCGCCGCGCGCGGCTGGCCCGCTCTGGCCGGCTGAAACGCCAGCGCGGCCCGCAGGCCGAACGCGTCCACCAGCCGGGCCAGCACAGCGGGCAGCGCGTCGAGCGCGGCGTCGTCTCGCAGGATCTGGCCCACGGCGAAGTCGAGCACGGTCGCCGCGGACCCGCTCTTCGTCACCTGGTCCGACATTGACCTCGCCCGAGGTGCCCCCATGGTGACCATGTTAGATCACCAACAGCAACAGTCACGTAACCCACGGTCGTCACTCTGATGTGGGCCGGCCGCCGCGACGGAGGAGTATCATCGGCTTTGGGTGGTTCCGGCCGCCCCTGGGTCCGCAGGCAGAGCTGCAAGCTCACCGGTTGCTTTACCTCGATCAGTGGCGTGTCTTTCCTGCCCGAGCCAGCGGACCCCCGGGCGTAGGGAAGGACTGCCATGCCCGGCGAAACACCGCGTTCCATCCCTGGCCGCCCTAGCCTGCGGCACGTCAAGCTCGAGGCCAAGCGCCGCCTGGCCGCGGGGGAGTTCGCCACCCTGCACGACGCCCAGGCCGCCATCGCCCGTGAGCACGGCCTGCCCAGCTGGGCCGCGCTCAAGCAGGCCTGCGCGGCCGGCAACCCGGCCCTGGCCCATGTCCAGTGGATCATCGAGCGGTTCCGTGACGCCGGGGAGCCGGGGTGGACGCCGCCCGGCGACGACGAGCTCAGGCAGCACTTCGACGACGTCTTCCTAGCCGCCATCCCGCCGGCCAGCCTGATCGAGACGCTCACCACGAACGCCGCCGAGCTGCGGGCCGAGCTGACCGTGATCCAGCAGGCGCCGTTCGAGGCGCTGGTGCAGCTGGCCCACGTGCGATACGTCGCCGTGGTCACCACGGAGCCGCCGCACCGGCTGATCGGGCTGCGCGGCTTCCCCCTGGCCGAGCGGATCACCGACCCCCGGGCCAAGGAACCGCCCCCGGTCCGCGCCGCCGGGAAACCCCCGGACGGCATCGCCGCCATGGCCACGGCCGCCTGCGCCGAGCTGGGCCTGCCCGCCGTGCTGCTAGCCGGCGGCGAGCCGGGCCAGCCCCCCTGGGTGGTCGCCGCCGGCCACGCCAACCTCGAAGATCCCCAGCCCCTCCAGCCATCCCACCGGTTCCCGGCGCCCGGCGTCACCGGGCTGGTCACCCTGGTCGCGGTGCTCCGGCTGGCCGCCGAGGGCCGCCTGGACCTGGACGCCCCGGCCAACGAGAAGCTGCGCACGGTCCGCCTGGCCGGCGACACGGTCACGGTCAGGGAAGTGCTCAGCCACACCGGCGGCGTCGACAGCCCCACCGAGGTCTACGCCGATGTCGTCCCTGACCTAGCCGATCTCATGGGCCCGGTGATCGCCTGCGACGGGCCGCGCGGGACCCTCTGGCCGAGCAACGGCGGGTACGGCGTGCTCGGCCAGCTGATCGCCGACGTGACCGGGATGCCGTACGCCGACGCCGCCACCCGCCTGGTCCTCGGCCCCCTGGGCCTGCACGATTCACGGTTCCCGGCCCGGGCCGGCGACATAAACCCCGGTGCCGTCACCGGCTACACGGTCACCCTCCGCGGTGCCCTCGAGCCCTACCCGGCCCAGGTCCCCACCCTCCAGGCCACTGCCGGGCTCTGGTCCACCGGGGCTGCTCTGGTGCGCCTGGGCACCGGCTGGCCGTCGCTGCTGCCCGCGGCCCTGACCCGCGAGGCGCTCACCCCGCAGACCGAAGCGGACCGGGGCGGCGGCGCCCGGATCGGCCTCGGCCTGTTCCTGGACGGCGGCACCGCCGTCATCGGCGGGGGCGGGTTCGACGCCGTCGCCTTTCTCCGCACCCGCATCCGCGACCGCCGCACGTTCGTCGTGCTGACCACCCGGGCGGTCTCCGTCGAGTCCCTCGACGTCCAGTTGCGCCGTATCTGGCTCTGATAAAGAAGAGAAGGAGATCACCATGTACCAGCCCTACCCTGGCCGCGAGACCGAGCTGCCGGAAACCCAGCGCCTGCCCGCCCCCGCCTCCGTGCTCACCGCCGTCAAGGCCATGTACGCGGGCGCCGCCACCAGCCTGCTCGGCATCATCATCGACATCATCACGGTCGGCGCCACCAAGACCGCGATCGCCAAGCGCTCCC
This sequence comes from Streptosporangiaceae bacterium, assembly GCA_050011155.1. GTDB lineage: Bacteria > Actinomycetota > Actinomycetes > Streptosporangiales > Streptosporangiaceae > Palsa-504. Next base: position 31,843 of record JBEKJP010000072.1, read on the forward strand.
CGAACATGACCGCCAGCCAGATCAACTCGACCCAGCACGTGCTGATCATCGGGTTCGTCGCCGGGGGAGTGATCGCCGCCGTGGTCTGGATCGTCCTGGCCCGCGCGTGCCGGCGCGGCCGCGGCTGGGCCCGGATCACCGGGACCGTGCTGTTCGCCTTGTCCACGGTGGACACCCTGGTCGGGCTCACCAGCCCGATAGCCATCGGCGCCCGGCTCTGGACGGTGTTCGTCTGGCTGGTCGGGCTCACCGCCGTCGTCTTCCTGTGGCGCCGGGACTCCAGCGCGTACTTCAAGCAGACCCCGGCATGACCGCGGGCACGATCGAGGTCGATCAGCTCAGCAAGCGCTTCGGCGCGGTGACCGCGGTCGACGACCTGAGCTTCACCGTCCGCCCCGGCCGGGTCACCGGCTTCCTCGGACCGAACGGCGCGGGCAAGTCCACCACCATGCGCATCATCCTCGGCCTGGACGCGCCGACCTCCGGCCGGGCCCTGGTCGGCGGCCGCCGCTACGACGGCCTGATCCGGCCGCTGCGCGAGGTCGGCTCGCTGCTGGACGCGACCGCCCTGCACGCCGGCCGGACCGCCCGGGCCCACCTGTGGTCGGTCGCCAGGACCAACGGCATCGCCCAGCCACGGGTCGAAGAGGTCCTCCGGCTGACCGGTCTCGAAGGAGTGGCCGGGCGCCGGGCCGGCGGTTTCTCGCTCGGCATGAAGCAGCGGCTCGGCATCGCCGCCGCCATGCTCGGCGACCCGCCGGTGCTGATGTTCGACGAACCGGTCAACGGCCTGGACCCGGAGGGCATCCACTGGATCCGCGGGTTCTTCCGGGAACTGGCCGCCGCCGGGCGCACCGTCCTGGTCTCCAGCCACCTGATGAGCGAGATGGCGCAGACCGCCGATCACCTGGTCATCATCGGCCGCGGCCGGCTCCTGGCCGACACCTCCACCCAGGAGCTGATCGATTCCAGCGCTCGTCACGACGTGCTGCTGCGCGCGCCCCGTTCGGCCGAACTGGCCCCTCTGATCGCCGCCCGCGGCGGCACCGTCACGCCGCAGCCGGACGGCGCGCTGGCGGTGACCGGCCTGGACGCGGCCGCCACGGGCGAACTCGCGGCCGCCCACGGCATCGCGCTGCACGCCCTGATACCCAGGCAGGCTTCCCTGGAGGACGTGTACCTGGACATCACCGGCGAGAGCACGGACTACCGGGCGGGGCTGTCGTGAGCGCCCCCTCCCTTGCCACCCGGGCGCTCGACCTAGTGGCGTCGGAGTGGATCAAACTCCGTTCGGTCCGTTCGACTTACTGGGCCTTGCTGGTTACGGTCGTCACCCCGGTCGCGGTCAGCGCCCTGGTGGCCTTCGCCTTCTCCAGCGCTCCCCATATATCCGGGCACAAGTCGGCGCCGCCGCCCGACCCGCTGCTGCCCGAGGTCATCAGCCTGGAGTACGCGGTGATCGCGGTCAGCGTCCTGGGCGTGCTGGCCTTCACCGGCGAGTACAGCACCGGGCTGATCCGGGTCACGTTCACCGCGGCCCCGCGCCGCCGTGCGGTGCTGGCCGCCAAGGCGGCTGTGCTCGCCGCGGTCATGCTGGTGGTGGGCGAGGCGGTCGCGTTCGCCTCGTTCGGCCTGGCCCAGGCGGTCCTGGCCGGTCACGGCGAGGGCGTGTCGCTGGGGCACCCCGGCGTCCCCGGCGCGGTGCTATGCGCCGGCCTGCTGCTGAGCGTATGCGGGCTGCTCGGGCTGGCCCTCGGCGCGGTCATCCGGCACACCGCGGGCGGCATCGCCGCCACCATCGCGGTGATCCTGGTGCCCGGCATCGTGGCCCTGCTGCCGTCGCCGTGGAGCGGCCGGATCGGCCGGTTCACGCTGCTGGAGGCGGCCCGGCAGGTGAGCGCGCTGCACCCGGCGACGAACCTGTTCTCCCCCGCCTGGTCCCTGCTGGTCGTGCTGGCCTGGCCCGCCGCCGCGCTGGCCATCGCCGCCGCCCTCGTCACCCGCCGCGACGCGTGAACCCCGTGCACGCCCCGGCCTCGCCGTCGTCCCAGCTCAGTAGGCGCGGCCGACCACGGCCACGAGGTCCGGCTCGTCCTCCGCGCCGGGCACGCCGCCGTCGGCCCGCACCAGGCACCGCACCGTGATGCCGCGGGCGTTCAGCTCGGCCTCGCCGTCGCCGCCGACCGCGGCCCAGGGCAGCCGGGCCCAGCCGTCGCCGGCCGCCTCGATGGCGGCCGCGATCGAGGTCACGTCCGCCGTGCGCTCCCGCTGCCGCGCCAGCGCCTGCTCGTACAGCCTCTGCTGGTCCGCCTCGAGCGCCGCCGTGACCAGGCGCGTCACGCTGTCCAGCGGGACCGCGGTCCGCTCCCCGGTCACCCGGCGCACCAGCACGGCCCGGCCGTCCGCGACGTCACGCGGCCCGACCTCGATCCGGACCGGGTAGCCCTTCAGCTCCGCGTCGATGGCGCGGCGGCCGAACGGCAGGTCGACCCGGTCGTCGAGCTTGGCCCGGACACCCGCCTCCCGCAGCGCGGCCGCCAGCTCGCCCGCGGCCGCGGCGACGCCCTCGCCTTCCTTCACCACCAGCACGACCGCCTGCACCGGAGCCAGCCGGGGCGGCACCCGCAGTCCGAGGTCGTCGCCGTGCGCCATGACCAGGCCGCCGATCAGCCGGGTGGTGATGCCCCACGAGGTGGTCCAGGCCAGCTCGCGCCGCCCGGAGGCGGCCAGGTAGTCGATCCCGAAGGCACGCGCGAAGTTCTGCCCGAGCTCGTGGCTGGTCCCCATCTGGAGCGCCTTGCCGTCGCCCATCATCGCCTCGAGCGTGTACGTCGAGGTGGCCCCGGCGAAGCGTTCCCGTACCGTCTTGCGGCCCAGCACGACCGGCATGGCCAGCACGTTGACCAGTACGTCCTCGTATACATGGTGCAGGATCCGGCGGGCGTAGGCGCGGGCGTCCGCCTCGCTGGCGTGCGCCGTGTGCCCCTCCTGCCAGAGGAACTCGGTGGTCCGCAGGAACAGCCGGGGCCGCAGCTCCCAGCGCACCACGTTGGCCCACTGGTTGAGCAGCAGCGGCAGGTCGCGGTAGCTCTCGATCCACCGGGCCATCGACTCGCCGATGACGGTCTCGCTGGTCGGCCGGACGACCAGCGGCTCTTCCAGCTGCTTGCCGCCGCCGATGGTGACCACCGCGAGCTCGGGGCTGAACCCCTCCACGTGCTCGGCCTCGCGCCGCAGGTAGGACTCGGGGATCAGGAGCGGGAAGTACGCGTTCTCGGCGCCCGCCGCCTTGATCCGGTCGTCGAGCTCGCGCTGGATCCGCTCCCACAGCGCGTACCCGGCCGGCCTGATCACCATCGACCCGCGGGCCGGCCCGTTCTCGGCCAGTTCCGCCTTCGCGATCACGTCCTGGTACCAGCGGGGGAAATCTACCGCCCGCGGAGTCAACACCGCCTTGGCCATGGCCCCCGACCCTAAGGCATCTAAGCCAGAACCTCGCACAGGATTTCCCCATGCGGGATCACGAACCAGGCGTCCTCACTGGCGGCCCAGTGCCGCCACGCTCCGGCCAGCCGCTCCAGGTCCTCCCGCGTGGCCAGGCCATGCTCGACGGCCCGGTCCCCGAACGGGGAGTCGGTCAGCCGCTCGGCCCACGAATTCCCCCACCAGACCCGCTCCTCGGGCCCGGTGTAGCACCAGGCGCTGGCCGTGGCCTGGACCGAGGTGAACCCGGCCTGCCGGGCCCAGGCGCGCATGTGCCGGCCGGCGTCCGGCTCACCGCCGATCGCCCGGGCCACGGCCCGGTACAGCGACTGCCACTCGGTCATCCCGGGCTCGGCCGGGAACCAGAAGAACCCGCCGTAGTCCCCGTCCCGCGCCGCGACAAGACCGCCAGGACGGCACACCCGCCGCATCTCCCGCAGCGCCGCCACCGGATCGGTCAGGTGCTGCAGCACCTGGTGCGCGTGCACCACGTCGAACGTCCCGTCCGGATAGCCCAGCCGGTACACGTCCCCGGTCTCGAACCGGACGTTGCGCCGACCCCGCCGCTCTGCCTCCTGCCGGGCCTCCGCCACCACCCCGTCGGCCGCGTCGATCCCGGTCACGTCCCCGTCCGGCACCAGGGCGGCCAGGTCCGCGGTGATCGTGCCGGGACCGCACCCCACGTCGAGCACCCGCGCGTCCGGCCGCAGCCGCGGCAGCAGGTACCCCGCCGAGTTCTCCGCGGTCCGCCAGCGGTGCGACCGGAGCACGCTGTCGTGATGTCCGTGCAAGTACGTATCGGAGCTGGAAGGCATGCCCCCCATCATCCTCGTGTCCACCCAGCGGACGCAAATGTGTTCACTATGTGGACAGTTCTCCCGGCCGAAGACAGCTGCCGCCATTTCCCCGACAGTGACCCCCGTTCAGGCTAATCAACGACTCACGTTAGATCGGGTACCTGGTGGGTTCGGTGATGTAGCTCCGCCCGGAGGGCGTGGTCCACCGGAATGTCCCGTCGGGCAGCTGGTCGACGTTCCAGCCGGGCTGCTGCTTGACCCGGTGATCATGCCGGCACTTTGGACCCCCATTACACAAGCACGTCCTTCCGCCCGCCTCGTACGCGATGTTGTGCTCGAAGTCGCATTGCCGGGCCGGCCGGCGGCAGACCGGGCTGGTGCACGTGGCGTGCCGGATCTGGGCCAGGTGCCGCAGCTTCACCCCCGGGTCGTGCCCGCTGGCCTCGAACCGGTGATCACACCCCTCGGTGGTGAGGGGGTGGAGTTCCACGATCAGGTCCTGCCCGCCGCCGGGGGTGCGCAGCCGCCAGCTGCGGTACCCGCCGTCCGGGCCGTCGCGCTCGCCTTCGGGGGTGAAGCTGAACCCGGCCGGCGGGCCGTCCCTGGCCCCGCCCGCCGCGGCCGGTTTCTCCCGTTTCCCGCGGCTGCCGGTCTTCGGCCTGCGATTCTTGGGTTCGGGCCGGCCGCAGCCGTGCTCCACCGCGTGCCCGTGCTCGTCGGTCACGGTCACGCACCACGTCGTGCGCGGGTTCCGCGCCGCCGCGTGCGCCAGGTCCCGGGCCAGCCACGGGTCGATGGGCCCGATCCCGCCCATCTCCCCGGGCCGGTCCGCCCGCCCGG
>JBEKJP010000073.1:0-61253 GCA_050011155.1 Streptosporangiaceae bacterium
CGGCGAGCTCGTCGGCGGACAGGCCCAGGCCGCGGTCTTCGACCTCGGCGACCAGGCCGGTGCCCACCCGTTCGGCCCGGACCTCGATCCTGGTGTTGGGCGGGGAGAAGACGGTGGCGTTCTCGACCAGCTCGGCGATCAGGTGGATGACGTCGCTGACCGCGCTGCCGGACACCAGGTCGTCCGACTCGCTGTTCACGTCGACCCGGACGTAGTCCTCCACCTCGGCCACCGCGGCCCGCAGGACGTCGATGACCGGCACCGGGTCGCGCCAGCCGCGGCCGGGGACCGAACCCGACAAGATGATCAGGCCCTCGGCGTGGCGGCGCATGCGGGTGGTGAGGTGGTCGATGCGGAACAGGTCGGCGAGCGCCTCCGGCTCGCTGGTCCGCCGCTCCATCGCGTCCAGCATCCCCAGCTGCCGGTGCAGCAGAGACTGGTTGCGCATGGAGATGTTCAGGAAGACCTGGTTGACGCCCTTACGCAGGTTGGCCTGGTCGACGGCGGCCGTGACCGCCGCGGCCTGCACGGTCGCGAACGACTCGGCGATCAGGGAGACCTCGGCGATGGTGCTGGCGGGCGGGGCGGGCGACTCGGCCGCCACGTCCACGTCCTCACCGCGGCGGAGCCGCTCGACCACCCGCGGCAGCCGTTCGTCGGCCATCCCCCGGACGCTGTCGTTCAGGCCGGTCATGTCCCTGGTGACCTTGCGCCCGAACCAGACGAGCAGGAAGATCGAGGCGATCACGGCGAGCAGGCCGACGCCGCCGGCCAGGACGGCCTCGAGGACCAGCCGGTCGGCGAGCGAGTTGCTCATCGCGCCCAGCTTGGTCCCGCTGTCGAGTTCGGCCTTGCCCATGCCGGCCAGGTAGGCGCCCGAGGCCTGCTGCCAGGCGCCCGGGCTGACCGGCAGCGGCTGGCCCGCCGGGCTGGCCATGATCTCGTCTTCCATGGCCTGGAACTGCTGGTACGGCTGGGTGCTCTCCAGGGCGGTGTAAGGGGCAGCGAGGTCGGGGGTCAGCCCGGCGATGCCCTCGCTCATCAGCGAGCGCCGGATGGCCACGGCGGCGGTGAACTGCTGGCGGGCGGCCGCGCTCAGCTGACCGCCGCCGGCCAGCGCGCCGCCCACCAGCGCCGCCTCCCGGCTGCCCAGCTGGATCGCGTAGGACAGGTTGGTGGCGCCGATCGAGACGTCGGTGAACGAGGCGTCCTTGGTGTTCGAGGAGAAGTAGAAGCGCCACTGGGCGTCGACCAGGTTGCTGTAGATCGTGAACGCGGTCAGCGGGCTGATCGTGCCCGCGTCCACGGCCGCCCGGGTCTTGCCGAGCTGCCCCAGGGCGGCGAACAGGGCGTCCTGCGCCGCCCTGGCCTGGGGAGCCTCCTGGCCCTGCACCGGCGCTATCACGCTCTTGGCGGCCAGGAACCCCGCGTCCGTGATCTTGCGCGCGGCCAGCATGGACGCGTTCGAGGTCGTCCGGCCGCTGCTCAGCCACACGTAGGTCGCGGCCTGCTCCTGAGGCAGACCCTCGGTGAGCTCGCCGAACCCGGCGGTGATGGTCTTGACGCCCTGGTTGTACTGCTGGTCGATGACGGCGTTGGCGATCGTGGTGCTCGCCGCGTACCCGTACAGCGCCAGCAGGGAGACCAGGGGCACGGCGAACATGCTGATCAGGAACAGGCGGATGGGCCGGGAGCGGGCCGGACGCCGGGATATGGCCATTGCGCCTCGCAGGGGAACGAGCACGGGGGGAGGCACTGCCCAGCCGCCAGCGCGGAGACAGCGTCAGGCCCACCCGACGTCCCCCCACCCGGCCGCCGCCGAGACCCCCCGGCGTGACAAACCTGGATGTTTTCAGCAAGTAAGACTTCCGGACCGTAACACGAGTTCACATGAGCAAATAGGATCATTTCGAAAGATCGTTAGCAGACCGCGATCTCCGCCCCCGGTGGCCCCGTCAGGCGTTGCGGCCTGCGCCGGATCCGGCCTCATCGCATCCCGGCCGGCCGGGGTGCGCCCCTAATTAGGTAACTATTTAAGCTTTTTCACCGACCTGCGTTAGTCGCTCCGTTCCACCCGGTCATATTCATGCGTGCAACTTGAGCAGGGCGTTTTCCACGACCTCGCTGAGCGCCGGGTGGATCCAGTACTGGCCCCTGGCCATCTCGGCCACGCCCAGGCCGGTCGAGGCGGCCTGTACCAGCGGCTGGATCAGCAGCGAGGCCTGGTAGCCCAGGATGTGAGCGCCGAGGAGCTTTCCCGTGGCCGGGTCGGCGTACAGCGTGCAGATGCCCTCGGTGTCCCGCAGGGCCCAGCCGTAGGCGGTGTCCTGGTAGGCGTGGGTGGCTTGGACGTAGGGCCGGCGGCCCGCCAGGTCCTGGATGCTTGAGCTCGAACGGCGAGCTCACGTCGCCCAGCGACCAGATCCCCGCGGCCGTCGTCCGCCCGTACTCGTCGACCCAGATTTTCCGTCGTCCCTGAGCCTGACGCCGGCGGTGTCCAGGCCGAGGTCGTCGACGGCGATCCCGGCCTCGCCGTCCCGGCGCACGCCGGTGATCCGCGCCGACAGGTGCACGTCCCACCGCTGCCGGGCCAGGTCGGTGAAGTGCTCGGAGACGCCGGTGTCGAACGTGCCGAGCAGCCGGGGCCCCACGTCGACGATGCGGATGGCGACACCCAGACCGGAGAAGACGTGCGCGAACTCGGCCGGGATCCGGTCGCCACCACGACGCGATCCTCGATGGCCTTCCAGTCCACGCCGGTCACCTCGGCGCCGATGCCGAATCCGGCGGCGCGGCGGACCCAGTCGGCGACGTCGGCGGTATGCGCGAAGATCTTGCTGGGGATGCAGCCGCGGTTGAGGCAGGTCCCGCCGAAGGTATCGGCTTCGATGATCGCGACCGGACCGTGGCCGGGCTCCTCCGGCATCAGGAGATTGCCCGAACCGGATCCGATGATCGCGAGGGAGAAGTGCCGCACCCTCGAATCGTAGTTTGAGCAAGCCGATCGTCTAAGTTGTCGATCATGGACCCGGGCATCGATCCCTCTCAGCAGGAGACCGGCGAGTCCAAGACGGGACGCCTCGAGGCCTTCAGCGACGGCGTGCTCGCGGTCATCATCACGATCATGGCGCTCGAGCTCAAGGCCCCGGCCGGCGGCCGCTTCTCCGACCTGGCCCACCGGGTTCCGGCGCTGCTGGTCTACGTGCTGAGCTTCACGTTCGTCGGCATCTACTGGAACAACCACCACCACCTGCTGCGGGCCGCCCGCCGGGTGACGCCCGCAGTGATGTGGGCTAACCTGCACCTGCTGTTCTGGCTGTCGCTCATCCCGGTGCTGACCGAGTGGATCGGCGAGGACACCGACCAGCCCGCCCCGGCCGCTACCTACGGCGCGGTCTGCCTGGCATCGGCGATAGCGTTCACGGTGCTGGCCACGGTCATCATCCGCGCCGACGGCAAGGATTCGCCGGTCGCGGCCGTCGGGCGGCAGAGCATCAAGGCTCAGGCGTCGCTCGTGCTCTACGCGGCCGGCGCCGCGCTAGCCTTCGTCGACCCGTGGATCTCCTACGCCTTGTACGCGACCGTGTCGGTCATCTGGTTCATCCCCGACCGCCGCCTCAGCTAGCCTAAGCCGTCCTCGAACCGGGTCGATGTGGCACTGACCCGCATATGACCCATGTCAGGAATTTAAGGAAGCTCTGTGCGCCCTCTCCGGCGGGTTACTGCTGGTCAGGGGAGTTCACCGCAGGCGGGGCGGCACCGGGGAGCGGCGCGGGTGCGCACCGGCTGCGGCATCTCGGCCGCGGCATCCAGCCCCACCGCAGCATGCCCGTTACATCCCTTCATGCCTCAACTTCAGCTTGAGACATTCCGGGCGTAGACCATGATCATGGAACAGCATGGTGCGAGGTGTCGGCGCGGCCCCGGCTCGCGTGCGGCATAGGTGGTGCGTGGCGCCCAGGCCACGCTAGAACTACGTGGCCCGGGGCACACGGAGCACGGCCGGCAGCGCCGCCGCGGCCGCCGGGCCTGCACCAGGCATAGCACTGGCACCGCGAGCACCACTGGCACCGCGACCGGGACGCTCACCGGCAAACGGCGGGACACGCACAGGAAAAGAACCTACATTGCATACAATCGGAAGAGTTAGTTGGCAATCACCTGGCTATCTTCCGCTGGGAAAGCTTGCTCGTATACAATGTGGGCAGAACGGGCGTCAGGGACGACGCGTGACGGATGCCCCGTTTATCCGATCCAGCGAGTGAAGGGCAGGGCTGATGCCACGTCTGCGGGAGATACCCAGGGCCGAGGTCGCGAACGAGTTCATCACCAGGGCCTACGACCGGATGTTCGGGCCTGACCGCGATCCGGTGGCCGAGCCGGGGACCGCGACCGGCACGCCCGGCAACTGGTGGACCTGCTTCGCCAACTCGCCTGAGGTGTTCCACCACGCCGTGGCCGGGTTCGCGCTTTACCAGAAGTCGGCCGAGCGGATCAGCCCGGTGCTGCGCGAGCTCGGGCAGACCCGGGCGGGCTGGCTGTCCGGCAGCAGCTTCGTCTTCTCCCAGCACTGCAAGTCGTGCCGCAAGCTCGGCATGCCGGAGGCGAAGATCGCTGGCATCAAGGCCTGGGGTGTTTCCGACCAGTTCGACCTGCTGGAGCGGGCCGTCCTGGCCTGGACCGACGCCATCGTGGCCGACCACGGCCGGGCCGACGACGCCGTGTTCGCGGTGCTCAAGGAGAACCTGACCGACGAGCAGATCCTGGACCTGACCTACATCACGGCCATGTACGCCATGCACGCCACGCTCAGCCGCGCGCTGCGCCTGGAGTACGACGACCGGGACGAGCCGGTGCGGGAGATCGCCGCCCCGCGGGGCTCGGAGAGCCGCGACATCGGCGCCGACCTGGCCGGCGAGTGAGGGCGGGTTAGGCAGCAGAAACTCAGCCGGGCGCGCTGGCTCCCAGGGTCAGTGCGCCCGGTTCGGCGTCGAACAGGCCCTCCACCGACCCGACCTGGTCGAAGCCCACCAGCAGCACGTCGCGGCCTTGGTCGATGTGCTCGGTCATGAGCCGGGCCGCGCGCTCGCCGTCGTGGGCCGTGATCGCGTTCCTGAGCAGCCGGTGGAACAGGTTCGAGCGTTCCGATTCGGACCGGTCGAAGCGCCGGAACGCCTGGAAGACCAGCGGCGCGTCGACCGTCACCGAGAGCAACTGGCCGAGGAGCGGATGGCGGGCGGCGGTCAGGACGGTCTCGTGGAACTGGCGGTTGGCCGCGTTGACCGCCCGGAGCTGGTCGATGGTGGCGGGCCAGGGGCCGGTGACGGCCGCGTCGAAGGCCTCGATGGCCTCGTCCATCCGGGCGATCTCGGCCTCGTCGGCCCGGGTCGCGGCGCGCTTGGCGGCCAGCGCCTCCAGGGTGGCCCGCAGCTCGTACAGGTCCACGATGTCCTCGCGGGTCAGCACGCGCACCATCGCGCCCTTGTGCCGCGCGTTGACCACCAGCCCCGCGCCCTCCAGCCGGACCAGGGCCTCGCGCACCGGCGTCCGGGAGACCGCGAGCTCCTCCGCGATCCGCTGCTCGATCAGCCGTTCGCCCGGCCGGTACACGCCCTCGATGATCCGGCGGTAGATCTGCTCGTACGGACCTGTTCGGTCGTCCTTGGACGTGCCTGCCATCAGCTTCGGCTTTCCGGTTCTCGGGTCTCGTCACCGTGATCTCTCGGGCTGAACGGTAGCAGCCCCGCGTAAGGCGGCGCCTGGGGCGAGCGCTCGATCCGGAGCAGCCGGTTGTACTTGGCCAGCCGTTCCGAGCGGGCCACCGAGCCGACCTTGATCTGGCCCGCGCCCGACGCCACCGCGAGGTCGGCGAGCCAGTCGTCCTCGGTCTCCCCGGACCGCGCCGAGATCACCGCGCGCATCCCCAGCGCGGCCGCCTCGTCCGCCACCTGCAGCGCCTCGGTCACGGTGCCGATCTGGTTGACCTTGGTCAGCACGGTGTTGGCGGCGCCGGAGCGGGCCGCGGCGCGCAGCCGGTCCAGGTGCGTCGCGATCAGGTCGTCCCCGATCAGCTGCAGGCCCGGGTACCGGCCGGCGAAGTCCTGCCAGGCCGCCCAGTCGTCCTCGCCGAACGGGTCCTCGACCGACAGCAATCCGAACGCGTCCACCCAGCCGGCCAGCAATCCGCCCAGTTCGGCCGCCGTATACGAGTGACCGTCGAGATCGTAGGTTCCGTCCGCCCGGATCAGGTGGGTGGCGGCTACGTCCAGCGCGATGCCCACCTCGTTCGGTGCCTGGTGGTTGGTGATTTTGATCGCCTCGGTGACCAGCGCGATGACCTGGCCGCTGTCCAGGGCGGGAGCGCCGTAGCCGCCCTCGTCGCCGACCAGCGTGGACGCGCCGCGCGCCCGGAGCAGGTCACCGGTGGCGTGATAGACGTCGTGGACCCATTCCAGTGCCTCGCTGGTACTGCCCGCGCCGGCCGGGATGACCAGGACGTCCTGGATGCCCATGCCGCCCGCGGCGTGCAGGTTGCCGCTGACGATGTTCACCATCGGCACCGGGAGCAGCGGGCGGCGGCCGTCCCCGAGGTGCTGCCAGAGTTCGCGCCCGGTGACCGCCGCGCCGGCCCGGGCGGCGGCGACGGACGCGGCCACCATGGTGTTGGCGCCGAGCCGGTTCCGGCGCGCGGTGCCGTCGGCTTCGATCAGCCGGGCGTCCACGGCCGCCTGGTCGGCGGGGGCCAGCCCGGTCAGCGCCGGGCCGGCGATCTCCCGGGCCGCCGCCACCGCGGCGCCGACCCCCCGGCCGCGCCACCGGCGGTCGCCGTGGTCGCGCAGTTCGGCGGACTCGTGCGAGCCGGTCGAGGCGCCGGCCGGGGCCATGGCCCGGTGCCGGGAGCCGTCGGTGAGGGTGATCGTGACCTCGATCGTCGGGGTGGCGCGCGAATCGAGCAGCCAGCCGGCCTCGACCTCGGCGATGGTGATCGCGGTGCTAGTCACTGTGCTGGTCATTGGGCCTCCCCGGGCAGGTCGTCAAGGAACTCGGGCAGCGAGCCGTAGCCGCCGTGCAGGGCTCGGCCGCCGATGGCGGCCGCGGCGGCCCGGTCCTGTTCGCGGGTCAGGTACTCGACCCGGGACTTGCCCCACAGCCGGGCCAGCATGATCGCGCCGGCGTGCCGCACCGCGAGGGCGGGGTCGGCCGGGCCACGGTACGAACGGGCCAGGGCGCGCGCGGCCGGCCACAACGCAGGGATGAGAAACGATTTCAGGAGCAAGTGCGCGCTCAGCATGCCCAGGTCGAAGGCCGGATCGCCGGCGTGGATGACCTCCCAGTCGAGCAGGACCGGCGGGCCTCCGGTGACCAGGACGTTCTTCGGCGTGAAGTCGCCGTGCACCAGCCTGCCCGGGCGCACCGCGGCGCAGTCCGCGATGAGCGCGGCCAGGGCGGCCGCGTGCTCGGGCCGGTCCGCCGCCACCTGCCGGTAGTACGGGTCCAGCCGGAGCGAGTCGAACAGCGCGGCGCCCTCGGCGTCGGTCCCTTCGGGTCCGGCCAGCTCGGCGGGCACCGCCCGCTCGTGCAGCACCGCCATGCCCTCGGCCAGCGCCGCCACCACGGCCAGGTCGACCCGGCGGGCCAGCAGCTCGGTCTTCCAGTTGGCCGCGGGCGGACCGATCCACTCCAGCTCCAGGATCGGCGGAGCGTCGTGCATCCGGTAGACCTCGGGAACCCGGACCGGGCCGAGCGACCCGCCCAGTGCCCGCAAGATGACGCCTTCCCGGTGCGCCCGGCGCGGGTCGGCGGTCCACTCGGCCTGGACGTCAAGCCGATGCCGGGCCGACTTGGCCACCCAGGTCTCGTCGATGACCGCGATGAAGCTGGACACCCCGCCGCTCAGCCGCCGCACCGTGCTGTCCGCGCCGACCCGGCCGGCCGCGCGCAGCGCGGACAGCACCGCCTCGAAGCTGTCATCCATCCGGCTGGGTCACCGGGTTCAGGGGCGGCATGCCGGCCAGCACCCGGAGCAGGTCCTCGGTGGAGCGGCGGCGCAGCTCGAGCACGGAGTGCGCGGAGGAGAACGCGATGTGCGGGGTGAGGATCACGTCCGGCCGTGTGAGCAGCGCGGCCGGGACCTCGGGCTCGGCCGGGAAGACGTCGAGCGCGGCGGCGCCCGGCGTCCCGGCGTCCAGGGCGGCGACCAGCGCATCGATGTCCACCAGGGCGCCCCGGCTGGTGTTGACCAGCAGCGCGCCGGGCTTCATCCGGGCCAGCCGGGCCGCGTCGAGCAGCCCGCGGGTGGCCGCAGTGAGCGGCAGGTGCAGGCTGAGCACGTCGCACTCGGCCAGCAGCACGTCGGCTGGAACGGTCCGCACCCCGGAGGGGGCCAGCTCCGGGTGCCGGTCGTCGGCCAGGACCTCGCCGCCCTGCTCCTGATCACACATCATGACTAGCTTCTCCGCCGTCCGGTGCCCGGTGGGACCGAGGCCCCAGACGCCGGCGACCAGGCTCGACACCCGGCGCGGCGCGTACCGGCCTGGATCGGTGATTCCGGCCCGGACGTCGCGGTCCGCGGTGAGGATGCACCGGGCCCAGGCGTGCAGCAGGCCCACGACGTGGTCGGAGACCTCCTCGACGCAGTAATCGGGCACCCGGGTGACCGTGATCCGCCGGGTCGCGGCCGCGGCCAGGTCGATGTTGTCCAGGCCGATGCCCATCCGGCTGACCACCCGCAGCGCCGGGCTGGCCGCGATCACTTTCGCGGTGACCTGGGCCCAGCAGGTGAGGATCCCGTCGACGTCGGCGGCCAGGGTGGCCAGCTCGTCCTCGGTCGCCCCGGGCGGCGCCTCGACCAGGTCGAAGCCCGCCGCGTCGCACAGCCCGGCCTCCACGTCCACCCCGGGCCAGGCGTGGTCGGTCAGCAGGACCCGGGGCCGCGACGTGGTCAAACCGAGCTCGCCTGCAGCGTGACCGGTCCCGGCTCGCGCCGCATCGTCCCGCTCTCGACCAGCGCGTCGCGTCGGCCGGCCAGCCCGTAGCGGTCCAGTACCGCGGCGTCGTCGCGGCCGGGGGCGGCGGCCGCGCCGGTGACCGGCGGGCGCTGGTCGCCGGCGTAGCGGGGCAGCAGCCGGGGCTGGCGCAGGAAGCCCCACGGCTCCTGCGCGACCCGGATGAAATCGTCGTCGTCGGCCCGGGCGGTCTGCTCCAGCGTCCGGACCCGCGTCCAGTCCGCGAAGCCCGCCCGGCCGAACAGATCGGCCACCCCGGCCAGGTCCAGCTCGGCCAGGGCCTCGGCGAACGCGGCCGCGGTGAGCCCATGCACCGCCCGGTCGGTATCGGGGCACCCGGCCAGGGCGAGCGCGGCGGCGAAGGCCTGCCGGGCCGCGGGGCTGGTCGCGGCGACGGCGATCCAGCCGTCCCGCGCCTGGTACAGCCGCTGGTCGGCGGCGTAGCCCCAGCGGTCGGGGTCGAGCCGCCCGGCCGGCGACGGCGGGTCGGTCAGGCCGAACAGCTGGACGAAGGCCGACGAGTTGAGCAGGCAGGCCTCGACCGAGCCGGCGTGCCCGGTCGTCTGCCGCTGGTACAGCGTGGCCACGCAGCCCAGGGCGGCCAGCCAGCCGGTGCCGTTGTCCAGGAAGCCGCCGGTGCAGCCGACCGGCTCCAGGCCGCCGCCCTCGGCCAGGGCCTGCCCGGACAGCGCCTGCGCGGCCGCGTCCACGACCCTTCTGCCGCCGAACGGAGGTTGGCGCCCGAATCCCAGAATGGAAATGTGGCTGGTGGCCGGGTTGCGGGACGCGACCGTGGCGTAGTCGATGCCCAGCCGGGCGCTCGCCTCGGGCAGCGCGTTGGTCAGCACGACATCAGACTGTTCCGTAATCCGGGCCAGCGCGTCCAGCCCTTCCGGCTTGGTCAGGTCGAGCCCGAGCGACAGCTTGTTGCGGTTGTTGCCGGCGAACGTCAGCCCGACCTGGCGGCTGTGCTCGCCGTCCGGGTTCTCCACCCGGACCACCTCGGCGCCGAGGTCGGCTAGGACCCGGCCGCAGATGGGGCCGGCCGCGGCCCGGGAGATGTCGATCACGCGGACGCCGCGCAAGGGGCCAGGCCCGGAGACGGCCACGCCGTCCAGCGCGCCCAGCGGGGCCGCGGTCGCCTCGGTCGCCGTGCACCGCACGAACCGGCCCACCTGACGCTGGGTGCCCAGTGCGTCGTGGACCTGCACGGGCAGGCCGTTGGCCGCGGCCTGCGGGTGGGCCAGGAAGGCCGGGCCGGTCAGCACCGGGGCGGCCACGATCTTGTTCCGGACAAACAGGTCCACGCACTCGTCCACGGAGAGCTCGGCGACGAACGCCGCCACCAGCGCGGCCAGGCGCTCGCCCTGAGCCTGGTCGGCGATGTTGAACGGCAGGGCCGCGTCGAGCTCGGGGTCCTCGGCCAGGTCCGGCCGTCCCATCAGGCCGAACAGGGTGTGCCACATGTGCCGGGACACCGCGGCCACGAATACCCAGCCGTCGCGGGCCCGGTGGAACCGCATGAGCGGGCTGAACGAGACCGTGTAGGGGTCGCGGTAGCGCGGCCGGCTGGCCGCGGCCGGGGGCGCCGGGTCGATGAACGACGCCGACAGGGTCTGCATGACCAGGGTGCCGTCCCGGTCGCTGACCGTGCTTTCCCAAGTGGTGGTCACGCCGCGGGCCCGGCTCAGCAGGCCGCTGGCCGCGCTGAGCGCGCCGAGGATGCCCGCGCCGAGCCCGGCGATCGGCGCGGCCAGGCAGAACGGGCCGTCGCGGTGGCCGAGCTGGAGCCGCATCAGGCCGGACCGCGCCTCGGCCAGCATGGTGCCCGCCGGGGCCAGGCCGCCGGCGTCTTCGGTCGCGGCGTCCGGGAAGCGGATCACCACCGGGGCGGTGGCGGCCAGGTCGCTGTCCGGGCCGAGCAGCAGGACGTCGGCCGCCGGCCGCGGATCACCCGGGGCCGCGGTGGCCTTGGCGCGGTGCACGATCCGGCCGGGACCGCTGAGATCGGGTTCAGGACCGATCCTGGTGACCGCGGCACCGAGTTCGGCCAGGAGCAAGCCGGCCACGCTGATGCCGATGGCGTTGCCGTCCTCGAGGACGTGTACGCCGTGCAGGGGACCTGGTGTCATCTCACTCATCCCGGTCGGTCTCGGCCGCGGTGCGTTCCCGGGGCAGCTGGGTCTTGGCCACCTTCTGGTTCTCCGTCAGCGGCAGGCCGGTGACGATCTCCAGGTAGCGCGGGCACTTGTAGGGCGGCAGGCGGTCCGCGGACCAGGCGAAGAGGTCGGCCGCGGTGGCGGCCGAGCCGGCCTCCAGGACCACGAATCCCTTGACGTCCTCCTCGCTCAGGTCCGAGGGGACGCCGATGACCGCGGCGACGGCGACGGCCGGGTGCTCTTCCAGCACCCGCTCGACCTCGGCCGGGCTCAGGTTCTCGCCCTTGTGCCTGATCAGCTCCTTGACCCGGCCGCCGAAGTAGTAGAACCCGTCGGCGTCGCGCCAGGCCAGGTCGCCGGTGCGGAGCCAGCCGTCGCGCAGCAGGGTGGCGGACTCCTCGGGGCGGCCGAGGTACCCCGGGGTGGCCGTCGGGTTACGGATCTCCAGCTCGCCCACCATGTCCTCGCCCAGCTCGCGGGCTTCGGCGTCGACGATCCGGGCGGTCGTGACCGTGCCCAGCCGCGGATGCTGCCGCGGCCGTCCCATCGACCCGAACCTGGGTTCCCCTTGCAGCGGCATGATCAGGCCGAACCCGCCGGCCTCGGACTGGGAGTAGCCCAGCACCAGGTGCAGGCCGAACCGTTCCTCCACGGCCAGGTGGCGCTGGCGCGTCGGCGCCGGGGCGGTGTAGCAGAGCCGCACGCGGTGGGCCCGTTCGGCCTCCGCCGGGGGACGCTGCATCAAGATCTCCAGCATGGCGCCCACCGCGTTGAACTGGGTGGCCCGGTAGGCGGCGACGTCGTCCCAGAACGTGGTGGCCGAGAAGCTGGGCAGCAGGGCCAGCCCGGCGCCCAGGCCGAGCGAGCCGAGCACCGAGTACAGCTGGGCGTTGCCGTGCGCCAGCGGCAGCGTGGTCAGCATGACGTCGCGGTCCACCAGGCCCAGCCACCAGGGGAAGGCCTCGGCCGCCAGGGTGTACATCAGGTGGGTGCGGATGATGAACTTCGGCGTCCCGGTGCTGCCCGAGGTCTGCAGGTAGGCGACGTGCTCCTCCGGGTCGGCCGGGAGCGGGTCGATGGGGGCGGCCTGCTCTAGTGCCGCGATGTCGTCCGTCGTGATGACGAGGCGAGGTTCGAGGGCGGCGCTGACCGCCGCCAGCTCGGCGGCTGCTGCCCGCGGGTTGACCGCGAGCACCGGGGCCCGGGCGAACATCGCGCCGAACCAGCCGGCCAGGAAGTCGATGGAGTTGGGGGCGGCCAGGACGACCCGGTCGCCGGGCTTGACCCCGGCCGCGCGCAGGCCGCCGGCCACGTGCCGGGCCCGGTCGAGGACGGCGCCGCGGGTGGCCGACCCGGCCGGGGTGCGCACCCATTCCTGGTCGGGCCACAGCTCGGCGCTGCGGATGAGGAATTCGGGAACCGTTTGGTGAGCAGACATGAACACCTAACCTCGTGGCGTGACCATAGACGACCGCATCAACCTCCAGAAGCTGCAGGTTTTCGACTGCGTGGTCAGCCTGGGCGGCATCAGCCGCGCGGCCGACCAGCTGAAGGTCGCGCAGCCGGTGGTGACCGAGCACATCCAGTCGCTGGAGCGACGGCTCGGCGCGCGGCTGTTCGAGCGCGAGGGGCGGCGCCTGGTGCTCACCGAGGCGGGCCGGGCGGCCCACGAGTGGTGCACCGACCTGCTCCGCCGGACCCGGGAGTTCGACCGCGAGCTGCAGGGCCTGGCCGACGGCCTGCGCGGCTCCATCGTGATCGGCACGTCCATGTCGACCGGCAGCTACGAGCTGCCGTCGCTGCTGAGTACGTTCGGCCGCCGCCACCCGGACGTGCGGATCCGGGTCGACGTGACCGACGCCGAGCACGCCCTGGAGTCGACCATGTCGGGCCGGAACGACCTGTCGGTGGTCGCGGTGCAGAGTCCGCCCGCGCTCGCCTCGCTGATCTCCGAGCAGATCGGCGCGGACGAGGTGGTGCTGGTGGCGCCCAGGCGCGGGGTCACCGACGAGCAGCTGCTGACGCTGCCGGAGCTGTCGGCCCTGCCGTTCGTGGAGGCCCAGGCCGGATCGCTGCGGCGGATGCTCATCGACAGCCAGTTTGAGGCCGTCGGGCTGCCGTCGCGGCGGGTGGTGATGGAGTTCGGCCATCCCGAGGCGATCAAGACCGCGGTGGCCAGCGGGGTCGGGGTGGCCTGCCTGTTCCGCAGCGCGGTGCGCCGCGAGCTCGAGGCGGGCGAACTGCGCGAGATCGCGGTGGAGGGCGTGCACATCGCCGCGCCGGTCTGGCTGGTGCACCGGCGCAACCGCACGCTGTCGCCGGTGCACACCGAGCTGATCGGCGAGATCCGCTCGTACTTCGCCGCCCCTTAGCGTCATACCCGGACGAGGTTCTTGGAGCCGAACAGGCCGGTCGGCCGGACCCACAGCAGGGCCAGCAGCAGGCCGTAGGCCACGATGTCCTGCCAGGTGCTGCCCACGTAGACCGAGACCACGGTCTGCACCAGGGCCAGCACTATGGAGCCGACCGCCACGCCGCCGAGCGAGTCGAGCCCGCCGATGATGATGGCCGGGAACACCACGATGCCGAGCGAGGGCAGCGAGGTCGGGTCGATGACCGTCCCGAGGGTGTAGCCGACTCCGGCCGCGCCCGCCGCCGCGGCCGAGATCCCCCAGGCCAGGGCCGAGATCCGGGTGACCCGGACGCCGCCGTAGGCGGCCAGTGAGCTGTCGTTGGCCACCGCCCGCATGCGCAGCCCGACCGGGGTGCGGTAGATCAGCGCGAACAGCGCCGCGATCAAGACGATCGCCATGATGATGGTGACGATCTGGGAGTCGGTGATGCGGATGCTGCCGGGCAGCCGGTGCGCGTGGGCCGGCAGCAGCTGCTTCGGCTCGAACAGGTTGGAGCCCCAGCCCAGCGCGGTGGCGGACTCGATGGCGGTGCCCAGCCCGACCGTGGCCAGCGAGACGAACAGCAGGTTGTAGCCGGCTGGCCGGAACAATGTGAGGTAACACAGTGCCCCGGCCAGTCCCACCAAGATCGTGGCCACGATGAGGCCGGCCCACAGGCCGAAGCCGGCGTTGGTCAGGCTGTAGAAGATGAGCGAGGCCAGCAGGAAGAAGGCACCCTGGGCGAAGCTCAGCACCCCGGTGGCCCGGAACATGACCACGAAGCCGACTCCGATGAGGGAGTAGACCGCGCCGAGGGTCAGCGTGGTGATGAGGATCAGCGGTGCCATGAGCTGCTACCTCAGCTGCTGGGGATGGGGTTGGACGGCACGTCGTCGCGCAGCTGCACGGCGTCGTTCTTGCTGGTGGAGTACTGGTAGAGCTGGAACGTGGTCTGCGGGTAGTGCCGGCTGGAGGTGTAGGAGTAGTCCGTGTTGATCCCCGGCAGGTTCACCGAGACGTTCTCCAGCGCGGTGTTCACCTCGTCGTTGGTGCACGAGGCGCCGCAGGTCTTGAGCGCGTCGATGATGGACCAGGCCGCGGCGTAGGTGATCGCGATCGACTGGCCGTTGATGTTGCTCACGCCGGTGATGCCCTGCTGCTGGAGCGCGGCCACGTAAGCCTTGACCGCGGACTCGGACGAGCTGGGATCGACGAACGGGTTCAGTGACAGCTCGTAGATGTTCGGGTTCTTCAGCAGGACCAGCTGCTGGTACGACGCCGTGGTCGCCTCGGCCACGATCGGCACCTTGGAGCCGGAGTTGGACAGGGACTGCGCCAGCGACTGCAGCTGCTGCGGGATGATCTGCTCGAGGACCACGTTGGCGCCGCTTGAGGTCACCTTGCTGGCGTCCACCGACAGGTTCAGCTCGGCCTGGATCGGGTCGTTGAGCACGACCTGGCCGCCGCCGGCCTTGATCTTGGCGGCGATCGCGTTGAACATCGGCACGGTGCTCGAGGACTGCACGTAGACCATGGCCACCTTGGGGTGGGCCAGGTTCAGCGGCTTGTCCTTGACAATCGAGACGAAGGCGTCAGCCTCGGTGACCTCCGAGCCGTACTCGGTGTAGACGTAGGGCTCGACCGGCTGCAGCTGGCCCGGGTCCACGGTGCCGCACAGCAGCGCGATCTTGCGGGCCTTGGCCACCGGCACCTGGGCCTGGCAGTTGTTGGCCAGGACGTCGCCGAAGCTCGCGATCACGTTGTTCTCGGTGGCCAGCTTGGTCAGCGCCGCCACGGCCGTGGTGGCCTCGTTCTGGGTGTCGCTGGTGACCAGGTTCAGCTTGCGCCCGTCGATCCCGCCGCTGGCGTTGACCTGGCTGAAGGCGGCCTTGATGCCCTCGATCTCACCCTTGACGATGGCCGCGGCCGGCCCGGTGACACCCGCGGCCAGGCCGATGTTGTAGGGAGCCTTGCTGGAACCGGAACCCGAGCCTGAGCCCGAGGAGCCGGAGGAACCAGAGCCCGAACTCGAGCAGGCGGCGGTGATCAGGACGAGCGTCGCGAGAGCGGCAGCCGCCCCGTAGCGTCTGGACTGGTATTTCATGTGCGTTACCTCTAACCCATATAGGCGGCGATGACGTCGGGATGGCGAAGGACGTGCTCGGGCGGCCCCTGCGTGAGCGGCTTGCCGTAAGCGATGGCGTAGAGCTGGTCGGACACGGCCGAGATGAAGCCCACGTCGTGGTCGACGATGAGCATGGTCGCGATGGTCTCCTTGAGCGTCCTGAGGTGGACGACCATGTCGGCGCGCTCGGTCGCGGACAGGCCGGAGGTCGGCTCGTCCAGGAGCAGGAGGTGCGGCTCGCTGACGGTGGCCCGGCAGACGTCCACCAGCTTGCGCAGGCCGTAGGGGAGCGAGCGCAGCAGCCGGGCCCGCTCCGCCCACAAGCCGATGACCTCGAGCGACGTCACGCACTTGCGCTCGGCCTGCGGGCCGGAGGACTTGCCCGCGGCGGCCATGCCGAGCCGGACGTAATCCCAGACGGTGAAGTCGCCGAACCCCTCGGCCAGCTGGAACGTCCGGGCCACGCCCAGCGCCGCGATCTGCTCGCCCTTGCGGCCGGTCAGCGCCTGGCCGCGGAACCGCACCTCGCCGCGGGACGGCCGGACCAGCCCGCACACCGCGTTCAGCAGGGTGGTCTTGCCGGCCCCGTTCGGGCCGATGATCCCCAGCGTGTGGCCCTCTTCCACGCCGACGGCGATGCCGTCAAGGGCGTGCAGGCCGCCGAAGCGGACGGCCAGGTCGTCGATCTCCAGCTCGGCGGTCACGCTTGCTCCCTCCGGACCTGGCCGAAGTAGGCCGTCTCGAGCGCGTCCGCGGGCAGGTCCCGCGGCAGTCCGCGCCACACCACGTGGCCGTGCTCCAGGACCGCCAGCTCGTCGGCGATGGAGGCGGCGACCTGCGCGTTCTGCTCGACCAGGATGACCGCGCAGCCGGTGGCCTCGCGGATGCGCACGATGGCCTGGCCGACCTCGGCCACCGCGATCGGCGCCAGGCCCAGGGACATCTCGTCCACCAGCAGCAGTTTGGGCTGCCGCAGCACGGCCACGCCGAGGGCCAGGAACTGGCGCTCGCCGCCGCTGAGGCTGGCGGCGTAGCTGTCGAGCCGCCGTTCGAGCATGGTCAGGCCGGCCTGCCTGAGCGTCTCGACCGCGGTCCGGCCGCGCGCGCCCGCCAGCGCGAAGTGCTCGCGCACGGTCAGTGCCGGGAACACCTTGCCCTGCTCGGGGACGAGGACCACGCCGTGCCGGGTGCAGTACTCGGGGGAGTGCCCGCTGAGCTCGATGTCGCCGAGCCTGGCGTGGCCGGCAATCCGGACCCGGTCCCCGGGCGGAAAGCCGCCGATCGACTTCAGCAGGGTCGACTTCCCGGCTCCGTTGCGGCCCAGGATGCCGAGGATGGTGCCGTCGGCCACGTCCAGGCTGACGTCGGAGACGGCCACGCCGGCCCCGACGTAGCGGACGCTCAGCTCGGACACCTTGAGTAGGGTGGTCGCCGCGGCGGCCGGAGTTCCCTCGCTGGCCGGCTCGGGGGCGGTCGCGGCCGCCGCGGCTGTCTGCGGGGTCTCCGGGCCCGCCTCGACCGTGGCCCGGCGCCGACGGAGCAGGCGCCCAATGATGCGCAGGGCCACGGTCCGCAGGCCGGCCAGGCCGCTGCGGGCGTAGAGCAAGATGATCGCCAGCGCCAGGCCGTAGATGATCTGCTCGAGGAACGGGCCGTTCTGCTGATACCAGCCCGCCGGGGCCAGGTGGCCCACGGTGTCGTTGAGGAAGTACGGGAGCAGGGTGACGATGGCGGCCCCGACGACGGGCCCGATCGCGGCGGCGGCCCCGCCGACGAACACCATCACCACCAGTTGCAGCGTCAGGTTCAGGTCGAACGCGGTGTAGCTGACCAGCCCGATGTAGTAGGCGAACAACCCGCCGGCCACCGCCGTGACGACCGAGCTGCCAACGAAGGCCTGGATCTTGCGGCGCTGGACCCGGATGCCCATGGCGGCCGAGGCGATCTCGTTCTCCTTGACCGAGGCCCACTCGCGCCCGGCCTGGGTCCGGTACAGCCGCTCGATCACGACCAGGCCGATGATCAGGACCACGGCGGCGGTCACGCTGGCGGCCCGGCCCGGGTTCATCAGCGACGAGCCCGGGCCCGGGTTCATGCTGATGCCCGCCAGGTAGTTGGTGTTGCCCTGCTGCAGCCGCTCGCCGACGAACTGCACCACGTACAGCAGCGCCAAGGTGGCCAGCAGCAGGTAGACGCCGCGGAAACGCAGCCCCGGGACGGCCACGATGGCGCCGGTCACGGCGCCGGCCAGGCCGGCCGCGATCAGCGGCAGCGGGAAGGCGGCCAGGCTGTGGACCTGGGTGGTGAACGCGGCGGCGAAGGCGCCCACGGCGAACAGGGCCCCGCCGCCGAGCGACACCTGCCCGGCCCGGCCCATCAGCCAGCCCTGCCCGGCCGAGGCCAGGCCGTAGATGGCGATGCTGCCCGCCACGTAGATGTCGAAGCTGGACCCGAAGGCGAGCACGATCGCGAACAGGACCGCGATCACCAGCGGCCCGCGCAGCACCCCGGCCCACATGCTCCGGCCCGCGGTGCCCTCCATCCGGGACACCGGGGGAGCCTGGGCCTCCTGGGGCACGGCTGCCTGGGTCACCTCAGCGTCACCTCCGCGTGAATGTATGCAATCTAGGACTTTTGATCTTCAAGAGTCAAGCATCAAAATGGACCGAAACCGTGGATCGTCAACTGGCTATGCACTTATAGGCGCAGGATAGACGGGGCTTATGGGCGCTCTGCGGGATTGAGCGGAGCTAGGCCTGATCGTTACCGGCCTACCGCACTTTGCATACATTTGGGTCTTGCATACAGTCCGGGGGAGGGAGCTACCATCGGCCGGGGACGGCGGAGAGGGGAACGCGACATGCAAGAAGGCCTGCCGGCCGGCGTCGAGCGGGACATCGTCACGATGGAGGCGCCGGGGGTGACCCGGGCGGGCGCGGGCGGCTACCCGCTGCAGGGCTTCTACACCCGGCCAGCTGGCCCGATGCCGAAGGTCGCGCTCATCGCCGCCCACTACAACGTGGACTTCGCCGAGCACTACCTGTCGGCGCTGATGGCCCAGCGCGGCTACGGCTTCCTCGGCTGGAATACCAGGTTCCGCGGCACCGACCACTTCTTCGCGCTCGACCGCGCGCTGGTCGACATCGGCCAGGGGGTGGCCTGGCTGCGCGCCCACGGCGCCGAGACGGTGGTGCTGCTGGGCAACTCCGGCGGCGGATCGCTCATGGCGGCCTACCACGCGCAGTGTCAGGATGACGTGATCACCGGCTCGTTCGGCATCCCGGTACTGCCTGAGGTGCACGATTTGCTGCCCGGGGACCTGTACGTCAGCCTGGCCGCCCACCCGGGCCGGCCCGAGGTGCTGACCGGCTGGCTCGACCCGTCGGTGACCGACGAGACCGACCCGACCTCGGTCGACCCCGAGCTCGACATGTACGCCGAGGGCCGCGAGCCGCCGTTCGACGAGGAGTTCGTCCGGCGCTACCGCGCCGGGCAGCGGGCGCGCAACCAGCGGGTCACCGACTGGGCCGGGGCCGAGCTGGCCCGGCTGACCGAGGCGGGCGTGCCCGACCGGCTGTTCCTGCTCCCGCGCACCTGGGCCGACCTGCGCTTCGTGGACGCCACGCTGGACCCCTCCGAGCGCCCGGTCCCGTACTGCTACCGGGGCGACCCCAAGGCCGCCAACCGCGGCGTCACCGGCGTCGGCGCGATCAACACCCTGCGCAGCTGGCTGAGCATGTGGAGCCTGGAGACCTCGCAGGCCCGCAGCGAGCTGCACCTGGCCCAGCTGACCGTGCCCGCCCTGGTCATCCAGGCCACCGCCGACTCCGGCGTCTTCCCCAGCGACGCGGACACGATCTACGCGCGGATCGCGGCGCCGGACAAGACCCGGCTCGACATCAAGGGCGAGCACTACTTCCGCGACCGGCCCGACGGGCGGGACGAGGTGGCGTCCGCGATCGCGGACTGGATCGCGCCCCGGCGCGCCTGAGAAAATATTACTGAAAAGAGGCGTCGTGAAGAGCACCATGGGCGATGACCGGCCGCTCACCGTAACCTCGATCCTGCGGCACGGCGCCACCTGGCACGGCGACCGCGAGGTCGTGACCGCCGAGGACGAGAGCACGGTCAGCCGGGTCTCCTACGAGGAGATCGCGGCCGGGGCGGCGCAGCTCGCGCACGCCCTGCGCGCGCTCGGCGTCGACGGCGACGACCGCGTCGGCACCTACCTGTGGAACAACCGCGAGCACCTGGAGGCGTACCTGGCCGTGCCGGCCATGGGCGCCGTCCTGCACACCGCCAACATCCGGCTGTTCGCCGACGAGCTGGTGCAGACGGTCAACCTGGCCCAGGACCGGGTGCTGCTGGCCGACGCCGACCTGCTGCCGGCGCTGGCCCCGGCGCTGGGCCGGATGCCGACCGTCCGCGCCGTCGTCGTCCGCGGCCAGCCCGCGCCCGGCTACGACGAGGTCGACGGCGTCGCGGTCCACCGCTACGACGACCTGGTCCGGTCCCAGCCCGGCGACTTCGCCTGGCCCGACCTGGACGAGCGCACCGCCGCCGCGATCTGCTTCACCTCCGGCACCACCGGCCAGCCCAAGGGCGTGGCCTACAGCCACCGGTCGATCTACCTGCACTCGCTGTCGCTGTGCACCGCGAACGCGGTCGCGCTCAGCGCCAGCGACCGCGGTCTTATCGTGGTCCCGATGTTCCACGCCAACGCCTGGGGCTACCCGCACGCCATCTTCTGGTGCGGCGGCGACCTGATCCTGCCGCACCGGTTCCTCAAGCCGGATCAGCTGGTGCCGTTGATGGAGGCCGAACGGCCCACGTTCGTCAACGGGGTGCCGACGATCTGGATCGACGTGCTGCGCTACCTGCGTGAGCACCCGGACGCGGACGTCTCCTCGATCACCAGGATCGTGGTCGGCGGGTCGGCCACGCCGCGGGCGCTGATGCAGGCGTTCCGCGACGAGTACGACATCCCGCTGACCCAGGGCTGGGGCATGACCGAGACGTCGCCGCTGGTCACGCTGGCCCGGCCGCGTCGCGGCCACGTGGGCGAGGCGGCCCTGGCGGACGCGCTGAGCCAGGGCCGGGTGCTGGCCGGGGTGGAGCTGCGGCTGGTCCACCCGGAGACCGGCGCGCCGGTGCCGCACGACGGCCGCAGCATCGGCGAGCTGGAGCTGCGCGGCCCGTGGATCACGGCCAGCTACCTGTCCGGCCAGGACCCGGACAAGTTCCACGACGGCTGGCTGCGTACCGGCGACATCGGCACCCTCGACCCGGACGGCTACGTCCGGCTGACCGACCGGGCCAAGGACGCGGTCAAGTCCGGCGGCGAGTGGATCTCCTCGATCGGCCTGGAGGCCGAGGTGGCGGCGCACCCCGAGGTCATCGAGGCGGCCGTGATCGGCGTCCCGGACGACCGCTGGGGCGAGCGGCCCTGCGTGGTCGTGACCCTGGTGCCTGGTTCCGCCGTCACCGGGGAGGACCTGCGCGACTGGCTCGACGGCCGGGTCGCCCGCTGGTGGCTGCCCGAGCGCTGGATCTTCGCCGCGGCCATCCCGCGCACCAGCGTCGGCAAGTACGACAAGCGCCTGCTCCGCACCCAGTACGCGGCCGGCGACCTGGCCGTGACCGAGCTGGGCCCGCGCCGCCCGGCCCCATCCCGGTTAGATGAGGCCGGTTAGATGACGCCGCTGGCGCGGAGGGTGTCCAGGCGGGCGGGGGCGAGGCCGAGCAGGCCGGCGTAGATCTCCTCGTTGTGCTGGCCGAGCTCGGGGCCCAGGGTGCGGACCGAGCCAGGCGTTCGGGACAAACGGGGGACCACTCCCTGCACCGGGAATGACCCCAGCCGGTCGTGGGTCAGGCGCACGATCGCCTCGCGCGCCCGGAAGTGCGGGTCGTCGAACATGTCCTTGCTCTGGTAGATCCGGCTGGCGGGCACGCCCGCCTCGGCCAGCAGCTCAAGCAGGCGGTCGGTGTCCAGCGTGGCGGTCCAGTCCGAGATCAGCTGGTCCGTCTCGGCCTGGCGCTCGCCCCGGGCCGTGTGGGTGGCGTACCGGGGGTCGGCGGCCAGGTCCGGCCGGCCCATCGCGGTGACCAGGCGGCTGAACACGGTGTCCCGGTTGGCGCCGATCAGCACCTCGCCGCCGTCGGCGGCCGGGTACACGTTCGACGGCGCCACGCCGGGGAGCACGGACCCGGTCCGCTCGCGCTGGTGGCCGGCCAGCTCCCACTCGGGCAGCACCGATTCCATCAGGGCGAGCACCGCCTCGTAGATGGCGGAGTCCACCACCTGCCCGCGTCCGGTCCGGTCCCGGGCGTACAGCGCCAGGATCGCCCCCACCGCCGCGAACGTCGCCGCCAGCGAGTCGCCGAGCGAGATCCCGGTCCGGGACGGGGCCCGGTCGGGCTCGCCGGTCACGTACCTGATGCCGCCCATGGCCTCGCCGACCGAGCCGAAGCCGGCCCGCAGCGCGTAGGGGCCGTCCTGGCCGTAGCCGCTGACCCGGACCAGGATCAGCCGCGGGTTGATCGCGGCCAGCGTCTCGTAGCCCAGGCCCCAGCGCTCGAGCGTGCCGGGCCGGAAGTTCTCGATCAGGACGTCGCTGACCGCGGCCAGCTCGCGGAGCAGTTGCTGGCCCGGTCCGGCGCGGAGGTTAGCCGTCACCGACTTCTTGTTCCTGGCGATGATCGGCCAGTGCAGCGACAGGCCGTCGACCTTGCGCGGTCCCCACTGGCGCATCGGATCCCCGCCGGCCGGGTCCTCCACCTTGATCACCTCGGCGCCGAAGTCGCCGAGCAGCTGCCCGCAGAACGGGCCGGCGATCAGCGACCCGCACTCGATCACGCGAACCCCGGCGAGCGGCCCCGCCGCGGGCCCTGTTCCCTCAGTCAAGTAGGCACCTCCACGCCTAAGATTGTATGCAATGATGAGCCATGAGAGAAGAAAGTAGGCGTAAATCATGTATTCAGGGCTTCGTGTCGGACGGTTTGTATGCATTGACGGGCCGGTCGGGCCCGTCGGGCTCGTCGGCGTAGGGCGGCCCGCGTGCTGAGCGGCGCATCAGGCACCGGCCTGGACGGGCGCTGCGTCATCGTCACCGGCGCCGCCCGCGGCCAGGGCGCGGCGCACGCACGAGCTCTCGTGGCCGAGGGCGCGCGCGTGCTCATCACCGACGTGCTCGACGACCTCGGCGCGCAGCTGGCGCGGGAACTCGGCGACAGCGTGCGCTATGCGCACCTCGACGTGACCGCCGAGGCCGAGTGGGCGGCCGCGGTCGAGACCGCGGTGTCGGCCTTCGGCCCGGTGCGGGTGCTCGTCAACAACGCGGGAATGCTCATCCGCGGTCCGATCGAGACGGCCACCGTGGCTGACTGGGACCGGATCATGAGCGTCAACGTGCGCGGGTGCTTCCTCGGCATCCGCGCGGTGCTGGACTCGATGCGGGCGGCGGGCGGCGGCTCGGTCGTCAACATCTCCAGCAACGCCGGCATGCTCGGTACCCCGAACGCGCTCGCCTACGTCACCAGCAAGTGGGCCGTGCGCGGCCTGACCAAGGCGGCGGCGGCCGAACTGGGCAAGTACAAGATCCGGGTGAACTCCATCCACCCCGGCGCCGTGGCCACGCCGCTGCTGATGGGGGGCGGGCTCACCGAGGAGGCGTTCGTCGAGCGCGGGAAGGACCGGCTGGCGGTACCGCGGATCGCCGCGCCGGAGGAGATCTCGCCCGCCGTCGTCTACTTCGCCTCCGACCTGTCCGGCTACGCCACCGGCAGCGAACTCCTCGTCGACGGCGGCTGGGCCATCGGCTAGCGCCGCTCGCCTGGCGCCGCTCGCCTGGCGCCGCTCGCCTGGCGCCGCTCGCCTGGCGCCGCTCGCCCTGACGAGCGGCCGCCAGCGGGCACAGCATGAAACCGGGCTTCGAGTGCGTCCTGACGCGTTGAACCCCTGGTTTCATCGCGTCGCGGTCACGCCGACGCACCAGGACCACCGCCTGAGCCCGGCCATCCATGATCACGTGTACTTAGGCGTCACGGGCGACCCCAAAGTACACGTGATCATGAAAGGCATGGCCGAGGCAGCAGGAATCCGTTGCCGGAGTTGCTGCTGTGACTGGGGTCCGGTTCGCGCTCCCGCCGCCCCGGCTTTGTCCCCAGCTTTGGTCGCTATGACGACCACAATTGTGGACAAAACGCCGGCCATGGCTGAGACCCGCATACTGGTACCACGTAAAAGCCACAAAAAGCGGCTTTAGATCGGACCACACTGGCTAGGGGGCGTGATGCGGACGGCGGTACCGGTGAGTTTCACGCTGGAGCTGTCGGGGCGGAGCGGGCCGCGGCCGGACCGGGTGGCGCGGGCGCTGGTCGAGGCGATCGCGTCCGGGCAGGTGCACGACACGAGGAGCTCACCGCGGCCGGTTTCCTGATCGCGCGGCCGGGCGGGGCCACGTACGTCGAGCGGGGCGCGGCCGCGGCGGCCCGGGCGGGCGCCTTCGGGGCCGCTGGAACGGGGACGCCAGGCGCGGTCGCTTCCCGCCCGAGTGGGGCGGGGACGGGCGGGATCGCGGAGGCGCCACCCGTTCGGCCCAATCTGGATGGGGACGGTCAGGTCCGTTATGACCTGCGGCCCGGGCTGGCCGACGCCGGGCTGATTTCCGAACGGGACTGGGCGCGCGCCCTGCGGCTGGCCGCGTCGCCCGGCCGCGAGGCCCCGGACCTGCGCACCGAGCTGGCCGGCCACCTGCGGCGCTTGCGCGGGCTGGCGGTCGACCCGGCCGACATCTTCCTGTTCCCGAGCGTGAGCTCGGCGCTGCGGGCGGTCGCCGTCACCTGCGGGCTGGCCGGGCAGCCGGTCGCGTTCGAAGATCCCGGCTACGCCAAGGCCCGGCTCGCCCTGAGCGAGGCCGGCGCGGCCATCCGGCCGGTGCCGGTCGACGACGACGGCATCCGGGCCGGGGACCTGCGCGGCGGCGACCGGGCTTGCTACGTCACGCCGGCCCACCAGTTCCCGCTGGGCGGCCGGATGCCGGTGCGGCGCCGGGCCGCGCTGCTGGAGTGGGCGGCGGCCGGCCGCGCCCTGGTGCTCGAGGACGACTACGACGGCGAGTTCCGGTACGACGTCCCGCCGCTGGCCCCGCTGCGGGCCATGCCCGCGGCCGCGGATCACGTGGTTTACCTGGGCACCAGCTCGAAGATCTTGTCCCGCGGGCTGCGCGTGTCGTGGGCGGTGCTGCCCGGCCGGTTCCGCGCCGCCCTGGCCCGCTACCTGGACGCCGCCGGCGAGGAGGTCAGCCAGCTGCCGGCCGCCTTCCTGGCCGGCTTCATCGCGTCCGGCGCGCTGACCCGGCACCACTCCCGGGCCATGCGTACGTACCGGGCGCGGCAGGGACGCCCAGAACCGGGCTGATCTGCGGCTACTCCCGGCTGCCTGAAACCGCCGCCGCCCCCGCGGCCGAGCTGATCGGGCGCGTCACGGCGGACCTGATGAGGGCTAGGACTCGCGGACGGAGGTGACGTCGGACAGGCCGGAGATGGCCAGGACCGGGGCGAGCAGCGGGCTGGCGATCAGCTCCAGGCCCGGCGCGTACGCGAACAGGGCGTGCACGCCGGCGCTGTCGAGGTACTGCACGCCGGTCAGGTCCACGACGAGCCGGCCCTGATCCGCGGCGGCCTGGCTGAGTGCGCTCCGGAACCGGTCCGCGTTGCTCATGTCGATCTCGCCGATCGCGGTCACCACCGAGGTCCCGTCCGGACCACGGCGAGTGGACAGCTCAAGCGGGGTGGCCATGGTTAATCCTCAGGTACATGTTGACGGTGGTGCCGGATGGGCCTGGCTCGATGGTCACCTGCTGCATGAGCGCTTGCATCAGCGCGATGCCGTGCCCGCGCAGGGTGCGGTCCCCCGGCGGCGTGGCCCGCCAGCGGCCGCTGTCGGTGACGGTCAGCCGGAGCTGGTTCGCGGTCGAGACCGCGCGCAGCCGGACCTGCTCGCCGGGCCGGTGGCGATGGCCGTGCTCGATCGCGTTGGCGATGGCCTCGCCCGCCGCGACCAGGACGTCCTGGGCGATCCGGGCCCCGATGTCGCAGCTGCGCAGCCAGCCGCGCAGCTGCGACCGGACCGAGGCGAGCTGGTCCGACTCGGCGAAGAACGACACGTCGAGCGGCGCCGGATGGTGGTAGATCACCAGGGCGACGTCGTCCTCGTACCCGGCGGCCGGCGCGAGGTCGGCCATGACCCGCGCGGCCAGGTCCTCCAGGGTGTCCGAGGCGGCTTCCCGCACCGCCGTGCCCGCCGCGGCGATGCCCTCGGTGATGGGCCCGCCGCGCCGCTCGACCAGGCCGTCGGTGTAGAGCAGCAGGGTCGAGCGGGGCGGCAGGACGTAGCTGGCCTCGGTCCGCGTGACATCATCCCGGACCGCCAGCGGCAGCGAGCGGGCGCCGTCGAGGAGCTCGGTTTGGCCGTCGGGATGGACCACGATGCCCGGCGGGTGACCGGCGCTGGAGTAGCGCAGCTCACCGGAGCCGGGGTCGAGGACGCCGCAGAACACGGTGGCGCACTCGGCGTCCGGCACGAACGACGCGAACCGGTCCATGGCGGTCAGGGTCGCTCCCGCGCTGGCGTCCTGGAGCAACAGCGCACGGCAGGCGCTGCGCAGCTGGCCCATCACGGTGGCCGCGCCGAGGTCATGCCCCACGCAGTCGCCGACCATGATGCCGATCCGCCCGTCCGGCAGCTCGACGATGTCGTACCAGTCGCCGCCGACCTCCAGCGGGCGGCTGGCGGGCTCGTAGCGGGCGGCGAACCCGCTCGGCAGCCGGGACGGGCCGAGGATCGCGCGCTGCAGGGCCAGCGCCGTCTCGCGCTGCTGGTCGGCCAGGTAAGCGCGGTTCAGGGCCTGGCTGAGGTAGCCGCCGACCAGGCTGAGCACGGTCCGGTCCTCGGCGGTGAACAGCTGGCCCGGGACGAGCTCGATCCAGATCGTGAGGGTGCCCGCCGGATGTTCGAGCCGGATGCCGGCCCCGCCCGGCGTCTCGGCGGCCGGGTTCAGCACCGGCTGGTCCCGCACCGCCGCCAGCCGGTCGCGGAGCCCGGCGGGCAGCGCGTCCCAGCTCCGCGCGGAGCCGGTCGACGTCACCGTCACCTGGCCGTCGCCGTTCCAGGTCACGGCGATGACCTCGGGGGAGCGCCACAGCCGGGCCAGCTCACCCAGCGCCTCCTGCAGCACCTGGGCGGCGTTGGTGGCGCGGGACGCGATCAGGGCCATGGCGCCCAGCGCCGCCTCCCGCTGGACGGCGTTGTGCTCGGCGGTGACGTCGCGGAAGGTGCCGACCACCATGCGGCGGCCGTGTTCCGGGTCGGTGACCTCGTTGAAGCTGCCGGTCACCCAGATCCGGCGCCCGTCGCGGTGACGGAGCGGGACGGTGAACCCGCCCGTGCTGTCCTTCAGCATCCGGCCGAGGGCCTCGCTGGCCAGCCGGTACCCCTCGGGGTCGGCCTCCTCGTCGGGCCACCACGGCCGTTCGGACGGGTAGGGCAGGCCCTCGGGACCGTAGCCGAGCAGGTTGGTGAAGCCCGCGTTGACCTCGACGACGTCGCCGCGCTCGTCGACCAGGTAGAAGGCCTCGTGCAGCGAGTCGAGCAGGGCCGCGCGCCAGCGCGCGTGCTGGTTGCGCAGCCGGGCCAGGTCCACGGTGGCCCGGACGCGGGCCAGCAGCTCGGCCGCGGCGAAGGGCTTGACCAGGTAGTCGTCCGCGCCGGCGTCCAGGCCCTCGATCGCGGCCTCCTGCCCGGCCCGCGCGGACAGCAGCAGCACCGGTACCTCCACGGTGCGCCGGTCCGCGCGCAGCGCCGCGACCAGCTGCAGCCCGCCGAGGCGGGGCATCATCACGTCGCTGATGAGGATGTCGGGCGGGTCCGCCCGGGCCGCATCCAGCGCGGCCTGCCCGTCGGTGACCGCGGTGACCCGGTAGCCCGGCTCGAGCAGCCGCTGCAGGTACTCGCGCATGTCCGCGTTGTCGTCGGCGAGCAGCACCCGGGCCGCGAGGCCGGGGCCGGGCTGGCCGTCGCCTGACAACGGTCCGGCCGACGCGTCCGGCCCGGCCGGCGTCGCGTCCGGGTCAGCCGGCAGCCAGCGCATCGCCTCGAGCAGGAACGAGTTGGCGCCCTCGGCCGCGGCCCGGGGACCGCCCGGCGGGACCACCTGCGCGTCCGGCAGGTGCCCGCGGCCGAGCGGGATCGTGACGGTGAACGTGGTGCCCGCACGTTCGGTGCTGGTCGCCTCGACCGTGCCGCCGTGCAGCCCGGCCAGCTCCCGGACCAGGGCCAGCCCGATGCCGCTGCCCTCGTTGGACCGGGACGGGACGTTCTCGATCCGGTGGAAGCGGTCGAACAGGCGGCCGATCTCCGCGGCCGGGATCCCCGGGCCGGTGTCGGTCACGCGGAGCACGGCACGTTCGTCCTCCTCGCCGAGCCGCACGCTCACCGTGCCGGAGAAAGTGAACTTCAGCGCGTTGCTCAGCAGGTTGAAGACCACCTTCTCCCACATCTCGCGGTCCACGTAGACCGGTGCGCTCAGCGGCGGGCAGTCCACCCGGTAGGCGAGGCCGGCCCGCTCGAAGGCCGACTCGAAGACGCTGGCCAGCTCGGTGGTGAAGGCGCCCAGGTCGAGCGGCTCGAAGCTGGCCTGCATCCGGCCGGCCTCGATCCGGGAGAAGTCGAGCAGCGTGTTCACCAGCTTGCCGAGCCGCACGCCGTTCCGGTGGATCACGTCCAGTTCCCCGGCCGCGATGGTGTCGGCCGGGTCGATCCTGGCCCGCAGCTCCTCGAGCGGTCCCATGATCAGGGTGAGCGGGGTGCGGAACTCGTGGCTGACGTTGGAGAAGAACACGGTCTTGGCCCGGTCGAGCTCGGTCAGTTCCTCGGCCCGGCGCAGCTGCGCCTGGTACGCCACCGCGCCGTTGACCAGCGCCGCGGTCTGCTGGGCGACCAGGCCGAGGAACGTGGCGTACGCCTCGTCCAGGACCCGGCCCGCGCTGGCGGCCAGCACGATCGCGCCGGCCGGCCCGGCCTCGAACCGGCCGGTCAGCGGCAGCACCATCGCCTCGGCCGGGGGAGTCTCCCAGCCGCCGGACGGAAGCGAGCCGAACCGGGCTACCACGTCGGTCAGCGTGACCGGCTGGCCGGTGCGCAGGACCTCGTCCACCGGCCAGCCGCCGGGGCCGCCCGGCACTTCTTGGGGCGGGGCGGCGTCCGGCGCGCTGCTCGCGGCCAGCTCCACCGCTCCCGCAGGCCCGCGCAGGTAGATGGCCGCGTACGGCAGCACCCCGGGAGCCCGTTCGATGGCCCGAACGACCTGGTTGCACGCCTCGTCCACGCTGCGCGCCTGCCCGGCCTCGGCGCCCAGTTCCTGCAGCGCGGCCAGCCGCCGGCGCCCGACCACCTGCTCGGTGCTGTCCGTGACCGCGGTGAAGACGCCGCGGACGATCCCGTCGTCGTCGTGCAGCGGGCTGTAGGAGTAGGTCCAGTAGGTCTCTTCCCAGTAGCCGTGCCGGGCCATCGGCAGCAGCAGGTCCTCGGACCAGGTGGCCTGCGCGGTGTGCAGCACGGAGTCGAGCATCGGGCCGATGATGTCCCAGATCTCGCCCCAGACCTGCCGGCCCGGCTGCATGAGGGCCGGGTGCTTGTTGCCGAGCAGCGGCAGGTACGCGTCGTTGTAGAAGAAAAGCAGTTCCTCGCCCCACCAGACGATCATGGGGAAGCGAGAGGTGAGGCAGATGCGGACGGCGGTGCGCAGGCTCGACGGCCAGTCGGCGGGATCACCGAGCGGCGAGTCCGCCCAGGGATACTCGCGCATCCGCCGGGCCATCTCGCCGTCGCCGGGGAAGGTCAGCTCCCCCTCGCCGCCGCTCATGGCTTCAGCCCCATTCCGGTCCTCCGGGCGTCCGAGCCACGTGGGAGCCTCAGGAGTGCAGGATAACGCACCCTCAGGAGGGCTAAATGGCCGACGGGACAAACCCGGGCGACCTGGACTATATCGAGTCGTTCAGCCCGGGGGACGGCTTTCTCCCGGCGCGCGCGTCGCAGGCGGGCGGGGCCGTCCGGCTCAGTCTGGACGGAACCTGGAAGTTCCGCTACGCGCGGGGTCTCAGGGAGCTGACACCCGGGTTCGAGGCACCGGATTTCGACGACGCCGGCTTCGGTGATCTCGCGGTGCCGTCGATGTGGCAGCTGGCCGGGCTGCCGGGGCCGCTGCGGTACGGCGCGCCCGCGTACACCAACGTGGTCTACCCGTTCCCGGTCGACCCGCCCCGGGTGCCCGACGGGAACCCGACGGGTGAGTACCGGCGGCACTTCACGCTCCCGGCGGACTGGGATTTCGGCGGGTCGGCGATCCTGCGGTTCGACGGGGTGGACTCGTGTTTCGCCGTGTTCGTCAACGGGGCCGTCGTCGGGCACAGCCAGGGCAGCCGGCTGATCCGCGAGTTCGACGTCACGGACCTAGTGCGGCCCGGGGACAACGTGGTCGCGGTGCGCGTGCACCAGTGGTCGGCCGGGTCCTACCTCGAGGACCAGGACATGTGGTGGCTGTCCGGCATCTTCCGCAGCGTGACGCTGTTCAATGAACGGCCCGGCGCGGTCCGGGATTTCTTCGTCCACGCTGACTACGACGCCGACCGCGGGACCGGCCTGCTCCGGGTCGAGGCCGACGCCCCGGCGCGGCTGTCAGTGCCGGAGCTGGGCATCGCCGATGTCGAGGCGGGGCTGGCCATCGACGTCGCCTCCGAGCCGTGGTCGGATGAGCATCCCCGGCTTTACGGCGCCGTCCTGTCCAGCCCAGGTGGGGAGATCCATTTCCGGGTCGGCTTCCGCCGCATCGAGGTGCGGGACGGGCAGATCCGGCTCAACGGCCGCACGGTGCGGTTCCGCGGCGTGAACCGGCACGAGTGGCACCCCGAGACGGGCCGCAGCCTGGACGAGGCCACCATGCGGGCGGACGTCCTGCTGATGAAGCAGCACAACGTCAACGCCGTGCGGACCAGCCACTATCCGCCAGACCCCCGATTCCTGGCTCTGTGCGACGAGTACGGCCTGCTGGTGATCGACGAGTGCGACCTGGAGACCCACGGTTTTGGCGTGGCCGGCTGGCGCGGCAACCCCAGCGGCGACCCCCGCTGGCTCCCGGCCTACCTGGACCGCATCGGTCGCACCGTGGAACGGGACAAGAACCACCCGTGCGTGATCATGTGGTCGCTCGGCAACGAGGCCGGGACCGGCGCCAACCTGGAGCGGATGGCCGAGTGGATCCGCGGCCGCGACACCAGCCGCCTGATCCACTACGAGGGCGAGCCCGGCGCGTTCTACACCGACGTCTTCAGCCAGATGTACACCGGCTACGCCGAGCTCGACGCGATCGGCCGGCGGCAGGAGCCCGTCACCGCGGACAGCGGGCACGACGAGCACCGCCGCGCGCTGCCCATGATGCTCTGCGAGTACGGCCACGCCATGGGCAACGGCCCCGGCGGCCTGGCCGACTACGACGAGCTGTTCGACCGGCACCCGCGGCTGCACGGCGGGTTCGTCTGGGAGTGGATCGACCACGGGATCGCGCAGGTCACCGCGACCGGGGAACGGTACTTCTGCTACGGCGGCGACTTCGGCGAGCCGGTCCACGACGGTAACTTCGTCATCGACGGCCTGATCTTCCCCGACCGCACTCCGTCGCCCGGGCTGCTCGAGGCCAAGGCGGTGTTCGCCCCCGTCGCGATCGACATCGATCCCGTGGCGCTGACCATCGCGGTACGGAACCGGCACCATACCGCCGGCACTGCTGCCTACTGGTTCGGCTGGCTGGTCGAGGACGGCGGGACCGCCGTGGCGGGGGGAGACCTGCCGCTACCGGACGTGCCCGCCGGGGGCACGGGTGCCGTCGGGTTCCCGGCGGCGCTGCTCGACGCCGCCTCCGACGAGCCGGAGGACGAGCGGTGGCTGACCGTCACCGTCGCGCTGGCGGCGGACACCCCGTGGGCGCCGGCCGGCCACGAGGTCGCGTTCGCCCAGGTCCGGCTGGGGCCGCTGGCACCGGAGCCGGCGCTGCGGCCGCCGCCCGGACTGGCCATCGCGCCCAGGAACGCGGCCGCGCCCAGGGCCGGACAGGTCACGCTGGGCAGCGCGGTCCTCGACGTCGGCACCGGCGAGCTACGCCGGCTCGGCCCGTATCCCGTGCACGCGGCGGCGCTGGACTTCTGGCGCGCCCCGACCGACAACGACGCCCCGCAGGTGGCCCGCGCGTGGCGCCGGGCGGGCCTGGACCGCCTGACGCGCAAGACCCTCACGGTCCAGTGCGGCGACGACGGGCTGTGCCTGCGGCAGCGGATCGCGCCCGCCGGAGCCGACTTCGGCTTCCATGCCTCCCTCACCTGGACCGCCGACGGCCTGCTGTTCATCGAGGTCGCGCCCGACGGCAGCTGGCCGTGCCCACTGCCGAAGATCGGGCTGCGGCTGGTGCTCGACGCCGCTATCGAGGAGATCACCTGGTTCGGTCGCGGGCCCGGCGAGGCCTACCGGGACACGTACCGGGCGACCAGGGTCGGGCAATTCAGCCTGCCCGTCGGCTCGCTGGCCACTCCTTATATAAGGCCGCAGGAGAACGGCAACCGGATGCACGCCCGCCGGCTGTCGCTGTCCGGGCCGGCCGGGGACCTGGCGGTGACCGGATACCCGCACGTGGACTTCACCGTGCGCCGCTGGTCACCGGAACTGCTCACGGCGGCCAGGCACACCCCGGACCTGGTCCCCGACGGGTTTACTTACGTCCATCTCGACGCCGCGCACCAGGGCATCGGCAACGCGTCCTGCGGCCCCCCGCTCCAGCCCGGCCATACCCTGGTGGCGCACCCCGTCGCCCTCACCCTGGGGTTCACTGCTTCAGCGGAGATCTTACGTCCTTATTACCGGCCGAATTACCTGCTGACCTGGCCGTTGTCGCGTGCGTTACGGTTTCGCCCGGGAAGCGTCAGCGGGGCGCCTCCAGCGGAGGTGGATGAATGCTTATCAGCGGTGAGCCGTCGGTGCGTAGCCGTCGCGGGAGAAACAAGCGAACGGCCCGCGTCGTGGTCCCGGTCACCGCGGTGCTGGCGCTGGGCCTGGGGGCCGGCGTCATCGTGGCCGCCTCGGGTGGCGGAACGGCCAAGGTGCACCAGGCGTCCTCGTCGCAGGAGGTCACGTCCACGGCGGTCAACGCCGATTGCGACATCGTGATCCCGGCCCACCCGCTGACCGCCAAGGGGCTGGCCACGCCGTTCCTGCTCACCGGGCCGGCCGGCACGTCGCCCGCGGCCTCCGGCTGCCAGATGATCAACTCGCTCGCCCTCGGAGCGTTCGCCCAGGCCACCATCCTGGACCCGGCCACCGGGGCGCTGTCGGTGTACGACCCGCTGGTCATCACCAAGGGGACCAAGCCGGCCGTCAAGCCGGTGGTGCCCAAGCTGCCCCCGCACGCCATCGTCACCATCGACGTCGGGTTCAACGGCACGATCCTGCGCCAGGAGGGTGCG
This sequence comes from Streptosporangiaceae bacterium, assembly GCA_050011155.1. Taxonomy (GTDB): domain Bacteria; phylum Actinomycetota; class Actinomycetes; order Streptosporangiales; family Streptosporangiaceae; genus Palsa-504. The sequence continues at coordinate 33,248 of JBEKJP010000073.1, forward strand.
ACGCCTGAGGCGCTGGCCGAGGGCCAGTGCACCGACGGTGAGCCGGGCTCGCCGTTCGGGCAGGTGTCGTTCTGCAACGGCCCGGCCTTCTTCCAGGCGGCCTTCGCCGCCGAACGGGCCGGGAAGCTGAGGGTGCCGTTTGTCGGGATGTCCCGGCGGATGGTGGCCACCGCGGCCGCGCTGGGGACCGGCCGCGAGTGCCCGACGGTGCGCAACTTCGACATGGTCGACAATGACCCCAGTGACAACGTGACCACGGCCTACCTGCTCGACCCGGCCACCGGCCGGACCGCGCAGCTCACCGCGGCCAACCAGGCGCGCATGCCGGGGGCCAAGGTACTGGTCAACGGGAGCGACAACGCGCTCATCGACGACTTCCTCGACCCGGCCTTCGGCTGTACCCCGTTCGAGGCGCCCGACCTGGGCAACCATGGCGTGCCGACCACGTCCCAGGCGCTCGACGAACTGTTCGCGGCCAGGAACGAGCCGAAGAACGCGGCCCTGGTGCCCGAGAACGACGAGATGGTAGTGGACAACGGCGGTGCCATCGACCAGGCCAAGACCGACCTCTACCGGTCCGAGATCGGGCAGGCGCCGGTCGACGCGCAGAACCAGGAGAGCAGCAGCGCGCAGATGTTCTGCCAGAACCTGGTCAACATCCAGGGCCCGTTCGTGGCGGCCAACCAGGACCTGCTCCAGACGCAGCCGTCGCCGGTGCCGACCGCGGGCGACAGCCTGTACACCTTCCTGGCAGGCCGGCTGGCGAGTTCCTTCGACAACCTCAACTGCAAGAACTTCGGCCTGCACAACCCGGTCATCATGAGCAACAACGGAGCCGGCGCGGTCGACCAGGCCACGATCAACACCGCCCCGCAGGTCGCCTCCTTCTGACCTCACGAGACCCGTCGGCATCACGCAAAACCCGTCAGGCCGGGGTGAGGGACGGCTCGCGGCGGCGCATCGTCCAGAACGGAATCATGACGGCGCCCGCGGTGAGCGCGATCACCGCCGCGACCAGCCCGGCCGCGGGGCCGGACGGGATGGAGGGCGCCCAGCTCCCGGTGACGGCCCGGGTCACTGCGAGCAGGGCCACCGTGCCCGCAGCGGCCCCGGCGAACAGCCCGGTGACGATGACGAACGCGGCCTGCCAGCCGAACACCGCCGCCACCAGCCCGAGGATCAGGTCGTTGGCGAAGCCGTTCTGGGCCGCGCTGCCCCCGCTGACCAGGAGCTGGCCGAACCCGGCCGTCGTACCGGTGTGGCCGGCCGTCACCGCCGCCGGGATCAGCACGTCGCCCGAGGCCAGCGAGCGGGCATACAGCACGCTGACCGTGGCCCGGTACGGCGTGCCGTCCGGCAGGTACACGGTCAGCCGCGAGCCGACGTGCACGCCCATGGCGCCCGAAGCCGCCTCCAGCGTGCTCACCGCGACCTGCCCGGGCCGCAGCGCGGTCAGGCGGCCCGAGGTGACGCCGAGGTCGAGGACCCGGCCGAGCGGGCCGGCCACGGCTTCGCCGTAGACCTGCTCCAGGTCCGGGTCGGCGGCGGCCAGGGCGACCGGCGCCACCCCGGCCGCGGCGCGTACTCCCGACTTGCCGGACCCGGAGACGCCGAGCACCGCGGTGAACGACCCCGCGGCGAACGACAGGGACACCCGCTCGAGGGCCGCGACGCCGCCGCGGCGGCCGTAGCGCTTGGTCACGTCATCCAGCGCGACCGGGGTTTCTTTCGTTACGAGAGTGTTCTCGGCAGTCTGCGTCAGCATGCCTTTCAGCCTGCCGGGGTGCCCGGGCTGGACCAATGGTGGTGCCCGACGGGTCCGAGGTGGGGCTGACCCCCGGCGCGACCGGGGGGATGGGCTGTGGTTCGCTGGCCCTATGCCAACGGCTCCCAGCTTCCGCGCCCGGCTTGCCGCCCGCGAATCCCTCTACGGCGCCTGGTCGGTGATCCCGTCGCCGCTGAGCGTCCGGCTGCTGGCCGCCGCCGGGCTCGACTACGTGGTGATCGACCTGCAGCACGGCGGGGCCACCGAGACCGACCTGCCCGGGATGACCGGCGCGATCCGGCTGGCCGGGGCGACCCCGGTGGGCCGGGTCAGGCACGCGCACCCAGCCGACATCGGACGCGCCCTCGACCTGGGCTGCGAAGGGGTTATCGTGCCGAACGTGGACTCGGCCGACCAGGCGGCCGGAGTAGCCGGCGCGGTCCGCTACCGGCCGGCCGGGTACCGGTCCGTCGGCGGCGTGCTGGCCGCGGAGGACCCGTTCTGCCTGGTCATGGCCGAATCCGCCGAAGCCGTCGAGGACCTGGACCGGACTCTGGCCATCGCCGGGGTCGACGGCATCTACGTCGGCCCCGGCGACCTGTCGCTCGCCCTGGGCTGCACGCCGGACCCGGACGACCCGGTACTGGCCGCGGCGCTGACCCGGATCCAGGCCGGCTGCGCCGCCGCGGGCAAGCCGGTCGGGGTGCACGCCACCGGCGGCGGCACCGCCCGCCGGTACCGCAAGGCGGGCTGCACCCTGCTCACCGTGGCCGCCGACCAGACTGCCATCGTCCGCGACACCGCCACCCAGCTCAAGCGGGCGCGCGAGGCAAGCTAAAGGTGCTCGGCCGTGGCCTCGACGGCGCTGGGGTAGATGAGGAACTGGCCGCCTGGGCTGACCAGGGCCAGCACGCGGCGGACCGGGCCGGGCCGGACAGCCAGTCGTAGCTCTGCGTTCATGGTTGTCGCATAGTTCCGGGCGCGGGCCAGGCCGCGGACCCCGGCGACGTCGCAGAAGGTGGTGGCGGTCAGGTCCGCCACCACGATCTGCACGCCCGGCCTGAGCGCGGCGCAGAGTCGCTGGCGGACGAGTTCGGCGTTGCTGGAGTCGATCTCGGCCGGCAAGCGCACGACGGCGACGCTCACCGGTGCGGGCCGCTTGCGTATCAGTCTGGACACTTCCTTCTCACCGTGATGTGGCGGCTACATATCGTAGTGCAACGATGCCAGGATGTGAATGCGGCGAGAAACTACAAAAAACGAAAGAGCACGCCCGGCGGGGATGCAGAAAACGAAGCCAGCCGCAGGGTGGCGGGTGGGAAAGCCTGATAAGGCACCTAGGCCCGCTCCTGCCGAAGCAGGTGAATCGCGGGCCTCCCCACCCAGGTGCGGTTCAGTCCTATCGGGTATACCGCCGCTGGCATAGGATCTCGGGCCGAGCTGGGATAGGTTGGGACAGCTTGGGACATCAATGCTGGTATCCCGATTTACTGAGGGCGCTTGGACGGAGCGAGCAAAGGAGTAGCCGTGCCGGGCCGCGAACAGTCACGGCTGCCATTGCCCGGTACCCTTTCGCCTGCTCAGCGCGATTTCCACCACGAGCTGCGGCGATTGATCGACGTGGCCGGCCTGACCACCCGCGCGCTCGAGTCGGTGACATCGTCGGCGCCCGGCCCGGGCGAGCCCGTTTTCTACAGCAAATCCCGGTGGGGACGATGGGTAAACGGCCAGTCCCACCCGCCGAGAAAAGCCATCAAGATACTGGCGGAAAAGCTCGCCGATGATGAGATCAAGGCCGTTCACCTGCTGGAATTGTGGGACAGCGCCTTTGCGCCGGAGCCTCCCGCGGGGCCAGCGGAGCCTGCCATCCCGGCCGAAGGCGAGCGGGCGGAGGTTACCGAAGGGCCGGATAGCCCGGTGGCTATTCAGCTGGCCCGCCTGGTGGCCGGGGAATGCGCGGCGGAGCTGAACGACCGGGTGCTGCAGGGCTGGCAGCCGCTCGCGGTGAGCTGGCAACCGGCGGCGGGCCCGGTCGATCCCGGGGCTGCGCGCCAGGTGCCGCCCGGGGACGCCGCCGACGTCGGCGCGCTGGCCCGGTTCGTCTCCGACGGCGGGCGGCTGATCGTGCTCGGACCGGGCGGGGCGGGCAAGAGCACGCTGGCTGTCCTGCTGATGGACCACCTGCTCGCCCGCCGCCAGGCCGGGGATCCGGTGCCGGTGCTGATCCCGGCGTCCACGCTGGCGTACGGCGAGATGGTGAAGGGCTGGCTGGAACGGACGCTGGCCGACCGCTACCCGCCGCTGTGTGACACCAGCGCGTACGGGCCGGGCGCGCTCGGCGACCTGGTGACCCGGCGCGGCGTGCTGCCGGTGATCGACGGGCTCGACGACCTGGGGCCGGAGCCGCGCGGCCGGCTGCTCAGCGCGCTCAGCCGGGCGTTCGGCCCGCGCCAGCCGCTGATCCTGACCTGCCGCTGCCACGAGTACCGCGAGGCGGTCGAGGCGTCGGGGACGGTGTTTCCCGGCGGGGCCGTCATCGAGCTGCGGGCGGTCGACGCCGAGGACGCGGCCAGCTTCCTGGAACGCGGCACGACGGGGCCGCGGGCGCAGAGCCTGCGGCAGGTGGTGGCCGCTATCCGCGCCGAGCCGGGCGGCCCGCTGGCCCGGGCTCTGTCCAGCCCGCTGATGGTGTCGCTGGTCCGTGCCAGCTATACCCGCTCGGGGGCGGTGGCCACGGCCCTGACCCGGCCGGACCTGACGGAGTCGGCGGTGCAGAGCCGCCTGCTCGACGGCCTGATCGGGGCCAGCTTCTGCGCGCGGGCCAGCAGCGAGCAGGCCCGCCCGGACCGGCCCTGGAACGCACAGGACGCGGACCGGTGGCTGACTTTCCTGGCCCGCCACCTGGCCCGGTGGCGCAGTTATGACCTGGACTGGCTGCGGCTGCGCTACGCGGTGTCCGCCTTCACCGACCCGTTGCGCCGGGCCTGCCTGGGCGCCGTGCTCGCCTTCGTGCTGGCCGGGACGTTTTCCGGACTCGGCCGCGGGCTGCCGTACGGGGCCGGGCAGGGACTGCTCTACGGGCTCGGCCACGGTCTTGACGCCGCCCTCCTCGTCGGGGCCGTCTACCTGCTGGCCCCGCTGCCGTATCCGCCGGGGGCGGGCATGGCGCGGTGGGTGCGGCGGCTGCGCGCGCTCACCGGGACGGCCCGGCGCGCGATCATCGCCATCCCGGTGCCGTACGCGATCGAATCCGGGCTGCGCGACGGCATCGGGGCGGCCCGGACCCACCGGCCTGGCACCGCGGTCCTGATGGGCCTGACCGCGGCCCTGCTCAACTGGCTGGTGGCCGCGATCCTGGTCGGGCTGGCCACCCGCGCGCAGCTGTTCGACCTGGCCGAGCGGACGGTCTACTTCGACCTCGGCCTGCCCGGCCGCGGCGCCGGGTTCGCCCGGACCGTGGGCAAGGGGGCCGCCTGGGGAGCAGGACTCGGGGTAGCGGTCGGCGTCGGGATCAAGATCCTCGGTAACGTCCTGGCCTTCGAGGACCCGCTCTGGGAACTGGGCATCCCGGCCGGCGCCGTGATCGGCGCGGCGTTCGCGCTGGTCCAGTGGGGCCGGACGCCGACTGCGTCGGCCCGGCCGGCCAGCCCCGCCTCCACCCTCCGCGCCGACCGGAACCTGGTACTCCTGCTCGCGGTGCCGTTCCTGCTGGTTATCCCGGTCTTCTTCGGGGCCGCCTTCGCCCGCGGGCTGGACGGCTTCGTCAGCTTCGGCCTCTACGGGCTCGGCATCGGCCTTACCATCTGGCTGACCGTGGGGCTGAGCCACGCGTGGCCGCAGTACCTCATCGCGACCGGCTGGCTCGCGGCGCGCGGCCGGCTTCCGTGGCGGCTGGCCGCGTTCCTCAGCGAGGCGAACGACCTGCAGGTCCTGCGCCAGCGCGGCGGCGCCTACCAGTTCCGCCATGCCCGCCTCCAGGACCACCTGGCCCAGGGCGCCGCGAACCGCTGACCGCATCAGGGCTTGCGGGCTACTCCGCACCACATCGAGGACGGCATGGCGGCGGTCAGGTCGCTGTCCGGGCGCCACTGCGAGACGCCGACCACGCCCGGCTCGAGCAGGTCGAGGCCGGCGAAGAACCGGGTGGTCCCCTCCCGGTCGCGCACCGTCATCGGGGCGACAACTCGCTCGTTGTACCGCTTCATCGACTCGCCCCGCTTGTTCGGGTTGAAGTCGTCGGTTGGGTGGGAGAGCACCAGGTAGCTACCGGACGGCAGGGCACCGAGCAGCGTGGACACCAGCCCGACGGGGTCCTCCTCGTCCGGGATGAACTGCATGATGGCCAGCAGCATCAGCGCCACCGGCCGGGTGAAGTCCAGCGTCCGCGCCGCCTCGGCCACGATCCCGGCCGGGTCGCGCAGGTCGGCCTCGATGTAGTCGCAGACGCCGGGGGAGGAACTGCGCAGCAGGGCCTCGGCGTGCAGCAGCACCACCGGATCGTTGTCGACGTAGACGACGCGGCTCTCCGCTGCCTCGCGCTGGGCGACCTGGTGGGTGTTGTCCGCGGCCGGGATGCCGGTGCCGAGGTCGAGAAACTGCCGCAGGCCGGCCTCGCGGGTCAGGTACCGCACCGCCCGGGCCAGGAATTTGCGGTTGGCCTGGACTGCCTGGGCCAGCTCCGGGTAAGCCTGTAGGGCCAGTTCACCCGCCTGCCGGTCGGCGGCGAAGTTGTCCTTGCCGCCGAGCCAGTAGTCATAGACGCGGGCGGGGTGGGCCTTGCTCGTGTCGATGAGGGCGTGCGGAGACTCCTCGTCCATCACGACACCCCTCCCCCCGAATCCGGCGTGACTACTGAGACTACCGCGCGGCCGGCCGCGGACTTAACGGGACGTCCCGGTCGAAAGGGGGCCGTTACCCGGGCCCGGGCCGGCCGGGCTAAAAATACGTCAGCTGACCGATGTCTCTCACTGCAACTTGCAGAATTATTTGTCACGCAAGTGGCAGCAGGCGCAATTCCCGGTCTGCTCTGGCCTCTCCATGGGGGCAGCCGTGCAGGGGCCGCGCCCTGCGCGGCTGCTCCGACCGGCCGCGAAGGAACCCGATGATCACGATGGCGCCGCTCCGTCCGACCCACCCGGCTAGCCCGCCCCGTCCGGCCAGCCGGGCCAGTCAGGCCGGGCTGCACGGCTGCCAGGTCCGGCTGCCCGCTGAGCCGGCCACGGTGGCCGAGGCCCGGGACCACGTCCGGGCGGTCCTGGCCGCCTGGGATGCCCCGGTCGACGCGGACATCGCGGTGCTGCTGGCCAGCGACCTGGTCACCAACGCCATCGTGCACCAGGCCGACGGGACGATCACGCTGGCCGTCACTGCCGCGCCCGGTCAGCTGCGGGTCGACGTCTGCGGCACCGCGGTGCACCTGCCGCCGCAGGGGCCGCTGCCGTCCGCGGTGCAGACCGGGGCCGGCCTGACCCTGGTCATGACCCTGGCCGACCAGTGGGGCTGGTACTACACCCCGGTGGGCCGGGCCGTCTACTTCACGCTGGCGTTCCGCGCCGAACCTGAAGACTCCCGCGTGGCCGGCTTGCGCCCAGTCCCGTACACCTGAACGCATGCCTCCGGCCACGCGGGCCGAAGTCCCCCGGTAGCGAGTCACCGAGGATGGGCACGGCTGCCTTCCGTCCTCGTCCTCGCTGCCGGGGGTCTTTCATGTCCGAACGGGGATCGCCGGCCCGTTCGTTAAAATCCTCGTGCCTCGCTGGCTACGGCGGTGCCGGTTACCCCCAGACCTTCCGGGCGGTATCGACGACGAGCTCGAGCTTGCGCTTTTGCTCGTGCACGGTCAGCACGTTGCCCGCCGCGGTGGAGGCGAACCCGCACTGCGGGCTGAGGGCCAGGTTCTCGGCCGGCACGTACCGGGCCGCCTCGTCGATGCGGCGGCGCAGGTCGTCCTGGGATTCCAGGGCCGGCACCTTGGACGAGATCAGGCCGAGCACGACCGTGGTGCCGGGGCGGACGAAGCGCAGCGGCTCGAAGCCGCCGGCCCGTTCGGTGTCGTACTCCAGCAGGAAGCGGTCCACCGGCACCTCGCCGAACAGTCGCTCGGCCACCGGCTCGTAACCGCCGCGGGCCATGTAGGCGCTGCGGTTGTTCCCGCGGCAGATGTGCATGCCCACGGTGACCTCGGGGTGGGCGGCCTTCACCGCGCTGACGACGGCCGTGTCGGCGGCCACCGCGCCGGCCAGGATGAGCTGCGGGTCGATCGCCCCGTTGCCGGTCGCGGCGCGGAACTCGTCGTCGAAGACCTGGTTGTAGGCGAGCGAGTCGAGCTGGACCCGGCGGGTGCCGCGCGCGACGAGGTCCCCGATCTCCTCGATCTGCAGGGCTACCAGGTCCTGGATCAGCTCGACCGGGGAGGGGTAGGCGCCCATGCTGACCGCCGGATGCCAGACCATGCCGCCCATCGCCGCGCTCATCATCGTGATCTTGAACTGGCCCGGTACCTGGCTGGCCAGGTACTCCGCCTCGACGTTGGTGAGCTTGTCCTTCCTGAACACCTTGGCGCTGGCCGCGGTCAGCACGAAGTCTGTCTCGGCGGCCGGCGGGATCACGCCGTCGTCCCGGCGCCAGGTCACCGGGGCTGACTCGACTACGCTCATCCCGCCGGTCGACTCCAGGATGCCGGTCATGTAGTTCGCCCGCCGGACCTCGCCGTCGGTGAAGATCTCCAGCCCCGCGTCCCGCTGCAAGGCGAGGTTCTCGCCCGCCGCGCGGTCCTCGGCCGCCCGCAGCCCGGATTCGTCCAGCTCGCCCCGCTGGTACTGGGCCCTGGCGCCGAGCAGCCAGGGTGGCCGCAGCAGGCTGCCGACGTGCTCGGCGTGATAGTCCGTGGCCATGGCCGTCTCCTTAGGTCCGGGACCCCCCTCGCCGAGACGATATCGACTAAAAGGTTGCCCTAGAGGTTGAACGCCTTCGTCATCGTGGTGGCGCTAGCCGCCTGGCCCAGCCTGGACAGGCCCAGCAACTGTTCGGCCGTGGCGAGCAGCGAGTAGTGGTTGAACTGGGTGCCCGCCTTGGTGCCCGCCCTGGTGCTCGGGCTGATCACCAGCGCCGGGATGTGGCAGCTCACGTCGCTGGTGTTGGTCGCGCAGTGCTCGCCCTTGATCTCGTTACCCTCCTCGCCCTCGTCCCAGGTGAGGAAGATCGCGGTCGAGCCGTTCTTGTACTCGGCGCTGTTGAGGATGGCCGGCAAGTGGGAGGCCAGCCACGTGCTGCCCTGGGCGATGGTCCCGTTGTGCATGTCATCGATCAGGTTCGGCGTGATGAACGAGAACTGCGGAAGCTGGTTGCGCGCCAGGTCGGTGGCCAGGTGGGCGTAGGGCACGTCGTTGCTCGAGCAGTTGTGCAGCCCGGTGTAATAGGCGGCCGGGTTATGCCGTACAGCGTAGTTGCCCGCATTGGCCCTGCGGCAGTTCGCGGGCATGTTCTCCTCGTACGACTTCCACGTCTTGACCTGCGCGAAGATGCTCTTCGACGAAGTCTCGCAGCCGGCCGCGGGCGAGCAGTCGGGCAGGAAGCCCTGGAGCGAGGAAAGAGCCAGCCCGGACGTGGCGGCGATGTAATTCGGCAGGCTCGGGTGCGTGATGTTGTGGTAATTCGTGGCCGACCCGCATTCCTTCGCCACGGTATTGATATAAGCCGCCTGGGACGAGCCGATAATGTTCGGGTAGCTGTGATTCTCCATGAAGATCCAGATGATGTGCTTGTAGCTGCCCGGCTTGGCCGTGGTCCCGCACGGGTGGCTCGCCGACGGCGTGGTGGCCGGCTGCGTGGTGGCCGGCCGCGCGTTCGCCAGGGCCGGCGCCGCCTGAGCGGTGAAGCCGACGGCGCCGAGGAGCGCGGCGCCCAGGAGCGCGGTGCCCCTTCGGGCCGCGGTGCCCCTGATCGCCGCCGTCCATTTCTTCCTGGTGACCGGCATGCTGTTCTCTCCCCACCGGAGGCCGGTTTCGGGCCGGACTCCCTCTTATGGAACATATGCACCATTGGGCGCAGGCATATCCTCGCTTCCGGACGGCTCGCCTGGCAATAGGAAATAAGTTGCGAAAATGTGCGGTGGTGTCTGATAAACCGGCCCGCGATCCGGAGTGGTATCACGATCGCTCACCTAACTGGTCTGACCTGGGGCCGGGCGTGGGCCGCACGCCTGAGCGTGGCGCCGGGTCGGCCGGAGCCTGGACGTTCCCGCGGAGAGACGCCTTGTGCGTGATTTCACAAGCCGCTTCCGCGGAAACGCTCAACCTGTGCGGCTGTCCGGCTTCCGGGCGGTTCTCGGTACCTTCTCTCTGGTCCCGGTCGGCTTGCCGTGCACGATAATGGCGTATCCACAGGCGACACACCTGCAGCCACATCTGCCCCACGGACGGGCTACTGGGTGATAATGGATCGTAACCCGCGGAAGTGCTGGTGTGGAAAATGGATATGAAAGTGCGAGGTAAATGTCCACGGCAATGTGATCGCCTGCGGGCAAGCCGAGAATGCGCCGCCGGGCCAATGGTGGCTCGGCCGCACGAGCTCCCTCGGCACACGCTCCTCGGCACGCTCCCTCGCCGACCTCCGACCTCTGACCTCCGACCGGTCCCGGTCGGCTGGGCCTGGAGAAATTCCACCCGGGCAGGCGTTGATGGTGAGGGCGGGGTGCGCGATGGTGATCGGGTAGGCGGCCGAGAGCTTGTTCTGATGGGAGTGGCGCAGATGGAATCCTTCAGCGGGAAGCTGGCCGTGGTTACCGGCGGCGGTTCCGGGATGGGACGTGAGCTCGTCCGGCAGCTGGCGGCGCAGGGCTGTTCGGTCGCGACCTGCGACTGGCATCCGGACGCGGTGGCGGAGACCGCCGCGCTAGCGCAGGCGGACGCGGCGCCCGGCGTCCGCGTGACCAGCCACGCCTGCGACGTCTCGGCCGAGGCGCAGGTGCTGCGGTTCCGCGACGAGCTGCTCGCGCAGCACGGCCGCGAGCACGTGGACCTGGTGTTCAGTAACGCGGGCGTCGGCGGGGGAGGCAGTTTCACCACCGATCCGCGGGAGGAGTGGGAGCACACGTTCGCCGTCGACTGGTGGGGCGTGTACTACTGCGCCCGCGCGTTCCTGCCGCTGCTGATCGCCAGCGGCGACGGGGTGCTGGTCAACACCAGCAGCGTGAACGGCCTGTGGGCGTCGCTCGGCCCCGGCATGCCGAACAACGCCTACTGCACGGCCAAGTTCGCCGTGCGCGGCTTCACCGAGGGGCTGATCGAGGATCTGCGGATCAACGCGCCCCAGGTCCGGGTGGCCGTGGTCATGCCGGGGCATGTCGGCACCGACATCGTCGGGAACAGCATGCGCACGCACGGCCGTGATCCGGAACAGCTGACCGACGCGCAGCTGCACGAGCTGATCGCCGACGACGCGCAGGCCGGGCTGATCGCCGCGGGGGTGCTGCCGGAGAACCCCACCGCCGAGGACAAGCGCCAGTTCCTCATCCGGATGGCCACCGACTTCCGGGACAAGGCGCCGCTCACCGCGGCCCAGGCCGCGACCATCATCCTCGACGGGGTGCGCTCCGGGGCCTGGCGGATCCTGGTCGGCGCGGACGCCACCCTGATCGACGAACGGATCCGCGCGAACCCCGAGGCCGCCTACGACTACACCAAGCTGTTCGAGGGCCTCGCCCCTGGCGCATAGCATGATGCTGGCCGAAATCCGCGGCCACCGATCCTGAGCGACGAAGACCAGCCGATGGCAGACCAGACCGCCGATGCGGACCGGGGCGAGCGGAACTCGCTCGACCTGGACGCGCTCGCCGTTAGCGACCGGTTCCGGCTGTTCAACTTCACCCGTCGGGACGATCACGTGGCTTACCTGTGGGTGCTGCGGGCGCTCGACCGGCTCCGCGGGCTGCATCAGCTCCAGGCGCACAGCGATGACGTGGCGGGGGCCCTGGCCGAACTGGCCGCTACCTACGACGAGGTACCGCGGATCGAGGGCGGCCTGCGAGAAAACCTGCGGGAAAAGCTGGACGCGCTGGCCGAGGACGGCATGCTGCACCGGCTCGAGGACGCCTCCCGGGCCGGCAGCCTGGCCAGGTACCGGAACCGGCAGTCGGTCTACCAGTTCAGTGAGCTCGGCTACCGTGCGTTCACCGCCGTGGAGGACGTGCTCAGCGTCCGGATCAGGGACGCCAACCTGTCCCGGCTGGTGTTCTCCGACATCCTCGACGACCTCCGGGCCCTGGCCGCGGCCACCAGGAGCCGCGATGAGGAACAGGTCTACCGGAGGCTATCCCGCCTGGATACGGTGCTGGACGACATGTCCAGGCGGGCGGCCCAGTTCCACCTGACGCTCGGGGAGATCATCCGCTCCACGGACACGTCGCCCGAGGTTTTCCTGCGCTACAAGACCGCCCTGCTGACCCACATGACCGATTTCATGGCCGAACTCGACCGCTACCTGCCCCGGCTGGCCGCCGCGGTCACCGAGGCAGAAGCCGCGGCCGGCGCCGATGACATGCTGCGCCTGGCGGCCGAGGCCGACGAGCGCCCCTTCCTCGGCCGGGACGAGCTCCTGGGCGACTGGCGCCGCCGCTGGGCCGCGCTGCGGGCCTGGTTCGCCGAGAACCCCGAGACCGAATCGGGGGCAGAAGGCCTGCGCACGGCCACCCGGTCCGCCGTCTCCGCCGTCATCGCGCTGCTCCGTCAGGTCACCGAGGCGCAGCGCGGCGGGGTGAACCGGTCGTCGCAGCTCCGTCACCTGGCCGAATGGGTGTTCAACGCGCCCGACGAGGAGGCCGCCTGTGCCCTGATGTCCGGGGCGTTCAACCTCAGGTCCGCCCGGCATCTTGGCGGCGCGCACGACGATGCCGAGCAGATCTCGGGCCGCGCCGCCTGGTGGGACGCGCCCGGCGTGGAGATCTCGGTCACGCTGTTCCGGCGGGGCAAGGCGCCGACGCCTGGCGTCCCGCAGCCGGCCAGGACCAACCCAGCCGTGAAGGCCGAGCTCCGCCGCCGCCAGGCGGCCGAACGCCAGGCCGAGCTCCAGGCCGCGGCGAGGCTCAGGGACGCGGGCGCGCACGGCCGGGTCCTCGACGACGCGGAGACCAAGGTCCTGCTCAGGCTGCTCACCCTGGCCACCGAGGCCCGCACGGTCGTCGCCGGGCGGCTGGCTTCCGGCTCCGGCGGCAACGACGTGCTCACCATGCGCCTGATCCCGAACGACGCGGGCAGTGCCGTCCAGACCAAGAACGGCGTGCTGCACCTGCCGGGCTTCGAGCTTCGGCTCGACGCCGCGGGGAGGCGGTGACGTGGCGGCGGGGCAAGCAGTCCGGGCCGTTCCTCTCAATGATCTTGGTTCTTACCAGCACGCGGTCCGGCTGGTGCTCACGCACGACGTGATCACCGCGACCCACCCGCGTCCCGGCCTGCTCGAGCAGGTGCTGCGCTGGGCCGACCAGCTGAGCGCCGACGTCCGTGACCTGCTCGGCTACACGCTGATCGCGACGACCCGGCAGGTCCGTCTTGTCCGGCGGCTCGACGCCCTCGACCCGACCCAGACGGCGATCTTCTCGGCCCGTTCCGGCAAGCCGTTCGACCGGCGGCGGCTGGCCTACCTGTGCCTGGTGCTCGCCTCGTTCCAGCGGTCCCGGGTGGAGATCAGCCTGGCCGACCTGGTGCGAGCCTTCGCTCCCGCGGCCAACGCGATAGACGGCCTCGGCTTCGACCCCACGGTCACCGCGCACAAGGCCGCGGTCGTGGACGTGCTCGACTGGCTGGCCGGCCGCGGCGCGCTGCGCCTGTCCGACGGCTCACTCGAATCCTGGGCGGCGGACGCCGAGCGCGGCGACGCGCTGTACGACATCGACCACGACATCTGCGCCGCGCTGTTCCGGCCTGCCCGCCCGGTGCAGCACCTGACCAGCGCGGCCGGGCTGCTCGACGGCACGTTCGTCAGCGCCAGGCGCAGCGCGCAGCTCCAGGCCGCGGCGCAGCGCGCCGCCCGCATGCTGCTCGAGTACCCGGTCGTCTACTACGCGCAGGCCGACCCGGAGATCGCCGAGGCGCTCCGGCCGCCCGGCGTGGCGGAGAGCCTGGCCCGGCTGACCGGGCTCGCTGTCGAGCGTCGCGCGGAGGGCATCATGCTCGCCGACGCCGGCGGCCGGTTCACCGACCGCCCGTTCCCCGGTCGCGGCGGCGCCATCAACCGCGCGGCCGGCCTGCTGCTGGCCAAGATCGCCGACGTGATCGAGGACCCCGGCGAAACGCTGGCCACGTTCTGTGTGCCGGCCGAGGCGCTGGACCAGCAGGAGCTGCTGGCCCGGATCGACTCCGCGCTGCCTACGGCGGGGGTGGTGCAAGAGCTGGCCTGGTCCGCGCCGGAAACGGCCGATTTTGCCGAACGGGATGGCGCGCGTGCCCCGGTACCGCCTCTGCTGGCACCGTTCGTGGCCCAGAGCAGGCTGAGCGCCATGATGGACGAGCTTTACGCCGAACTGGGCGCGACCTCGTTCACCGTCACCTGGCAACATGACCCGGGCGGGCTGCTGGCCGCGGCGCTGTCGTTCCTGGCCGCCCTGCGCCTGCTCCGCCCGGTCCCCGGGGGTGTGCTGGTGCTCCCGGCGGCCGCCAGGTACCGGAACATCAAGCTGGCGCTCCCGGTCCGGCACGCCGACGGCCAGCTGGCCCTGGAGCTGTGATGAGCGAGCGGTTCAAGCCCGTCCGGGCAGGCGTGATCAACATCTGGGACTACGCCGACGAGGAGTGGGTATTCGCCGACGGCCGGCTGGCGCTGCGCGGCCACAACGGGTCGGGCAAGACCAAGGCCCTGGAGGTGCTGTTCCCGTTCGTCCTCGACGGGGTGGCCGATTCCCGGCGGCTCGACCCCTTCAGCGGCGAGAACCGGACGATGAAGTCCAACCTGCTGTACCGGGGCCAGGAATCCGAGTACGGCTACGTGTGGATGGAGTTCGCCCGTTCCGCGGCGGCCGGCTCCGAGACGATCACGCTGATCATCGGGATGCGGGCGCACCGCAGCACCGACGGCGTGCGGATGTCGTTCTACGTCACCGGGCGGCGGGTCGGGGTGGACTTCGGGCTGCTCTCGGCGGACTCCCGCCCGCTGACCGAGCGGCAGCTCCGGGCGGTCCTGGAACCGGACGCCTGGCGCAAGACCGCGACCGACTACCGGGACCTGGTCGACGCCAGGCTGTTCGGCCTCGGCCGGGAGCGGTACGCGCAGCTGCTCGACCTGCTGCTGGCGCTGCGCCGGCCGCTGCTGGCCAAGGACCTCGACCCGGCCAAGGTGTCGGACACGCTGACCTCCGGGCTGAGCCCGGTCGCCGATGACCTGGTCCAGCAGGCCGCCCGCGACTTCGAGAACCTCGCCGCCGTGCAGAAGCTGTTCGACGACCTGACCACGGCGAACGCGGCCGTGCAGGGCTTCCTCACGGATTACGGCGCCTACCTGCGCGCGCACGTGAAGTTCCAGCTGGACCGGATCCAGGGGCGGGCCGACGTGGCCGCGGGGCACGTGGAGCAGATCGCCGCGGCGGCCGCGGCCCACCGCGACGCCGTTTCGGCCGAAGGGCGGGCCACGGCCGAACGGGACGCGCGGCGCGACGAGGGCGAGACGCTTCAGGGTCGGCTGGCCGGGCTGAAGAACTCCGACGAGTACAAGGCGCAGGGACGCCTGGAGGACCGGCGGCGCGAGGTGCTCGCCGGAGCGCGGGAGGTCACCGGCCAGCGGAACCGGCTGGACCGGGACCGCCGTCAGATCGGCGATCTGGAAGGCGCGGCCCGCAGGCTCTCCCGCCGTGCCGCCGAGGCGCGCGGCGCGGAGGCGAGGCTTGTGGCCGGCCTGGTCGACGCCGCCCAGCGATCGGGCATCGCCGACGACGGCTTCGGGCCCGTAGACCCCGTCGACACCGGCGACGGCCTGCTCGCCGTGGCCCGCGCCCGGGTGGCGGCGCGCCGCGACGACGTGGGGGAAATCCGCGGGCTGCTCCAGGCGATCAGGGACGCTCAGGCCAAGCGGGCCATCCGGGAGCAGGACCTCGGGGTCAAGCAGACCGCCGAGGACGAGCAGGAGCGGGCGGCCGCGGCGGCCGAGGGCCGCCTCGGCCAGGCCCGCCAGGCGGCAGCCGCCGAACTGGCCGCCTGGGCCGGCCGCTGGGCCGGCCCCTCGCTCCTGGCGCAGGACACGACCGCGATCACCGCGGCCCTCGACCACGCCGGCCAGCCGGACGCGGTGAGCCTGACCGAGGTGTTCGACGGCCTGGTGGCCGAACGCCAGGCCGCCGCCATCGCCACCCGCGCGGACCTGAGCGCGGCGCTCAAGGCGGCCCGCGAGCGGCTGGCGGGCCTGCGGGCCGAGCGCGCTGTCATCGCGGCCGAGCAGGACGACGCGCCGCCCGTCAGCGACCTGCGCCCGGCCGGCCGAGACGGGCGGCCGGGGGCGCCGCTCTGGCGGCTCGTCCGGTTTGCCGACGGGACCGGCGACGCCGAGGCCGCCGCCGTCGAGGGCGCGCTGTACGGGGCGGGGCTGCTCACCGCCTGGGTGCACCCTGATCCGGCGCTGACCCAGGCGGCGCTGGCCACGGCCGAGGCGGACGGCTACCTGCTGCCCTCCGCGCCGGTGAGCGGCCGCTCCCTGGCCAGCGTGCTGGTCCCCGAGGAACAGGACGACGTAGCGGCGGACGTCGTCACCGCGGTGCTGCGCTCGGTCACGCTGACCGACGACATCGCCGTGGCGGTGGCCCCGGTGGCCCCGGAGGCCCCGGAGGCCCCGGTGGCCCCGGTGGCCCCGGTGGCCCCGGCGGTCAGCACGAAGGCGCAGTTTAGTTACGGCGTGCAGGCCGGGGCGCGGCCGAAGGCGGCGCCGGAATACATCGGCGCGACCAACCGGGCCCAGCGCCGCCAGGCCCGGCTCGCGACCTGCGACGAGCTGATCGCCCTGGCCGCCGCCGAGGAGCAGCAGCTGTCCGGCGCGCTGAACCGGGTCGGGGCCAGGCTGGAGGACTTCCGGCAGGCCCGGCGGCAGCTGCCGGACACGCGTCCGATTGCCCGGGCGGCCGAGGCCGCCAGCGCCCTGGCCTTGCTGCTGGCCCGCGCCCGGGACGACACCGCCGCCGCCCGGCAGGCGCTGGACGGTGCCACCGCCGAGGTCGACGCCAGGACCAGGCAGCTGCGCCAGGCTGCGGCCGAACGCCGGCTGCCGGTCGAAGCGGACCAGGTGGACGCGGTAGCCCGGGCCGCGGCCGAGTTCGAGAACGCCGCGACCCAGCTGCACGCCGAGCGAGCCAAGCTGGCTCAGGCGGAAGAGGACCTCGCCGCGCAGACCGAGGCGATCGAGCAGCGCAGGCTCGAGTTCACGGAGGCGGCCGGCGTGCTGGCCGAAATGGAACGCCGGCAGCAGGCGCTGGAAGAGGAGTTCCGCACGCTCGAGGAGACCCTCCAGGCGGACGTGCAGCAGGTCCTCGAGCAGATCAGGCAAACGGAAACGCTCCTCTCGGCCGCCAGCCGGGCCTACGCCGAGCTCGACGCGCGCGTCCGCGCCGAACACGACCAGGCCACAGCGGCCCAGGCGGAGCTGCGCGGCCAGCGGCAGTCGCTGGCCGACGCGGTCGGTCAGCTCTACGAGCAGGCGGCGCTGTTCGGCCCGTACGCCGGGCCCGACCTGCGCCCGCTGGCCGGGGTCACGACCGCCGCGCCCTGGCCGGACCCGGAGCGCTGGCCCGACCCCGTCGGCGCGGCCGAAGACCTGGCCGGAGCGCTGGCTGGCGGTGAGCCCGCTACAGCGGACCCAGGGGAAGCCGTCCAGGGGGTGCTTCCGGCCGGCGTGCCCGGGATCCTCGACGCGTTCGCGGCCGCCACCCGAGGCGGGCGCCAGGTCACCGAGGGCACGCTCAGGAACACCGCGGAAGCGATGTCCGTCGCGCTGAAGGACTTCACCGAGGCGCTCGCCGCCTGCGACGGGGACTACCGGGTGGACTGGGAACCGGGCGCCGTGGTCACCGTGCACGTGATCGACGACGAGGGCCGCAAGCCGGTCGCGCAGTTCGCTACCCGGATCGCCGATCGGGCCGCTGACCAGGGGATACTCCTGGAAGGCCGGGAACGCAAGGTGCTCGAGGACGAGCTGCTCACCGCGCTCGCCCAGCAGATCCACGACCGGGTGCTGGCCGCGCGTGACCTCACCAGGGACATGAACGCCGACACCAGATCCAAGCCGATGTCGTCCGGCATCGCGGTGGGCATCCGCTGGGCGCAATCCGACAAGATCACCGACCGCCAGCGGGCCACCTCCCGGCTGCTCGAGCGCGACTCGCCTGGCCCGGAGCGCCTCGCCGAGCTACGTGGCCTGCTCCGCGAGATGATCAGGGAGTACCGGGCCGGTCATCCGCGGGCCACCTACCGGGAGGCGCTGGCGAGCGTGCTCGACTACCGGTCGTGGCACGCGTTCGAGCTGCTGCTGATCCAGCCCGGTGAGCCCGAGGCCCGGCTCACCCGCGCGAAGCACTCGGTGATGTCGGGCGGCGAGAAGTCCGCTGCGATCCACCTGCCGCTGTTCGCCGCCGCGAACGCGCTGTACTCCTCGGCCAAGGACCACTGCCCCCGGATGATCGCGCTCGACGAGGCGTTCGTGGGCATCGACGAGCGGTACAAGCCCGACCTGTTCGGGCTGGTGGTCAAGTTCGACCTAGACCTGTTCATGACCGGCCACGACCTGTGGGTCACCACCGCCACGGTGCCGATGATCGCGCATTACGACATGTATCACGACAAGACCACCCGTACCGTCTCCGCGCTGCTCATGCTGTGGGACGGCGGCCAGCTCGTGGACGCCTCGGCGGGCTACCAGGACAACGAGGCGCTCGTCGCCGAGCTGCTCGGCTTCCGGCCGACCCGGCATGCGCCGCTCGGCACCGAGGCTACGTTGTATGGCCAGCCGGAGTCCGAGCCGGAGCCCGGGCTTGACGACGAAGACGACGACGCATGACCGATCCTTACGCGGGCCCGGAGTACGTACGGCTGCTCGCCGCGGCGCGCCGGTCGCTCGAGCGCACCGGCGGGGAACCGGCCGGATCGGTCAGCCTCAGCCATCCCGACGACGCCGAGCGCAAGGCGATCATCGGCCTGACCGGCCAGTACCGGGACGCCCGGACGACCCGGCTCTGCGTGCGCCTGGCCGACCTGGACCGTGCGGTACGCGAGGCTACCGGCGGCAGCCTGCGGGAGCTGCTGACCGAACGCGGCGGGCCGCTGCGTGACCGTGCCGCCGAGCGCAGCGCGCTGGCCGGGGCACGGGACGCCATCCTGGACCGGGCGCAGGCTAGCCCGTTGCACGCCACCCACGGCTGGTACCGGGACTGGCTGGCCGGACTCGACCGGGACGGCAGCCTGACGAAGCTGGCTCACCAGGACGAGCAGGCGCGGCTCGGGCAGGCGGTCCGCGTGCTCGAGTACCTCGCCGCGCGCGCGGACGCGCCGGTCCTGCTGGCCGTGCTGGCCGCCGAGGTCACCGGGGATACCAAGGCGCTCGGCCCTGGTTCCGTCCTGTCCACGCTGGTCCTGCGAGCCCTGGCGATCAGGACCGGCCGGGGCAGGCCGAGGACAGCCGGGGAGCGACGGGACCTATGGGAGGCTAACGGCGTCGTCGCCGACGACCTGGCCAGCCGGGTCCTGGTGCTGAACCTGCCGGCCGCGGGCCGCGGACTCGGGGAATGGCTGACCGGTGCGGCCGGGCTCGGCGTCCCCTTCTATGTCACGTTGCACCAGCTCATGACGCTGCCGCTGACGATCTCCTGCCCGCTCGTGAGCGTCTGCGAGAACCCGGCCGTCTTGCGCCGCGCCGCCACGGAACTCGGCGCGGACGCGGCGCCCCTGCTGTGCACCGAGGGGCAGCCGTCGGCTGCGTTCCACCTGCTCACCGACGCCGTGGCCGGCGGCGGCGGTGAGCTGCGCTATCACGGCGACTTCGACTGGCCGGGGCTGGCCATCGCGGCTTCGGTCATGGGCCGTCATGGCGCCCGGCCGTGGCGGATGGGTGCCGCCGACTACCTCGCCGGGGTGCGTGACGACACCGGGCACGTCCCGCTGGCCGGTGCGCCGCAGCCCGCCCCGTGGGATCCGGAGCTCGTCACGGTCATGGCCGCGGCCGGGCACGCTCTCTACGAGGAAACCGTGGCCGGCGACCTGATCCGGGACCTGGTGCCGGGGATGCCCCTGCGTCGAGATGCTTGATCCCCCTGCCAGACTTGGGGCTGATCCGCCGACGACCCCCGGGGGCTGCCCATGGAACCTGCCGCGCCGACGTCCACGTCACCGGTGCCCGCGCACCAGCGCGAGCCCGTGGATTTGCGCGTGCGCCAGCTGGCCGCCGCCCGCCGGCGGGCTACCGCCCTGCTGGCGGCGGTGACAGCGCTGTTCGCGGGCGTGACCGCGGCCGGCGCCCACGGGACCTTCCTTGGCTACGTGCAGGCCGGCGCCGAGGCGGCCATGGTCGGCGGCGTGGCGGACTGGTTCGCGGTGACCGCCCTGTTCCGCCATCCGCTGGGGCTGCCCATACCGCACACCGCGCTGATCGTGGAGCGCAAGGACCAGTTCGCCGCGACCCTCGGCCAGTTCGTGCAAGAGAACTTCCTCAACGGCGACGTCCTGACCGAGCGGATCCACTCCGTCCGCCTGGTGTCCCGCCTGACCGCCTGGCTGGCCGACCAGGCCAACGCCGCCCGGTTCGCCGGCCAGGCCGCCCGCCTGGTGGTCACGGTGGCCGAGGCGCTACGCGACGAGGACGTCCAGCAGGTGCTCACCGCCGAGCTGACCCGGATGGCGGACTCCGTTGAGGTCGCGCCGCTGGCCGGGCGGGCACTGCGGGTCGTCATCGCGGGCGGCCATCACGCCGACTTGTTCAACACCATCGTGTCCGCGGCCGACCGCTACCTCGGCGACCACTACGCCGAGCTGAGCGAGCTGTTCGCGGGCGAGGCGCCCCGCTGGGTCCCCGCCGCGCTGTACCGGCGGGTCTTCGACCGCATGTACAGCCGGCTGCGCCAGCGGCTGATCGCCATGGCCGCCGACCCTGGCGACGCGACCCGGCGGCAGTTCGACGCGTGGATCGCCGGGCTCCCCGACCGCCTCGAGACCGACCCGGAGCTGCGCGAGCGCGGTGAGCAGCTCAAGCGTGACCTGCTGGGCAGCACGCTGCTGCGTGACTGGTCCTCGACGATCTGGCAGAAGATCAAGGAGGGCATCCAGGACCAGGCGGCCGACCCGGAGTCCGAGCTGCGCCGCCGGCTGACCGACCTGCTGATGGCGGCCGGGCGGCGGCTCGAATCCGACGAACGCCTGCACGAGGGCCTGGAGCGCATGGTGGAACAGGGTGTCCGGGCCGTCGCCGACCGCTTCCACGACGACCTGGCCGGCCTGGTCACCGGGACCATCGAGCGCTGGGACGCGGCCGAGACGTCGAGCCAGCTGGAACTGCTCCTCGGCCGCGACCTGCAGTTCATCCGCATCAACGGCACGGTAGTGGGCGCGAGCGTAGGGCTGATCCTGCACGCCATCGTCCTCGCCCTGGGCTGATCGCGGCAGAATGTCCGGGTGAGCTTTGACCAGTACGCACCCTACGGGCCGGTTGTCCAGACCACGATGCGCGTCGCGACCTGGAACGTCTGGGGGCGGTTCGGCCGCTGGGCCGAGCGTCAGGCCGGGATCGAGGAGACCCTGGCGGCGGCCGCACCGGACGTCGTGTGCCTGGTGGAGAGCTGGTCCACCGGGGAGGCGGACCAGCCCGGGCAGGTCGCCCGGCGGCTCGGCCTCGGGCACAGCGTGTTCGCGGGCGACTGGCAGCAGGAGGGCTGGGTGTCCGGGTTCGGCCTGGCGTCGCGCTGGCCGGTGACCTCACACGAGCACCGTCCGCTGGCCGGCCGGGACGGAACGGCGGAGGGCGCCGTGCTGTTCGCCTTGATCGACGGTGACCGGGGGCCGGTGCAGCTGTTCGCGGTGGTGCTCGACTACCGGCTGGACGGGAGCGCGACGCGGCAGGCCCAGGTGCGCCAGCTCGCGGAGTTCGTCGCCGAGCGGACCCGTCGGCGCCATCCCACCGTGGTGTGCGGCGACTTCAACGCCGGGCCTGATTCCGACGAGCTGCGCATGCTCACCGGGCAGGCCGCCACGGCCGCACCCGGTCTGGTCTGCTACGACGCCTGGGCGCTGGCCGGCGACGGCGGTCCCGGGCACACCTGGTCCAACGCCAATCCCCTAGCCGCGGTGGCCCTGTACCCCGACCGGCGGATGGACTACGTGCTGTCCGCCTGGCCCCGCCGCGGCGGCGTCGGCCATCCGGTCCTGTGCGAGCGGCTGGGCGTCCGGGCCGCCGGCGAACCGCAGCTCTCCGACCACTACGGGGTCGTAGCCGACCTGCGTTACTGAGGATCCGGGGCCAGGGTGCCGTCCGGCGCGATGTGGCCGAAGATCTGGTCGAGCATGGTCAGCAGGTGCGGGTCCTCGATCGTGTAATAGGTGTGACGGCCTTCGCGCCGGGCCGACACGATCCCGGCCAGCCGCAGTTTGGCCAGGTGCTGGCTGGTGGTGGGGATGCTCAGCCCGACCCGGCGGGCCAGGGTGCCGACATCGGAGGTCTCGTGCGCCATCAGCCACGCCAGGTGCAGCCGGGGGGCGCTGCCGAGCAGGGCGAACGTCGCCGCGGCCGAACGCAGCTGGAGGTGCGTCGGCTCGGTGCTGGCCGGCTCGGTGCTGGCCGGCTCGGTGCTGGCTGGCTCGGTGCTGGCGGGCTCGGGGGCGTTCAGCATGCTCCCAGTCTGCATCACTGGTAGGAGGTGACCAGCTTCACGATATGCCTTGTCAGTTGCGTAATCAACAAAACGTTAGCTAGGATTCGAGCTGTCTGAAGGGGAGTAGTCCCGCGACCTGTCGTCGACATGCTGAGGACTCCGCAGTCCTCCGGTGGCAGGGCCCAGTATTGGGTGGGCGAGACCTTCGGCCAGCTGAGTTGTCTGGCCGGGGTGCTCCTGGTCTCCGGTCCGGCAACGCGTCCGTTCCGGAGGGACCCCATGTCGTCGAAGCTGACGCGCCCCCTCACGCTATGCGCCGGGCTGACCATCCCCGCCCTGTCCTTGCGGCTGAGCGGCGTGCACGCGGCGGGGCCGCTGAGCCTGGTGACGTTCGGCGCGGCCGTGGTGGCCGCCTCCTTCCTGCTGGCCTGGGCGGCCGAAGCCGCCCGGCTCGACATCTCCGGGCCGCTGGCCATCGCCATCCTGGCCGTGATCGCGGTCCTGCCCGAGTACGCGGTGGACCTGTACTTCTCCTACACCGCAGGCCACAACCCGGACTACGTGCAGTACGCGGCGGCCAACATGACCGGGTCCAACCGGCTGCTGCTCGGGCTGGGCTGGCCGGTGGTGGTGGTCACCTCGCTGTGGGTGGCGTCCCGCCGGTCGGGCCGAGGCGTCAGGGAACTCGTTCTCCAGTCGGGATACCGGATGGAACTCGGGTTCCTGCTCATCGCCTCGATCATCGGGCTCGTCATCCCGCTGTCCGGCGAGATCAACCTGATCCTCGGCTTCGGGCTGCTCGGCTTCTTCGCCTTCTACCTGTGGAAGGCCTCGCGGGCCGAGGCGACCGAGCCGGACCTGGTCGGGGCGGCCGCCCGGATCGGCGGCCTGCCAGCCCGGGGCCGGCGCCTGCTGGTGACCGGGATGTTCGTGTTCGCGGCGGCCGTGATCGTGGCCTCGGCCGAGCCGTTCGCCAACTCGCTCATCAGCACCGGCACCCAGCTCGGCATCAGCAAGTTCCTCCTGGTGCAGTGGGTCGCGCCGCTGGCCTCGGAGTCGCCCGAGTTCATCGTGGCCATCTTGTTCGCGCTGCACGGCAAGGGCTCCGACGCCATCGGCACCCTGATCTCCAGCAAGGTCAACCAGTGGACCCTGCTGGTCGGCAGCCTGCCGCTGGCCTACCTCGTCGGCGGCGGCAAGACGGCGCTACCGCTCGACCCCCGGCAGATCGAGGAGTTCCTGCTCACCGCCACCCAGGCGCTGCTCGGCGTGGCCGCGCTGCTGACCCTGCGGTTCCCGCGCTGGCTGGCGTTCATCCTGCTCGGCCTGTTCGCCGTGCAGTACGCGGTGCCGGGGCAGGGCGGCCGGTACATCCTGGTCGCCATCTACTCGGCCATCGCCCTCGTCGCGCTGGTGCGCAACCGCCGCGACATCTGGCCGGCCCTCACCGCCCCGTTCCGCCGCACCGTTCCCGGGAGCTCGGAGCCTGGGGAGGCCGCCGCTGCGGCCCGCGCGGCCGAACGGGTGCACGCCGGCATCGAATAACGTCAGATCGCTGCAACCAGCCAGGTCGTGCGGGCGTCTTTGAGGACATGAGACTAATCCGTGCCCGCTTGACCGCTCTTTTGACCACCCTGTTGACCGCCCTTTTGCTCACCGCAGGGACGCTGACCGGCGTCGCCTCAGCCCAGCCTGCTGCCGCCGCGACGGCAGGCGTGCCGTGGAGCCACGTTGGCGTCGGCTGGGTGCTGGCGCAGTACACCACCGCGCAACCCGAGGGCGGCAAGACCGGGCCGTCGACGTTGTACCTGATCAGCCCGGGAGGCGCCAAATACAAGGTGGCGAGCTGGCCGGACGAGCGGTTCGCGCCGCAGTTGCTGGCCTGGTCGCCGGACGGCAAGCGCGCGCTGCTCCAGGTGTTCTCGGGTAAGGGCGGCGTTGAGATCCGCACCCTGGCCACCGGCCAGACCGACACCTTCGCCTTGCCCGCAGGCGCGACGCCGACCGGCTTCACCACGCCCGACGGCCGGAACATCGTGGCCAGCCGCCTGTCGGGTTCGCAGACCACCCTGGCCCGGTACAACCTGTCCGGGAAGCTGACCCGCTCACTCGGCTCCTCGGTTGACGGCGCGGCGCTGTACGAGCCGTCCGGTGCCGCGTTCGCCACCGGCGCCGGCGCCGGCCTCAAGCTGGTCAGCAACAACGGCGACCTGATCAGGAAGCTGCCGGTGCCCGGGACGAGCGCGAACACGTGCAATCCGGCCCGGTGGTGGAACAGCGGCACGATCCTGGCGTCCTGCTCGCCGTCGGGCACCGCCGTCAACCAGCTCTGGCTGGTCCCGGTGAACGGCGGGCGGCCCACCGCGCTGACGCCGCGGCGCAGCGCCAGCGCCAGCTCCGGTGACCTGGGCGATCTGGACGCGTGGTCGCTGTCCAGCGGTCTTTACCTGCAGTCGGCCGGCCCGTGCGGCGTGCTGCAGATCTTCCGGCAGGCCACCGGCGGCTCGATCAAGCGAATCACGGTGCCGCACACCACGGGCGACAACGTGGTGCTGTCCGCGAGCGGCTCCCGGCTGCTGGTCCAGGCCCCGACCAGCTGCGTCGGCAGCAACTCGCTACTGTGGTACAACCCCGGGACGCACGCCGAGCAGTGGCTGATCCGGGCGCCGGCCAGCGCCGTCGGAGTCGTCTACGCCGTCCCGTTCTACAGCCGCCAGAACAGCGGCTTCTGACCATGACGGGCGGGGGCGTTTCCGCGGAAACCAGCGTAAGAGGAAGTTTGTCAAGCGGTTGCGGGCGTGATTTTGGTGGCTGGCCTGGGAGTTCTTGCTGCGTCATGCTGGCGTTTGCGCAGGTGGAGGGGCTGGCCCGGGGACGAGCCGGGTTGCGGGCATGCTGGCGGGCGCCCTGGCCGGCGCGGCCGGGCGCGGGGTGCGGCGCTGCGCGCGTTCGCGGCCCGGGGCTCCTGCGCTCGACGTAGCTCAAGCGGGCTTGGGGTCCCTGCAGCGTTCAACCGAGCTGGTGAGGGGCCCCGGGCGGGCCGGGGGAGCTGCCCTGGGTTTCCGGCGAGGTGGTCCTCGACGCCTCTGCGGGCTCGCTCCCCCGTGAGGGAAATGGCCTGGGGACTCGCGCGGCCGCGGTCGCATGCAGCGAGCCGGCAGCCTGGCCTGCGGTTATGCGGCCATGGCGTGGTGGTGGCCGAGCTGGCCGGCGGCGATCCGGGGATCCCAGCGGGTGCCGTGCACGGTCAGCGACCAGATCCAGCGCAGCAGCGACGCGGCGCAGGCCACGCGGGCCTGCTCCGGCGTGAGCTTGCTGTCATCAGGGCGGCCTGTCAGGGCGGCGTGCTTGGCGGCGAGCACGTCGCAGTGCCGCAGCACCGCCCAGGTCGCCCGCCAGGCGGCCAGCCGCAGCCCGGGACGGCCCCGGCGGGAGATCTTGGCCTGGCCGCGGAAGCTGCCGGACTCGTTGCGGGCCGGGGACATCCCGGCGTGCTTGACCACCGACGACGACGACTCATAGCGGCGCAGGTCACCGGTCTCGGCCACGATCGCGGCCAGCGTCACCGCCGACAGGCCCGGGATCTGGCAGATCCGGTCCGCGTCCACGCCCAGCCCGGACAGCAGCGCGGTCATGTCCGCCTCGGCCTGGGCGCGGCGGCCCCGGGCGTACTTCAGGTCCGCCAGCGCGCCGCGGGCCCGGCGCAGCGCCGCCCGCCGCATCCGCGCCACCCCGCGGCCA
This sequence comes from Streptosporangiaceae bacterium, assembly GCA_050011155.1. Classification (GTDB taxonomy): domain Bacteria; phylum Actinomycetota; class Actinomycetes; order Streptosporangiales; family Streptosporangiaceae; genus Palsa-504. The sequence goes on from JBEKJP010000073.1 coordinate 59,569, forward strand.
TCGGACAGCGCCGCGAACAGCTGCCGGCAGGTCCCGCCCAGCCGCCTGCCTCCCCAGCCGCCCAGCACGCCAGCCGCCCGCCCTGCGAACGCCTCATACCCCATCGCGGCCGCCCCCGCCACATCACCGCCGCAGCATTCCAGCACCACCTCCAGCGACGCCAGCCAGGTCGCGGAATCAAACGGCTCGCACGCGGCCTCCAGCAGCGCCGGCGCGACCAGCCCCAGCTTGTCCCGCAGCACCTGCTTCGCCGCAGTCGCATTCGTGATCAGCTGCGCCCGCCGCCGCCCCTCCTCCCGCAGCTCCGCCCACGCCCCCTCCAGCCGCTCCGGCACATAGCAGTGCAGCTCCCGCGCCAGCCGGCCGATCAGCACGCAATCGCCCTCATCAGTCTTATCCCCGGTCAGGTCCTCCTGCTCCCGCGCCACATGCGTGACCAGCGGCTGCACGCACACGAACGGCAGCCCCCGCTCCGCGCACAGATCCTGCACCGCCATCCACCCCGACCCCGTCGGCTCGCACGCCACGCTCAGCCCGCCATACCCCGCCGCCCGCGCCTGCCCCGCCGCCCAGTCCAGATGCTGACCCAGGTCATGCACGCTCACCTGCGGCGACCGCCGCGCCAGCACCAGCCCGTCCGCGCCGGTCACCGCCAGCGCCTGCCTCTTCTCCCCCAGATCCAGCCCCGCCACCGCGTTGCCATGCGGCACCAGCACCCGCAACCCGGCCTTCTTCGCGTTCCGCCGCCGGTCACCCCGCGTGATCCCGCTACCCTTACCCATAGGACGTCCTCCTGTCTGCGCCTGGGACACCAAGCCCGAACAATCGCACCAGGAGGACGTCCCCACCTCAACTACTTACAGCAGAAACGGCCGCCTCCCGGCTTCGTCCTATTACTACGCCCCCGCCCGGTGCCAGCCCGGGAGGCCTGGTGGTAGTCCTTTTAGCTTGACACGAAAACTGGGTCTTGCTGGGCGCGCGGCAGCGAACCCTGGCCTGTGCAGCTGGCAAGGGCTGGTGGCTTCGTGGGTTTGTCCGGCGGGTTCTCCGGGCCGCCGGAGCGGCGGACCAGGCGGTTGCAGCGATCCTGGAGCCGGCCTCGTCCCTTGACGGCGGCCCAGGCGGCCTGGGCCAGCACGGGCTTGATGCGGGTGCCCGCGTCACGGCGGCCCAGGCGGCCTGGGCCAGCACGGGCTTGATGCGGGTGCCCGCGTCGCCGGTGCGGCTGTGCTTGCGCTTGCCGGCGCTGATGTAGCTGCCCGGGTCCGGGCTCACCCCGGAGGCGAGCTTGCCGGACGCGGCGGATCACTGGTGCGGGTCCGGGCCGGTCCCGGCGATCCACGCCCGGGCCACGGCATCGCCGGACCCGGGGATTGTCTTGAGCAGGCCCATCTCCCGCTGCCAGGGCGCGGCCTTGTCCCTGATCCGGGTGTCCAGGTCAGCGGCCGCGGCGCCGAGGACCTTGATGCGGTCCGGGATCAGCCGGCACATCAGCGCGTGGTGGCCGGTGAACCGGCCTTCCAGCGCCACCGGCAGGTCCGCCATCTTCGCGGCAGTGCGCGCCCGGCCCCTGGCCAGGTCCGCCATGACCGCAGCCGGGCCGGGCTTGATGCCGGCCGATTCCAGCGCCCTGGCCAGCCGCTGGATCCCGGAGGTGCGGGCCTGGACCGTCCTGGTCCGGTACC
>JBEKJP010000074.1:0-52089 GCA_050011155.1 Streptosporangiaceae bacterium
CTGGCCGTTGTCACACGTCGCGAGCGGGGTCTTCCACAGGCTGATCGCGTCGAAGTAGCTCTGCGGCGCGTTGGCGTGGTACTCATCGCACGACCCGGCCTGCAGCTGGTTCATGATCGGGCAGGCCAGCTTGTTGTCCGGGGTCTCGCCGTAGGTGATGGCCTGCAGCGCCTGGATCTTCGGGGTGCTGATGTACTGCATCCACTTGTAGGCGCAGTTCGGGTGCGGGGCCTTGGCCGCCAGCATCCAGGTGTCGGCCCAGCCGGTGGCGCCCTCGCTCGGGATCGTGGTGCCGATCGGGAAGTTCGCGGCCTTCAGCGTGCTGACCTGGTAGGGCCAGCCCGCGCCGACCGTCGCGTTGCCGTTCTTGAAGTCGAAGATCTCCTGCGAGGCCAGGTCCCAGTACTTCTCGATCAGCGGCTTCTGGCCGGCCAGCAGCTTCACCGCCGCCTGGAACTGCGGCTGGGTCAGCTCGTAGGGGTCGGTGATGCCCAGCGACGGCTGGTGCTTCTTCAGGTACAGCGCCGCGTCGGCGATCTGGATCGGGTTGTCCGGGACCGTGACCTCGCCCTTGTACTTCGAGCTGTAGATGACGTCCCACGAGGTCGGCGCGGTCTTGAAGTCCTTGGTGTTGTACATCAGGACGTTCGGGCCCCACTGCAGCGAGACCCCGTAGTGCACGCCGTTGATCGTGTTGAAGGCCGGCGACTGGAACGCGGGGAAGAAGTCCTTCCAGGACGGGATCAGGTTGATGTTCACCGGGCGGGCGTCGCCGGCGTACAGGATGCGCAGGTCGGCGTCGCCGGAGGAGGACACCAGGTCGTACTGGCCGCCGCCGCCGTTCTTCATCAGCGCGACCATCTCGTCCGAGCTGCCCGCGTACTTGGCGTTGACCTGGCAGCCGGTCTGCTGCTCGAACGGCGTGACCCACTTCGGGTCCAGGTAGCCCTCCCAGGCGATGAGGTTGAGCTGGCCCTCGCCCTTGCCGACCGTCTGCTGCACCGGCAGGTTCGCGGTGGGCACGGTCTGGCCCGCCACCGCGCCGCCGCCGTTCTGGCTGGCGCTGTTCGCGGTGGCGCCGCCACCAGCACTCGAGCCGCCGCCGCCGCTGCACGCGGCCAGCACCGAGAGCGCGGCCAGTCCGGCCGCTATGGCCATCGGGTAGCCGCGCCGCCCGCTGGTTCTCTTCATGAGGCCTCCCCGGAAGGGATAATGCCGGAAGGAATAATGAATGCCTGCTCGGAGTGCCAGGCGAGGCGCACCCGGGCGCCCCGCAGATCGGCGGAGGCGGCCGGTGCCTCGGTGTTCGGCCGGCTGACCACCAGCTCGCCGCCGCCGTCCAGGGCCACGATGTAGCGGGTGAGCACGCCGGCGTAGCTGACGCCGGAGATCAGGCCGGGCTCGACGTGCACCCCGGCTGGGTCCGGCGTGCCCTCCTCCAGGAGGGTGATCTTCTCCGGCCGGACGGTGATGGTGTGGCCGTCGCGCTCGATCAGGTTGGAGACGCCGATGAACCCGGCCACGAACGGGGTGCGCGGCCGCTCGTAGACCTCGACCGGGCCGCCGGTCTGCTCGATCCGGCCGCCGGACAGGACCGCGATGCGGTCGCTCATCGTCAGCGCCTCTTCCTGGTCGTGCGTGACGTAGACGAACGTGATGCCGACCTCGCGCTGCACCCGCTGCAGCTCCAGTTGCATCTCCTGGCGGAGCTTGAGGTCGAGCGCGCCGAGCGGCTCGTCGAGCAGCAGCACCTGCGGCTCGTTGACGATGGCGCGCGCCAGCGCGACGCGCTGGCGCTGCCCGCCGGACAGCTGGGCCGGCTTGCGGCCGCCGAGCCCGGGCAGCCGGACCATGTCCAGCGCGCGGCCCGCCTTTTCCCGCCGCTCCGTCTTGGGTACCTTGCGCACCCGCAACCCGTACTCGATGTTCTGCGCCACCGTCATGTGCGGGAACAGCGCGTAGTCCTGGAACACGGTGTTGACGTTCCTGGCGTACGGCGGCACGCCGGTGACGTCCCGCCCGCCGAGCTCGATCCGCCCGCCATCCGGCCGCTCGAACCCGGCGATCAGCCGCAGCAGCGTGGTCTTGCCTGACCCGGACGGGCCGAGCAGGGTGAAGAACTCGCCCGCCCGGATCTCGAGGTCGACGCCGGCCAGCGCGGTCACGTCGCCGTACCGCTTGCGCAGGCTCGAGACACGGATGGCCGCGCCCGTATCACCTGCGGCGACGGGCCGCGCCGGGTCCGGAACCGTGATCATTCGGCTCTTGTACCACGGTTCAGCCGGGACCCGCAATGAGCGTTCTACCCTGGACAGCATGGAGTGGACTGGACAGGTGTACGCGGACTGCCCCACGGCGGCGGCCGAGGTCTACATCGAGGCTCCGCCCGAACGGGTGTGGGGCATGGTCAGCGACATCTTCCTGATGCCGGAGCTGAGCTCCGAGCTGCAGGATGTGGCCTGGCTGGACGGGGAGGGCGAGGGCCCGGCGGTCGGCCGCCGGTTCACCGGCCACAGCGCCCACCCGGCCATGGGGGAGTGGGACACCGTCAGCACGGTCACCGAGTGCGACGAGCCCCGCCGCTTCGCCTGGGCCGTCGGCGATCCCGCTCACCCCGGCGCGACCTGGCGGTTCACCGTGGCGCCGGACGGACAGGGCACGCGGCTCGAGCAGTGGTACCAGATGGGCCCGGCCCGCTCCGGGCTCAACGTCGCCATCGACGCCATGCCGGACAAGGAGGCCAAGATCGTCTTCGTCCGGCTGCGCGAGCACGAGACGGCCATGCGGCACAACCTGGAACAGATCAAATCCCGGGCCGAACGGGCGGGCTGATGCGCACCGCTACCACCATCGAAGCCTCGGCCGGGCGGGACGCGGTCGAGTTCGCCGTCGAGGCGGAGAAGCTCGGCCTGGACGTGTGCTGGGTCGCCGAGGCCTGGGGTGCCGACGCCCCCTCGCCGCTGGGCTACCTGGCCGCGCGCACCGAGCGGATGCTGCTCGGCTCGGGCGTGATCCAGGTCGGTACCCGCTCGCCGGTCCTGATCGCGCAGACCGCGGTGACGCTCGCGCACCTGTCCGGCGGCAGGTTCCTGCTGGGTCTGGGAGCATCCGGGCCGCAGGTGATAGAGGGGCTGCACGGCACCCCGTTCGGTCATCCGCTGGGCCGCATGCGTGAGACGGTCACGATCGTGCGGCGGGTGTTTTCCGGGGAAAAGGTCGAGTTCTCCGGCAGCCACCATCAGATCCCGCTGGCCGGCGGAAAGCCGATGCGGGTCGCCCTGCCGCCGGTGTCGGTGCCGATTTACCTGGCCACGCTGTCGCCGAAGATGCTCGAACTGACCGGCGAACTGGCCGACGGCTGGCTGGGCACCAGCTTCGTGCCCGAGCGGGCCGACGCCTACCTGACCCACCTGGACGCGGGCCTGGCCCGGTCCGGGCGCACCCGGTCCGACCTGGACATCTGCCAGGGCGCCGAGATCGCCCTGGTCGACGAGGCCGACCTGGCCGGGGTGGTGGCCAGCCGCAAGAAGGAACTGGCCTTCTCCCTGGGCGGCATGGGCACGGCCACGCAGAACTTCTACAACGACGCCTACAGCCGCCAGGGCTGGGCCGACGTCGCCGCCCGGGTCCGCCAGCGCTGGCAAGCCGGTGACCGCGACGGCGCCGCCACCCTCGTCACCGACGAGATGGTCCTGGCCACCACGCTGATCGGCACCGAGGACATGGTCCGCGCCCGCCTCCGCACCTGGCGCGACGCCGGCGTCGACACCGTCCGCCTCTACCCGGCCGGCGACACCCCGACCGCCCGCCTCGACACCCTAGCCCGCGGCATCGATCTCGTTCGTGCCCTGGGCTAACGATCTCAGTGGAGGTGACGGTGCTTCCGGTGAGGTGCGGGATTCCGGGCGGGCGGCCGGGTGCGGGATTCCGGGGCCGCGCCGGAGGCGGGTGTCCCCCGGGGTATGCAAGAACAGCACCGATGGCACATAGGGTCACATAGAGGTGCACCGGTGGCACACCGGGCACGCAAAAACGTATGCGGGGCACACCGAGCCCGTGACGGCGCGGCGCAGCGGCGATAACCCTGGCTATTGAAGATAGCTGAAGATCAGATCCGCGATTATTCGGATGTCCTGTTCCGGAGTTCCATCGGGCGGCGTCATCGGAAATCCTGATGCATCCTTGCCGGCAATTGCGGGGATAAGCCAGCTTGCCATGGCATGAAACCAGTCGGTAAAGTCGGTAAGACGACCGGAAAATCGGCTTCGCGGATGCATGCCATTTGGCGGAACCTATTGGCAATAAATTGCGCAGCGACCAATCGTCGTGTATGACATCACCTGAACTTATCGTCCTTTATCATCTTGGATTATGAGCCCGGATCCGCGATCACGCCGAAGCAATCGACGGGCCGACGTGCCATGCCGCAGGTTCGCATTCGGCCGTCGTCAGATGATGCGCACGACGTTGCGTTTTTTCGGCGGCACAGCGATGACGATAAGGGACAAGCGGTACCGGGCAGGGATTTCCTCAATGCCTGCCCGGCGAAGGTGCGAGCGACTATGAGAGCGGTTCTGGCTCAGGTCGCGGCAGCGCCGCATCTGCGGGCTGGACAAGCCGTTCCGGACGGAACTATCCGGCGCCGACTACCGGCATGTCCGTGCTCTCGGTGAGGAATACCTGCGCCGGAATCCGCGCTCGCTGGCCTGATTACCCGACCGGTAGGGCCGTAACTGGCTCCGTGTCCGGCTTGTACCGCATCGCATCCAGGCGCCTGGCCAGGGCGCGAGGATCAGCGGTGCTCCCTTCAAGGAGCGGACCGGTGATGCGTTGACGGTCGTCATCCTCGAGCGGTTCTAGGACGACGCGCATCCCGAGCACCGCCGCGACCTCGGCCAGCGTGCCCAGCGTTGGATTGACATGCCCGGCCGAGAATAGCCTGCGCACGGTCGCCGGCTCGGAATTGATCGCACGTGCGAGCGCGGCCTTGGATAGTCCCGCCTCTTCCCGCGCGGCATCGAGCTCGTTCACGATCCGGTCGATGGTGCCGATCCGAATCGACTGCGCCACGTATTCGCGCAAGAACTGGGGATCCTTCAGGTCCTGCGTAAGGTCATCCCAGAACGCACTGCGCTCGGCGTCCGACACGTCCGCCTCCCAACCGTTCATAGTCCGTATCAAATATGTTACGCTATGATCTTCGGTAACGCTACCAGGCGTCAGGTGCGCAGGCGGTGGGCGAGGGCGGTGTGGCGGCGGCCGGAGCCCTTGCTGCGGACGGCTACGGCCAGGGCGCGGCGCGAGCCGGCCAGCACGACGAGCTTCTTGGCCCGGGTGACGCCGGTGTAGAGCAGGTTGCGCTGGAGCATCATCCACGAGCTCATGGTGAGCGGGATGACCACGGCGGGGTACTCGCTGCCCTGGGAGCGGTGGATGGTGACCGCGTAGGCGTGCGCGAGCTCGTCGAGTTCGTCGAAGCCGTACTCCACCTGCTCGTCCTCGTCGGTGAGGACGGTCAGCACGTGGTCCTCCAGCGAGATACCGGTGACGACACCGACGGTGCCGTTGAACACGCCCGCCGCGCCCTTCTCGTAGTTGTTCCGCAGCTGGGTCACCTTGTCCCCGACCCGGAACACCCGCCCGCCGTAGCGTCGTTCCGGCTGGCCGTCGCGGAACGGCGTCAGCGCCTCCTGCAGGGCCAGGTTCAGGCTCCCGGCCCCGGCCGGGCCGCGGTGCATCGGGCACAGCACCTGCACGTCGCGCCGCGGATCCAGGCCGAACCGGGCCGGGATGCGCCGGGCCACGATGTCCGTCACCAGCGCTGCGGTCTCCTCCGGCTCGTCGCAGCCGAACCAGAAGAAGTCGGCGAAGCCGGTCAGCCCGGGCGGAACGCCCGCGTTGATCTTGTGCGCGTTGACCACGATGCCGGACTGCTGAGCCTGCCGGAAGATCTTGGTCAGCCGGACCACGGGCAGCGTCCCCGCGGTGAGCAGATCGCGCAGCACCTCCCCGGCACCGACCGAGGGAAGCTGGTCCACGTCCCCGACCAGCAGCAGGTGGGCGCCCGGCGGCACCGCCTTGACCAGCTTGTTGGCCAGGATCAGATCGACCATCGAGGTCTCGTCCACCACCACCAGATCGGCGTCAAGCGGCGTGGTGGCGTCGAACGAGGGTTCCCCGCCGGGCCGAAGCTGCAGCAGGCGGTGGATGGTGGCCGCCTCGTGCCCGGTCAGTTCGGCCAGCCGCTTGGCGGCCCGGCCGGTCGGGGCGGCCAGCACGACCTTGGCGCCGCGCGCCCGGGCCAGGGCCACGACCGAGCGGACGGTGAAGCTCTTGCCGCAGCCGGGGCCTCCGGTCAGTACCGCGACCCGTGAGGTCAGCGCCAGCCGCACCGCCTCTTCCTGCTCCGGGGCCAGTGGCGTGCCGGTGCGGCTCCGCAGCCAGGTCAGCGCCTTGTCCCAGTCGACCTCGCGGAACGCCGCCAGGCGGTCGGCCCGGGTGGCAAGCAGGCGGAGGAGGGCGGTGGACAAAGCCCGTTCGGCCTGAAAGAAAGGCGGCAGGTAGACGGCGGGGACCTGCGGTGCGGTCCCGGCCCCGTCGGACGCAGCCGCCGGCACGCTCTCCCTGATCACGCCCTCGGCCGCGGCCAGCTCGTCCAGGCACGGGGTGATCAGCTCGGCCGGTACCTCGAGGATCTTGGCCGCGTCGCCCAGCAGGTTGGGCGCGGGCAGGTAGCAGTGCCCGTCGTCGGCCGCCTCGGACAGCGTGTACGCCAGCCCGGCCTTGATCCGCTCGGGGCTGTCGCGGGCGATGCCGACCGCGGCGGCGATGGTGTCCGCGGTCTTGAATCCGATGCCCCACACGTCGGCCGCCAGCCGGTACGGCTCGTCGCGGACCACGGCGATGGCCTCGTCGCCATACTTCTTGTAGATCCGCACCGCCAGCGAGGTGGACACCCCGACGCCCTGCAGGAACACCATCACCTCCTTGATCGCCTTCTGCTCGGCCCAGGCGGCGGTGATCTTCGCGGTGCGCTTGGGCCCCAGGCCGTCGACCTCGATCAGGCGCGCGGGCTCGGTGTCGATGACGTGCATGATGTCGACGCCGAAGTGGGCGACCATGCGCTCGGCCATCACCGGGCCGATGCCCTTGATCAGCCCCGAACCCAGGTAGCGCTGGATGCCCTGGGTGGTGGCCGGGAGCACGGTGGTGTAGGAGTGCACCTCGAACTGCCGGCCGTACTTCGGGTGGCTCGTCCACCGGCCGCGCAGCCGCAGCGACTCGCCCACCTGCGCGCCCAGCAGCGCGCCGACCACGGTGATCAGGTCGGAGCCGCCGTGCGCGGGGCCGATCCGGGCGATCGTGTACCCGGTCTCCGGGTTGGCGAACGTCACGCGCTCAAGCACGCCGTCAAGCAGGGAAACTTCGGCCGGCATGACAATATTCTGGCCACCAGGCCCGGCCGGGTCAGCTCAATTCGCAGCACTGCGAGGACAGCGACCAGTTCTCAAAAATTAGCTATACTTATAGCCATGTCAGTGTCAGAGCAGATGCCGCTCGCCGACGTCAAGAACCGGCTGTCGGAGGTCGTGGACCGCCTGCAGCGTGAGCATGGCCGCGTCATCATCACCAGGCACGGCCACCCGGCCGCCGTCGTGATGAGCGTGGACGATCTGGAGTCGCTCGAGGAGACCCTCGACATCATGGACAGCGCGGCGTTGCTCGGCGATATCCGCGAAAGCCTGGCTGAGCTGGGCGAGGCTGACGCACCTGTAGTGAGCAAAGAGGATGCGCTGCGCCTCATTTCTGAGCAGTGAACGAAGGCGATTTCGCGATCGCGTGGACCAGTGCCTCGCGCCGGGCGCTGACCAGGCTGCCCGAGAAGGTAGCCACCGCGGTCGTGGAGTTCCCGTACGGGTCGCTGGCCGCCAGCCCGCACCGCGTCGGCAAGCCGCTGAAGCTTGCTCTCGAAGGACTGCACAGCGCTCGGCGCGGTGACTTCCGCGTCATCTACCGCATTGATGAAGAGCGGCGCCTGGTCACCGTCGTGGCCATCGAGCACCGCGCCGACGTCTACCGGCCGCGATCCTTACCGGCGGCGGGGAAGGGCCTGATCGACTACAACGGTGCCCATGCTCTACATGGTGATCGAGAAATACCGCCACGGGCCCGGGCCGGTCTACCAGCGGGCGGCCGAACGAGGCCGGATGCTGCCCGACGGCCAGCCGCGTCGACGTCCGGTGGGACACCGATGAGTTGGCCGGGCGGGGCGCGTCTACACCGGCAAAGCCATGAGCATCATCGATGAGGAGGCCCCCATGACCGCCGCCGCCCTACCGCCCGTCGTCGACGCCGCTACCTGGCAGCGCGAGCTCGATGCCCTGCGCGTCCGGGAGAAGGCCGCGACCAGGGAACTCGACGCGGTCGCGGCGCAGCGCCGGCGTCTGCCGATGGTCAAGCTGCCCGACTACACCCTGGAGGGTGAGCAGGGACCGGTCCAGCTGGCCGACATCTTCGAGGGCACGTCGCAGCTGATCGTCTACAACCACATGTGGTTCGACGGGGAGGAGTGGCAGTGCCCGGGCTGCACCGGGTTCACCTCGCAGTACACCCGGCTGGAGTTCCTGGACTCCTGGGACGCCCGGTTCGTCATCGTCACCCAGGGGCCGATCGACCAAGCCCTGGCCTACAAGCGCCGGGTGGGGAACAAGATGACCTGGTACTCCACTGCGAACAGCCCGTTCGGCAGCGACGTGGGCGCGCCGCCCGGCGGCGGGTTCGCGGTCAACGTGTTCCTGCGCGACGGCGACACCGTGTACCGCACCTGGCACACCAACGGCCGCGGCACCGAGCAGCTCAGCCACAGCTTCGCGCTGATCGACCTGCTGCCCTACGGGCGCCAGGAGGAGTGGCAGGACTCACCCGAGGGCTGGCCCCAGTCACCCACCTACAGCCGGTGGGGCGGATCGCAGGACATCGCCGCGGCCTACGGGCCCAAGGAGTGAGGACGCCGCGCCAGCCGTCTCCTCGCCACTAGCCAGAGCGTCACGCCCAAGGCGACGAGGAACGCGACCGCCAGCCATAGCACGGCCGGCGGGAGCCGGGACGCGGATCGCGTCGGGGCTAGCGCCGTCCACGGGCCGCCGGGTCCGCGCGCCTCGTCCACCCGGAACGGGCCGGAGCTGGGCTGGCCGGAGCTGGGCTGGCCGGACAGGAAGACCCGGCTCGGCTGGCCCGTCGCCTGGTAGGCGTCCGCGCCGATGAGCTTCGTGGCCGTGCCGGGCAGCGTGGCGCTCCGCCACGGCTGGCCGCCGGCCGCGTAGGTGACCGCGGGCCGCCCGGACCGGGTCAGGTAGTACACCGCGGTGCCGAGCCTGGCTGGCCCGGCCGCCGTGCTCGGGCGGCCGAGCAGGTACCTCGTCGCCGTCAGCGGGGTACCCGGGACCGGGCGGCCCGGCAGTTCGCTGACCTGCCAGCCCCGCCGGTCCTTGGCCGCCTCGGCCAGGTGCCCCTGTCCGTCGGTGAAGAACACGTTCACCTGGTCCGCCCCGGTGCTCACCGCGGCCAGCGGGCTGTCCGTCGCGATCCCGGGCCGGGAAACGACGCGCGCCGTGGTCCAGCCGCGGCCGGTGCTGACGGCAGTCGTCATGCCCTGCCCGTCCAGGTAGAACAGCTCGGGGCCGCGGACGGTGTCGCCGAGCGCCAGCGAGCCAGGCCGGGACGCGGCTGGGCCGCCGCCCACCCGGGCTACGGTCCAGGTGCCGTTCACCTCAGTCGACGCGGTGATCCGGCCGCCGGGGCCGACGTAGAACACCTCAGGGCCTGAGGGCCGCGCGTCGGCCACGACCGCGCTGCCTGCGCCCGGCCGCCCGGCCAGCCGCCGGGTCTTCCACTCGTCGCGGGCCAGGTAGGTCTCGGTGAGCGTCCCATCGGAGGCGTAGTAGGCGTGCGGTGTCATCGCATAGTCCGCGTCCGGGTCGGGGTAGCTGAGCGCGGTGAGACCGGTGCTCCGGTCGGGCCGGCCAGGGACGCCCGCCTGCCGCCAGCTCGCCCCGTCCCAGGCCTCGGTGGCCAGGGCGCCGGCCGACGGCAGGAACACGTACTGGTCGACCGGCGCCGGGTGGTACCACACGGTGTTGTCCGGTACCGACGCCACCGCGGAGGACCCGCCGGTGACCTCGACATCCACGGCGCGAGTGGTGACGGCGCCCCGGGCGGACGTCGCGCTCACCGTTACCGGGTAGACGCCGTTCTCCGCGTATACATGGCTGACCGCCGCACCGGAGACGTTCGTGCCGCGGCCGTCGCCGAACGTCCACCGGTACTTCGCGACCGCCCCGGACGCGGACGCGGACGCGCTGAAGCTGACCGCCGTGCCCGCGACGGCCTTGGCCGGTCCGGTGATGGTGACGGCGGGCGCCGCGACCTGTCGCCCGCCCGGCGGGCTGACCAGTACCCACTGCTCGCCTTGGCGCCATATGTGCGACGCCCACGAGGTCAGCCTGATGCCGGTGTCGTGTTGCACGCCGATGTTCGTCGCGCCGAGGAAGTCGCCGTTCACCAGGTCGACCGTGCCGCCGGGATGAACCGCGGTCACGATCCCGACGTGGTCGGCCGGCGTGTCCGGCTTGATCGGGCCCGGCGGGTAGAAGACCACGGCGTCCCCGACGGCGGGGGTGCCGCCGTCGGGCGTCATCGCCTCCTGCCGCTTCAGGCCCCAGGCGTAGAACGAGGCCGACTGGGCGGTGAGCGTGTTCATGTCGGTGGTGATGCCCGCCCGCTGCCACACCCACTTGGCGAAGTCCGCGCACCACGGCTCGTTCTGGTTCGCGATGCCGAGGCTCGCGTCGCGGCCGCAGCCGTCGGCGTTGGGCGATTGGGCGCCGACCAGCGTGCTGTAAGGGTCGCAGTCCACGCCGCGGAAGCTGGTCGCGGACGGAGTATCGCTCACGCCAACCTGGCTCAGCGCGATGCTGGCGATCGACCGCGCCATAACGCTGCTCGCGCCGCCCGAGGCGGCCGACGCCGACGGCGCTGCGGCCACGCCGAACATGACCGGCAGGGCCACGGCGAGCGTGGTCAGGAATAGGTGTCGGATATGCCGAAATCATAGTCATCACGGCGACCGGAAACGCGGCGCCGCAAGGGGATGAGGCGCCGGGTCAGTCGCGATTAGCGCGCCCGGCCAGGAACCACACGACGAGGAAGACGGCCAGCGCGATGACGCCCACGATGAGGAACAGCTTGAAGGTTGCGACGACCCCGCCGGCGACCGAGAAGGCCACCCAGATGGTCAGGATCGCGCCGAGGATTGCCCCGATTTTCCGGCCCATGGACCTAGTATGCGCCTCCGCGCGACCTCGACGCCGTTTTATAGCCGAGCGCGTTTTATAGCCGAGCGCGCTTACTCTGACCCGTACCAGCGCAGCGGCTGGCCGGTAACCCGGGCGATCACGCCGAAGTCGCGGTCGTGGTGCAGCAGGGTCAGGCCGTGCAGTTCGGCGGTCGCGGCCACCACCAGGTCGACCGGGCCCGCGCCGCGGTGCTGGGCCCGCGCGGTCAGCTCGCCCTGGACGTCCCGGGCCCGGCCGTAGGCCCGGTCGTGCACCGGCACCCAGCCGAACAGCGCCCGCAAGTCCGCGATACCCCGCTCACGGTCGGCCGCCGAGCGGGCGCTGTAGAAGAACTCGAGCTCGGTGACCGGGCATACCGCGATCAGGCCCGCCGCGGCGGCCTGGTCCCAGCCGAAGGACTCGGCGCCCGGTCGCATCAGCCGGGCCAGTGCGCTGGTGTCGATCAGGAACTGCGCGCTGGTCACCGGCGGTAGTTCGCCTTGTCCTCCAGCAGCGCCAGGTCGAAGCCGCCGTCGGCGGCCGCCTCGCGCAGCCGGGTCAGCGCCATCGCCCGGCGCCGGTTCTCCAGCACCTCACGCAGCGCCGTGTTGACCGTGTCCTTCTTGGTCCGGGTGCCGAGCGCCTGGGCTACTTCGGCGACCAGGTCGTCATCAAGGTCGATCACCGTCCTGGCCATCAGCCGCCCTCGTAGATATCAATGATGAATCAAATGATATCACGATCGATGCATCATCCATTGGATCGGCCGACGCTGGCGTCAGGCGCGCATAGCCGAGGTCCCCGGTGGCTGGGTTACCCTCGCGCCATGAGTCATGTTTCCCTGGCGGCGCGGGTCCGGCCGCCGGCCGAGCGGGCGCTGCGCGTACGGCGCCGCCTGCTGCAGACGCCGGTCGTCCGGTTCGAGCATCAGGGAACCGGGCGGACCGTCACGGTGGTCGGGGTCGTGCACATCGGGCAGGCCGCCTACTACCGGCGGCTCAACACCGTCCTCGCCCGACTGGAGGCCGCGGGTGCGCTCGTCTGCTACGAGTATGTCGCCCCCGCCGCGGACACGGAATGGTCCGCCGTCGACCCGGCCGAACGCGACGGCTGGAACGCCACGGTAGCGACCAACCGGGAAATATCGCAGGCCGCGTGCCGGTACCTGGGCTGGGTCCTGCAGGCGGAGGCCATGGCCTACGCGGAAACCTGGCGCAACGTGGATATGACCGAGGCCGAATTCGTCCAGCGGGGCGGCGCGCTGAGCCTGGGCGGCCTGGACCTGTCCGTCAAGGACCTGTTCGGAGAGCGGTCCCAGGACCGCCAAGACGTCCTGCTCGGCCACGCCGCCGCCGCGCTGATGCGCCTGGTCGCTCTCGACCGGTACCGGCTGTTGCGGCACGTGGCCAGATCGGACTCCATGCGCGTGATGCTCGACCAGCGCAACGAACGAGCGCTGGCCAGCCTGCCGTCCGACCGGGACGCCGTCTTGATCTGGGGTGCTAACCACCTGCCCGGACTCGCGGCCGGACTCCAGCAGGCCGGATACCGGCGCCAAGCCGGCGCCTGGCTGAGCGTCGGGGAACTCCCGCCGCTGAGGACCAGCGCCCAGGCGATCTGGGGTGTCCTGCGCGAAGATCGCCCCGGATCGGCGGTCGCGCCAGGTCAGGACCCTGGCTCGGCGGGTTCGTCGGGGATGTAGAACATCCTCAGCTGCATCGGCCGGGCGCCGGGCGGGGCCTCCCGGGCGCTGTGCCCGTACTTGTTCAGCAGTGCGGTGTAGTCGTCCATGGGTGGTGGCCTTGGCCGTGGGCTCGTTCCTGCTGCCGTGGTCGGTGAGCACGCTCCCGGCATTTGTTAACCAGCGCGACGTTGTGCCGGAAACGGTGAGATTGCTAGCGTGGCCAAGTGATTATCCACTTCATATGCCGAGGTAACTCGTTCAGGAGCATTATCGCGGAGGCCTACCTTAATTCACTGAAGATTGATGATCTGACCGCTACCTCGAGCGGGACGGTCGGGGCGGTGAATAAGGCCAAGAACCTACCCTACTACCGCATGACGCTGGACCTTCTCGATCGGCACGGCATAGGGAAATACGCCAAGGATGGTTATGGAGAGCAGCTGACCCAGCCGTTTCTCGAGCAGGCTGGCATGGCGATCTGCATGAACCGGGTGGTCTACGATGAATGCCTGCGGCTCGTGAGCTTTCCGGTCGGCCCGCGGGTATGGTCGGTCACCGATATTGGCGAGCCGGGCCGGATCGGCCGCACCGAAGCGGAAAGCATGCGGTACCGGGAAGAGGCATATCAGGAAATCGTCCGGAATGTCGACCGGCTGATCTCGCCGGGCCCGGCCTAGGCTCCGGTGAGCACGCTCCCGGCGTCGCCCCCGTACAGTTCGGCCGCCCGCCAGCAGTACCAGGCCGCCAGCCCGACGGCCCGCAGCTCCTCGTCGGACAGCGTCAGCAGCGCCTCGGCCGAAACGTCGCCGCCCATCGCGGCCAGCAGCCGCCCGTGGATGGCCGCCGCCGCCCGCCCCCGCGAGCTGCTGGTACACGATGGCCCGCACCAGCGTGCCGAAGTGCGTCTCGGTCGACCGCGCCACCCGCGGCACCCCCGCCTCACCCAAGAGCCGGGCGATAACGGGATCCCGCTCCGCCAGGATCCGTGCGGCCCCGCAAAACTCACCTTCCGCCCAGCCGGCGGCACGGCGCTACCTGAGACAGCCGAAGGTGTGTTCATGTGCCCATCATCACCCGCCTCCGCCCGACGGCTCTTCATGATCATGACCACTTTGAGGCAATAGTTGTTCCGAACTGTTCACGATCATGGAATGGCGCGGCTCCGGAGGGAGCCGGTGGCGGTTATCCGGCCAGCCGCGTCGCGGCAGGCGACACGAACGGTGTCGCTCTCCGGAGCAGCCGACACCACTAGTCCCTGATCGTCGCACAGGGGCGAGACCAGCCGGTAGGAGTACTCGCCAAACGACGCCCCACCGCGCCGGGCCAGTTCGGCCATGAGCAGGGCTTGCAGGGGGCCGTGCACGAGCAGGCCGGGGTAGTCTTCTGTACGGGCGTAGTCCCGGTCGTAGTGGATGCGGTGCGCGTTGTAGGTCAGCGCCGAGTACCGGAACAGCAGGACCGGGTCCACCTCGACCACCCACTCGCCGGGTCCCGCCGCCACCGCCGGGGCGCCGCCAGGAGCCGTCGGCGCCGCACCGGCCGGGGCAGGCTCCCGGTAGACCAGGTCCTGCTCCTCGCTGATCACCACGGAACCGCCCTGGCTGATCTCGGTGCGCACGGTGACGAAGTGCAGCGGCCCGCTCCGGCCCTGCTTGACCACCGCGCTGACCTGCCAGGTCCGGCGGGTGGCCTCGGCCCCGATCCGCAGCGGCCCGTGCCGCCAGGCCCGCCCGCCCGCGAACATCCGCCGCAGCCCGGGCCCGGGCGGTACCGGCATCCCGCCGCGCGCCTGGTGACCGTCCGGGCCCAGCGAGACCGTAGCCGGCCGGTCCAGCAGGTACACCCAATGCCAGAGCAAAGGCATTTCACCGAACGTGCTGCCTGCCACGCCCAGCAACCCCGCCAGCGCCTCGGCCGGCCCGGGCGTGATCAGCTCGGTAACCTCGCGCACGTCAGTGCCCATCAGGCTCGATAACCTGGCAGTATTCCAGCCTCCGGTCGGCCAGCAGCGGCCGGATCCGCGCCACCGCGATGCCCGCGAAGTGCGGGCTGGCCTGGTGGGCCTTGAACGCGTCCTCGTCGTCATACCGCTCGTACAGCACGAACGAGTCCGGGTCCTGCGTCCCGCGCAGCGCCACGAAGTCCCGGCAGCCCGGCTCGGCCCGGGTCGCCGCGGTGTGCCGCGCCAGCAGCGCCGCGACCTCGTCGCCCTGGCCGGTCTTGGCCTGGTAGTGGACGATCAGCGCGACTTCATCCATGCGGGCACCTATCCGATCGTGAAGGGGTCGCGGGTGCCGCCGGTCAGCTCCACCCAGATGGCCTTGGTCACGGTGTACTCGTGCACGGCCTCGATGCCGTTCTCCCGGCCCAGGCCGGACAGCCCGTAGCCGCCGAACGGGACGTCCGGGCCGATCACCCGGTAGGCGTTGATCCACACGGTGCCGGTGCGCATCGCGTGCGCCACCCGGTGGCCACGGTGGATGTCCTTGGTCCAGACCGCTCCGGCCAGGCCGTACCGGGTGTCGTTGGCCAGCGCCAGGGCCTCTTCCTCGGTGTCGAACGGGATAACCGACAGCACCGGGCCGAACACCTCCTCGCACGCCACCGTCATCGTCGGCTTGACCCCGGTGAGCACGGTGGGCTGGACGAAGAACCCGCCCAGGCGCTCGTCCGCCTGGCCGCCGGCCGCGACCGTGGCGCCCTCGGCCCCGGCGCCGTCCAGGAACGACAGCACCTTGCGGTACTGCGGCTCGGTGGCCACCGGGCCCATCTCGGTGTCGGCCGCCTTCGGGTCGCCGAGCTTGATCGACCGGGCCCGCTCGGTGATCTTCTCCACCAGGGCGTCGTGCACGGTCCGGGAGACCAGCAGCCGCGAGCCCGCCATGCAGGTCTGCCCGGTGGCGGCGAACACCCCGGCCAGCACGCCGTTGCAGGCCGCGTCCAGGTCGGCATCGTCGAAGACCAGGTGGGCCGACTTGCCGCCCAGCTCGAGCAGGACCCCGGTGATGTTCTGCGCGGCGGCCGCCGCCACCTGCGCGCCCACCGCGGTCGAGCCGGTGAAGGCCACCTTGTCCACGTCCGGGTGGGCGGCCAGCGCCTTGCCGACCGCCGGGCCGAACCCGGTCACCACGTTGAACACGCCGGGCGGGAACCCGGCCTCGTCCATCAGCGCGGCCAGCTCGACCGCGGAGGCGGGGGAGTAGTCGCTCGGCTTGGCCACCATGGTGCAGCCCGCGGCCAGCGCCGGGGCCAGCTTCCAGCACAGCAGCAGCAGCGGGGAGTTCCACGGCACGATGGCCGCGACCACGCCGGCCGGCTCGCGCCGGGTGTAGACGAGGAAGTTCGGCTTGTCCCCGGGGATCGTGGTGCCCTCGAGCTTGTCGGCCAGCCCGGAGAAGTAGTAGAACCACTCCGGGATGCTGCCCAGCTGGCCGCGCATCTCGCGCAGCAGCTTGCCGGTGTCGCGGGTCTCGATCTCGGCCAGCCGGCCGGCGTCCCGGGCGATCAGGTCACCCAGCTTGCGCATCAGCTTGGCCCGGCCGAACCCGGTGAGCTGGCCCCACGGCCCGGTCAGGGCCCGGCGCGCGGCGGCGACGGCGGCGTCCACGTCGGCGGCGTCGCCGTCCGCGGCGGACGCCCACGGCGAGCCCAGGTACGGGTCGACCGACTCGTACCGCTGCCCGGACGCCGCCTCGGTCCGCTGCCCGTCGATGACGAGCTGGTAGCGCGGCAAGTCAACTGTCGTCATGATGTTCTCCCAGGTAGGAATTCCGCCAGGATGGAGTCGGTGTGCTGGCCGGGCGCCGGGACGGCGCCCATGGCCGGCTCGCGCCCGGGCACGGTGACCGGCGGGAGCAGGGTGCGGACCTGGCCGCCGGGAGTGTCCACCTCGCGCCACCGGTCCCGGGCTTCGAGCTGCGGGTGCGCGGCGAACTCGGCCGGGGTGCGCAGCCGGGCGTTGGCGATGCCGGCCGCGTCCAGCCGGGCCGCCACCTCGTCCGGAGTAAGCGCCGCGAACACGCCCTCGATGATCGACCGCAGCTCGGCGTCGTGGGTCGCACGGACCGGGTTGGTGGCGAACCGCGGGTCGGCAGTCAGCTCAGGCCGGCCGAGCACCTTGTCGCACAGCACTACCCACTCGCGGTCGTTCTGCAAGCCGAGAAACACCTGCCCGCCGCGCGCGGCATACGGGCCGTAGGGCGAGATCGAGGCGTGCCGGGCGCCGGTGCGCACCGGCTCGGTCCCGCCGTAGACGGTGTAGTAGTACGGCTGAGTCATCCACTCGCCCAGCGCGTCAAGCAGGGACACCTCGAAGCTGGCGCCGCGGCCGGTCCGCTCCCGTTCGTACAGCGCGGTCAGCACCCCGGAGTAGGCGTACATCCCGGCCGCGATGTCGGCCACCGAGATGCCGGTCTTGCACGGCTCGTCCGGCGTGCCGGTGACCGAGAGCACCCCGGTCTCGCACTGGACCAGCAGGTCGTAGGCCTTCTTGCCGGCGTAGGGGCCGTCCGTGCCGTAGCCGGAGACCGTGCCGCAGATCAGCCGCGGATGCCGGGCCAGCAGTTCGTCCGCGCCCAGGCCGAGCCGCGCGGCCGCGCCGGGCCCGAGGTTCTGCAGGAACACGTCGGCCCGGGCCAGCAGGGCAGTCAGCGCCTCGGCGCCCGCGGGGCTCTTGACGTCGAGCGCGACCGACTCCTTGCCCCGGTTCAGCCAGACGAAGTAGCTGGCCTGGCCGAGCACGGTCGTGTCGTAGCCGCGGGCGAAGTCGCCGGGCCCCGGCCGCTCGATCTTGATCACCCGGGCGCCCAGGTCGGCCAGCTGCCGGGTCGCGAACGGCACCGCCACCGCCTGCT
This sequence comes from Streptosporangiaceae bacterium, assembly GCA_050011155.1. Lineage (GTDB taxonomy): Bacteria > Actinomycetota > Actinomycetes > Streptosporangiales > Streptosporangiaceae > Palsa-504. The sequence goes on from JBEKJP010000074.1 coordinate 17,871, forward strand.
CCAGCGCGATGACCGTGATCCCGCTGAGAGGGAGAGGCCCGCTCACGAGCCGGCCGGGTGGCGCTGGACCAGCTGGCGGGCGATGACGTTGCGCTGGATCTCGTTGGTGCCCTCGCCCACGATCATCAGCGGCGCGTCCCGGAAGTAGCGCTCCACGTCGAACTCGGTCGAGTACCCGTAGCCGCCGTGGATGCGCATCGCGTTCAGCGCGATCTCCATCGCGGTCTCCGAGGCGAACAGCTTGGCCATGCCGACCTCCAGGTCCGCCCGCCGCCCGGAGTCGTAGCAGCGCGCGGCGTACATGACCAGCTGGCGGGCCGCGGTCAGCTTGGTCGCCATGTCGGCCAGGTAGTTGCCGATGGACTGGTGCTTCCAGATCGGCACGCCGAACGCCTCCCGTTCCTGCGCGTACCGCAGCGAGTCGTCCAGCGCGGCCTGGGCCACGCCGAGCGCGCGCGACGCCACCTGGACCCGGCCGATCTCCAGGCCGCGCATCATCTGCGCGAACCCTTCGCCCTCGCGTCCGCCCAGCAGCGCGGCGCCCGGCACCCGGTAGTCCTCGAAGACCAGCTCGCAGGTTTCGACGCCCTTGTAGCCGAGCTTGGGCAGGTCGCGGGAGACGGTGAAGCCGGGGCCTGGTTCGGCCAGCAGGATGCTGATGCCGGCGTGCGCGGGCTTGGCGTTCGGATCGGTCTTGCACAGCAGCGCGGTCAGCCCGGACCGGCGCGCGTTGGTGATCCACATCTTCGAGCCGCTGACGACGTAATCGTCGCCGTCCTTGCGCGCCGAAGTGCGCATGGCCTGCAGGTCCGAGCCGCCGCCCGGTTCGGTCAGGGCCATGGTGGCGCGCAGCTCGCCGGTGGCCATCCGGGGCAGGTACCTGTCTTTCTGCTCCTGCGTGCCGTACGCCAGCAGCAGCTTGGCCACCACCGTGTGCCCGCCCATGGCCCCGGCCAGGCTCATCCAGCCGCGCGCGAGCTCCTCGGTGATCCGCGCGTAGCAGGGCGTGCTGACCTGCGCGTCTCCCCACGGCTCGGGAATGGCCAGGCCGTAGATGCCGAGCTGCTTCATCTGCTCGATGAGCTTGGAGGGATAGGTGTTGGCATGCTCCAAGTCGCGGACGACGGGCTTGACCTCGCGGTTGACGAAGTCCCTGACGAGCTCCACCATGGCTCGCTCGTCCTCGTTCAGCTCATCCACGCTCGCCTCCATGGCAGGAACCGCCGGAGTATGCCGGGAACATTCTCCCAGGTCCACTCGGACGGGTCACCAGCCTGGGTCGGCCGGGCCAGGTCACCCACGCAGTCGTCCAGCTTGGCCCGCAGCTGGTCACCGGTCGGCGGCCGCGCCGGGGACCCCGGCGGGAACTGCTGCCTGACCCGCCGCACGGTCCCGTCGCCGAGGTGCACCTCGCGCCGTCAAGCAGCCCGTCGCCGCCCGGTTCGAGCTTGGTCTCGACCAGGCCGGCCAGCCGCCGGGCGGCGTCCCGGCGCACCGCCTCGTCGGTGAAGCTGGCGAAGACCGGGTAGTGATCGAGCAGCGCCGCCGCCGCCGCGTACTCCAGGCTGAACTTGCCCTCCAACCCGGTCTCGGGCCGGTGATGGATCAGCGGCACCACGGTGGCCTCCGGGGTGCGCAGCACGATCCGCCGCACCGTTCCCGGGTCCACGTCGAGTTCCGCCAGCGCGGCGATCGGGCGCTGGAGGGCGTAGCAGCAGGGGTAGAGCTTGATGGCCAGCCCGTTCGGTATCAAAGGACCTGACGGGTCGATCGCGGTGAAGTCGCCGCCCACCAAGCCCAGCCAGGCATCGAGCGCCGTGGGGTCGGCCTGGGCCCCGGCGGTGCAGGTAGCGTGCCAGCCGGCCGTGTAGTGCCGCCAGCCAAGCGCCGTACCGAGCCGCGCCATCACTCCCGCCGCCGCCAGGTAAGCCCGCGCCCCGCCGTCGCCCGCCCGCGGTGACGCGGCCAGCGCGACCGGGACGCAGACCACGCTGACGTGGGTGGTCGACGGCATGTGCAGGTCGTCGAAGTCAAGCACGTGCCCGGCCACGGCCCAGCGCGCGCCCTCGGGCAGCTCGCGGTCAGCTTCTCGGTCAGCAGGCAGACCGTCCGCCGGGCCATGCAGGACCTGGTCTCCGAGGGGATCATCTACCGGGTGGCGGGCCGGGGCACCTACCCGGTCGCCGAGCAGGACCGGTACGTCAACCACTTCGGCTCCGTGGAGGAGCTGATGGCCCTGTCCCTGGACACCGAGTGCGAGGTGGTCAGTCCGCTCCAGCGCAAGGTCGACGTGGCCGCCGCGAGCCGGCTCCGCCTCCCGTCCGACCAGATCTGCCACGTCACCCTGGTCCGGCGGCACGCCGGCGTGCCGTTCTGCTACACCTCGGTCTGCCTGCCGCCGCGGATCGGGGAGCTGCTCACCGGGTTCGGCGAGCTGGCCACGGCGGGCCGCCGCAGCCGGGTCACCGTCATCGGCCTGATCGACGCGCGGCTCGGCGGGACCGGCGCCGTAGCCGCCGTGGCCGCCGCCGAACAGAGCGTCAGCGCGACCGGCGCCCCGGCGTTCGCCGCCGCCCGCCTGGGGTGCGACACCGGCGAGGCGCTGCTGCGCATCGACCGGCTGTACTTCGACGGCGAGGACGCCCCGGTCGAACTGGCCGTCAGCTACTTCGACCCCGAGCACTACTCCTACCGCGTCCGCCTCCGCCGCCGCTCCCGCTGAGGCCAGACCTGGCACGATGTGCGAGTTGTTACCGGCGCGCGGAACACTCCTGAGGCCACCGTCAACGGGAGAGCTGAGCTGGAGAGCGATTATTCGAGCTGGGAGCTATTCGTCACGCAGGCTCCAGTCGTCTTCGGCACCGAGAATTCCTTGAAAAGGCATCTGAAAGGTTCTGTTAGTTATAAATGCAACGCAGGCATCCCGGAAGTGTCCCGCATGACTTGGCAGGCTTAGCTCTACGTATTCAAACTGAACTGTCCTTGTTTGCCCCAAGAGGGCTATATGGCCCTTTTCTGCGCCGAATTTACCGATATTGTAACTACTGCTGGAGGCTTGCGGCGTGACGTCGTGCCTGGGCCGGCAAGCCGCCGCCGCGAGCCAGGTAACCGGTGTACGGCGGCTGCGCGTTGAAAGGGTGTGAGAACACGCCGACTGGACTTCGCGGAGTTCTACCGCGAGGTAAAGAATGAGTGCCTGCTGACCGTCCTGGTCAGTGTCGGCGACCGGGACACGGCGCAGGACCTGGTGGACGAGGCGTTCGCCAGGGCCTGGGCGTCGTGGCGCACGGTTAGCAGGCACCCGGCCCCGGCGGCGTGGGTTGTCCGCACGGCGCTGAACGCCGGTATCTCGCGGTGGCGCCGCCGCCGGGAGTTCCCGGTGCCTGACCTGGCGCTTGTCGCGGACCGGCCCGCGGCCGGCGGGGGCGCCGGAGGTCCGGTGGATCCCAGGATCATGGCGGCGCTGCTGCGGCTGCCTGTCCGGCAGCGGCAGGTGGTGGCGCTGCGGCTGTTCCTGGACTTGGATACCGCCGGCACCGCGCAGGTTCTCGGCATCGCGCCCGGCACGGTCCAGGCTCACCTGGGCCGCGCGCTGGCCGCGCTTCGCGACGACCTCATCCCTACCCGGCAGGAGAACCAGTGATGAACGACAACGAGCTGATCACGGCGCTGCGGGAGCAGCGCGGCAAAGTCCCGATGGACACGCCGGTGGAGCAGATCATCAGCCGGGGCCGCGCGGTGCGCGCCCGGCGCCGTATCCCCCGCGTGGCCGGAGCCCTGGGGGCGGCAGCTGCGGCGGCATTCGCCGTGAGCATGCTACTGCCCGCCAGCCCCCCCGCGAGCGCGCCTCATGCCCAGCTGGCAGCCTGGACAGTAGCCAGGCAGGGCGACGGCAGCATTCAGGTCACCATCCGCCAGCTGCGCGACCCGGCCGGACTCCAGCGCACGCTCCGCGCCGACGGCGTCCCGGCCAGCGTCACCTTCACGGGCCAGCAGAACCCGGCGTGCCAGGGTTACCCCGGTGGCGGCAGCCAGAGCCAGCGGCGGCATCTGCTGAGCAGCGTGGTGACGGAGCCCGCAGGACGTGACGCCATGGCCATCCACCCCTCGGCGCTGCCGTCCGGCGGCGGCCTGCAGATCTACACCCTCTTCCAGAACTACCCGGGGCCGCATGGCAGTTTCCAGGTGGCCGTGGGCTTGGTGCAGGCCAGCCCGCAGTGCACCGGCAGCTAGCTACCCGGCTAGTGAATCCGCTTAGTTGCCCGGACGCCAAGGGCCGCGCGGCACCTCGCGCGGCCCTTCACTAGGGTCACTGAATTATCATGCAACCGGGTGATCAGGTCAGTGGCGATCTGGTCCGGTGGCGTCCAAGCACTAGACGCGGGACCGATGTGTCTAACCAGCCGGCGCCGCTGCAGAAGGAGGGTCATGGCTCAACAGGCGAGCGCGATGACCCCGTGAGCCGCAAGGCGCAGCTCAGGTTCCGCGGTCAGCTGTACCACGGGTCGTCGCTGCGGACGCACCCGCCGTACACCTGGGTGGCGCGGATCCCCGCCGAGCACATGACCGAAATCGGCACCGGGGTGATCCCCGGCGGCCGGTGCGCGACCGTCGTCCCGGATCGGTCCGTCCCGGTGGCCAGCATCGAGGGCGTCGATCCCGGGATCGCCATCGCCATGCTGCCCCATGGGAGCGTCTTCGTGGCCGAGCTGTCGCTCGACGTGATTCGTTCGGTGGTGGCGTCCGCTGCCGCCATGCGCTGGGACTACTCGAGCTGATGGTCACGGGGAAGGGACGGGCCGGGTGCTGCGTTACACGTCGGTGTCAGGGCTCAACGACGAGACGGCAAGCGGAGGTGACCGATGACGCTGCCGACCGATCCCGCGCCTAAGTTCGGTGAGTACGCCCACCCGGAGATGATCGTCTCTACCGAGTGGGTCGCCGAGTATCTCGATGATCCCCACCTGGTGGTGGCCGAATCCGACGAGGACGTGCTGCTCTACGAGACCGGCCACGTACCCGGCGCGGTCAAGCTCGACTGGCACACCGAGCTGAACGACCCGGTGACCAGGGACTACGTGGACGGAGCGGGGTTCGCCTGGCTGATGTCGGAGAAGGGGATCGGCCGGGACACCACGCTGGTCCTCTACGGGGACAGGAACAACTGGTGGGCGGCGTACGCGCTGTGGGTGTGCTCGCTGTTCGGGCATCCGGACGTGCGCCTGATGGACGGCGGCCGGGCCAAGTGGATCGCCGAGGGCCGCCCGGTCAGCACTGACACCCCCAAGCCCGCGCCCGCCCGCTACCCGGCGGTCGAGCGCGACGACACGCGGCTCCGCGCGTTCAAGGAGCAGGTCCTCGGTCATCTCGGGCAGCCCATGATCGACGTGCGCTCGCCCGGCGAGTACAGCGGCGAGCTGCTGCACATGCCCGACTACCCGCAGGAGGGCGCGCTGCGCGGCGGCCACATCCCCGGCGCCAAGAGCGTGCCCTGGGCGCGGGCCGCGGCCGAGGACGCCACCTTCCGCCGCCGCGCCGAGCTCGAGGCCATCTACCTGGGTGAGGCCGGGCTGAGCGCGGACGACGACGTGGTGGTCTACTGTCGTATCGGCGAGCGGTCCAGCCACACCTGGTTCGTGCTGCAGCACCTGCTCGGCTTCGGTCACGTGCGCAACTACGACGGCTCGTGGACCGAGTGGGGCAACAGCGTCCGGGTCCCGATCACGCGCGGGGACAACCCGTGACGGCACCGGGCGCCCTGCATCCCCGGCTGCAGGAGATCGCCGACGACTTCACCTCCATGGCGGACGAGGACCGGCTGCAGCTGCTGCTCGAATTCTCCCAGGAGCTGCCGGCCCTGCCCGAGCGCTACGCCGGGCACCGGGACCGGATGGAGCCGGTCCCGGAGTGCCAGACGCCGCTGTTCCTGGCCGTGGAGGTGGAGCCGGACGAGGTCGTGCACCTGTTCTTCGCCGCGCCCGCCGAGGCGCCCACCACCCGCGGCTTCGCCGCCATCTTGCACGCGGGCCTGGACGGGCTCGGCGCGGACGAGGTGCTGGCCACCCCGGCCGAGTTCTCGCACCGGCTCGGGCTGGCCGACCTGGTGAGCCCGCTGCGGCTGCGCGGCATGGCGGCCATGCTGGCCCGGATCAAGCGCCAGGTGCGGGAGCAGCGAGAAGCCCGCTGAGCTGGCGCGCGTTGACGTGGGCCCAGTCGCGGTAGCAGTTGTTGAACACCACGTGCGTGACCTGCGCTTGCCCGGCCAGGTCACGCAGGCGTCCGGCCCAGTTTTCCAGCTCGGCCTCGCCGTACCTGTAGCCGAACTTCTCCGCGATGTCCCGGCTCGTCCACTTGTCCGAATGGCCGTGCATCCGCACCACGGCCAGGTCGCTGGTCGCGGCCAGCACCGGCGGGATGGAGCTCGGGTAGCCCTGCGGCATGTCCACGCACACGTACGGCAGCCCGTTCGCGGTCAGGAAGTCCAGGGTCTCGCGCTGGTTGTCCTCGGTCATCCAGGTGCGGTTGCGGAACTCGACGCACACCCGGCGCGGCGCGGCCCGCCGCGCGCAGGCCAGGATGTACTCCTTGTTCGTCCGCGAGATCGGGAACCAGGGCGGGTACTGCAGCAAGATCGCGCCCAGCTTCCCGGCCCCGCGCAACGGCTCGAGCGCGGTCAGGAACCGGCCCCAGGCCGCCTCGGCCACATCCGGGCCGACGTCCTTGAGGTACACCCGGTCCTTCCCGGCCTGGCCCGCCGCCTCGCGCAGGTCCGCGGGCAGCGCGCGGACCGGCGTCGGATGCTGGGTGAACAGGCTGAACGCCTTGACGTTGAAGGTAAAGCCGGCCGGGGTTCGCTCGGCCCAGGCCCGGGCGGTCTGCTCGCCGGGCAGCGCGTAGTAGGTGGCGTCCACCTCGACCAGCGGGAACTGGCTGGCGTAATACCGCAGCCGCTGCTCCGGCGTCTTCGCCTCCGGCGGGTACCAGCCGGAGGCGATCAGCGACCGGTCGGTCCAGCCGGCCGTTCCTACCCGGATCTGTCCCATGCCGGCCAAGGTACATAACGCTCTACATAATCAGCACATTGTGGCGTAAGTGGCGACGGAGTATCTTTCAGCCTGGGTGGGGTCTGCGCTGCCGTTGGGGAGACGGCAGGACCCCTGGGGAGGTAACTGTGATCGGTGCTGATACTGGGTTGCGCGTACGACAGCCCGAAGCCGCCGGTTTAATTCCGGCTATCCAGGTCCGGCACGAACCGGAATACGTGCTCGTGACGCTGGCCGGCGAGATCGACTTCGCCGCCGTGGCCGCGCTGCGCCAGCGGCTTTTCGCGCTGGCGGGTACAGGCCACCCGATAGTGGCCGACCTGGACGGTGTGAGCTTCATCGACGCCGCCGGGCTCGGCGTGCTGGCCGGCGCGGCCCGCCGCGCCGCGATCCACGGGGCCGCGCTGCACGTGGTCTGCGCTCGGCGCCAGACCCGGCGGCTGGTCCGGCTCACCCGGCTGGACCGCGTGGTGGTCCTGTCCGGCAGCCTGGACGAGGCGCTGCGGCTGCTGCCCGCGGATCAGGGTGTGCCCGTCGCGGCGGCGGCGGTCTGACCGGCCTGAACATGGCCGGTCTGGTCAAGGGGAGGGATGGGAGTTCAGGTGAATTATGTGCGATTGGATGAGCTTGACCTAGCCACGGACCCGCGGACGGTGTCCAAGGGGTTCGCGGACGGCGTGCAGTGGGCCATCCGGGCCGAGGGCGACGGCGCCGGCGTGCTGCGCACGGTGGTGACGTATACCTGCGGCGGCGTCAGCGCCACCTTCAGCGTGCTCGGCGCCTCGCTGCACAACGGCCAGCTGCTGAGCCTGTGGGTGGGGCGGGAGCGGGACGCGCGCCCGTTCCTGCTGCTGCGGACCGCGCCGGCGGTGAGGCACGCCACGGCGGTGCTGGCCAGTGGCGGCCGTCACGAGGTGACGCTGTCCCCGGTGATCGAGGATTTCCGGCTCCGCTTCGGCGGTGTGCCGCTCCGCGAGGACGACCCGCTGACGAGCGTGGAACTGACCGGCCCGGCTGGCGGTCCGCAGGTCATCGAGCTGTGGCGCCCGCCCAGGCTGGCCTCGTCCGGGCTGGCCTCGTCCGGGCTGGCCTCGTCCGGGCTGGCCTCGTCCGGGCTGGTCCCGTCCGCGCGGAATGGATGACACGTCATCTATGTTGAATCTCCATGACACGTCATGGAGGACATCAGCACGATGCGCAAGACCGCGACCACCACGGTTCCCGTTCACCCGCTGCTCGCCGAGCGGTGGAGCCCGCGCGGCTTCGATCAGGCTCACGAACTGGTCGATGACCGCCTGACTGCCCTGCTCGAGGCGGCGCGCTGGGCTCCATCGGCACAGAACAGCCAGCCGTGGCGGTTCGGAGTGGCCCGGCGCGGCGAAGAGGCCCACGCGAGGCTCTTCGCCGCGCTGGCCCCCGGCAACCAGGCCTGGGCCGGGACGGCCAGCGCGCTGATCCTGGTCGCCGCCCGCACCGCCGGGGACGACGGCCGGCCGCAGCCGTGGGCGCTGTACGACACCGGCCAGGCGGTGGCCGCGCTGGTCACCCAGGCGCAGGCCGACGGCCTGGCCGTGCATCAGATAGGCGGCTTCGACGCCGGCGCGATGCGGACCTGGTTCGGCCCGGACGAGGCGCTCACCCCGGTCGTGGTCCTCGCGGTCGGGCGCCAGGACGCCGCCGCCGAGCTGCCTGGCCCGCTGGCCGCCCGGGAAACCGCCCCGCGTACCCGTTACCCCGTCAGCGACCTGCTGCTGCCCGTTCCCGCCGCTGAGCAGCTGGTAGCGGCCTAGCCTGACCAGGCAAATCTCGGATATCCGGGGCATAAGTTACATACCGGGGTACATAGACCTGACCATGCGGCCGGGGCCGAGGGGCGAGTACGTTCGGTGATGGCGAAATCTGGGCGGCTGCCAACGGCGGCATCGTGCCGAGGGTCAAAGCGCTGGCATCCCCGCTGACGGGATGGCGTACGCGTGCCCGCTTCGCCGTTTGTCACGCCGGCTGCCGGACGGCAGGCCGTGAAGGCCACGTGACCCAGGGGTGGGAACCGCTGGTGGGGGAAGGACGTGAGTTCGGCTGAACTCGGTACAACGGCACGCGCCGGCCCTAGTCGCTAACCGGCTGACCGAACTAGCCCAGCAGGAGGCCTCCGGCGCCCTGCAGGTCGGCGGCGATCCCGGCGGGACCATCTACCTGAGCGACGGGCGGCTGGCCTTCGCCGAGTCGGCGGTCGTCCCCGACCTGGGATCCCGGCTGGTCAACTCGCGCCCGCTACGGGTCGACCAGTGGCGCCTGGCCCAGCGCGACAGCCAGCCCGGCGGCTCCGCGGGCGACCTGCTGCTGCGCCGCGGCCTGCTCGACGAGGCCGTGCGGCTGGCCGGCTACGACATCGCGCCGGACGCCCGGCTCCGGCTGCGCGGCCGGACCCGGCTGATGTTCGGGCGCGAGGCCGCCGTGGTGCTGGGCCAGATGGACGGCCGCGCCACCATCCGCGAGCTAGCCAGCCGCAACGGCCTGGCCCTGTTCGCCATGATGGACTGGGCCGCCCGCCTGATCCAGGACGGCGTATGCGCCATCACTAGCCCGGAACACACCGCCCGCCGCCCGCCCATGCCCGTCCGCCGCGACAACCCAGCCGTCCGCCGCGAGAGCGCGGCCGTCCGCGGCGACAGCACAGGTGTCCAGTGGACCTCGCCGGACCTGAGCCTGCTCGGCCGCGTTCCGACCAAGCTCAGGCAGCTCGACTAGGCGCGGCCCGATCCCGGGCCACCGCAGCGGGACTCCGAAGCGGTCCGAAGCGAGATGCCGCAGCGGGACTCCGAAGCGGGACGCCATGAAACTAGACTTCCAGCGCGTTCGGACGCCCTCGAAGCCGGGTTCCATGTCATCAACCGGGCGGAATAGGAACCCCAAGGGTCACCCGCATTTCAAAGGCCACAGCGGTTACGCGCCCAGTAGCGATCGCGGATCACGAGCTGCGGGAAAGGGACGGGTCTCGAATGGGAAACGCGAACTGGTCCCGCCGTCTGGCTATTGAGGTGACGACCGGCCTCTGGCCCCGCCCCCGTGGGGAAAGAGTCACCTCCTGTGACGGCATGCCCGGCTCCTTCCATCATCGTGGGTCGCATTACCCCTGATAGAGGGTGTTTTGGCCCACAACGATCCGCGAACCCTCGTCGCGAGACTGGTGTGGCCGCTGATGTGATTCACCGGGGCGCGGCCATGATCGCGGAGCGAATCCCGCGGGAGAGGGAAGGGTGCCGAATGCGAAAACGCGAGCCAGGCCCGCCGCCTGGCCATCGAAGTGACGATCCGGCTCTGGCCCTGCACCGGGCGGCAGGTGTTCCCGCCCGGACTGCCCGGCAGCTGTCCGGACCGGGGTGGATCCGGCTTCTTGGGTGGATCAGGGGCCCCAGGGGGTACCGAATCCACCCCCTAAGCCATATCCACCCCGTTACAGCGCATCAGGGGGCACCCGGCTCTCAGGCTTCTCTCTCGTAACAGGGCGGGAAGCCGCCGTCCGCGACTGCGGAGCGCATCCCGCGGGGAAATGCAAGATAGTGATCCACGATGACATGATCGCCTCTGCGACTGCCCGGGGGCGGGCCGAGGTCAATGTGATTTCCGGAACAGCGCCAAGGCCAGGCATGGAAAGCGCCTTCACGATCACTTCACGCGAGCGAAGCAGCCGAGTGGTTCTTGCCGTACAGCCGCATGGTCACGCCCCGCCGGCAAAACGGTCAGGCGACGGCGTGAGCCAGCCGAAGCCCGTCGTCAGCCGGACCACGTTGGTCAAGACGCCCACCCCGGCGATGCCGATCTCGACCTCGTCGCCCGGGGCCAGCGTGAAGCTCAGCTCGGGCACCAGCCCGGTGCCGGTGGACAGGACCACGCCGTGCGGGAACGACGCCGACCGGAACAGGTACTCCACCAGGTCGGCCAGGTCGCGGTGCAGCTGCGCCGTCGAGGTCTCCCCAGACCAGGCGACCGCGTCACCCCGACGGACCGAGACGGTAATAGCCAAAGCACCGAGATCGTCGTCTAGCTCCCACACCGGGGTGATGCCGGGCCCCAGCGCGCACGCCCCCGCGTAGATCTTGGCCTGCGGCAGGTACAGCGGGTTCTGCCCCTCGATGTCACGCGACGACACGTCGTCGCAGATGGTCACGCCCACGATCTCGCCGGCCGCGTTGCAGACCAGGGCGAGTTCCGGCTCGGGCACGCTGATCTGCGAGTCCGGTCGGATCCCGATCGGCTCGCCGTCCCCGCAGACCCGCCAGGCCGGGCTCTTGAAGAACAGCTCGGGCCGGTCCGCCTCGTACACCCGCGCGTACACGTCGGCGACGTCGCTCTCCTCCTGGCGGGCCGCGCTGGACCGCTCGTAGGTGACGCCGCACGCCCACACCTCGGTCAGCCCGTCGACGGGGGGCAGCAGCCGGGCCGCGCCGACCGCGGGTTCCAAAGGCGCCTCCACGGCCGACCGCATCCGGTCGGCCGGCATGGCGAGCAACTCGGCGACCGATGCGACGGTCAGCGGCCGCACCGTCACGCCGTCCCCGACTCCCACCCGGACCCCATCCGGGCCCGCGTACCTGACGATGTTCACGTTCGCTCCTCAATGACCGGTGAACTTAGGTGCTCGCTTCTCCGCGAAGACCGAACGTCCCTCGGCCGCATCACGAGTCCTCATGCAGATAGCCTGCATCTCCCGTTCGTACTGGATAGTCTGCTCCAGCCCCACACTCTGGGCCGCGAGCAGGTTCGCCTTGGCCGCTTGCACCGCCACCGGCGGCCGCGACGCGATCACCGATGCCAGCGAGTGCGCCACCGTCACCAGGGAATCCGGCGAGTACACCTGGCTGACCAGGCCGATCCGCCGGCCTCGGCCGCGTCGGCCGGGGTCGCCGGTGAGCAGCAGCAGGGCGGCGTCGCTGGCCGGGACGCTGGCCGCCAGCAGCGCGCTGACCCCGCTGCCGCCGATCCAGCCGAGCTTGATCTCGGCCCTGTGAACGAGGCGGTCGTGCTGCCCAGCCGGATGTCACCGGGGCCGCGTCGGGAACCGGGCGCCCACGGCCCGCCGGCTGTAGGCCGAAGGCGCCACCGTCATCTTGCTCGACCGCGACACCGGGCCACTCGACGGGGTGATGGCCGAGTTGGGAGACCGTGCCGAGGCGGTGAGCTGCGACGTCGCCGACCATGCGGGTGTCGCTGCAGTGATCGGCGACGTCAGCGCCCGACCCGGCCGCCTCGACGTACTGGTCGCCGCGGCCGGGGTGGACCTGTACGACACGGTGCCGGACACCACCATTGAGCAGTGGCGCTCGATCATCGACGCGGACCTGGACGGCGTATTCCATCGGCTTAATCGACACCCCCCTGATCCGCGGCGGTAAGGTCGGCGGCGGCGCCAACCCGGCCGCCATGCAGGCTATGGTCGACGCCCACCACGCCATCCCCCGGATCCGCCAGCCGGAGGAGATCGCCGCCATCGCCTTCCTGGCCAGCGACGACGCCTCTTTCATCTCCGGCTCCATCCTCCCCGTCGACGCCGGCTGGACCGCCGCCTGAGGTCGTACCTCTGTCTCTGTGTTTCTTAATCGATCACTACTCGCAAGAGGCGAGGCGTTGCAGAAGCGGCTTGCGCCTGGCATTGTCGAAGGCAGGGCAGATGGACGTCGCAACGTAGGGATACAGGATTTTGGCATCGAGAGATATCGAGGTCAATCCGCTATCGCTCAAGAGGTTGTTTGCGAACAAGCCGGAGCGGCATCGCAAGGAAGTCCCAGATTCGCTCCAGTTCCGCTCCATGCGTAACCAGTTTGGTGCGCTTGTGCTGCTCCCCGCAAGTGATAACGCAAGCTTTGGGGCTATGCCTCTCGATGAGAAAGTTGTCCGGTACGGCAGGCAGAACGTACTGGTTGGTGTGCTGAACCGTGACTATCATCGTAATTTTGTAGGGCTGCGTGAATTTGCAAAGGAAAATCAGGTAGAAGCTTTCCTGCGACCATTCAGCCCGAAAGCCTCCATGGCCGAAATAACTGATGCCAGGCAGAATCTGTACCTTCGGCTCTGTGCCCGGATATGGTCGATTAGCCACATCGGCCTTAAGGAATCCGATCTTCCTAGCTTCAGAGATCCGTTCGCCGTCTCCGCGGCCGCGACTGACGCGCCAGTCGTCGATAAGGTTAAGCCTAAAACGGATCTCGCGCGGATGGTGGCGGCTGGCATTCTAAGTCCAGGCACGCGTATAGTGCTTAGCTATCGCGATAGGGATTACTGGGCCGTGATATGCCCCGATGGACGAGTCAGGCTCGAGGCGACAGGTGCGGTTTACACAAATGTAAATGATGCCGGGTGTCTCATTCGTGAGACGCGGACCTGTGATGGCATGAAGTTCTGGTGCGTTCTTGATGAGGATGGCACTCGAATATCTCTAAGGGCACGTCGTGACGCGGCGCGTGAGGCCGGTACCCTCACTGCTCGCCGTCGCTGACGCGGTCCTGGGGTTCGATCTTAGCCTCAATATTCTTCAGCCATTCGTCGGCGTGAGGACATGACTGCCTGATGGACGTCAGGCCAGCATCCGCGATCACTAGCGGCCCGTCGATCGTTTTCCGGTAATTTGGATAGGCGTTCAGTATGCGCTTCGATGGTGTTGTTGCGGGTCCATCGTCCACTAGCTCAGGGTTGGATTCCTGCTTGACCATGTTCGAAAGTTCAGCTGCGCCGCCCGCATCTCCCATTACCTCGCCGAGTCGGACGCAATCAGCGAGTACCCATGTCTCAATCTCGTGCAGTACGAGATGCGGTAGGAACCGCTGATCGCCGATCTCCTTGGCTAGGGCACGCTCGACATGCCTTACGCGATCATAGGGAGATCCCTGCGGACGATCTGTCATTCCGGGGGCGCCAGGCGGAAATGCGTAATAGTCGAGAATCGTGGTCAGTACATCGATAGAGCTGTCACGCAAAAGAAGTCGTACTTCCCGGGATATCTTCTGCCAGTTCGTGATGCCGCCTTTGAAGGCAGGGCCGCCGGCCGGGCGTTTCGTTTTGAGGAGAGATAGGGAAATCCAGATATCGAGACTCGAAAAATATGGTTCGATGGTGCTCTGGACGACGACTTCCTCGGTCTGTCCCTCTACGAGGAAGTGCAGGTGGCGCACGCTCAGGCTCGCTCGGGTCGAGGCCGCCCGCCCAGCAGGTTCTTCTCCCAAAGCTCGCCGAGAGAGTAATCCGCCAGCCAGTCGACCAGCCGGTCAGGGTCTGGCCGATCGAAGACCGAGGCCCCATCGCGACGCTCGACCACGATGAGATCGTCGAGCTGGAACTGGTTCATCAGGGTGACAGACTGCGTGGCGATCAGGACCTGGCTTTCCACACTCGCGGTCCGAAGCATCTCAGCAAGCTGCACGATAGCGAAGGGGTGCAGACCGAGCTCGGGTTCATCCAGTACGACTAGGCCAGGTAGTTCCGGCTGGCCGAGCAGCGTCGCCAGGCAGATGAAGCGGAGCGTCCCGTCGGAAAACGCATCGGCAGGAAATACCGTATCGGAACCTTGCTGGCGCCATCTCAGCCGCAAGCGATCCGGGGCCAGTTCGGGTTCGAGGACAAAATCCCGGAAGAACGGCGCCACCTGCCTGATCGTGCCGACGATCCGCTCATAGTGAGCTGATTCTCCTTGCCTCAGGCGAAGTAGAATCGCCGCCAGATTTCCTGCGTCCGGGTGAAGCGAAAGATTGTCCGACGCAAATGTCTGTTGCTTGACCGCGGCGGACTGGCTCGTGTCATGGAAGTGGAAGACCCTGCAGCCGCGCAATGCTTCAATGAGAGGCCGTGCCTGCGCTGACCAGAGCGGCTCATTCGCCGTCAGCCGAGTTTCGCGATGCCCGCGCCCAAGGTCAACTGTGCCTTGATTATCCCATATAGCCTCGTCTGCGAAAATCAGCGCGTCGCCTGCGGCGGCCGTCAACGCCGCCGAGTAACCTTCTGCTTCGAACTCGACTTCAAGAAAGATCTGCTCGAGTGATTGGGCGCCCACGTTCCGGAGCGCTCTCGCACCGCCAGAGAGACCGACGTAGAGCTCCAGTTCCCCGTCCACGATGCGACCTAGCATTCCTAGGGAGGCAATAAAGTTGCTCTTGCCGGCACCGTTGGCTCCGACAAGCACGTTCAAGTCGTGCAGCCTGACCTCAGCTGACCTGATCGACAGGAACGCTCTCACCGTGATCGAGGCGAGCTTCTGGTGCTTCATGAGACCAGCGTAGCCGTGCGCTGTGGCGATGAACTGTCGTCTCAGGAGTGGGCGGCCATATACCGGATCAAGGCTGGACCGCCGGCTAGCCGGCGAGAATTTCGGCTACCGCATGCTGGCCGCCGGCGGCCAGGACCGGGTTGGCGTGCCGGTAGTGGCGGATGGCGGCGAGCCCCAGGCTGAGCGCCCAGCCGCGGCCGCGGGCCCAGGTGGCGTCGTCGGGCTCGACCTGAGCGCGGAACCGGTCGCGGGCCGGGGCGGCCAGCCAGGTCCAGGCGGGCAGCAGGTCGATGGCGGGATCGCCGGCCCCGAGGCCGCCGAAGTCGATCACGGCGGCCAGCCGGTGCTGGCGGGCCAGCAGGTTGACCGGTGAGAGGTCGGCGTGGACCCAGACCGGCGCGCCGTCCCAGGCCGGAGCGGCCAGGGCGCGCTCCCAGGACGCGGTGACCGGCCGCGGGTCGATCGTGCCGTCCGCGCCCAGGTCGGCGATCAAGCCCCGGACCCGGTGGTCGAGCGTGCTGAGCGGGCCGCCGCGGTACGGCGTGGGCGGTGCCCCGGTGGCGTCGATCCGGTGCAGCGCGGCGACGAACCGGCCCAGCCGCACGGCCGTGTCGGCCAGGTCGACGTCGGGATCGGCGCCGATGTCCTGGCCGTCGAGCCACTGGCATACCAGCCACGGAAAGGGGAACCCGGCCCCGGGCGTACCGCGAGCCAGCGGCATCGGCACGGCCAGCGGCAGGTGCGGGGCCAGCCGCGGCAGCCACCGGTAGAGCCGGTCCGCCTCCGCCGCGACGGCCCGGCGGCGGGGCAGCCGCACCGCGAGTTCGTCGCCTAGCCGGTAGAGCCCGTTGTCGACGCCGGCCGACCGGACCTCGGCCACGGGCAGCTGCGCCCAGTGCGGGAACTGCTCCGCGACCAGCCGCGTGACCAGCGGGAGGCCGATGGAAACCTCGTCCGGATGCATCAGGCCGAGGTGGCGGCCGTGGTGCCGGTTTCGGTGCGGGTGACGCGTTCGGGGTAGCTCTTGCTGAACCTCAGCATGTAGATGATGATCACGACCGGGATGGCCGTGCCGAGGAGCAGGTCGGGCAGGCGGTGGCTGGCGTGCCGCTCGACGACCGCGGCGATGACCCGGGAGACACCGATGGCGAAGATGGCCGCGCCCCAGCCGGCGCTGAGCACCCGGTTGATCTTCTTGAAGGTGGGCGAGCCCCAGTAGGCCTTCGGCGTGCTGTCCCGGGCGAACTGCTCGGTGAACGGGATGACCGGGAGCAGGGCCAGGATGACAAGCCCGAGGACAAGCCCGACGCCGGCTCCGGCCCAGGTGGCCAGCCAGCGGTCGGTGCCCGCGCCGCCGGCGAAGCCGGCCACGGCCAGCACGGTGAACAGGGTCAGCGAGGCGGCGTTGAGGATCTTGGGCGGCCAGACCGGGCGGTTCATGGCCATGGCGGCGACGGCGCACAGGGCCGCGACGAGCCCGGCCACGCCGACGTCGCCGGCCGGCAGCAGCCGGGTCAGCAGCGAGAAGGCGATCAGGGGGAGGAACGACATGATCAGCGGCAGTGGTTTCATGACTCCGAACCTAAAAGCGCGGGGTGGCTGAGACATCAGCCGGCCGGCGGATATCGGGCCGGCCCTCACCAGAAAGCCCAAATCAACCGAATTCACCGAACGGGATTACTGTCACGCCCATGGCCAGCTTCCTGCCACGGATGACTGTCATGCCCGGGCGGGTTCCCGGCGGCGCGACCGGCGCTGGGCGGCGTAGGCGGCGGCGGAGCCGAAGATCAGGACGAGCAAGCCGTAGATGCCCAGGGGCGCGGCCGCCGCGGCGCCGAACGCGCTGGCCGCGATGCCCGCGGCCACGGCGAAGTCGCGCATCGCGGTGGTCAGCACGATGGCGGTCCGCCGATCCGGGCCCGTGCCAGCGCCCGTGCCCGCGCCCGTGCCCGCGGCCGTGCCCGCGGCCGTGCCCGCGGCCGTGCCCGCGGTGATGCCAGTTCCGCGGGACAGCAGCCAGCCCAGGGCGGCGCCGCCAGCCAGGTAGGCGAGCAGGGCCAGCAGCACGCTGGCTTCCCCGGCCCGCAGCTGGATCTGGCTCGCCACCTGCCACAGCAGCACCAGGAGGCTGACCGTGCCGAGGATCCGGGCCAGCGGCTGCTCGCGTCCGCGATAAGGGTCCAGCGAGCGCAGCGCCGACCCGGCCGCCAGCGGCAGGGCCACCACCAGGGCCAGCGTGACCAGCAGGGACAGCTGCGAGGCGGCGGAATGCGCCCCGGCCAGGGACAGGATGGGGCCGGCCAGCAGCACGGTCAGCACCGTGGACGCGGCCAGCAGGCCCGCGGCCAGGACCGCGTCGCCGCCGGCCAGGCCGGTCAGCGCGACCGAGGCGACCTCGGCGGGCGCGACGCCGGCCGACAGGATGCCGCCGCGGGCGGCGCCGCCGCTGACCAGGTGGCTGGCCAGCCAGGCGAGCACGGGCAGCCCGGCGGTGGTGGCCGGGAGCACCACGGCCAGCCGGCGGCCCGCGGTCCGGACCGCGCCCATCTCGGCGAACGTCATCGAGGTGCCGGTGCAGAAGACCAGGACCGCCAGCGCGATCAAGATGCCGTCGGCGCTCTCGGCCCGCCGGCCGGGCGCGGGAAAAACGATCCCGAGCGCCGCCACGGCCAGCACCAGCGGCAGCAGGTACTTCTCGAGGGCATCCGCCAGCCGACTCAGTGAGAGCCGCCCGGAATCCAGTTCGTTCCGGCCAGCGGTACCTGGGCCATCGCGGCGGCCTCGACGGTGAGCGCGACCAGGTCGTCGGGCTCCAGGTGGTGCACGTCGGACTTGCCGCAGGCCCGGGCGAGCGAGGTCAGCTCCATCGTCAGCGCCTTGAGGTAGTTGGTGACCCAGCGGGCACCGGTCTCCGGGTCGAGCCGCTCGCTCAGCTCCGGGTCCTGGGTGGTCACCCCCACCGGGCACATCCCGGTATGGCAGTGGTGACAGCGCCCGGGCACGGTGCCCAGGGCAGCGTATCCCGGCGTCGCGTCCACGTCCTGGTCGCCGTGCCGGTACGACGCCTTGTTGCAGCCCAGCGCGACCAGCGCGCCCACCCCGATGGACACCGCGTCCGCGCCCAGGGCCAGCGCCTTGGCCACGTCGGCGCCCGAGCGGATGCCGCCCGAGACGACCAGCTGCACCTCGTGCTGCAGGCCGATGTCGCGCAGCGCCTCGGCCGCCAGCCGCACGGCGGGCAGGGTCGGGATCCCGGCGTGCTCGATGAACGCCGTCTGGGTGGCTCCGGTGCCGCCCTGCATCCCGTCCACCACCACGACGTCCGCGCCCGCGGCCACGGCCAGCTTGACGTCGTGCTCTACCCGGGTCGCGCCCAGCTTGACGTACACCGGCTTCTCCCAGCCGGTGGCCTCGCGCAGCTCCTCGATCTTGATGCGCAGGTCGTCAGGCCCGGTCCAGTCCGGGTGGCGGGAGGCGGACCGCTGGTCGATGCCGGGCGGCAGGGTGCGCATCCCGGCCACCCGCTCGCTGACCTTCTGGCCGAGCAGCATGCCGCCGCCGCCGGGCTTGGCGCCCTGGCCGATGACGATCTCGATGGCGTCGGCGGCGCGCAGGTCGTCGGGCGGCCGTGGCGGCCCGGCCCAAGGCCTCCTTGGACTGCGCGGACAGCGCGCCGAAGCTCATCCCGGCGATCGTGATCGGGATGGCCAGCTCCAGCGGCTTGCTGGCGAACCTGGTGCCGAGCACGGTCTTGGTGTCGCACCGCTCCCGGTAGCCCTCCAGCGGGTACCTGGTCAGCGAGGCGGTCAGGAAGACCAGGTCGTCGAACGTAGGCAGGGCCCGCTTGGCGCCCCAGCCGCGGATCTCGTAGCGGCCCTCCTCGGCCATCTGGTGGATCTGGCCGATGACCTCGGACCCGAAGGTGTGGCTGGGCTCCGTCCAGGGGTCCATCAGCACTCCGTCCAGGGGTTCATCAGTACCTCTGATCCTTCAGCGCGTCGAAACGGTACAGCGTGCGGGCCGAGCCGACCCTGGTGACGTCCTCGGCCCGGATGTGCCCGAAGCCGGCCGCGGCCGCGAGCTCGCGGACCCGGGCCACGTCCGCGGCGGTCAGCTCCTCGACCTGGGCGTCCGAGCCCAGCGAGCGGATCCGGCCGGCCACGTAGATGACGGCCTCGTAGAGCGAGTCGCCGAGCGAGTCGCCCGCGTCGCCGCCGACGAGCATGGTCCCGGCCTGGGCCATGAACCCGCTCATGTGCCCGACGTCGCCGGCCACCGCGACCGTGCCGCCCTTGAGCGATATCCCGGCCCGGGACGACGCGTCGCCCTCGATGACGATCAGCCCGCCGCGGGCCGACGAGCCGGCCGATTCCGAGGCGTTGCCGCGGACCCGCAGCGTGCCCGACATCAGGTTCTCCCCGGCCGACCAGCCGGTGAAGCCTTCGACGGTGATGTCCGGGCCGTCGCCCAGGCCGCCGGTGAAGTAGCCGGCGTTGCCGCAGATCGTGATGTCCAGCCGCGCGGACAGGCCGACGGCCAGGTTGTGCTGGCCACGGGCCTGTGTCAGCCGTACCGCGGTCCCGTCCGGCAGTTGCCGCAGCGCCGCGTTGATCTCGCGGACGGATAGTTCGGCACAACTCAGCTCGGCGCTGCTTACCACCACGGGAGTCAGGCTGCTGGCCACGTGTAGATCTCCTCCGGGGCGGGCTCGAAGACCTCGGCCTTCTCGATGCCCGGCAGGTCGGCCAGGGCCACGTACTCGGAGCCGACGGCCACGTAGTCGCCGGTCTGCGCGATCACCATCGGCTTGCAGGCGAACGAGTCCCGCACCACTGCCAGCGAGGAGCCGGTCGCGACCAGCAGCGTGTAGAAACCGTCGAAGACCTTCATCAGCCGCCGCAGCGCCTCGGCCAGGTCGGGCCCGGAGGCCCCCGCGGCCAGTTCCCGCGCGATGTACCTGGCGGCCACCTCGGAGTCGTTGTCGGTGTCGAACCGGACGCCGGCGTCGGTCAGGTCGCGGCGGATGCTGGCGTAGTTCGAGAACGACCCGTTGTGCACCAGGGCCAGGTCGGGGGCGACCGCGAACGGGTGCGAGTGCTCGGTCGTGACGGCCGACTCGGTGGCCATCCGGGTATGCCCGACGCCCTGGTAGCCGGCCATCCGCTGCACGCCGTACCGGGTGCACACGTCCAGGGCGGATCCGGTGTCCTTGTAGACCTCGATGGCGGCGCCGTGGCCGAACATCCGCACCTGCGGATCGATGCTGGCCAGCAGCTCCCGGACGTGATCCGGAGCCCGTTCGGTCACCAGGATCGCATCCCGGCCCCGGCGGCGCACTTCCGGTGGACCGGTACCGTCGCCGGCCGTCTGCAGCGAACGGGCCAGTTCGTCCCAGTCGTAGCCGTCCCGGGGTGCCCGCAGCGAGTACTTGACCGCACCGGGCGGCGCGTCACCGGAGTAGATGGCCACCCCGGTGGAGTCGGGGCCGCGGCCGGCCAGCATGCCGAGCATCGGCACCAGGAACTCGCCCAGCCGGGGCCGCAGCCTGGGGTTGGTGATCTGGAGGCCAGCGATCCCGCACATACCCGAACCTCCTGGACAGGTCGCCGATACGCCACGAGGTTAACACGGGTCCGAATCCTCGATCCACCGTGGTGAAACTTAGTTTCTTGTGATATCAGCCCGAGCCAGCCCGAGCGCGCCCGGTCAGGCTCAGGCCCTGATGCTTACGCTCCGCATACGGTCCCAACGCGAGTAAAAAGCGCGTTACATCGCTAATTCCAGCATGGACACCGATCAAGATCCCGTGCTACACAGTGTTTACCCAGGGTGGACAGCCCTTGAGTGTCCGCAGCAGGACGAAGGAGCCGCATGACCGGCATTGAAGCTGCTGAAGCCATTGAAGCTGCTGAAGCCGACCTGAGGGCACGCGCGGAATCCGACGGCGTCGAGTTTTTCTTCGCCATGTTCGTCGACATGCACGGCAAGCCCTGCGCCAAGATGATCCCGGTCCAGGCGCTGAGCGTGCTGACCGGCGGCGGGGCCGGTTTCGCCGGGTTCGCGGCCGGGCCGATGGGGCAGACCCCGGCCGACCCGGACATGATCGCCGTACCCGACCTGGACTCCTACACGCTCGCGCCCTGGCAGCCGGGCCTGGCCGTGGTGCAGTGCGACATCCACGTGGACGGGGAGCCCTGGCCGTACACGCCGCGGCTGATCCTCAAGGGCGTGCTCGAGCGGGCCAAGGCTCGCGGCCTGGTCTACAACGTCGGCTGCGAGGCCGAGTACTTCCTGGTCCGGCGGACCGACGACGGCGGCATCGAGGTCGCCGACCCGCTCGACCGCTCCGGCGCGCCCTGCTACGACGCCAAGGGCCTGACCCGGATGTACGAGCACCTGACCACGGTGTCGAAGTACATGAATTCACTCGGCTGGTCCAACTACGCCAACGACCACGAGGACGCCAACGGCCAGTTCGAGCAGAACTTCGCCTACTCCGACGCGCTGACCAGCGCCGACCGGCTCATCTTCTACCGGTACATGGTGCACACGCTGGCCCACCAGGCCGGCATGGCGGCCACCTTCATGCCCAAGCCGTTCGCCGACCTGACCGGGAACGGCCTGCACATGCATTCCAGCTTGTGGGACGCGCAGACCGGTGCGGAACTGTTCGCCGACCCGGCCGACCCGCGCGGCCTGGGCCTGTCGCCGATGGCCTACTCCTATGTGGCCGGGCTGATCGAGCACGCGCCGGCGCTGGCCGCGATCACCTGCCCGACGGTGAATTCCTACAAACGTTTCGGCGTCGGAGCCCCGCTGTCCGGTGCTACCTGGGCCCCGGCCTACGCCACTTACGGCGGGAACAACCGGACCCAGATGCTGCGCATCCCCGAGGGCGGCCGGATCGAGAACCGCGGCTGCGACGGCTCGGCCAATCCGTACCTGGCGATGGCGGCGCAACTGGCCGCGGGCCTGGACGGCATCGACCGGGACCTGGACCCGGGCGAGCCGAACCGCGACAACCTGCACGTGCTGCCGGCGGCCGAGGTGGCCAAGCGGGGCATCAGGTCCCTGCCGCCCACCCTGCTGCACGCGGCCGACGCGCTCGTCGCCGACGACGTGCTGCGCGAGGCGCTGGGCAAGACGCCCGGCGGCGATTACGTCGACTACTTCGCCCAGGTCAAGCGGGAAGAATTCCAGGCTTGGCACTCGGTGGTCAGCGACTGGGAGACCAGCCGCTACCTCACCCTGTTCTAGCCCCCCACGAAGGGCAGCTCCGATGGCGGCGATATTCAGCGCAGACGAAGCGGTACCCGAAAAAGGCCTGGTCAAGGGGACGAACTGGTGGGGCGCGTTCGTCATCGGCCTGGCCGGGACGATCCTGGTCACCGGCATCGCGCCGTACGTGGTGCAGGGCACCGGGGCGCTCGGCATCATCCTCATGGGGGTGATGACGGTCGCGGGCTGCTTCCTGTGCCTGTGCCTGGCCGAGCTGGCCACCATCTGGCCGGACCGGACCGGCGGGATCCCGTCGTTCGCCACCGAGTCGTTCCGGCCGCTGGTGGGGGACAAGGCGGCCCGGCACATCGGCGGCACCTCGGGCTGGGCCTACTGGCTGGGCTGGTTCCCCGTCGCCCCCATCAACGTCATCCTGACCGCGTCCTACCTGGCCGTGCTGTTCAACTTCAGCCCGGGCCACACCATCGACCCGGTCGGCACCACCTGGGGCACGCCGATCGGCCTCACCCTCGTCGGCGTCTGCTTCCTGCTGCTGCTGGCCATCTTCATCCCGTCCTACCTCGGGATCCGGCTCGGCGCCGCGTTCGCCACGGTGCTCGGCGTGCTGTCCATGCTGCCGATCACCGCGATGATCTTCCTGCCGTTCTTCAAGTCCGGCTCGCTGCACTGGCACAACGTGGCCGGCTTCCACACCCCCGCGGGCGTGCACATCAGCGTCGCGTTCATCGCCGCGTGGTTCTTCCCGATCCTGTGGAACGTGATCGCGATGGAGGCCGCGGCCTGCTACGTCGGCGAGTGCCGGGGCGGCGCCCGGGACGCCAAGATCGCCCTGACGGCCGAGGGCATCTTCGGCATGTTCATCTACATCGCCACCCCGCTGCTGTTCGTGGCCGTGCTCGGCCTGGCGCTGACCAGCGCCGACCCGCTGACCCTGTACCTGAGCTACACCGACCACATCTTCGGTCACGGCTCCTGGGAGCGCTGGTTCATCGGGATCCCGCTGATCCTGGCCCTGGGCCTGTCGGTGCTGAACGCCATCATGGGCTGCGGCCGGTCGCTGTACCAGGCGGCCGAGGACGGCCTGCTGCCGCGCTGGTTCGAGCACAAGAACAAGCACGGCGTGCCCGACCACGCGATGGGGTTCAACGTCGTCTGCTCGGCGCTGCTGGTCCTGCTGGGCTCGCCGGTGCGGATCTACATCATCTCCAACGGCGGCTACCTGCTGTCCTGCACGCTCGCCTTCGGCGGGTACTTCGTCTACCGGCACCTGCGCCCGGACGTGGAGCGGCCGTTCCGGCTGCCCGCGTTCGCCAAATGGGGCGCGCTCGGCGTCTTCGTGATCTGGACGTTCATCTACTTCTACGGCGGCTGGAATTCGCCGAACGTCGTGGTCGGCCCGGGCCAGGGACCGTGGCTCTACCTGCTCGGCCTGCTCATCGTGGCGCTGTACGCCCCGCTGTACTGGTGGCGGGCCCGGCAGGACCGCAGGCTGGCCGCCACCAGCCTGGTCCCGGTCATGGCGGGCGGCACGGATGGCATCACCGGCGGCATCACCGGCCCGGGCGAGCCGCCGGCGGCCGGGTAGGCGAGGCGTACCGTGCTTAGACGTACCGTGCTGCCGAGCCGCCGCCGCTGGGACGCGCCGCCGCGCGAGCCGGCCGCCGTGCTGCTGGCCTCGTCCGGCGCCCCGATCAGCCGGGCCGCGGCGCGGCGGGCCCGCGACCTGGCCGCCGGGCAGCCGATCGCGGTCATCTCGATCCTGCGGGTCTACGGCTCGGCGTTCGGCCTGCCCAACCCCGGCCTGATGCCGACCCGCCGGGAGCGCGACGAGCAGGTCGCCATCGTGGACCGGGCCATCAGGGACCTGGAGCGGCTCGGCTGCACGGCCGACGGCCAGGTCACCGCCACCCGCAGCGCGGGCCGGGCCATCGCCAAGGCGGCCCGCGCCCGCCAGGCCAGCTACGTGGTGATGGACGAGGTCCCGGCGACCGGCGTCGGCCGGATCCTCGAGGGTGAGGTGACCGCCGTCATCCGCCGCCGGCTGCGCGGCGCGGCCGAGCTCGACGTGGTGCCCGCTACCCATCCTATGAACACTAAGAGTTAACAATTTTTACTTTAAAGAAACTTCTCCGAACGATGATCCGGCGTGCCCCGAACCCGCTGGCCTGTGCTCCCCGCTGCGCGCGGATACTGTGCTAGCGGAAGGGAGCCGGTGGTCATGACGCACGCGGTCGAGGACGCCCTGGCGGCGGTGATCGCCGAGCGGGTCCGCGAGCTGCGGCAGCAGCTCGGCCTGACCGTGGCGCACCTGGCCGAGCTGACCGGCCTGTCCAAGGGCATGCTGTCCAAGATCGAGAACATGCAGGCCTCGCCGAGCCTGGCCACCCTGGCCCGGCTCTCGGTCGCGCTCAAGGTCCCGGTGACCGCGTTCTTCCGCGGGCTGACCGAGGAGCAGGACGTGCTGCACGTCAAGGCGGGCCGGGGCCTGGAGATCGACCACAAGGGATCCGGGCCCGGCCACCTCTACCAGTCGCTGGGCACCATGCGCGCGCCCCACAACACGCTGGAGACCCTGCTCACCACGCTGACCGCGCGAGCCGACGAGTTCCCGCTCTACCAGCACCCGGGCACCGAGCTGATCTATATGATCAGCGGCCGGATGGAGTACCTGTGCGGCAGCTCCCGCTACCTGCTCGAGCCGGGGGACAGCATGCAGTTCGTGGGCGAGGTGCCGCACGGCCCGCACACGCTGATCGAGCTGCCGATCCAGTTCCTTTCGGTCAAGTCCATCCAGCACGCGCCTTGATAGGGCGGCGTGGACATAGCCCCGTTCGTCATCTTGGTAGTTAGTTTCCTCACAGTAGACACTGTTTCCTGATTTCCGTACGCTGGAGGGGTGACCGCTGGCCAGCGACGAGCCCGCTTCCCCGCCCGGTATTCCGCGCTCGGCCTGTTCCGCCGCGGCCTGACCCACCAGGACTGGCCCGCCGCCTGGACGGCGCACGAGCTGCGCCCGAGCTACGACGTGGTGATCATCGGCGGCGGCGTGCACGGCCTGGCCGCCGCCTACTACCTGGCGTCCCGGCACGGGATCACCGACGTCGCCGTGCTGGACAAGGGCTACATCGGCTCCGGCGGCTCCGGGCGCAACACCGCCATCTTGCGCGCCAACTACCTCACCCCGGAAGGGGTCAGGTTCTACGACCGGTCGCTGGAGCTGTACCGGGACCTCGCGGCCGAGCTCGACTTCAACGTGATGTTCTCGCGCCGCGGCCACCTGACCCTGGCGCACACCGACTCCTCGCTGCGCACTATGCGCTGGCGGGCCGAGGTCAACAAGGCCCAGGGCGTGGACTCCGAGGTGATCGGCCCGGCCGACGTCAAGCGGCTGGCCCCGCCGGTCGACGTCAGCCCGGCCGCGCGCTACCCGGTGCTGGGCGCGCTGTGGCACCCGCCCGGCGGCATCATCCGGCACGACGCCGTGGTCTGGGGCTACGCCCGCGCCGCCAGCGCGCTCGGCGCCCACATCCACCCCGGGACCGAGGTCACCGGCATCGACGTGGACCCAAGAACCAGGGAGCAGGTCACCGGGGTCCGCACCACCCGCGGCGACATCGCCACCCGGGTCGTCCTCAACGCCACCGCGGGCTGGGCCACGCTGGTCTCCGACCTGGCCGGGGTGGCCCTGCCGATCACCACGTCCCCGCTGCAGGCGGCGGTGACCGAGCCGGTCCAGCCGTTCCTGGCCCCGGTCATCGTGTCCGGCTCGCTGCACGTCTACGTCAGCCAGACCGACCGCGGCGAGCTGGTGTTCGGCGCTAGCGTCGACCCGTTCACGTCGTACTCGACGCGCGGCTCGCTGGAGTTCATCGAGGGCCTGGCCGGGCACGTGCTCGAGCTGATGCCGGCGCTGTCCAAGGTGCGGGTGCTGCGGCAGTGGGCCGGGCTGTGCGACATGACCCCGGACTTCTCGCCCGTGATGGGCCACACGCCGGTCGGCGGGTTCCTGCTCGACGTCGGCTGGGGCACCTACGGCTTCAAGGCCGGACCGGTCTCCGGCGAGGCGATGGCCCAGTGCATCGCCGACGGAAAGCCGCCCGAGATCATCGCCGCCTTCGGCCTGGACCGCTTCGGCGCGGGCACCCTGGTCGGCGAAAAAGGCGCCGCCGCGGTCGGCCACTTCGGCGAAAAAGGCGCCGCCGCGGTCGGCCACTAGATGAGTGATGCCCATGTGGTCAACGAAAGTCCCTGGGACATGAGTGACTCACCCCACCCTCCAGCGCCCTCCCGCTGGGGTGCCCCCGTCCAAGACCGCGAAAGATTTAGTACCCCTAGGGGCGTGTTGCAGGATTGTTTGCCCATGGGTCCGGCGCGGGACGGCTGGCGCATGACGCCCCGGGCACGCCGCCCGTGCCACGCCCCGCCAGCCACAGGAGCACCACCAGCCGCAAACCTGCACCCGCAGTGGCAAGTTAACCGGGTGGATCGGGGCTACCGGGTGAAAAAGGGGGACCATGATGCACCCAAATCACCCCGAAGCCCGAAATCACCCCGTTATTCCCCTGGGACAGCGCACCACCGGCCCCCCAGGACACCACAGCACCCGGCGGCACGCCAGCCAGCCATCATGATCCTGCAACAGCCCCCTAGCGGTACCAAATCCTTCGCGATCATGGGATTGGTCGAGATGCGGGGCCCCGGGGACGGATGCTCATCGTTCCTGGCCCGGAACCTCTGTGACTCAGGGGAGGCTTGCTCATGATGATGGTGCCGTGTCCCTGGTGCGGGCCGCGTGACGCGGGGGAGTTCCGGCAGGCGGGCGAGATAGTCCCGCGGCCCGACCCGGCCCAGGCCACCCCGGAGCAGTGGCGCGCCTACCTGTACCTGCGGGCCAACCGCAGAGGCTGGGTCACGGAAACCTGGTACCACCGGATGGGCTGCCGTCGCTACGTGACCCTCGTGCGTCACACCGAGACTCACGAGTTCCGCCCCGCCTCAACCGACCGAGGTCACGCGTGACCGGCCCCAACATCTCCGTCCGCCTGCCTCGCCAGCCCGGCGAGGTGATCGATCGCGAAAAGACACTGAGCTTCACCTGGAACGGCCGCGCCTACCAAGGGTTCGCGGGGGACACGATCGTCTCGGCGCTGGCAGCCGCGGGGGAGCGGGTGTTCTCCCGGAGCCTGAAGTACCGCCGCCCGCGCGGGCTGCTGACCGCCACCTTCCACGACCCCGGCTGCCTGGTCCAAGTCGGCGACGAGCCGAACGTCCGCGGTGCCCACCGCCTCGTCACCGACGGCATGCACGTCTGCGCCCAAGCCGTCTGGCCGTCGCTGCGCGTGGACGCCAAGGCCGCCAGCCGGCTGGCGGGCCGGTTCCTGACCGCCGGGTTCTACTACAAGACGTTCATGCGGCCCAAGCCGCTGTGGCCGGCCTACGAGGCGGTGCTGCGCCGGTTCGTGAACGCCGGGGCGGTCTCGCCGTCCACGCCGCGCCGTTCACGGGACAAACGCCACGCCCACCCGGACGTGCTGGTCGCGGGGGGCGGCCCGGCCGGGATGGCGGCCGCGCTGGCCGCCGCCCGGGCCGGGGCCCGGGTCCTCCTGGCCGAGGAAGAGCACCAGCTCGGCGGCCACCTGCGCTGGGGCGGCGAAGCCGAGCTGAACGCGCTGCGCGACCTAACCGCCCGAGTAACCGCCGAACCCGGCATCGAGGTCCTGCGAAACGCGGTCGTCCTCGGCCGCTACGACGGCAACCTGGTCGCCATCCTCGACCGCGGGGAGCATGGTGCCGAGAGCGAGCAGCTGATTCGGGCCCGGGCCAAGACCCTGATCGTGGCGCCCGGCCTGATCGAGCGGCCGTACGTCGTGGCCGGCAACGACCTGCCCGGCGTCATGCTCTCCACCGCCGCCCGCCGGCTGGTCAACCTGTACGCGGTCCGGCCCGGCCAGCGGGCGGTCGTGCTCACCGCCAACGCCGACGGCGACGCCGCCATAACCGACCTGCGCCGGGCCGGCGTCGAGGTGGCCCGGGTGGAAGATGCCCGCCGCGGCGGAGACATCATCAAGATCTTCGGAACGAACGAGGTTCGCGCCGCCCAGGTCGCGGATGGCACCAAGGTCGACTGCGACCTGGTGGTGACCGCGACCGGCTGGACCGCCCCCACGTCGCTGCTGAACATGGCCGGCAACCGCCCGGTGTACGACCGTAACGCCGCTCGCTTCTTCCCCGACGCGGGCACACTGCCGCCGGACGTGCTGGTCACCGGCGGGCTCGCGGGCGACGGCACGCTGGACGAACTGCTCGCGCACGCGAAAGCGACCGGCGCCGAGGCGGCCAGGCGAGCCGCCACCATAGCCCGCGCCCGCGCCGCCGCGGTACCCACCAGGCCCGCCCCGCCCGCCCCGCCCGCCCCGCCCGCAGGCGAACCGCCGCGCGACCCGGCGCCCATCCCCGCGCTGCCGGTGTACCCGCATCCCGAGCTGTTCCGCGGCCGGACCCACGGGATCGTGGACTTCAGCGAGGACGTGTCGTCCCGCGACCTGGCCGGGGCGGTGGCCGAGGGCTTCTCCGATGTCGAGCTGGCCAAGCGGTTCACCACCGCGACGATGGGGCCGGCCCAGGGGAAACTGGAGACGGTCAACACGGTGGCGGTCGTGGCCCAGGCGGCCGGCCGGACCGTCGCGCAGACCGGCACCACCACCTGGCGGCCGCCGTACGTGCCGGTCACCCTCGGTGCCCTCGCGGGCCGCGCCATGGACCCGGAGCGTCGCTCGCCGATGCAGGACTGGCACGAGGCGCACGGCGCCCGGCCGCTGCTGGCCGGGGCCTGGGTCCGGCCGGACAGTTACGGGGACCCGGCCGCGGAGGTCAGGAACGTTCGTGAGCGGGTGGGCATCATCGACGTGACCCCGCTGGGCAAGCTCGACCTGCGCGGCCCGGACGTGCCCCGCCTGCTCAACCTGCTGTACGTGAACAAATGGTCCAAGCTTGAGATCGGCCGGGTCCGCTACGGCGTGATGTGCGCCGAGGACGGCGTGGTGCTCGACGACGGGGTGACCGGCCGCCTGGGCCCGGAGCACTACCTGATGTCCACCACCTCGTCCGGGGCGGCGGCCGTCTGGGAGTGGGCCGAGAACTGGAAGCAGACCGCGCACCCGGACTGGCAGCTGGCCATCACCCCGGTGACCACCGCGTACGCCAGCATCAACGTGGCCGGCCCGGCCTCGCGCGAGCTCATGCGCAGGCTCACCGAGGGCGTCGACCTCGACCCGGCGGCCTTCCCCTACATGAACGTGCGGGCCGGCCGGATCGCCGGGGTAGACGACTGCGTGCTGTGGCGGATCGGCTTCACCGGCGAGCTCAGCTACGAACTGCACGTCCCGGCCGGGTACGGACGGCACGTCTGGGAGGCGCTGCTGACCGTGGGGGAGGACCTGGGCGCCGCCCCGTTCGGGGTCGAGGCGCAGCGCATCCTGCGCCTGGAGCAGGGCCACTTCATCGTCGGCCAGGACACCGACGGGCTGACCCGCGGCTTCAGCGCCGGCCTGGGCCCGCTGGTCAAGCTCGATAAAACCGACTTCCTGGGCCAGCCCGAGCTGGCCTGGCAGCAGGCGGCCCCCAGTGAGCTGCTGAGCGGCCCGCGCCTGGTGGGCCTGCAGCCGGTCGACGGCTCCGTCGTCCCCGACGAGGCCAGCCTGGTCATGGAGGGCACGCGGATCGCCGGGCGGATCACCTCGAGCCGGATGTCACCGACGCTGGGCCGGTCCGTCTGCCTCGCTCAGGTGGAATCGCGCCTGGCCGACCCGGGCACCCTGGTCACCGTCCGGCTGCCGTCCGGCCAGGACATCCAGGCGCGGGTCACCCCGCAGCTCGCGCAGCACGACCCGGAGGGAACACGCACCCATGGCTGAGCCAGACCCGCGACCCCAGCGGCCAGGCGCCCCGAGGTGGCCGGAGCCGGTCGCCCGCAGTCCCATTTCCCCGGCCGAGCCGGTCACCGTCGTGGCCGGCTGGGAGGTCAGCGCGGTCCGCGCCGACGGCGCCGAGCTGACCCTGACCGACGTCACGCCGCTGGCCAAGGTGGCCGTCGCGTCCCGGCAGGCCGAACTGCGCGGCGTCCGTTTCGGCCGCGCCGCCCGCGCGGAGGACGGCACCCTCGTGGCCGGCTCCGGCCCGGGGGAGTGGCTGCTGATCGGCCCGCCCGGCCAGGCCGCCGCACTCGGGGCCACGGCCGGCCCGGACGTCACCTGGGTCGACCTCACCCACGGCCGCGCCTTGGTCCGCCTGACCGGCGAGCCGGGCCCCCGCGTCCTGGCCAAGCTGTCCGCCGCCGACCTCGACGACGAACTCGTCCCCGACGGCGCCGCCCTGCGCACCGCGGTAGCCGCCGTCGCCACCGACATCATCCGCGACGACCGCGACGGCATCCGTTCCTACCTGCTGCACTGCGAGCGCTCGGTCGGCCAGTACCTGTTCGGCTCCCTGCTGCGGGCCGGCGCCGAATACGGCCTGGCCGTCGACGGCTTCCGGCCCGGTAGCCCTTAGCGGAATTCCAGGCCGTCGAAGGTGCCGGAGGCGCGCCACTTGTCGATGTAGGCGAAGTAGGCGCTGGGGCCGTAGGGGTAGCCGCGGCCGAGGAACTGACCCGTGTCGTGACCCTCGTTGTTGTAGTAGCCCGGCGTGCAGTCCGCCCCGCCGATCATGCTGCCCGGCCCGGTGAGCAGCAGTTCCACCCACGCGTCCGCGGCCGCCAGCGAGGGCTCGACCGTGGCCGAACCGGAGCGGACCGCCTGGCCCACCACAGCAGCGATCGTCCGGGCCGAGTCGGTGATGTTGTGCGGCACGTTGGAGATCAGGTTGGCGCCCTGGGTGGGCTGGACGATGAGCAGGTTCGGGAAGCCGTGCACGTGGATGCCGTGCAAGGTGCGCATCCCGTCGGCCCAGTGCGACGACAAGGTGACGCCGTCCCGCCCGGTCACCTCGAACCCGGCCCGCCGGGTGTACGGCGTCCCGACCTCGAACCCGGACGCGTAGATAATGCAGTCGAGCGGGTACAACCGCCCCGCCACCACCACGCCGTCCGGCTCTACGGAAGAAACTCCCTGGCCGTCGGTGTCGACCAGGTGCGTGTTCGGGTGGTTGAAGGCCTCCAGGTACTCGTCGTGGAAGCAGGGCCGCTTGCACAGCTGGCGGTACCAGGCCTTCAACCGGTCCGCGACCGCCGGATCACGCACCACCGCGGCAGCCCGGTCCCTGATCTCCGACATCTTCTCGAAGTCGGACTGCTCATAGGCGGCGAGCATTCCGGCCGGGTTCATCTGTTCGGGCGGCAGCGCCGCGATCCGGGCCCGGATGCGACGGGACAGGTCGGTCCAGCCGTCCTGCACCAGGTCCACGTCGGCGTGCCCGCCCGCCTGGTTGGCGGTGAAGTTCTCCAGCCAGCGCTGCTGCCAGCCCGGCGTGGCCACGCCGGCGAACCAGTCCGGGTCGATCGGGCGGTTGTCCCGCACGTCGACCGAGGACGGCGTGCGCTGGAACACGTAGAGCTCCCCGGCGTCCCGGGCCAGGTGCGGCACGACCTGCACGGCGGTGGCTCCGGTGCCGATGATGCCCACCCGTTTGCCCGCGAGGTTGCTCATCGGCGTCCCGCTGGGGTCACCGCCGGTGTAGTCCCAGTCCCAGCGGCTGGTGTGGAAGGAGTGACCGAGGAACGAGGTGATCCCCGCTATCCCCGGCAGCTTCGGCACGCTCAGCGGACCGGTCCCCAGCACCACGAACTGGGCGGTCAGCCGGTCCCCGCGGCTGGTCGAGATCACCCAGCGGGCGCCGTCCCAGGCCAGCCCGGTGACCTCGGTATGGAACAGCGCGTCGTCGTACAGGCCGAACTGCGAGCCGATCCGCTGGCAGTGCGCCAGGATCTCCGGGCCGTGCACGTACTTCTCGGTGGGCATGTGCCCGGTCTCTTCCAGCAGCGGCATGTACACCATCGACGCGGTGTCGCACTGCGCGCCGGGGTACCGGTTCCAGTACCAGGTGCCGCCGAAGCCGCCGCCGGTCTCCACGATCCGCACGTCGACTCCGGCCTCGGTCAGCCGGGCCGCGGCGACCAGGCCGGCGAACCCGCCGCCGACGCAAACCACCGTGCGGTGATCGGTGAGCGGAGCCCGTTCGGTAAAAGGGGTGTGCGGGTCGTCGCGGTAGTGCGCGAACTCGTCGGCGAGCCGCAGGTACTGGTCGTTGCCGTCCGGCCGGATCCGCTTGTCCCGCTCCGCGCGGTACTTGAGCCGCAGTGCTTCTGAGTCCACCCGGCCACCTCCGATGTCACCAGATAGTGTCATCCTGACACTCAGGTGTACCAAGACGCCGCCGGGGTCAGCCGGCGCACCGTCTTCCGGCACCTCGCCCGCAGCGGCCGGGTCTGCTGGGACCTGACCGGGGTCCGGCTGTTTTGTCAGTCCGCCGTGCCACGATGGCTATCGTGCAGGATAAGCCGATCGAGGACTTCTGGGACTGGTGGACCGCGGTCGGCCGGGCCGCCGCCGAGGCCGGGATGCGCGACTGTGCGTTCGGTGCCTTCGACGGCGAGATGAACGCTCACGTCGAGGCCATGCATGCCGATCTGGCCTGGGAACTGATGCCGGGCGGGCAGGCCGAGCACGCGCTGGTCGTGACCGCGGCCGGCGTGCCCGGGCGGCGCCGGCTCGCCGAGCGCTGGTTCCGGGGCGCCCCGCCCGCCGACGAGACCTGGGAATACCACCCCGCCCGTCAGGCCACCCCTCCCTCGCGGATGGTCATGATGGATCTGAACGGCTGCAAGCTCGATCTCAGGAAGCTGACGTTCGATCTTCACGTCGACGGCGACCTGATCGATACCGTGATCTGTCACCCGGGCTTTGCCGCGATGCCGCCCGAGGCTCGCGACCACGTGGGTTACCTGACGCTGGACTGGGTCCTGGGCGAAGACGACGTGACCCGGTGGATCGGCACCGTCGAGACGTCGGCTGCGCGTCCGGCCGGGGGCGGGCCGGCCGCCCGGCTGATCGAGGCGGTCGAGGCGCTGGCCCGGCGGGCGGCCGAGCCGCGCTGGGCGCTGATGCAGGGGGAGCGGGACGGTGCCCTGGTCGTGGCCTCGCTCGCCCTCCCGGCCAAGTGGGTCGACTATCCGCTGCTCGACCTGCACATCGCGCTAGCCCTGCCGTTCGCCGAGCAGACCCGGGCCGGGCTGCCCGGTCCCGGCTCGCTCGGCCGGCTCCGTGATTTCGAGGACCGCCTGACCGGCTGGCTGCTGCCGCACATCCGGCTCGTGGCCCACGAGACGGCTCGCGGGGTCCGGACGTTTCACCTGTACGGCGACAGTGACGACCCCGCCCTTGCGGGACAGGCACGGGACCTCGTCGCGGGCTGGCCGAGCGCGACGGTGCGGTCGAGCCTGGACCCCGGCTGGCGGGCGATCCGTCACCTGAGCGGATAGTCGAGTTTCTCCTCGCCGGCGCTCACGGTCTGAGCGGCGTCCCCGCAGTATGCAAGAACAGCACCGGTGGCACATGGGGTCACCTAGAACAGCACCGGTGGCACATGGGGTCACCTAGAAGTGGCACACCGGGCACCCAAGGACGTATGAGGCAGCCACCACGATCACGAAGGCGCAGCGGCCACGGACAGCTAACGCCCGCCGGCCGCT
>JBEKJP010000075.1:0-43395 GCA_050011155.1 Streptosporangiaceae bacterium
CCGCCAGGTGCTCCAGGTCGCGGTGCAGCCGCCGGAACAGGGTGTCCTCGGCCCGGTCGGCGGGCGTCAGGCCGTTCCCGCCGAACAGGTGGTGCGCCCCGAACTGCGTATCGGAGACGTGCAAGACGACGAGCTCGTCCCGGCCCCGGCTCCCGGCCGGACTGGCGGCCCGCTGCCAGCGCCCGGCCAGGATCTCGGGCCAGGCCAGCCGCAGCCGGTCCGCCCCGATGGCGTAGCTGTCCCGCTCCGCGGTGCCCACCGGGGCCGCCGCGACGATCCCCACGACCCGGCCGATGCCGTCGTCGAACACCGGGCTGCCGCTGTACCCGGACTGGACCCGCAGCGCCGACTCGGAGTCGAGCTGGATCCGGCCGCCGCCGACCGCCCCCCGGACGGCTGCCTCGACCCAGCCGCCGTCAGGCCGCCCCGCCGGGTAGCCGAAGACCCGCACGACCCGGCCCGGACGCGGCATGTCGACGGCCAGCCGCGCCGTGGCCGTCCCGGCCGGGAGAGCCTCGTCCAGCACCAGGCCGGCGATGTCTTCTCCGGCCGCACCCGCACGCGGCGGCGGCAGCCACCGCGCCACCGTTGCCATTAAGGTGGGCGCACCGTCGGCCAGCGGGAAGTCCAGCGTGACCGGGCCGTCCGGCTGCCGCTGCTGCCGGGGGTCGAGACCGAGCGCCACGTTGACCACGTGCGCGCAGGTGACGACGTGCCGCTCCGTCACCAGCGCCCCGGCGCCCGCGGGCCGGCCGCCGGGGCCGAGGATCCTGGCGATGAACGCTCCGGGAGACGGGTCAGTCACTATGCTTCCCTCCGGCCCCAGTGTCGGGCTCCCGCGCGTCCGGCTCCCGCGCGTCGGGCTCCCGCGCGTCGGGCTCCCGCTTCCAGGTCAGCGTCACGTTGAAGTGAACCTCGGCCGTGCCCTTGGCGATGACGGCCCCGGTCTCCGCGCCCAGTACGATACCGAACTCCACCGCGACCTCGTCCGCGGCCATCGTCCGCAGCCGTCCGGCCACGGCGCTGATGGCGGGCTTGATCTGGTCGATGGCGGCTTCGGCCGACTCCCGGGCCCGCGCCACCACGTCGCCCGGGCGCAGCGAGGCCAGCTCGAGCGATCCCGGCAGGTCCTCCGCCGCGGCCTGGACGAGCAGGCGGCCGCCCGCCTCCACCGGAACTTCGATCAGGTACGCCATGGGCTCGGTCCCCCGGGATCTCAGACGTCGATGTCCAAGGATGCCTCGTCCAGGCCGGGCACGGGGTAGGGAACGGTGATGCCCAGCCGTTCGGCCAGGGTCCGGGCCCGGGTCAGCAGCGGATGGGCCTCGCCCAGGGCCGGGCGGCCGTGGGCCAGCACGGTCCGGTCGAGTACCGGTGCGAGCAGGTCCGCCGCCTGCCTGGTGTCCCCGGCGGCCGTGCAGCGCTCGGCTTCGTCGCAGTGGGCGGTCAGGATCACCGGATGGCGGGGGTCGACCCCGGCGGCGGTCAGCCGGCGAACCGAGCGGAAGCAGCCGGAGGCCCGCTTGGCGTCGCCGAGCCTGGCCGCCGCCCGGGCTAGCAGGACGAGCGTCCAGCCCTGCGCGGGCTGCGGCGGACCGCCGCCTCCGTCCGCCGTTCCGGTGCCGGCCTCCTGTTCGGCTAGCCGGGCCAGCGTGCCGGCTGCGTCGGCCGGCTCGTCCCGCAGCAGCGCCAGCTCGGCCAGGGACCGGTCGAAGTCCGCTATCAGCGGGTCGAGCCCGGCGTCGAGTGGCCAGTCGCACAGCTCGTCGCGGGCCGCGCGCAACACGGCCGTCGCCTCGGCGGCCTGGCCGAGTTCGCCGTCGGCCAGCGCGAGCAGCCGCCGGGCGGTGTAGCCGAGCCGGAACGAAACCTGGTCCCGGAACCAGTCGGTCTCCGCCGCCTGGCCGGCCAGCAGGTCGAGCACGGTCCGGGGGTGGCCGAGCACGAGGGCCGCCTTGGCCAGCCAGATGAGGTCTTCCTGAACCCGGTACGAGGTCGGCAGGAACCGGTCCCGCCGGGTATCGGCGGCCTCCTCCAGGTACCGCCGCGCGGCGGTCGGGTGACCGCCCGCCAGCAGGGCCTGGCCCAGGACGGCCTGGGCTTCGGCCGTGTCGGCGTGCGCGCCCTCGCCCAGCCGGGCCCGCCGGTCCGCCAGCAGGGCCATGGCCAGCCGCACGCTCTCGGTCGCGGCGCCGTTGAACCTGGCGATGTCCGCCCGGGCGCGTTCGGTCACGGTGAGCCGCCGCCACGCCGCGGCGTCGTGCGGCTGGCGGTCGAGCAGCGCCAGCCGGGTCTGCCGGACGTCGCCGATGAGGGTCCAGGCCTGCTCGCCGCGCCCGGCTTCGGCCGCCAGGGCGGCGAGGTTGTTGTCGGCGCGGGCGATCCGGGACCGGTCGTGATCCAGGCCGTCGGCGACCTGGCGGGACAGCTGCCACGCCTCGGCGGCGGTACGCCGGTCCCCGTACCTGACCGCGGTCAGGCCGAGGTGGCTGGCCGCGTCGCTCAGCCGCTGCCGGTCGTGGCCGGCCGTCTCGCCGGTGATGTTAACCGTCGCGGTGGACGCCGGCCCGTTTAGGTCAGCCGTCAGGCTCTGCCAGAGCGCGACCGTCCGCCGTGCTTCGGCGATACCGCGCCGGTGCAAGGTGCCGGCCTCGAGCATGACCCGGACCGCCACGGCGCAGGCGTTCGCCTCGGCCCGGGGATCGGTCCGTCGCCGGGCCACGGCGGCCAGCGCCGTCTCGGCGCTCTCCAGCTCCCGCGGCAGCGGGCCGGCCACCCGGGCCAGGTCGCGCTCGAACCACAGCGCCGCCAGGCCTCGTGCGAGCAGGTCGGCCGGGCCTTCGGTGTCGGCCAGGCAGGTACGGAAGGCGACGTCGGACAGCCGGGAGGCGCTTTCGGCGACGCTCGGCCCGGGCAGGTAGGTGACGGACTCGGCGCAGGCCTGGAGCACCGGTCGGAGGAAGTCGGTGAAGACCTCGCACCGGCCGTGCCAGGCGGCCGCCGCGACCCGCCCCCACGGACTGTCCGGCCAGCTCGGCGGGGTCAGGGCGGTACCCGCGGCCAGCTTCCGCTTCTCCGCCGTGGAGATGTCGCCGATCCCGAATCCGACCTGGGTCATCAGCGACTGCTCGGCCCGGTGGAACGCGATGATCACGCCGAGCGCGCCGGTCGCGGCCGCCCGGGCCGCCGTGACCGAGAGGGCCGGTCCGGGCCGTGACCAGTCGGCCTGACTGGTGAACTCCGCCCAGGCATGGGCCGCGGCCAGCGCCACCAGCACCCGGCGGTTATGTACCTCGTTATAGAGCCAGACCGCCGACCGTCCGGTCTGGCCGGGAAGCCGGACCGTGGCGGCGACATCCCCGGCTCGGACGACGTGATAGGGCGTCCGGCGCAGCACGGCCGCGGCGGCCTCGGCGATGGCGGCAAGCCGCTCGTCCTGTGCCGCCATCGCCCCCTCCTCTCTGCTTGTCCCCTGGGCTTGTCCCCTGGGCTTGTCCCCTGGGCGCAACTTTCGGAGCCGTGTCAATGCCGGATGGGTAGGGCAGTGCGCGGCCCGGGAGCGGACGCTTCCGGACCGTCGCACGTCGCGGCGCCTGAGGCGCGCGCGTGGGCGGTCGCCGCGGCGACCGCGGCGGTCAGGGTACCGGCCGGGAACGCGGAGGCCGACGCGTGGACGGTCCGGGGCTGGGCGGACGTGGCCGTCGGCTGCGTCGCCCTGGACGGACCCGGCGCGGCCGTCCCGGGCTCCCAGCTGGCCTGGCGGGACGATCCCGGCGCGTTCAGCGGCCTGGACGAGGTGATCAGGTCGCTGCGCGTCGTCTCCGGCGGCCAGCACGCCGCCCGGCTCCGCCAGCTGCGGCGGTTCGCCGGGCCCGTGCCGTCGTGGTACCCGGACACCCAGCCGGTGGCCGGGCCGATCCGCGGCGTCCGGGAGGACGTCTGGAATGCGGCGCGCCTGATCGCCGGCTTCGGGGAGCAGCTCATCGCGGCCGCGGCGGCCTTGCCGAGCGGCACGGTGTGCCCGCTGATCAGCGCGCAGCAGCTGTCCTGGGGTGTGCGCTTCCGGCCGTCGCCCAGCGACGGTCACATCGGGCTGCGCCTGCCGGTCAACCGTCGGCTGGCCCGGCGGACCTGGATGTGCCTGCCCGGGCTGGCGCCCCCCGGTACCGCCATCGCCGAGGTGCCGTCGACCGCGACCGCGATGGCCCAGCAGGTCTGGCGCGGTATCCACGAGGGGGCCCACCTGGATCACCTCGGTGCGCTGGCCGGGGTTCGCCGGGGGCTGGCGCCCAGCCCGGGGGAGTTCGGGGCCGGGCTGCTCCTGGCCGAGTCCTACGCGATGGCGGTCGAGATCCTCGCCGCGGTGGAGTGTGTCCTGGCCGGCGAAGGAAGCGCGGTGCGTCAGCTCGGCGCCGGCCTGATCGAGCGGGCGACCCGGCTGCCTGGCGGCTCGAACCCGGCCGCCGAGTTCACGGACCTGCCCACCCTGGCCGAGGTCTACGTGCTCGGGCCGCTCGAGGTGCTGTCCGACGGACCCGCCTCCGCGACACTGCCGGCCGAGCTCACCGGGCCGCTGCTCGACCGGTGGCGGGCCGCCTGCGCGGCGTTCCGGCCGGCCGGGGTCTTCGGGGCCCGAGCCGCCGAGTTGGTCCGCCGGCCAGAAGCCCGTGGATCCGGCGGT
Organism: Streptosporangiaceae bacterium; assembly: GCA_050011155.1. Classification (GTDB taxonomy): domain Bacteria; phylum Actinomycetota; class Actinomycetes; order Streptosporangiales; family Streptosporangiaceae; genus Palsa-504. The sequence continues at coordinate 4,682 of JBEKJP010000075.1, forward strand.
TCCCGCAAGGCCTGATACGGATGCGAAATGGGGTGTGCAAGTTCCGGTCGGCGAGTATCGGGATAGCGGCGCGCGTCGGCCTCATTGTGGCCACGACTGGTCTCGCGCTGCAGGTCAGACCGGTTGGCCGTATGTGGTGAGACACTCCCAGCCGAATCTTTATTTATGTTAATGCCACATAGATAGACACGGTTTATCTGGCTACACTAAACTCATCGATGGTGCTCACGAGATCCGGGACAGGCAACGTCCTGGGTGAGACGTAAGGGGCGGATGAGGGGAGGACCGCAAGGTCCGGGTGGCCGATGTCGCGGGGAAGGGCGCGCGCGGCGGTTGCCTTGGCCGGCGGAAGGGTCGTAAGGGATGAAATCATGTAAAAGGGTCAAATGATGCGAGATCGCATCGCTGTCCTATGAATGCTCGTGAAGTCGCCGGGCGGGCAACCCCAGCCGCTCCCGGCTCCCGGGCCGCAGGCATTTATTTCGCTAGTCAAAGGGTCGCATAAATTAAGCAGCGCTTTAGCGAGGTATCTGCCGCACGTTTGCCGATCACCGGCGATCGTCGTACCTGGCAGGTAGCTGCCAGGTGGATAACCGCCGGTTGACGAATCAACAGCCTTTGGGGGGCAGATGATTCAGCCGGTCAGATGTGGTAATTCCCGCTGCGACTCATGGCCAGGCCGGGTGTCGCCGGCCAGCGTTTCCTCTCCAGCCGGTCACGGCCATCTGGCCCGTGACATCTAGACCCCAGGTGGCGGTCGTCAAGGCCCTGACGGAGCCGACCGTCACCTGGCACAACTTTCTGGAGGGGAAAGTTGCCATGAATAGCATCGCGAGCCGCCCGCTAATCAGCGGGGCGGACCTGGACGCGGCGATCGACCGTGCGCGGGCGGAACTGGCCGCGCTAGTGCGGAACTCAGCGGACGGTGCCGGGGCGGGCGTCCCGGAGGCCGTCACCGAGGCCCGCGCCCTGCTCAGTGCCCTGCTCGATCGCCGGGTGACCGAGGTGGCGGCCCGGATGGACGAGCGGGACATCCGGGCCGTCGCCGCCGCCCGGGCCGACCGCGACGAGGCCATCGCCGTGACCGGCGCGCTGCTGTACTGGCTGCAGGCCGGTGACGCGGCGTGGCCAGAGGTGGCGCTCACCCTCGGGCGACTGAGTTACGACCGCTACACCGACCCGTGGCCCGAGGCCGAGCCCCCGGATCCCGACGACCTCGACGCCGCGTGCGACCTGCTGCTGCGGGGGGCACGGTACGACGACGCCGACGAGCGCACGACGCTCTACCTCTTCCTCGCGCTCCGCGACCGGCAGCACCTGCTCGCCTGCCCGAACGACGCGAAGGCGCTGATGACCTGGGGCAAGCGGCTGCTCAGCTTCCCGGACGCCGGCGGCCTCGGCCAGTCCAGCCTGCACGACATGCTCGAGCTCGAGCTGCTCAACCGCGTCGGCGCGGCGGATCGGGTCGGCGTGCCGGACCAGGCAGGCTCGTTCGTCCCCTGGAGCCCGCGTCCGCTCCAGTTAGCAGCCGCGCTCATCTAGCCCGGTGCAGCTGGTCCCTGAGTGCAGCTGGTCCCTGAGTGCAGCCGGTCCCTGAGTGCAGCTGGCCGGGGCGAAACTGGTCCCGGTGCCGCCGGATCATGATCCGGCGGCACCGGGACGCCCCCGGCCTCACCCGGACTCCGCGACGAACGCGATAGCGAACGTGCCTCGCCCGGACATATCGTCTCCCGTGGTGCGCTTCACCAGTTGTAGACGCGGGATCGCGGCCTTTCTCATCGGCCACGCGCCCGCTATCTAGCCGCCCGGTCAGCCGCCCGCCGGTGCAGTTCTAGGTGACCGGGTGTGCCACCGGGCACGCAGGACGGGCTGTTGGGAATCGCGGCGTGCCGGACGGGCGGGGTGTGCCACCGGCGCGGTCCCGCGACGCCCGCAGCAGCCGCGACAGCACCACCCGCCACATGAGACGCAGACTTATCCGCCCAGCTGGAAGTTAACGGGGTTGATCCGGGTTACCGGTCCGATCCGGGACCCTGGGGGGTACCAAATCCACCCCGTAACCCGGATCCACCCCGTTGCGCGGCCAGGGACGCCGCATCACGAGGCCACCGGACGCTCTAGGTGACCCGGTGTGCCACCGGTGCATCTCTGTGTGCATCCCGAAATAACTTGAGTTCTCGGCGTCTCGTCACGAGGCCGCCATAGATCAACGGCTGACCGGTTTGCGGCGATTCACCCGGTTCCCGGCAGTCGCGGCGACCCCACGGGAGGCGCACGCCCGTCTTTTCCGTCCGTTCGGGTCGTCACAGGGGCCGTTGCAGGATTGGTTGCTCATGGGTCCGGTGCGGGACGGCTGGCGCATGACGCCCCGGGGCATGACGGCCCGGGCATGACGCCTGCGCTATCCCGCCAGGCGCGGGAGCACCACCAGCCGCGAACCTGCATGCGGAGTGGCAAGTTAACCGGGTGGACCGGGGCTACCGGGTGAAAAAGGGGGACCATGATGCACAAAAATCACCCCGGAGCCCGAACTCACCCCGCTAATCCCGCGGGACAGCGCACCACCAGCCCCCCCAGGACACCACGGCACCCGGCGGCACGCCAGCCAGCCGCGAGAGACCATGATCATGCAACAGCCCCCCATAAGGGCCGGAACTGCCGAACGATCCCCGGCCGCGCGACGCGAGTGACACGAAACCACGTCCGGGAACCGCGACACGCCGGAAGCACACCCTTACTTTGCGACTACCGGGCGCGATGAAACTGGACTTCCAGCGCGTTCAAACGCGCTGGAACCGGGGTTTCATGCCGTCTTGACGGGACCCGCGCACCGCCGCCGGGCCGCCGTTACCCGCCGCACCGCCGTTACCCGCCGCACCGCCGGGACCCGCGCACCGCCGCTGGCCGCCGTTACCCGCCGGGGGGCCGTTGCTCGCCGGGGCGGGGCGAGGGGAGGCCGATGGGACTGGGGAAGGGGAGCACCGTCGCGCAGGCCTGGGCGAGCGGCGTGAGGGCGGCCGCGATCTCGGCCGTGGCCTCCTGGCCGAGCGCGGCCCACGGCCGGGACGCGGCCCAGTCGGTCGCGTTCTCGACCGCCGCGTGCGCCTCCCGGCCCGCGCTGGTCAGCGTGCCGTCGCCGTCGGCCCAGCCGCGCGCGGCCAGCCGGGCGAGCGCGTCGTCCCACGCCTCGTCGGTCCAGCCGCGCACCGGCTGCAGGTCCTTCCGTCGCATATCCAGCAGGCAGCGCAGCGCCACGGCCTCGCAGCCGTCGATGTCCGCCGCCGCGAGCGCGGCGAAGTGGCCGTCGCCCCGGTGCTCGCGCAGCACGGTGGCCGCCTGCCAGAGCCGGGCCAGTCCGTCGTCGGGCACCGGCAGGGCGGCATTCGCCGCGGCTAGCACCCGGCCGGAGAAGTCCAGTTCGCCGACCGCCCGCCAGAGCAGGCCGGCGGCCGCGGCCGCGTCGGCCTCGCGCCCGGCGAGCAGGCCGCGCAGGGCCGAAGTGGCGCCCGCCGACCGGGCTCGCAACGCGTCTTCCGGCGTGATCAGGTCCCACACGCCCGGGATGGCCCGGGCGACGAACGCGGGCGCGAAGTTGAAGAACGACGCGGTGACCACCGCCGCACCGACGGCGCCGAGCGGCGCGGCCCGGCCGGCGAAGTAGCCGCGCCAGAACCCGCGCAGGCCGGCCTGCTCGAAGGCTGAACGGGAATCGCCCGTGAAGTAGGTCACCGCGTGGATGGGCTCGAACATGGTCCACATCGTCCGGGCGGTTGATGCCGCGTCAGCCACGACCACTCCTCCTCGATGGGAACCCCGATGGGAACCCCGATGGGGACCCCGTCCCAGGGCAGGATAACGCTGATGCTCGTGTGGCGGCGTTCTTGCCCGTTGACCGGGTAGGAGGTTAGTTATGCGGACTGACCCGGCGAAAACCAGCCGGAAGCCCAGCGGCGGCCCCACCGAGTCCAGCGGGCAGTCCAGCGAGCGACCGGGCAAGTGGCGAGGCTGGCTGCGCCGCTGGCGCACCTGGCTCCCGTTCCTGATCAAGCCGCTGCGCCGCGTCACCCTCCTCTTCGTCGTCGCGCTGATCATCGAGTACCTGGTCGTGCCCGAACTGGTCGGGGCGAGCAAGGACCTGAACCTGCTCGGCCGGGTCGACGCCGCCTGGCTGGTCGCGGGCCTAGCGCTCGAGGGCCTGTCGCTGTTCTGCTACGGCCTGCTCACCCAGGCCATGCTGCCGCCTGGCAGCCACAACCCCGGCCTGTCGCGGCTGTTCCGCATCGACCTGGCCGCGGCGGCCATCGCGCACGTCATACCGGCCGGGACGCTGGGCAGCGCCGGCATCGGCTATCGCCTGTTCACCGCCGAAGGCATCAAGGGCAACGACGCCGCGTTCATGATGGCGACCAAGGGCCTGGGCTCCACGGTCGTGCTGAACATCCTGCTCTGGCTGTCCCTGGTGGTCTCCATCCCGCTGGCCGGGTTCCACCCGATCTACGTGACCGTGGCCATCATCGGTGCCGTGCTCATGCTCGCGATCGGCGCCCTGGTCTTCGGCTTCATCCGCGGGGCCCGGCGCGCCTCGCGCATCCTGCACGCGGTCGGCGACCGGATCCCCGGCCTGTCCGGCGATCGCCTGGAGCGGGCCATGCTCGAATCGGCGGATTCCCTCAAAGCCCTGGGCCGCGACCGCCACACCCTCGTCATGTCCCTGACCTGGGCCACGCTCAACTGGATCCTCGACGCGGCGTCGCTGTGGTGCTTCGTGGCGGCGTTCGGCCGGTTCGTCAACCCGTTCGAGCTCTTCGCCGCCTACGGGATCGCGAACGTGGCCGGCGCGCTGCCGGTGACCCCGGCCGGCCTCGGCGTGGTCGACTCGATCGCGCCGCTGCTGCTGGTCAGCTTCGGCGTCACCCGCAGCGTGGCCACGCTCGGGGTGCTCGGCTGGCGGCTGGTCAACTTCTGGCTGCCGATCCCGGCGGGTGCCATCGCCTACGCGACCCTGAAGGTGCCGAAGGGCTCCGGCCTCAAGGCCATGCGCGCGGCCGTGTCGACGATGATGACGCACTCAAGGGAGGAACAAGCACCCCAAGAGGAACAAGCACCCCAAGAGGAACAAGAACTACGTACAACTGAACTTGGGATCCCCCCCGACGTAGTTGACCGGACCGAACAAGATGGTCACCGTGATCGTCCCCACGCCTGAGCAGTCCACGTACGGGGCCGTGTAGTAGTGCCGCTGCCCGGCCGCGAGGGCGCCGATGAGCAGCCAGACGAACAGGATCACCCAGACCAGGCGCATGGTCACCTCCGGTTCCGCGCGCAGGAAGACAGCAAGGCGCCCGCCACATTCCAGTGATATCAGCCCGCGCGTCCCGAGGCTAGCTGACGCGGCCGGCCGGGGGCGGCGCGAAGCGCCCGAATACGGGATATTACGGTACCTCCGTGGCGGCTCGCCGACCTGCGGCGATACAAGTTACTTAAAATTCGGCCAAGTCTTACCCATCCGATCCGGCGTTGGCTTCGAAGGTGACATATGAACCCGAGCGATTCGGACTCGTCCCGGCTCGAGCCGGCGACCACGGATAGGAGGGGAGGGCGGGATCTCGACGACCTGCTTGTCCACGTGGCCCGGGGCGAGCCGGACGCGTTCGAAGCGGTGTATGACCGGCTGGTCGGCCCGGTCTACGGAGTCATCCGCCGGGTTCTCCGGGATCCGTCCCAGTCCGAGGAGGTTACCCAGGAAGTGCTCCTCGAGGTGTGGCGGACCGCCGCCCGGTTCGACCCGGCCGTTGGTGGCGCGGCGACGTGGGTGATGACCATAGCCCACCGCCGCGCCATCGACCGGGTCCGTTCCACGACGGCGGCGGCCGGGCGCGAGCAGCGTACGGCCGAGGTCCGCACGCCGCACGACGAGGTGGCCGAGGCGGTGGAGGCGAGCCTGGACCGCGAGCGGGTGCGGCGCTGCCTGGACGGCCTCACCGAGGTGCAGCGCGAGTCGATCACCTTGGCCTACTACGGCGGGTACACCTACCGGCAGGTGTCCGAGCTGCTCAAGGTCACCCTGGGCGCGATCAAGACCAGGATCCGCGACGGGCTCATCCGGATGCGCGACTGCCTGGGGGTGAGCTGAGCCATGCGACTGCGGTTCCCCCGTCACGACTCGCACGCGCTGGCCGGCGCCTATGCGCTGGACGCGCTCGACACCCCGGCCGAACGCGACCGCTTCGCCCGCCACCTGAGCCGCTGCCCGTCGTGCGCGGCCGAGGTGCGCGGGTTCCGTGAGGTGGCGACCAACCTGGCCTTCGCCGTGACGGCCGAGCCGCCGCCCGGGCTGCGGGACCAGGTTCTCACCGCCGCCACGCGCACCCGCCAGCTCCCGCCCGAGGTCAGGAGTCAAGGGGCCCACCAGGCCGACGCCCGGCCGCAGCGCACCCCGTGGTCCCAGAAGCTGCCCTGGGTGCCGTGGCTGTCCGGAGCGGTCGCGCTGGCCTCGATCGCGGCCGCGGTCTTCTTCGGCCTGGCCCAGTCCCGTACCCAGGACGAGCTCAACCAGGCCCGGGCCCAGAACCAGGCGCTCAGCGTGGTCCTGTCCGCGCCCGGGGTGCGGGTGCTCAGCCAGGTCTCGGCCCATGGCGGCACCGCCGTCGTGGTCCTGGCCGCCGAACGGCACGAACTGGCCGTGGTCACCACCGGCCTGCCCGCGCTGCCGTCGGGCAAGGTGTACCAGCTCTGGCTGATCGGCAAGACGAAGATCGTCTCGGCCGGGCTGCTGCCGCGGCCGAAGAACGGCCAGACCCCGGCCATCCTGGCCACCGGCGTGGTCAAGGGTGACACCCTCGGCCTGACCGTCGAGCCCGCCCCGGGATCCGCCCAGCCCACGACCAAGCCCATCGTCGCCGTGCCGCTTCCGGTCTGAAAAAGACCAAGAGCCAAACACGGCCTACCGAACGGGCCCGGTTCCCGCCTTAGTCAGGCGAGCACCGGCCCGTTCGGCTCGAAAAATCTCTTTATTCAGGCCAGTGACAGTTACTGACCTTGCCCCCGATGATCGTGGCCGCGGCCGCCGGGGTCTTCTCGTCGCGCCAGATCGTGTAGTGCCCGGCCGGCAGGCCCGGGTAGACGGCTGCGTACCTGGTCCCGCCGGGCACGGGCCGCGGGCGGACCCGCGAGTGCGTGCGCGCTGCCCCGGCTGACGGGGCTGCTGACGGGGCCCCGGGCTCGTCGTCCCGGCTGATCTCGATCTCCTCGCCGTCCAGCCCGGGCGGCGTGTACAGGACCAGGGCGCCGATCCCGGCGCCGAGTTCCAGCACGACGACGCCCGGACCGGTCGGTCCGGCGGCGGTCTCGGTCATGACGGGTTATGGTAACCGTCGTAGGGCGTGCCCAGGTAGGGGAACTGCCCGGTGGGCGGGGAGGCGACGCTGGCGCCGGTCAGCCCGTCGGTGACCTGGCTCACCACCGTGTCGACCGTGTAGTTGCTATCGATCAGCTTGTAGGTCAGCCCGGCCAGCGCCCGCAACTCGATCGTCACCACGTCGTCGATCGGCCTGCGGCCGTTCGGGAAGCCGGCCGCGTCGCCGGCCACAAGCCCAATCGGGTTCGGCGACCCGGCGGGCGGGACGGAGGTGTTCAGCCGGAGCATGTCGGCCTGCACCGGACCGGTGAAGTTCGTGAAGCCAGGGACGATGCCGGCCGGGATCCCGGTCAGCAAGATAGCCTCGATGTCGGCCCGCGGCTTGCCCGACGTGTTCAGCGCGTCCAGGTGGGGGAACGCCCCCGGGTACAGGACGGGCAGCAGCGCGGACAGGCCGGGATGGGCGAAGTAGCTGACGAACCGCTTGTCGTCCGCCGGGGGCAGCGAGTTCCACTCGTCCTTGTGCCCCATCGGGATCAGGACCTCGTTGACCAGCGGGTTGCCCAGCCGCGAGACCTGCCGGAAGGGCCCGCTGTCGACGTTCTGGCCGTTGTCGGCGTCCCACAGCCGGACCCGCTGGCGGCTCGCCGTGGTCCACACGCCGATGGTCGGGTGGCCGGACCTGGTCACCGTGGAGATCGGCACCTGGATCGCGATCGAGTGGACGTTCAGGTGGTTGGTGGCGTTGACGCCGGGCGCGTTCTGGTTGAACACGCTCTTGCCGAACACGTTGGCCGTCTGCAGCGGCCGCAGGTTTCCCAGGTCGAAGATCGAGCCCAGGTCGACGTAGAAGGCCTCGGCCCGCTGCCCGGCGAACACGGTGATCCCGTTACCCAGGCCGTGGATCGCCGCGCTGGCCAGCGCGGCGTAGTCCGGCGTGGACAGCGGCCCGACGTTGCACGGCGGGCAGGTCAGCCCGCGGGCGAGGGTCCGGCTGAAGTCGGAGCCGACGGCGACCGAGACGCTGTAGGTCTGGCGGCGGTTCCAGTTCGGGCTGGTCAGCGACGTGATCGGGGCCGTGTTATACAGGAAGGTCTCGGGGTTGACGACCCGGGTGGTGAACCGGAACTGGAACGAGATGTCGGCCCGGCTGTCGCCGTTGTTGTCGATGTGGATCTCGTACAGCACGTCGTCGCCGAACTCGTAGAAGTTCGGGCCGCCGGCCGGCTCCTGCAGCGGGATGTAGTTGGCGATCAGGGTGACCGTGTCCGGCCGGTCCGGGCTGACGAACGCGTATACGTCCGTGCTATCGGCGACCGGGTCCTTGGAGATCTCCGGCGCCTCGCGATGCGATGACATTGAATTGCCTCTCTAACCGATGGTCCGGATGCTTAGCCGATGGCCCGGGCGATCCGGGTGGCCAGGTCCTTGTCGCGCAGCCGGGTCTGGCTGGTCCCGGAGAACACCTCGAGGTCCCCCGACTTGGCGTCGCGGACATGGACCACGATCGGCCCGTGGTGGTCCGGTGCCTCCGGTGCCTCCGGGGCCGAGGACCGGCTGGTGGCGGCGAGCGCCGGGCTGGCGGCCGCGCCGAGCGCGGTGACGGCGAGCCCGGCCGCGCCTGCGGTCGCGGCTCCCTGGAGCAGGGAGCGCCGGGTCAGCCGGCCTCCCGGGGATCCCGCGTCCGCGGCACGCTTCGCGTCCTGACTGGGCATGACGATCCTTTCGGTGGCGGGCTGGCGCGCCACCGGAGGAGGCGGGCCACGCCGAGCAGTGTTAACTAAACGTAATTAGCATATTACTGAAAGTGCTGAACAGGCTTGCCCGGGCCGAGCCTCCGGGGTCCGCTGTCAGGCGGCCCGGGAATGCGGGTGAACCATCACGGCACGGGCTGGTGTGCCCCAGCCCGGCTCGGGTGCCGGGACCGCCGCCGGTCCCCTGATCGCCTGTCACGCGGGTGCTTCGCGGCCGGCGGGCGTCCGGATGGGTGACCCGGCCAAAAGATTCGGTAACGTTCAGGTCTCGCCCGGATGCGGCGGTCCCGCGAACCAGCGCGAGCGCGAACCGGGTCGACGGCCGTTAACGAGCTCCTGGCCGCCGGATGGAGTCGCCGCCCCTGATCCTGGTCCGGGTACCGTCGATGGCCGAACACCTCGGCCACCCGGCGGAGCTCGGTCCTGATAGCCTGCACCAATTCTTCCGGTATCGAGAAGGTGACCGCCAGATCGGGTGTCATCGGCTTCCCCATCGCAATCTGCTCGGCCAGCCGATCAATTTGAGCGACCACTGAGTCAACGAATTCCCGGTACGCCAGAATCGTGTGACCACTGACGTCTGCCAGCAACTCGACCGCCCAGGCGAACTCGGCCGGCATGGCAGCGCCACGTACCCGTGCGGTCCAGTCCATGAGGTCTTCGTAGATACTATTCAGGCGCATCGCCATATGTCGTATCGCTTCCGCGTCGCCGTCTTCGCCAGGACGGCCGAATGCCTCTTCCTGCACCGCTGGGCTTATGACACGGTTAAGGTTCCTGGTGCGCTGCATCACATGGCGGACGGCCCGGGAAATAAAATCCGGTGCCTCCTCGATGCATATTGTCTCATCGGTCGGCGGGGCATAGCCCATAACGAAATCGAGGTACTTGCCTTCCACCAGAATGCGTTCCCTGAGCAATCGGGCGGCGAAGTGGAGAAGCTCCCAGCCCGTGGGTCGCGTCATGAGCAGCAGCTGGCTCTCCGCCTCTGTCCTGGGGACGCGCGCAAGCGTGCCGGCGGGCTGGGTTCGTATAATCCCCAGCTTCGTCAGGATCGCCTCGGCAACTCCCGTGAGTCCCACCCAGCGTGCATCGAGGCAGTCAATCGCCGAGCGTAGCCCAGGCAGCGCGGTATCATCGAGCCGGACCGCAAGAATATGAATTCCAGAGCTTTCGTGCGCGCCGTTAAGAATGGCACGGCGTTCATATCTTGTCCACATTTTCTCGGCGTAGAATTTCGATATGAATATCGCCGCATGCGAGGTTTTCTTACGACAGACCTGCTCGAGACCCCCGGGTAGCTCCTCGCCGCGGATGCCAGCCGAGAAATCACTGTCACAGAAGACGCGGGCGTTCGCGGCCGTGATCTGTCTCACTATCTCACCAACGAACTCACGGTCTTCGCCTGCGAACGAGACCGCGACATCGAACGCGTACGCCCCCGGCACCGGAGTCTGGTTCATAGTCGCCTAGGGTACTAGGGCGGTTTAGGTGACGGGTCGTCTGGGGTACGTGTCCAGCCGTGGCGCCCGCCGCCATCGGCTCAGGGCGTCCAGCGCGCGATGATCGCCAGGTACAGGCCGAACCAGGTGGTCGCGACAGCCAGCACCCCGATCAGCGGTACCAGCACCGAGGTCCGCAGCGGCGCCAGCAGCCGCGCCACCGGCAGGGCCAGCAGCATCGCGGGCAGCACGAACCGGGGCTTGGAGCTGATCCAGTTCGCGCTCGTGGTCAGCGCCATGACGACCACGATGGCCGTGTACAGGTGCAGGTAGAGCGGGATGCGCGCGGTCAGGCTCCAGAACAGCAGCAGCACCGCGGCGACGATGGCCCCGACCACGAGGAGCTGAGCTATCGAGGGCTGGCCGAGCACAACCCCCTTGATCACGTGCAGCGTGCTCCGCCCCCAGTCGAACACCATGTGACAGGTGTGCCGCTCGACCCAGAACCAGCCGTCAAGCCGGTGCGTCGCCACCGCCACGTACGTCAGGTAGCCCAGCAGTCCCAGCGGCGCCAGCAGGGCGGCGGCGACAGGCCGCCACCACGCGGCGAACGGCTGCCGGGCGCGCACCGCCTTGACCACCGCGACCGCCGCCGCCAGCGCGACCGCGGCGACGAGGGCCACGGCGGTGCTGCGCACCGTCCCGGCCGCCAGCGTGAGCAGGCCCGCGGTCAGCCACCGCCGGCTGACCAGGGCGACCAGGGCCCACACGGCCAGCGCGCAGAACAGCGCCTCGGCGTACAGCATGGTCAGCACGACCGAACTCGGCGCCACCGCCCAGACCGCCGTGAGCAGCAGGCTGATCCGCGGATCACCGGTCAGCTTCAGCCCCAGCGTGGTCAGGCCCCACGCCGCCGCCAGGCCGGCCACGGCCGTCACGATCAGGCCGGCCGCCACGATCGTGACAAAGGGGAGCCAGGCGAGAGAGTCGATAGCCGCGGGGTACCCGGGGAACCAGGAAAATACCGAGGCGTGTGCCAATTGCCCAGGTGGATAGGCATAACCGTGCGCGGCAATGGCCCGGTAGTGGCCGCCGTCGGACGACCGCATCCACCGGATCAGCGACCAGCCCCGCTGCCGGTACTTCCCGTGTCCGAGCAGGAATGCCGCGACGACAACGCTGATCAGGCGGATTCCGGCGTAGACGAGCAGCCCAATAGCCGGCACCGGCAGCCGTCGCGGAACCGGTATCGTCCATCGCCGCCCCGGACCGGCCGGGGCCGGCGCGGGTGCTCTATCGAGATCGGAATTGACGCCAGAAAGTGACATTTACGACCCAGGCCATTGCGTATTTTCACGGTAGGGAATCCACCGTACCCGCCGGGAACCGGCCGGGGCGGCCGGAAATGGTTTCCGACCACGACCCGTGCCGCTCTCACACCCTCCCACCTGAGCGTAACCTGCGGCCGGTAGCATCCCGGCCATGGCAGGCTCCGCCGGCTCTTCCGGTTCCCCCGGTCTCGTCCTGGTGCTCAACTCGGGAAGTTCGTCGGTCAAGTACGCGGTGGTCGACCCGGATACCGGCGAGCGCCCGCTGAGCGGCCAGGCCGAGGACATCGGCGCCTCGGGCGGCAGCTACCACGACGCCATCACCGCGATCCTGGACCACCTGGACGACCACGGGCACGTGGACCTGGCCGGCGCCGGGCACCGGGTGGTGCACGGGGGCGAGCGGTTCAGCGCCTCGGTCCTGGTCGACGACGAGGTCCGCGCGGCGATCCGCTCCTTCTCCGACCTGGCGCCGCTGCACAACCCGGCCAACCTGGCCGGCATCGAGGCGGTCGCCGCCGTGCGGCCCGGGCTACCGCAGGTGGCGGTGTTCGACACCGCGTTCCACCAGAGCATGGCGCCCGCCGCCTTCCGGTACGCGGTGCCGCAGGAGTGGTACACCGGGCACGCGGTGCGCCGGTACGGCTTCCACGGCACCAGTTACCGCTTCGTCAGCGCCCGCGCGGCCGAACTGCTCGCCCGCCCGCCCGCCGGGCTCCGCCTGGTCGTGGCGCACCTCGGCAACGGCTGCAGCGCCGCCGCCATCTCCGGCGGCCAGTCGGTGGACACCACGATGGGCCTGACCCCGATGGAAGGCCTGGTCATGGGCACCCGCTCCGGCGACGTCGACCCCGGTCTGGTCGGCTACCTGACCGAGCAGACCGGCCGCAGCGTCGCCGACCTGACCGACGCGCTCAACACCCGCAGCGGCCTGCTCGGGCTCTCCGGCACCAGCAACGACATGCGCACCATCCAGCAAGCCGCCGCTCAGGGAGACGAACGCGCCGGGCTCGCCCTCGACGTCTTCGTCCACCGCCTGGTCAAGGCGATCGCCGGCCTGACAGCCAGCCTGGGCGGCCTCGACGCGCTGGTCTTCACGGCCGGCATCGGCGAGAACAGTCCGGTCGTCCGCAGCCGGGTCCTGGCCCGCCTGGGTTTCCTCGGCCTGGCCGAGGACCCCGCCGCCAACGCCGCCCACGGCCGCGCCACCGGCGGCCGGATCAGCCTCCCCGGCCCGGTCCAGGCCCTCGTCGTCCCCACCGACGAGGAACTCATGATCGCCCGCGACACCGCCCGCCTCGTCGCCGCCCATGAGTAACCCCAGGCGTCCGTACGACAGGCTCCACTCTGTGATCCAGGTCATATTCTACCAAAACGACCGGTTTAGTACCTTTGAGATATGACCACTGCATCCATTGGCACCAGGCTCGACGTCCGCAAGCTGACCGCGCGCATCGGCGCCGTGGTCAGCGGCCTCGGCCCCGATCTCGTCCTCGACCCCGGGACCGTCGCCGCCGTCCGCGAGGCCCTGAACGAGCACAAGGCGCTGGTCTTCCGGGGCGTGGACCTGGACGACGAGGGCCAGCAGCGGTTCGCCGCTTACTTCGGCCCGGTCACCGCCGCCCACCCCACCGTGCCCGCCGTCGAGGGCCAGCCGAACGTGCTTCCCGTCGACAGCTACGACGGCCCGGTCAACTACTGGCACACCGACGTCACCTTCGTGCTCAACCCGCCGCAGGCCAGCACGCTGCGCAGCATCATCGTCCCGCCCTACGGCGGCGAGACCCTGATCGCCAACACCGGCGCCGCCTACCGTGACCTGCCCGGGCCGCTGCGCGCCTTCGCCGACACGCTCTGGGCCATCCACACCAACGACTACGACTACGTCAAGCCGCCGGAGACCCTGAGCCAGAGCGAGAAGGACCGCCGCGAGCTGTTCCTGTCCACCAAGTACGAGACCGCCCACCCGGTCGTCCGAGTGCATCCCCTAACCGGTGAGAGGAGTCTGTACATCGGCGGGTTCGCGCAGCGCGTCGTGGGCCTGTCCAAGGGCGAGTCCCGCGACGTCCTGCGGCTGTTCCAGAGCTACGTGACCCGGCCGGAGAACATCCTGCGGGTCGTCTGGGAGCCGAACCAGCTGGTGCTGTTCGACAACCGGATCACCCAGCACTACGCGGTCGGCAACTACGACAACGAGCCCCGGCGGCTGAACCGCGTCACCGTGGCCGGCGACATCCCGGTCGGCATCGACGGCAGCCAGAGCTACTCGGTCAAGGGCGACGCCTCCAGCTACAGCCCGGTCTTCACCCCGGCGGCCGCCGGGTAAGCGCTCGACGCCAAGCCCGAGCCACCGCGCCAGGTCCTCCGCGGCGAGGGCTGGACCGCGGGCCCGGACGGCGAGCGGGTGCTCAGGCTCAGCTCCAGCGGACTCCGAGCGACAGCTCGGCCGACAAGCTGGCCTGCACCGACGCCACCGCCCGGAACGCCTCGCGCAGGTAGGACCGGGCCAGCGGGTTCAGCGTCTTCGGGTCGACGAAGTCGTCCGGCCGCTCGCCGCGCCGCAGCCGCTCGACCTGGTGGTCCAGCCGCAGCCCGGAGATAAAGCCGAACGCCTCCGCCAGCGTGCTGGCCTCCGCGCTCTCCATGGTCCCGGCCGCCGCGGCCGCCCGCAGCCGCTCCAGCGTCGGGGCGCTGGCCACCCCGGCCGCCATCCCGGCCCAGCGGGCCAGGTCCACGATCGGGATCAGGCCGCCGTGCTTGAGGTCGAGCTGCCCGCGGCGCTCGCCCGAGTGCTCGACCACGAAGTCGCGCAGGAACCCGGTCGGCGGCCGGAACGACAGCGCGAACCGGGCCAGCATCCGCAGCAGCTCCGGGTGGTCCGGGTACGGCCGCGCCTGCCAGAGGCCGTCCCCTGGGGCGCCGCCCCCCGAGAGGCCGGCACTGCTCCACACCGGGCGGCTGTCGGTCAGCACGGACACCAGGATCAGCGCCTTGTCCTGGGTGGGGTCGTCGGCCAGGCTCTGTTCGGCCCGCCGCCAGGAGGCCAGTGACCGGGCGAAGATCGGGCTGGCCGCGCTGGCGCCGTGCGCGTCGGACGGCAGCCCGCAGGCCCGCAGGCCTTCATCCACCGCCCGGGCTACCCCGCCCGCGTATTCACCCGCCGCGTCATCCTCTCCGTCCCAGGCCAGCGCGCTGTCCACGTCGGAGGACGGCACCACCTCGCGCCGGGCCAGGCTGCCCAGCGCGTACCAGGTGAACGGGGCGGGCGGCGCTCCGGCGGCCCGGACGGCCAGCTCGGCCAGCCGCCGGATCAGCGCGTCCAGGACCACCGAGCGGACCGCGGTCAGGTGCTCGGCCGGCGCCCGCGCGTCGTGCAGCGCGATGATCATCGGGTCGATCCCGGCCGCCGCCTCGGCCAGCTCGGCCGGGGTCCCGGCCCGGGCGATGGCCCGGCGCAGCAGGAGCGGCTGGCGTCGCTGCGCCGCCACCAGGTCGGTGTCGTCGACCACGCCTAGGACCTGGCCGGACGCCGACAGCACCGGGACGTGGTGCACGTTCCGCTCGAGCATGTCGAGCAGCACGTCGCTGGCCAGCCGGTCACCGGTCACGGTGTAAGCCGGGGCGGTCATCACGGCGGACACCGGCGCGTCCGGGCTGAGGCCGTCCCCGATCACCCGGCCGCGCAGGTCACTGTCGGTCATGATGCCGAACGTCCCGGCCATTCGCACCAGTACCGCGCTCACGCCCCGTTCGGTCATCCGCCTGGCCGCCTCGCGGATGGGCTCGTCGCCCCGGCACAGCAGCGGCGG
Organism: Streptosporangiaceae bacterium; assembly: GCA_050011155.1. Lineage (GTDB taxonomy): Bacteria > Actinomycetota > Actinomycetes > Streptosporangiales > Streptosporangiaceae > Palsa-504. Next base: position 20,372 of record JBEKJP010000075.1, read on the forward strand.
CGTCCTGATCAGCGCGTCCACCCGGCTATCGGCCGGGTAGGACCGCTCCGCGGCCGGCTGGCCCGCGATCGATTGCGCCACCAGCCCCAGCACGTCCGCCCGGGCCAGCAGCGGACGCAGCACATCCGCGGGGATCCGGTAGCACACGGTGTCCTGCGCCGCGCGGGCCTCGAAGCCGGTCGGCAGCCCGGAGATCATCGACGCCTGCCCGAACAGCTCGCCCGGACCGAGCAGGTCGAGCACCCGCCCGTCGTGAACCACCTCGACCGAGCCGCTGCGCACCATCCAGACCGATTCGACCGGCCCCGCGCCCTGCGCGAAGATCGCCTGGCCCCGCGGGACGACCTCCGTCTCGGTCAGCGCGGCGATCCGGGCCAGCTCGTCCCGATCCACCACGTCGAACGGCGGATGCGACCCGAGGAAGCTCGCGGTGTCCTCCATCGCTGGTGAGCGGCGCTGCGCCGGCGGCCGGGCGTCAGGCGGGCTCGTCGCCGACCGGCGCGAGCTCCCCGGCCCGGTGCTCGGCCAGCACCGCGGCCGGGCGGCCGCGCAGCTTGACCAGGTAGTAGACGACGCCGATGGCGCCGAGCACGCCGGTGAAGGTGAACGCGCCCCACTGGAAGTACCAGTGGTCGGCGCCGTACACCGCCGGGCGGGGCCAGGCTAGGTTGACCATGACGCCGACCTGGAAGATGACGGCCAGCAGGTTCACCACCAGGCCCCAGCGGCCCAGGTTGAAGTACGGGCCGTGGTCCGGGGTCGGCCACTTGCCGCGCAGCCGGGCGATCAGCAGCGGCCCGGTGACGCACAGGTAGGCGATGTAGAACATGATGATCGCGACCGAGGTGAGCACGAAGAACGCGCGCTGGTTGCCCACGTTCAGGACCAGCAGCAAGATCGTGAGCACGCCGATGACGAGGGACGGGACCAGCGGCGTCTTCGACTTGCCGTGCACCTTGGCGATGGCCGAGGCGAACGGGAGCCGGCCGTCCCGGCCCATCGTGAAGATCATCCGGATGCCGCCGGCGTGCACGGCCAGGCTGCATACGGTGATGGCGATCAGCGAGTCGATCAGGAACACGTTGCCGATCGGGCCGCCCAGCGTCGCCTTGACCAGGTACGGCAACCCGGAGGTGCCGAGCTCCTTGGCGTGAATATCGGGCACCGACATCTCGCCGAACAAGATGACCAGCAGGCCGGCGATCCCGGCCGCGATCAGCGCGCGAAGGATCCCGGGCGGGGCGTTCTTCCGCGGGTCCAGTGTCTCCTCGGCCAGCGACCCGGCCGTGTCGAACCCGTACATCACGTACGCGCTCATCAGCCCGGCCACCAGGAAGGCGCCGAAGTAGCCCCACGGGTACGTCGCCCCGGTGCCGAACGTGTCGAAGATGACGGCCGGGCTCCGCTTGATGTGCACGGCCAGCAGGATGATCAGCACCGACACCCCGACCAGTTCGGCCGCCACGCCGAAGTTGTTGATCCGCGCCATCGTCTTGACGCCGACCATGTTGATGATCGTCGTGAATATCACCAGAGCCGCGGCCAGCAGCAGCGCGTTCTTGGCGCCGCCCGGCGTCGACACCAGGCCGATGTCCGCCTTGGTGCCGATGATCTCGAACGCCGACGAGATCTGCGGCGCCACGACCTGGTAGGCGACCGCCACCGCGGCCAGCGTGACGATCGCGCCCACGCTCAGGATCCAGCCGCCGAAAAACGCGGTGAACGGCCGGGCGATCTGCTTGGACCACTGGTAGACCGAGCCGGCCAGCGGGTACTGCCCGGCCAGTTCGGCGAAGCAAAGCGCGACCAGGAACTGCCCGGCGAACACCGCGGGCCAGGTCCAGATGAACGCCGGGCCGCCCGAGAAGAAGCCGAAGAAGAACAGCTCGAACACGCCGGTCATGATCGAGATGTAACTGAACCCCGCGGCGAACGAGGAGAACAGCCCGAGCGACCGGTCGAGTTCTTGCTTGTAACCGAACTTGGCGAGCTCGTCGACATCCGAGTTCGGCATGGCCATGGCTAGTCCTTCCGCCGGGTACTGCCTTTGAAAAGATTGTGAACCGAACGTCCCCCCCAGGTGAAGGCCTCAGCGCGATCCCACGATGCGGGCCAGCCCGTACATCCCCAGCGAAGGGCGTTGTTAGTGGCGTTTCCCGGCGGCGGCCGGTTCGCGAAGCTCCTGGCCGGCAGCACCGCGTCCGCCCTGGGCAGCGGCCTGGTTCTGGTCGCCGCCCCGCTGTACGTGGCCGCGCACACCTCGAACCCGCTGGTGGTGGCGGCCACCACGGGCGTCTCGTGGCTGCCCTGGCTGTTGTTCGCCCTGCCCGGCGGGGTGCTCGTGGACCGGGTCGACCGGCGGCGGCTGATGGTCGCGATCGACTGGGTCCGGGTCGCCGCCATGAGCGTGCTGGCCGTCGCGCTGCTGACCGGATGGGCCGGCATCGCCCTGCTCGACGGCGTGCTGTTCGTCATCAACGCGGGCGAGGTCGTCTTCCGTTCGGCCAGCCAGGCGATGACGCCCGCGGTGGTGGAGCGGGCGGATCTCGAGCGGGCGAACGGCTGGCTGGTCGGCGGGACGACGGTGATGCAGGGCCTGGTGGCCGGGCCGCTCGGCGGGTTCCTGTTCGTGCTCGCCGCGAGTCTCCCGTTCCTCGTCAACGCGGGCACCTACGCGGTCAGCGCCGTCCTCGTCGGCCTGGTCGCCGGGACCTACCGGGCCTCGTCGCGCCAGGAACCGGCCAGTGCGGATGCGGAGGCCGATGCGGCCCGGGCCCGTGCGTCGGTCCGGGCCGAGCTGGCCGAGGGTTTCCGCTGGCTGGCCGGCCAGCGGGTGCTGCGCACCATGGCCGTGCTGATCGGCCTGCTCAACCTGACCCTCACCGCCGCGACCGCCGTGCTGGTCCTGCTGGCCCGGATGCGTCTCCACCTCGGCCCGGTCGGCTACGGCGCGCTGTTCAGCTGCGAGGCGATCGGCGCGGTGCTCGGCTCGGCCGGCGGAGGCTGGCTGATCAAGCGGGTCACGGCGACCTGGACCATCCGGATCGGCCTGCTGGTCGAGGCCGGGCTGCACCTGACCCTGGCCACCACGCGCAGCGCCTACCTGGCCGGGTTCATGATGTTCGTGTTCGGCGTGCACGCGGCGTTGTGGTCCATCGTGGGCAACTCGCTCCGGCAGCGGCTGACGCCGCCGGAGATGCTCGGCCGGGTCGGCAGCACCAGCTTGTTCATCGCGGCCGGGGGCAACTGCGCCGGAGCCTTGCTCGGCGGCCTGGCCGCGGCCAGGTTCGGGATCACCGCGCCGTTCTGGGCCGGGTTCGTGGTCGCGATCGTCGTGTCGGCCGTCACCTGGCACGTCTTCAACCGGGCCACCATCGCCCGGGCCTACGCCGAGCCAGGCTGACAGTGTTCTGCTCAGCCGCCTACCAGCGAGGGGACGGCCGCCGGCAGCCACGGCGCGCAGGCCGCCAGGTCGTCCAGTGCGTTCTGCGGTGGCCACTGCACGGTTCCCGTCCGGGGCCAGATGCCAATCCAGTCCGTCCCGAGGCCGTCGTTCCGGCTGAGGAGATGCTGGCCGTGGTATGACCCGCCGAATACCTGGACCACGAGGCATCCGGCCGCGATGGTCAGGCAGAGCGCCTTGTCGCGGCGGCCGCGAAGTTCGGAGGCGTACCCGACGGCCATCAGCGGGTCCCTGGGTGACCCGGCATAAGCCAGCCGCACCTGAAAGCGGGCTGGGAGCAGCCTTCTCGTCATGATGAGGTTGCGCTCCGCGGCGGTCAGGACCGGATCGGCGGTCCAGATGTACTCGGACACGGCCGCCTTCATGGCGGCCCAGGCCGCGACCGTGGTCTGCTCCTCTTCCGGCAGCGAGGTGCTTTCCCCCTTGATCATCGGCTTGAGCAGCGGCTGGACGTCGTCCTCCAGCCTGGCCATCCAGCCGGTGCAGCAGGGAACGCAGATACTGCGCCGGATTTGATCATGGACCTGGGTGGCGGCCCACGTCGTGACGGGCCCCGCCTGCCCGGGCCGCGGAATGCCGCGCACACAGTGGATGTCCGGTACCCGGGACCGCAGCGCGTCGCCGATCCAGGCCGGAATCGTGAGCGCGCCGCTGATCGTGACGTCCGCCTCTGGCCTGCGGCAGAAGGGGCAGGTCCTGCTCTCCGCCGGATAGTCCCGGCGCCGCTGGTGGGCGAGGAACTTCTGGAACTCATCCCATGCCTTCAGGCCGTGGAAGTCGGGATCGGTGGCGATCCAGTCGTAGGGCCGCTCCATCTCGCAGTCCCGGTCGCATACGGCGCGCTCCAGGCTCATGGTCGCCCGGCGGGCCATCTCCCGCCGCCGGCCGCGGTCGGCGTCTTGGTGCTCGAGCGCGGCATATAGGCACGCCGTGTTGTACGCGGCCTGCCAGGAGGGGGTGCGGCCCTGCCAGAACGCCAGCCGCGTTTTCCCCGTGAGCGGGGCATTCGTCGGTTCGTATGTTCCCCGCCGGTTATCCTCGAGCGCATCCCGGACCGGGGCGCTGTCACCGGTAACGCCGGCCACGATACGCAGCGCTTTCCAGCCGGAGAGGCCGATGCGGACGGGGCATTGCCCTCCGCTCCGTGTGCGGCGGAGGGCGACGAGCAGCTCGGCGACGCGCGCGCCGTCATGAAGGCTCTGGCGCTCCCGCAGCCGCCAGTAGACCTTGCGGATCGCCCGCTCGTCGCGGTGCACGAGCATGGCCAGGATGGCCCGCCAGAGGGTCAGCTGCTTCCGGACGGCCCGCAGTTCCTCCTGCGCGGCTGTCAGCAGCATGTCCCGCAGCGCCTGCATGCACGCTTCCCGCTGGCCCGGCCATTTTGCTTCTTCGTAGGTATGCTCGGCACCGGACGTCAGCCGGCAATGGTCGAGGATGCGCAGGAGCTCGCCCATATCCGCTTCTGCCTCATGGTCCAGCTGGAACGCCGGGTTGGCGATCATCTCCAACGACATGCCGAGGCGGTAACGGCCGCGGTAGAAACGCGGGTAATCCTTCCGGTTGATCACGTGCAGGCGCAGCGCCTTGATGTGCTCACCCGTCAGGTCGTACAGCTGGGCCAGCTCATACCGGGCGACGCCGGCGTCGAGCTTGCACTTCTCGAAAATATCGATCTGGGCGCGCCGGGAGAGCTCGACGTCATCCGGCGACCCGGGGAACACCCGCTGCTGGCCCGCGATCAGCGTGGCCGCGAGGTCGTCGCCGTCGAAGGAGCCGGTGCACCAGGGCGGTGCGGTGGGATCCCGGGTGAAGATATACCGCGCGACGTACCCGGCCACCACCGACGCGGCCTGCCCGGAGTCGGCCGCGACCAGCGTCTTGGTCGCGAGGCTTCCTCCCGTCCGGGCATCTTCCAGGCCCACGGTGACCCGCATGGCCGGGGATGAGGGCAGCGCGCTGTCAGCGCCCTGCTGGTCGCGCTCAATCCAGGCCCGGACCTGGTACCGGCGCGGATTCGGCCACAGCATCCCGAAGAAGCGGATGATCGCGCCGGCCAGGCCGCTGCCGGTGACGCCGCTGTTCTCGGCGATGGAGGCGATGGAGCTGAGCTCGCTCGGCTTGGTGCCGCCGGGCAGGATGGCCGGCGCTCGCACCGCCACCGCGGGCAGCCGGAACTTGAGCTCGGCGGTGAGGCGGGCGTGGAGCTGCTCATCGGTCTGGTCATGGCCCGCGTCGTCCGGCTGCTTATCCTGCTTAGCCTGCTTGTCACCGCCCAGGGTCGAGGTGTCGATGCTCGGCGGTTCCCAGTGCATCGCCCATGCCTCGAGCTGACGGTAGCCGAAGGCGAGGATGACGATGATGACCAGCCAGCCGACCTGGCCGGGCACGGGAACCTGGTGCTGGGCCGGCCACAGCGGGCGGAGCAGGGCGATCCCGACGGCGTTGAACCCGGCGGTGAAGGGTTCCGTCAGACCAGGGGACGTCTCAGCCAGACGACTGGCACCGTACAGGGTTACCAGTACGATCACGGCCGTCGCGAGTATCCCCGTGACGAACCGCAGCGTGGGTACAGCGAAGTGGTAGCCGACGAAGGTGAGTAATACCGAGATGACCGCGAGCACCGGCCACGCAAGCCAGGATGACATGGCTCCCCCCTCTGGAAGCAATGCCACAATTACGCGGCGTAGCCTGGATTGTCAAGGTTTTTACGGCTCTCCGGGTGCCGTATACATGGGCTGATGGGAGAGCAGCGCCGGCGGGCGCCCGGTGCCGCGAGCCGCGGTTCCGATCTGCTCAGCCTGGGCAGCTTCGTCTTCCTGGGCCTGCCCGACGGCATGCTCGGCACCGCGTGGCCGTCCATGCGCGCCACCTTCGGCGCCCCGGTCGGCGACCTCGGCCTGATCCTGCTCATCGCCACGATCGGGTCCGTGCTGGTCACCGCCGTCGTCGGGCCCCTGATCCGGCGCCTGGGGGTGCCCGCCCTGCTCACCGTGGCCGGGGTGCTGGCCGCGATCGGGTACGGCGGCTTCGCGGTCGCGCCCGGGCTGTGGCTGGTGCTCAGCGTGTCCGTCCTGCTCGGCATCTCGGCCGGCAGCATGGACGCCGGCCTGAACACCGCGATCGCCCTGACCGGCCGCCGGCGGCTGCTCAACCTGCTGCACGGCGCGTACGGCGTCGGCACCGCGATCGGCCCGCTGGTCGTCACCGCCGCCATCCTCTCCGGCTCGTGGCGGCCCGCCTACCTGGTCCAGGTCGTCCTCGACCTGCTCATGGCCGCGCTGTGGCTGCGGCAGCGGCGCCGGGACCGCGCCCTGGCCGACGCCGCCGGAGATTCAGCACTGGCGCCGGCGCCCGTCGCGCCGTCCCCGCAGCCCGCCGACGGCTGGTCCCGGCGCCGGTACACGGGCGTGGTCGTCGGGGGCATGAGCGTGTTCTTCGTCTACACCGGCCTGGAGGTCGGCGCCGGGCAGTGGGAGGCCAGCTTCTGCCGCGGGCCGCTGCACCTGTCGGCCGGGGCGACCGGCCTGGCCGCGTTCGGCTACTGGGGCGCGCTGACCGCCATCCGGATCGGCCTGGCCCTGCGGCCGGTCCGGCCGCAGGCCGTGGTGCGCTGGGGCAGCGCGATCGGCGTGCTCGCCTGCGCCGTCATCTGGTGGCAGCCGGGCGCCGCGGTCACGGTGGCCGCCTTCGCCGTGCTTGGCGGCGCGCTGGCCGGCGTCTTCCCGGCGCTGATCGCGCTCACCCCGGTCCGCCTGGGCGACCAGCGCGCCCGCAACGTCATCGCCTGGCAGGTGGGCGCGGCCGCCGCCGGGGGAGCGGGCGTGTCCGCCATCATCGGCCTGCTCATCGGCGCCACCAGCCTGGACGTCCTCGGCCCGGCGATCACCGTGCTGGCCCTGATCCTCGTCGGCGCCGAGCTGATCCTGGGCCGCCTCGCCCCGATCGGGGAATAAGCCCGGCCGGGTCCGGATTGTCCGCGATAGGCGAGCGAGAGCGGAGTGACCATGACCGTTCAGGACATCGACACGAGCACGTTCGAGGCGGACTGGGCCGAATGGCACCGCCGGCACGAGGAACTGCGGGCCGGTCCGCACGGCTTCCTCGCCATCACCGGACGGCACTGGCTGGCCGCCGACCCGCAGCGGTTCGACGACGCCCCCGGCGCCTGGTCGGCTTCGGCCGGCGGCGTCACCGTCACCCTCGACGACGGCGAGGAGCTCGCCGTGGACGGGGAGCAGCTGCACGGTACGTACCGTTTCGCCCCCATCCCCGAGCGCGGCCAGGTCAACGCCGTCGCCGGCGATGCCGTGATCGAGGTCGCCCGGCGCGGCGGCCACATGATCGTCCGCCCCCGGCACCCCGGCCACCCCACCCGGACCGGCTACGCCGGCACCGCGGCTTACGCCCCGGACCCGCGCTGGGTCGTCGAGGGCCGGTACCTGCCGTACGACGAGCCGCGCGACGTTACCGTCGGCGCGGTGGTGGAGGGCCTGCAGCACGTGTACGCCGCCCCCGGCGAGATCGAGTTCACCATGGACGGCCAGGCCCTGCGGCTGATCGCCTTCAACGGCTACAAGCCAGGCAGCCTGCACGTCCTGTTCACCGACGCCACCTCCGGGGTCACCACCTACCCGGCCAACCGCTCGCTCGCGGTCGCGGCGCCGCAGGCGGACGGCACGGTCACGCTCGACTTCAACCGTGCCGTCAACCTGCCCTGCGCCTACACCGAGTTCGCCACCTGCCCGCTGCCCCCGGCCGGCAACCGCCTCCCCGTGGCCGTCGAGGCGGGGGAGAAGCTACCCGGTTAACACCGTCGGGCGGCCTGCTTCGACTGAAGTATCCCGCCTTCCGGCGTAATCCTCGCGAGTGACCCGCACGCCCGGAAATCACCCCGTGGCCTGACGCGCGGCCGGGCTGTCCCGGGGCACCCTGGGAGGATGGAGACCACCAGCGCTCCGCCGGAGGCCGAGCCCGCCCGTCGGCGGGTACCGGCCAGGACCCGGCTGGACTTCTGGTACGACGGCCTGCTCCTGGTCGCGTACACGCTTGTGTACAGCCTGGGGTTCACCGGCCTCGCCGTACACGAGTGGCTCGGCCTCGGCATCGGGCTGGCGCTGCTGCTCCACCTGACCCTGCACTGGGACTGGGTGACCCGTACCACCCGGAGGCTGTTCGCCCGGGGTGGCCGGGACCGGGCGATCTACGTGGTCAACCTGGCCCTGCTGATCGTCATGACGCTATGCGTGCTGTCCGGCGTGCTAATTTCACAGGTCGCGCTGTACCAGCTCGGGATCAGCGTTCACCCCGCGCCGTTCTGGACCAATGTGCACGACACCACCTCCAAGCTGACCCTGATCCTCGTCCCGGTGCATGTCGCCATGCGCTGGCGGTGGATCGCCAGCGTCGGCCGCCGGATGCTCCGTCATCCAGGGGCGGGCCGGCGCCCTCGGAGTCCCCGGTGAGGTTTCTCCGGCAGCTGGCCGCCGTGCTGCTCCTGGTCGGCGCGATCGTCGCCCTCGGCCTGGCCTGGGGACACGCCAGCGGTGCCGGGCAGGACGGCTTCGTCTTCTTCGGCCGCGAGGGGGGCGGGCCCGGCTTCAGCCTGGCTAATTCCGGCAACCTGATCAGGACCGTCGAGATCGAGGCGGCCATCATGACCGTGGTGATCACTGCCAGCGCCGTCCGCCGCCAGCGCCGTCGCGCCGCTCGCAGGCGTGAGAACACATCCCCGTGATCCCAGCGGCGAGGACCGCGGCCAGCACATGGATGTGGCTCTTTCCTGTGCGGGTCCCGCCGTTTGCCGGTGAGCATCCCGGTCGCGGTGCCGGTGGTGCTCGCGGTTCCGGTGGTGCTCGCGGTGCCGGTGCTGCTCGCGGTGCCGGTGCTGTGCCTGGTGCAGGCCCGGCGGCTGCGGCGGCGCTGCCGGCCGTGCTCCGTGTGCCCCAGGCCACCTTCTAGCGTGGCCTGGGCGCCACGCACCACCTATCCCGGACCCCCCCGCACCCGGCGCCCGTCCGCCCGCCATCCCCGGGACACGGGCGCCCGCCCGCCGCACGAGCCCTCACTCCAGCAGGAGCCGCACCCATGGCACATAGGGTCACCTAGAACAGCACCGGTGGCACATAGGGTCACCTGGAAGTGGCACACCTGGCACCCAGGAACGTAGGCGGGGGACACCGGGTCCGTGACGGCACGGCGCAGCCGCGACAACCGTGGCTATTGAGATCGTTAGGAGCGCGTGGTGTGCGCGGGGCGGGTGAGGCAGCTTTCTGAGGCGCGGCCGAGGAAGGCGGCGGCGCGGCGGAAGGTCTCCCCGACGGGCTGGTCCGCCAGCCGGGCCTGGTACTCGCGGTACCGGGTCATCTCCCACTCCTGGCCACGGGCCGGCAGCGAGTCGAGGCCCGGTTCGGGCAGTGACCGCCAGGTCCACGACGCGATGACGGCGGCACCGGGCTTGATGAAGTCGGCGTGATCCAGGTAGTAGCCCATCTGGTTCCTGACGAACCGCAGGCCGCCGAACGTGCCCTCGATAACCTCGCGTTCGTCCTGGCCGTGGCCGGCCAGCACGCCGTCGTAGGCGTCCGGGTGGTAACGCACCAGGGTGGCGTCGACCATGGTGACCCACCATACCGCCTCGCTGACCGCCGCGAACGCGTGCGGCTGATCCCAGCCCCGCGCCCCGAGCATCCGGTCGATCGTCTCCCGCATCGCGGTGATCGTCCAGTCCAGCGCGTCGCCCACGGCCGGGGGGCCGCTGGCGTTCAGCCGGTTCCACGCGACCCGGCAGCGGGCCGAGCAGAAGCGCGCGTGCTCCCGTCGCGGGGTGAACGCGGTTCCGCACTGCGCACAGCTCCTGGTGTCTGTCACCATGCTTTATGTTACGCGTAACGGGCGTCATGACCTGCGTCGAAACGTTTAAGTCGGAATGAATGCTCGATGACGGGAAGGTGTCTTCCGCACTGTCTGCCCCTGGCCCGCGGCCGCGCTGGAATACTCGACGGCACAGGAACCGGAACGGGGCTGCGGTGACTTCCACGTGACGCGCTCGGCGATTTCATCTGCGAGATCTGCGGGCGGGCCTGTGACGACGAAGGCGCGGATCCCGGCCGGGACGTCTAGCCCGAGCTCGCGCGAAGCGGCCCGGCCCGCCCCCTCTGCGAGCCGGCACCGCCCAGCGCGTCCTCGCTCCACATGTCCTGTCCACCGCGTGCAGCAGCAGCCTGCCAGCCGTACGGCCGCGGCCCCAGAGAAAACTTCGCACAACCCGCGGGCACCGGTCAGGAGCATCCGCTGGACGCCTGCAGGGTCTGCGACTCGGCCGCCCAGGGTCGCTCCGCGGGCCGCGCCCGGCGCCAGTCGAACGGCGGATGGCCCAGCTTGGGGTGGCGGCGGTCGTACACGTTGGTCGCCGCCCAGGCTCCGATCAGCGCCACCAGCAGGACCTTCCCGGCCCAGGCGGCCGCCCCGCCCGCCGACAGCCCGCCGATGGTGGCGGTCCAGAGCCAGTAGCCCATCACCGGATAGACCACGAGCTGGTGCCATATCTTCGTCGGCGCCGCCGCCTGCGCCCGGATGTAGTACCCGCGGCGCAGCTCGTCGCGCCACTGGGCCAGCCCGAACGCCAGCGTGAGCAGCATGGCCACCACCCCGGCGGTCGGCCCGGTCAGCCCGTGCGGCACCCGCGAGCCGGTCAGCCAGACGCCCACGCCGACCGCGACCGCCAGCAGCGGATCACCGTAGGTCACGGCGGCGAACTGCTCGTGCGGCCGCATCCAGCGTCGCTCGAGGACCCGGGCGATGACGATCAGGGCGCCCGGAGTCACCGCGAACGCGCACAGCCCGGCGAGCCACGGGCCATGCCGGAGCGCGTCGCCCAGTATCGGTAGGTAGGGCCCCGGCACGTAACCCGTGCTCAACGCGGCCGCCCCCGCCGGGCGCCCGCGATGTTCATGAGTCACCAGCATGGCCGTCCGGCCGCCCGCAGGACATGCAAAACTTCGCTGTCATCCGGGCTCACGCAGGCGTAAAAGGGAGGCCGGCCTCACCGCGGCCGCCACGGCGCCGCGAGCAGCCCGGCCACCTCTTCGTCGGCGAAAAACTGCTCGTGGATGCGGGCGAAGTGGATAACCCGGATCAGGTTGGCCCCATGGGCCGCGGCGGGCCCGTGCGCCGCGGCGGGCCCGTGCGCCGTGCCCGGCCCGGCCGCGCCCGGCCCCTCATCATCGAGCCCGCCGCCGCGGCCCGGCCGGGGGAAGTGAGCGGTCACCGCGTCGATGGCGGCTCCCTTCGCGGCCGTGAAGGCGTCCAGCGTCCGCGGGTGGACGTGCGCGGCGTTGGCGATCTGGAGCCGCTTGTCGAAGCGGGCGAGTTCCTGCCAGATCCCCAGCTCGGTCCGGTTGTGCACCAGCTGGTCGAGCAGCGGCGGCCGCATCGCGGCGGCCCGGCGGAACGGGCCCGCGTCCGGGCTGGGGAAGGGATCGCCGCGGCCGACGGCCTCGACCACGGCCCGGGTCACGTACGCGTCCGCGCGCTTGGCCAGCAGCGCCTTCGGGTCGAAGAACTGGAACGCCGCCAGCAGGTAGAGCAGCCGGTTCTCCTCCTCGTCGGTGGTGCTGATGATCGTCTTGGTGGCGGGCGAGAGCTCGCGCAGCGTGGCCAGCGCGGTCAGCCCCGTCGCGGCCGACTGCGCGTAGCGCAGGTCCACGATGGCCTGGTCGAACGGCGCCTCGTGGGCCAGCATCCGGGGCAGCGTGAGGGGATCGCGCACGCCGGTGACGGTGTGGCCGTCGAGGATGCCGCGCAGCGCCATCTCGACGTTCAGGTAGTCGTCGATCACCAGGATCCGCACGCGAAGCCCCTCACCATGCCGACTGCCAGCGGACGCAGGCGCGGGTGCCGCCGCCGGCCCGGGGCGAGAACGCCAGCGAGCCGGCGTATCCCCGCAGGTGCTCGGCCATCACGGCCAGGCTGGTGGCCGGGTTCTCCAGCACCCCGGCCGGCATGCCCGGGCCGTCGTCGTCGACGCACAGCACGGTCTGGGTGCGGGCCGAGCCCGGCTGCTCCTCCACGCTGATCGCGACCTCGATCTGGTGCGCCCCGGCCTTCCAGGCGTTGGTCATCAGGTCGACCAGGCACCGCCGGGCCAGCTGGTAGTCGGTCCCGCTCAGCTCCACCGAACGGCTGGCCGGGTCGAGCCCCGCGACCGTGTCCCCGCTGCTGGGCAAGATCCGCGTCACGCAATGCCAGAGCAGCTCGACGGTGCCGAGCTCGGCGGCCCGGCCGAGGACCATGAGCCGCGCTTCCTCGGTCAGCGCGAGCATCTCCCGGGCCAGCGCCCTGGTCTCCGGCCCAGCCCCGGGATCCTCGTCCACCTCGCTGATCAGCGCGTACGCCGCGTTCTTGACCAGACTGTGCACGGTCACGGCGTCTTCGGCCCGGTATCGCCTGGCCAGCAGGCCGAGCCCGTCGCGGGCGCCGCGCAGGATCAGCTCGTAGATGACGGTGTACGGCAGCAGGAGCAGCACGGCCGTGGCGGCCAGGATCACGCCGAACAGCCCGCCGGGCACCGCCTGATGCTGCCAGTAAACCGGGTAGCCGAGGATGGCGAACAGCAGGACCGCCACGATCGGCGGGATCAGCGGCCGCAGCACCAGCAGGCCCCGGCCCGGCGGCGGGTCCGTCGAGTACCAGGTGGAATCGGTCATCGCCTGCAGGAACGCGCTCCACACGTGGATCACGATCAGCACCAGGCCCAGCCCGTAGACGGTAGCGGGCAGCGGACGCACCTCGAGCGGCCCGGCGAACAGCATCGACGCCGAGATGATCCCGAACCCCTCGAGCAGGCCGGACAGGTCGACCGTGGCTCGCTCGCGGGCGCCGAGCAGGTGCCTGGCCACCGCGCTCAGCCCGGGGAAGTCCCGCTCGACCAGCAGGTCGAGCAGCGAGGAGCGGTTGTGCGCCCAGGCCGTGAACGCGCCGACCGAGCCGAGCACCAGCAGGGCGGCGTCCTTCGGCCAGGTATGGTGCGGGAACCACAGGAGAAGCAGCCAGAACCCGGTCATGCAGCCGGCCCGCAGCAGTGCCCCAGCCCGCCAGAGCGGGGTCTGGTACCGGACGGCGATCACGTAAACCAGCGGCGAGCGCAGCGACGCGTCGAACACGAATGACCTACCTGGTCACGACGGCCCGGGAGAACGGCGGGTTCGCCCGGGCGATAAAGGCGACGGCAGGGATTTTCTCATGGAATTTCCCGCTCCGCCCTCCACGAACCCGGAGTGCCATGGCCACGATGTCAGTACCCGTCGGCGGGCGGGCTGGTCGCGGGCAGCTGGCCGCTCACCACGACCGCGTGCCACTGGCCGCCGTCGGACCACACGGCGTTCCCCTTGGCCTGCCCCGGACCCATGTCCGCAGTGGCCGTGTACAGTGGGTGCCCGTCGTAGGTGGCCTGCAGTGACCCGTCGGGGCGGGTGATCGCGCCGAGGGTCCCGCTGACTCCGGCCCCCGCTACCGCGGGCGCGGTCACCGGCGGCCAGGCCCGGGTGCAGCTGGCCTCGCACGCCGACATCGTGGGGTTGTCCGGCCCGAACCAGTACAGGGTGTACCCCTCGGCGTCGGTGAGCACGGTCGTGCCGCCGACCCGGTCGAGCTCGAGGACCGTCGTGGTCTGGGTCCCGGAACGGGGCGGCTCGGCCAGCCGCAGCGCCCAGCCCGTGCTGGCCACGGCGACCAGCACGAAGACGGCCAGCGCCAGCAGCCAGCGGCGACGGCGACGGCGCCGCTGGATGCTGCGCACCAGCCTGCTCAGCTGCGCCTCGCCGCCCGCGGCGACGGCGCCCTTCCCCGGGCCTGACGGCGCATCCTGGCCAGGGGCCTCCGCGGCGGCGCGGGAGGCCGGCCGCCGCAGCAGGGCGGGCAACGCGGACAGGTCGGTCAGCTCGGCCCGGCAGATCGCGCAGGACGCCAGGTGCCGCACCACCACCGCGCGATCGGCCGGAGGAATGGCGCCGGTCAGGTATACGCCCAGCTGCGCCCGGACCCCGGCACACGTACCCGAACCACCCATATAACCGCCCAGCCCTGTATCTCCCCTGCTAGATAGAACGTCCGTGCGAGCCGGGAAGTTCACCCAGCGTCATGCCGGGGATCCGGCGGGTGGCTACCGGCGGCGAAGTCGGGAGCGTCGCCAGCGGCGGTAGCCACGTCTTGAAACCCGGCCAGAAGCCGCGCGAGCGCGGCGGAACGATCCTCAGGGACGCGACCGCCCCCGCAGTGGTCGCGGCCGTCCCCGCCTGGAGAACGGATGCCGCGACCCGGCGGTTCACCGCCGGGTCGCGGATGTCGCCGATGCGGTTCGCTATCGCGATGGGCTGTGGCTGAACCCGAACACCGCGGTGCCGCGCGACGCAGGACCAGCGCGCGGCGGCTAAGGTGCCGATCATGAACGGCGACTCGACCCGCGACCTGCTCCCGCTCTTCCCCGAGTTCAGCTCGGTCGCACCGGACGGGGAACTGGCCATCGGCGGCGTCGGCGTACGCGAGCTCGCCGAGCGCTTCGGCACCCCCGTCTACATCGTGGACGAGGCGGGCCTGCGCGCCCAGGCCCGCCGGTTCAAAGACGGCTTCGCCGCCCGCCACCCGAACTCCGGTGTGTCGTTCGCCTCCAAGTCTTTCCCGTGCCTGGCCGTGTACCAGCTGGCCGTGGCCGAAGGGCTCAGCATCGACGTGGCCGGGGCCGGCGAGCTGGTCATGGCCCTGGCCGCCGGGGCCCCGCCCGAGCAGATCTACTTGCATGGCAACGCCAAGACCACCGCCGAGCTGACCATGGCCCTGGACGCGGGCGTGGGCACCGTGGTGGTGGACAACTTCGACGACATCGACCGGCTCGAGCAACTCGCCACGCCCGCCCGGCCGCAGCGGGTGCTGATCCGGATCATCCCCGGCGTCGCGCCGGTCACCCACGAGTCGCAGTCCACCGGCGGCGACGACTCCAAGTTCGGGCTGCCCCTGGACCAGGCCCGCGAGGCCATCGCCCGCATCGCCCGCAGCCAGCAACTGATCCTCGACGGCCTCCACCTGCACATCGGGTCACAGATCCTGGACACCGAGCCGTTCGCCCGGGCGGTCGAGGCGGTGTCGGTGCTCGGCACGTTCGACGTCTACGACGTCGGCGGCGGCCTCGGCGTCCGCTATACCCTCCAGGACCAGGCGCCCACCGTCGAGGAGTACCTCGACACGATCGCCGCCGCCGCCGCGACCTACCTGCCAGCCGGCGCGAAACTGCTGATCGAACCGGGCCGGTCCCTGGTCGCCCGCTCCTGCGTCACGCTCTACCGGGTCACCACGCTCAAGCGCACCGGCCGCACGTTCGTCGCGGTCGACGGCGGGATGGCCGACAACCTCGACGCCGCGCTCACCGGCCAGGGTTTCGAGGCCGCCGTCGCCACCCGGATGACCGCCCTGCCCGACGAGCTAACCCAGCTCGTCGGCCGTCAGTGTGAGTCCGGCGACCTGCTCGTGGACCGCCTGCCACTGCCCGCGCCCCGGGTCGGCGACCTGATCGCGATGCCGGTCACCGGCGCCTACACCTACACCCTGGCCAACAACTACAACGGCGCGCTGCGCCCGCCCGTCGTATTCTGCCGCGACGGAAACGCCAGGATAGTGGCCGAACGGGAGACCCACGAGCACGTCCTCGCCCTGCACCGCCCCGCCCTCGAGACGACCTCGTGAGCGAGTCCCGCTCCCGGGACCCGTTCTCGCTGGTGCCGCTGCCGCGCGGTCCCGGCACGACCGAGAGCGTCACCACCCTGCGGGACCTTAGCTAATCAGAATTCAACAGTTACGGCCGGGGCGGGAAAGATGCCTAGAAACACCCCTATGTCAATAGGCGACTTTCCGCGCAACCGATGCTAGGGTGCTGCACGAATCCTCTGGAAGATCGCCAACAACGCGGTGACCGGCCGGGATATAACGATTCTACATACCCCTATAGTGGCGCCGGGGGCCGGACGGCCACCTATCGCTCAACCTTGGAGGGCATAGGTATGAGTTCTGCAGATCTCTCGGAGGTTCCGCCGAGACTCCGCCGCGACGTAGGACTGCTGCCGCTGTTCATGGTCTCGGCTGGCTCGGTCATCGGATCCGGCTGGCTGCTCGGCACCCTGAACGCCTCCAAGGCGGCCGGGCCCGCGGCCATCATCTCGTGGGTCATCGGCGTGGTCCTGCTCATCGGCATCGCGCTGATCTACGCCGAGCTCGGCTCCACCTACCCGATCTCCGGCAGCACCGCGCGGTTCACCTGGATCCACGCCGGCACCCTGGGCGGCTTCTTCGCCGGCACCTACTCCTACCTTCAGGCCATGGCTGTCGCGCCGATCGAGGTCGAGGCCACGCTGGGGTACGTCGACGCCAAGCTCTGGCACGGGCTGGTGAATTCGTCCGGCCTGCTGACAGGGAAGGGCCTGGCCGTCGCGATCGGCATGATGTTCATCTTCACGGCGCTGAACCTGTTCGGCATCAAGTGGATGGCCAGGACCAACACGGTCGCCATGTACTGGAAGATCCTGATCCCGATCCTGACCATCATCTTCATCATGAGCAAGGCCTTCCATACCGGCAACTTCAGCGCGGGCGGCGGCTTCATGCCGTACGGGATCAAGGGCGTGTTCATCGCGATCCCGCTCGGCATCGTGTTCGCCCTGGAGGGCTTCGAGCAGGCCGCCCAGCTGGCTGGGGAGGCGCGCAATCCCAAGCGGGACGTGCCGATCGCGGTGGTCGGCTCCATGCTGCTGGGCGCGGCCATCTACATCCTGCTGCAGCTGTGCTTCACCGGCGCGCTGAACCCGGCCAACATCGCTCACGGCTGGGCCAACCCGTTCGGCAATGCCGGCACGTTCGGCCCGTACTACACCCTGGCTGAGTCGGTAGGCCTGGGCTGGCTCGGCGTCGTCTTGATCATCGACGCGATCGTCTCGCCGGCCGGGACCGGCCTGGTCTACGTCAGCGCCGCCTCCCGGCTGTCGTACTCGCTGGCCAAGACCCGCTTCGTGCCGCCGGTCTTCGCCAGCATCGACCGGCGCGGCGTCCCGTGGTTCAGCATCATCTTCGGGGGCGCCTTCGGCTGCATCTTGTTCCTGCCGTTCGGCAGCTGGGCCGGGCTGGTCGGGGCCATCACCGCGGCGTCGTCGTTCATGTACAGCTTCGCGCCCGTCGCCGCGGTGTCGCTGCGCAAGAGCGACCCGGACCGGATCCGGCCGTTCCGGGCGCCGGGCCTGAACGTCATCGCCCCGTTCAGCTTCGTGGTCTCCGGGTTCATCATCTACTGGAGCGGCACCGCCAACGACCTCAAGATCGACGCCGCCGTGGTGTTCTTCCTGGTCCTGTACGTCATCGCCCGCCGGGTCGACCCGAACCAGGAGCCGCTGGACTTCCGGGCCGGGGCGTTCGCGATCCCGTGGATCATCGGCCTGACCCTCTTCTCCATCTTCGGCGGCAGCTACGTCGGCGGGATCACCACTGGCCCGAAAGGCACCGGCTCGACCGGCGGCTACGAGACGTTCCTCGGCGCCAAGCTCGGCGTCCACCTGCCGTTCTGGTGGGACCTCGGGGCCATCGCGGTGTTCAGCCTGATCGTCTTCTACTTCGCCGTGAACAGCCGCCTGGGCCCGGAGCGGGTCCTCGCGCACGCCGAGGAGGCCGCCGCCGACGCGCACCAGGAGGACCTGGACCTGGGCGTCGGCCACCCCGCCTGACAACCGTCACCTATCCGAGGAGGGTCCCGCCGCGGCGGGACCCTCCTTGCTATCCGGGCAGGAACACGCACTTGGTGGCCAGGTAGGTCGCCAGCCCCTCCGGGCCGTACACGCTGCCCATGCCGCTGGCCTTGCGCCCGCCCCAGGGCGCCCCGATATCCGGCACGTACAGGTTCACGCCGAACGTTCCCACCCGTGCCCGCCGCGCCACCTCGAGCCCGCGCTCCTGGTCGTCGGTCCAGACGCTCCCCGCCAGCCCGTACCGGGAGTCGTTGGCGATCGCGACGGCCTCGGCCTCGGACTCGTACGGGATCACCGCCACCACCGGGCCCCAGATCTCGTCCCTGGCGATGGCCATCCCGGCGTCGGCATCGGCGAACACGGTGGGCTCGTAGTAGTAGCCGCGCACCGGCGTGGCCGGGCGGCGCCCGCCGGCCACGATCCGCGCCCCCGCCGTGACCCCGGCCGTCACGCACGATTCCACCAGCACCCGCTGCCGGGGGTTGGCCAGCGGCCCCATGGTGGTCTCCTCCGCCATCGGGTCGCCCACCATGAACCCGGCCGCCTGCGACACCAGCGCCGCGACCGCTTCGTCGTACCTGCTCCGCGGGGCCAGCACCCGCGACATGGTGAAGCACGCCTGCCCGGAGTTGGCGAAGCACAGGCAGCCCAGTTCGGCCGCGGCCGCGGACAGGTCCACGTCGTCGAGGACGATCGCGGCGGATTTCCCGCCGAGTTCGAGGCTCACCGGCTTGAGGGCCTCGCCGCAGAGGCCGGCGATCCGCCGCCCGGCCGGGGTCGGCCCGGCCACCGCCACGATGTCCACCCCCGGGTGCGCGGCTAGCATCTCGGCCACCTGGCCGGTGCCGGTGACCAGGTTGAAGACGCCGGGCGGGAAGTCCGCCGCCTCGAACGCCTCGGCCAGGATGTAGGCGGACAGCGAGGTCTCGGCCGCGGGCTTGAGCACGATCGTGCAGCCCGCCGCCAGGGCCGGGGCCATCTGCCCGAACGTCAAGATGAGCGGGTAGCTCCAGGACGCGATGACCGCCGCCACCCCGACCGGCTCGCGCCGGACCATGGTGTGCCCGGCGAAGCTGACCGCCTCGCGCACTTCCTCGGCCGTCATGTCCCGGGCCAGCGCCGCGTAGTAGCGGATGATCCCGCACGGTATCGACACGTTGTGCTGCCTGGACAGCTGGATCGGCATGCCCATCTCGGCCGTCACCAGCCGGGCGGTGTCCTCGCCCCTGGCCTCGAGCGCCGCCGCCAGCCGGTCCATCGCGGCGGCCCGCTCGGCCGGGTCGGCCTGCGGCCACGGTCCCGCGTCGAATGCCTCCCGGGCCGCGCTCACCGCCACCTCGACGTCCGCGCCGGTCATCGAAGGGACGGCCCCGGCGACCTCCTCGGTGGCCGGGTTGACGATCGTGATCACGTCGCCTGATCCGGACCCGACGAGGCGTCCGCCCGCGTAGACGTCCCGGTACTCGAGCAACGCGAGTCCCTTCAGGAAACTCCCGGCCGACAGAGAAGGTGCCTGTTAATCTCCACGGCTGACGCGTATCTTGTCAAGTATCACTTCGGGCCATGTCTGTGGCCGCACTCAGGTTGTGGTAACTACTGGCAGGTAGCTCAGCCGAATATGGCGGGGTTTGTGATCAGCCACAGGGGTCATGCCGCCGCAAAGGCGTACGATTCGACCATGGCGGTACCCATTGGCCCGAACCTGGACCACCGGAACCTCGACCAGGAGAACGCCGCCCTGCGCGAGCTGGTCACGGTGTACCGGTACCTGTCCGGGCTGGCGCTGCAGGACGCCGACCTGGCCGGGGTGGTGCGGCTGATCTCCGACCGGACCTCGGCCACCGTCGCCGTCCTCACCCAGCTGATGGACGTGCTGACCGCGGCCGCGCCCGGGGTCGGCGCGGACAAGGCCGCCGCCGACGTGCGCGAGCACATGGTCCATCCCCGGCTCGGCCAGGTGCTGCGGGCGTCCCGGCTGAGCCAGCGCGCGCTGCGCCTGCCGAAGGTCGGCGGCATGCCGGCCATCATCGTCGCCCCCATCCTGGTCGGCGACGAGGTGCCGTCCTACCTGATCACCATCGATCCGGCCGAGAACCTGTTCGGCGAGGACATGAGCCTGCTGGTGACCGAGCACGCCGCCACCATCTGCGGCGTCATCCTCGGCCGGGAGCGGGTGGTGGCCGCGGCCGCCCGCCGGGTCCGCGACGACCTGGTGGAGGGCTTGCTGCTCGGCCGCGGGCGGGACAGCGCCGACGCCGGCCGCTGGGCCGCGCACCTCGGCTACGACCCGGCCCGGGACCACAACGTGCTGGCCATCGCCTTCGACCTGCCGGCCGCAGCCCAAGGAACCCAAGCAGCGAACGCCGACGAGGCGGCCCAGCGGCAGCGGATCTGGGAGAGCATCGAGCACTTCATCGGTACCCGGGCCCCCGACGCGATCGTCTCGGCCCGCGAGTCCGAGGTGGTGGTGGTCGCCACCGTGCCAGAAAAAAGCCAGCACAGCGGCAGCGACGCCCGCCAGCTCGCCGCCGCCTGCCTGGCCCGGCTGGCCGAGCTATTCCCGACGGCCAAGGTGGTGATCGGGATCGGCGGGACCTGCCGTGACCCGCGGGAGATCGCCCGGTCCTACGCGCAGGCCCAGCGCACCACCCAGACCCTGCGGCGACTCAGCCGGGCCGGATCGGTCGCCGCGTTCGGTGACCTCGGCATCTTGCGGCTGCTCCTCCAGGTGCCCGAGCTGGCCGAGCTGCGCTCGTTCGCCGCCGACGTGCTCGGCAAGCTCAGCATGCACGAGCACGAGCACAAGTCCGAGTACCTGACCACGCTGGCCTGCTACTTCCGGGAGAACAACAGCCCGCAGCGGGCCTCGCGCATCCTGCACGTGCACCCCAACACGGTGGCCTACCGGGTCAAGCGGATCGAGGAGATCACCGGCCTGCGCCTGGACGACTACAGCGACCGGCTCATCGCCCAGGTGGCGCTGGAGATCCTCGACTCACTGGGGGAGGAAGCATGACCATCCCGCTGCGGCAAACCGGCCAGCGGGTGCTGGTCTGCGACGGCGCGATGGGCACCATGCTGCACGCGGCCGGCGCGGCCCTCGACCGCTCGCTGCCCGAGCTCAACCTGTCCGAGCCCGGCCTGGTCAGCACGATCCACGAGAGCTACCTGAGCGCCGGCGCGGACATCATCCAGGCCAACACGTTCGGCGCCAACCGGCTGTGGCTCGGCGACCACGGCTTCCCCGACAAGGTGGACGAGATCAACCGGGCCGGGGTGCGGATCGCCCGCGCGGCCCGGGACCGGTGCGACCGCGACGTGCTGGTCGCCGGTTCGGTGTCGCCCGCCGTCACCGCCCGCCAGCGCCGCCAGGTCGGTTCGGCCGAACGAGCCGAGGTCATCCGCGAGCAGCTCCAGGCCCTGATCGCGGGGCCGGGAGTAGACCTGCTCATCCTGGAGACCTTCGGCTACCTCGACGAGCTCATCGAGGCAGTCCAGGTGGCCGCCAGCCTCACCGACGTACCGGTCATCGCCCAGGCCACCTTCGCCGACGACGCGCACACCCTGGGCGGCGAGACCCCGCGTGAGGTCGCCATCGCGCTGTCCGCCCTGCCGGTGGCCATGGTCGGTACCAACTGCACGATCGGCCCCCAGCGGATGCTCACCGTGGCCCAGGACCTGGTCCGTTACGCCTCGGTGCCGGTCAGCGCGCAGCCCAACGCCGGCCAGCCGCGGCGCACCGGGCCGCGCAGCTTCGAGTTCAGCATCGACGGCGGCTACTTCGCCCGCTACTTCCGCCGCTTCGCCGACGCCGGGGTGTCCCTGGTCGGCGGCTGCTGCGGGACCACCCCCGCGCACATCCGCGCCGCCGCCGGCGCGGTCCAGCGGGAGCCACCACCCGGATCCGCCCGCCCCCACCCCGCCGGGACCGGAATATCCCAGGCCGGAATATCCCAGGCCGGAAAATCCCAGACCGGAAAGTCCGGATCCGTAATATCCGGAACCGAAGTGGCCGGGCCGACCTTGGCCAGCCCGCCCGCCGAACAGCTGGCCGACCAGCTGGCCAGCGGCCGGACCGTCGTCGGGGCCGCGATCGCCTCGGGCGGCCGCCCCGACGAGGCGCTGGAGGCCGTGGCGGTGCTGCAGGCGCAGGGCGCCGGGGTGTTCACGGTCCAGCCGGCCCAGAGCGCGCGTACCCGCTCCGACTCGCTCGACCTGGCCCTGCACCTGCAGGCGCAGGCCGGCGTGGAGACCATCGCCGCGATCACCACCTGGGACAAGACCATCATGACGCTGCAGGCCGAACTCCTCGGCGCCCACGCCCTGGGCCTGCGCAACGTGATCTGCACGACCGGCAGCCCGCCGGTGCTCGGCGACTACCCGGCCGTGGACGGCATCTGGGAGGTCGACTCGCTCGGCCTGATCGCGCTGCTGGCCGGGCTGAACGCGGGCCGCGACTCCAACGGCCTGGCCACCGCGACCACGACCTCGTTCTGCATCGGCGCGCGGGTCGACCCCGGCGCCCGCGACCCGGAGGCCGAGATCGCCCGGGCCCGGGCCAAGGTCCGGGCCGGCGCGCACTTCCTGGTCAGCAGGCCGGTCTACGAGCTCGGGGCGCTGCGCCGGATGGCCGACGCGCTGGCCGCCGAGGCTCTGCCCGCCGAGCAGGTCCCGCTGCTGCTCTCGGTCACCCCGCTGCACAGCTTCGAGGAGGCGGACTACCTGGCCAACGAGGTCCCCGGGGTGAGCATCCCGCCCGAGGTGCTGCGGATCATGGAGCGGGCCGG
>JBEKJP010000076.1:0-36120 GCA_050011155.1 Streptosporangiaceae bacterium
GCTGCTCAAGTTCCCGCGCGACCGGGTGGTGCTGGACAACATCCCGGACAGCGGCCATGTTTTCTGCGCGGACCTGTTCGTCAACTACCAGACCGCGTGCCAGCGCGGCCTGCTCCAGCCGGGCGACAGCTACCTCGCCGCCGCGGTCGGCGCCGGTGGCGGCGCCACGTTCGCGGCGATGGTATTCCAGCACTGACCGAGCGAGCCCCGGAAAGCGAGCGGAGGAGACCCCGAGATGGCAACACCAGACAACGGCGTGGATGCTGAGTTCGTGCGGCGCGTGGTCGACACGATGACCATCACGCTGGCTCGGCTGCTCGACCGTCCCGAGCCGGTCACCGAGGACATGCGGCTGATGGAGGAACTGGGGCTCAGCTCCACGCTGGCGCTCGAGCTGCTGCTGGAGTGCGAAGAGCAGCTGGAGATTTTCATCGATGTCGAGCAGATGGATCAGGATCAGATGAAAACCGTGGGAGATCTGGCCAGGTGCGTCGCCGGTAATTCGCGGCCAAGCTAGTCGCTGTGTTCGCCGCGCGCCCGCCGGGCGGACCACCGAACCGGTACGACCTGCACCTGGTCCGGGCCGCCCGGCGCTCCTTCACCGGGCCCGCCGCGTTCCTCGCCGACGGCGAGAACCGGGCCCGGGTCGGCGAGTACCTGGCGGACATGGGCCGGCCTTACGGTCGCGACGTGCCGGCCGCCCCTTTCGGCGAGCCGTCCTCCCCCGGCCTGGGTCATTCCTACGGTGAGATGGCCGGGGCCCTGATCGGGTCCGTCGTGCCGGCCAACGAGCCCGCCGGCCTGCTCGTGCTCGCATTCTCAGTCCACGACCTGCGGCCCGGCCGCCAGACCGCCGCGTATCTCAGTCACCTCACCCCGGGCGAGCCGATGGCGTTCGCCGTCTGTGACCAGGGCTCCGCCGCCGCCTTCAGCGGCCTGCGGATGGCCCGCGAGTACGCTGCGTCGGCCGGGGTCCAGCGGGTGCTGCTTGTGGTCGCCGAGCAGGCTGCCCTGCCCTACGAGAGCCCGGCGATTTTGCCGTCGCAGCACCGGGCGGTCGCGATGCTCTACGCCAACGGCCTCGACGGTAACAGCCCTGGCCGGGCCAGCCCCGGCGATGCTCGCCATGACGACGCCAGCGCGATCGGGCCGGCCCGGGTCACCGGGCTGCGCCAGCATCCAGGCGTCACCCCCGGCGACGTCGCCGCCCTGGCCAACGCTGACCTCGCGGGGCTGGCGGCAGGCCGGCCCGCCGTGAGCCTGGTGCTCAGCGCCGCCGCCGACGTGGTCTGGCCCGCCCCCGCGTCACCAGCCGGGCCGGTGCGGGTGGCGCCGCCCGGGCAGCCGTCCACCGATGTCTGGTGGGAGCTCATCGACGAGCTTGCCCGGGCCGGCGCCCCGGATCTCCTGGTGCTGGCCGACTACGATCCACAGCTGCGCTACCTGAGCCTGGCCGCGTTCGGCACCGGGCCGCGCGCGGGTTAGCCGACGGCGAGCCAGGTCCGCACCTGCGCCGCGGCCTGCGCGATCGCGTCCCGGCTCGCGCTGACGGTGCCTGCCATGGTGAAGAACCCGTGGGCCATGCCAGGGTACCGGCTGAGCTCCACCGGGACGCCTTCGGCAGCCAGCCGCCGGGCGTACGCCTCGCCCTGGTCGCGCAGCGGGTCGTACTCGGCCGTGATGACGAGGGCTGGTGGCAGCCCGGCCAGGCTCTCCGCGCGCAGCGGTGAGGCGAGCGGGCTGCCCGCGTCGCCGGGATCGGTCAGGTAATGCTGGCGGTACCAGGCCACGGAGTGGCGGTTGAACAGATGCGGATCGTCCGCGCTGCGCATCGACTGGTCGTCGGCGAGCTGGTCGGTGTTGGGGTAGACGAGAAGCTGCCCGGCCAGGGCCGGGCCGCCGTCGTCCCGGGCCCGCAGCGCCACCGCCGCGGCCAGGTTGCCGCCGGCGCTGTCGCCGCCGACCGCGAGGCGGCCGGGGTCGGCACCGATCTCCGCCGCGTGCCCGGCGACCCACCGCACCGCCGCGTAGCAGTCGTCGATCGCCGCCGGGAACGGGTGCTCGGGAGCGAGCCGGTAGCCGGGCACGGCGACCAGCGCCCCGGAGCTGTTGGCCATGCTCCGGGCGACTCCGTCCGCCGTGTCGATGGTGCCAAGCACCCAGCCGCCGCCGAAGAAGTAAAACAGCACCGGCAGCGGCCCGCCGAGAGCGGGAAGGTACAGCCGCAGCGGCAGCTCGCCGCCGGGCCCTGGGATCATCAGGTCGCGGACCCAGGCGACGGGCTCGGGCGTGCCGGCGCTGGCCCGGATCGAGGCCAGGTCCGCGGCCCTGGCCTCGGCCAGCGTCATCGTGTAGAGCGGCGCGGCACCGTCTCGCTCGCGCTGGTCACGCATGGCCTGCAGCTGCGGGTCGAGGGGCACAGCGCGGACACCTTTCTGCGGGTCGGCCGGCGCCACGCGGCCGTCCCAGCCTAGGGACGGGCACCGCGCCGTGATTAGAATATCTAGTACCGGAATGCCCGGTCCGGCAAGGGTGTTCGGCGTCGGCCGCGATGCGGTCATGTCACTGAGGCAGGGTGCCCGGTCGATGGTCAAGCTGGTGCGCGAAGCGCTGCACACATCAGTCACCGATCCGGTGGCTGCGTCCATGAATTTCCTGAACGAGGTGGCGGGACGCTTCCCGGCGGCGATATCGCTGGCCGCTGGCCGGCCGTACGACGAGTTCTACGCCGTCGAGGACGTCGAACGCTATCTCGGTGCCTACGTCGCCCACCTGCGCGGCCAGGGGATGGACGAGGCGCGCGTCCGGCAGGCCATCTTGCAGTACGGCCGGACCAACGGCCAGCTCGGCGAGATGATCGCCCGGATGCTCGAGATAGACGAGGACATCCGCGTGCCTGCCGACGCGGTCATGGTGACCGCGGGCTGCCAGGAGGCGATGATCATCGCCCTGCGCGGGCTTTGCGCGGGTCCCGGGGACGTCGTGCTGGCCGCGGAGCCCTGCTACGTCGGCCTGACCGGCGCCGCCCGCGTCCTGGACATCCCCGTGGTTGGTGTCCCGGAGACAGCCGAGGGCCTGCGCCCGGAGACGGTCGCCCGGGTCGCCCGCGAGGTCCGCGCCAGCGGGCGCCGCCCGGTGGCGCTGTACGTGGTGTCGAACTTCGCCAACCCGTCCGGCGTCTCGCTGACCGCCGAGGTGCGCCGCGGGCTGATCGAGACGGCGGCGGCCGAAGACCTGCTGATCCTGGAAGACGACCCGTATGGCCTGTTCGGCCTGGACGACCGGCGCAGCCCGGCCCTGAAGGCCCTGGACACCGACCAGCGGGTGATCTACCTCGGCTCGTTTGCCAAGTCGGTGTTCCCCGGCGCCCGGGTCGGCTTCCTGGTCGCGGACCAGACCGTGGTCGGCGCGGACGGCCGGTGCAGCCTGCTGGCCGACGAGCTGTCCACGGTCAAGAGCATGGTCACCGTCAACACGTCGCCGATCGCCCAGGCGGTCATCGGCGGTGTCCTGGTGTCGTGCGGGTACAACCTGCGCGCCGCGAACCGCGAGAAGATCGCGTTCTACCGGCACAACCTGCGCGCGCTGCTGGCGGCGCTCGAGCGGAATTTCGCCGCCGACCCGGCCCTTGGCTGGAACTCGCCGAGCGGCGGCTTCTTCGCGGTGCTGACCACGCCGGTCCGCACCGACGAGAAGCTGCTGGAGCTGTCGGCCCGCGACTACGGCGTGCTGTGGACGCCGATGAGCTTCTTCTACCTGGATGGCGGCGGCACTCAGGCGATCCGGCTGTCGTGCAGCGCGCTGACGGCCGACCGGATCGACGAGGGGGTCAGGCGGCTGGCTGCCCTGATCACCGACGTCCGTTCGTGACCGGTACCGTCCGCGTCTGGCTGATCGGCACTCACCTGCCGTCGGCGGCTGTGGACCAGTGCCGGGAGGTGCTCGACGCGGGTGAGCGGGCCCGTGCCGCCGATCTGGACGACCCGGGCGACCGACTGCGGTTCACGGTGGCTCACGGGGCGCTGCGGATCCTGGCCGGACGGGAGCTCGGCGTGCCGCCGGCCGAGCTGCACTGGGCCGCCGGGCCGCACGGCAAGCCGGGGCTGCTGCCGCCATGGTCCGGGCTGCACACCAGCCTGTCGCACTCCGGCGCCATGGTCGCGGCGGCGGTCAGCACCGGCCGCCCGGTAGGCGTGGATATCCAGCAGGTGGTCCCCGGCCTGGATCCCGTCCGGCTGTCCGCCCGGTTCTTCCCGGCCGCCGAGGCCAGCTACGTCGCCGACGGCGGCCCAGGCGACCAAGGCGACCGGTTCGCCGCCCTGTGGGCGCGCAAGGAGGCCGTGGTCAAGGCCAATGGTGGCCGGCTGTGGGTCAACCTGCGCATGCCGGTGCGGGACCGTGCCGTCGTCTGCCCGGTCGAGCCGCCGGGACCGCATCGGGTCGCGGACTTCGCGGCGCCCCCCGGCTTCCGTGCCGCGGTGGCGCTCACCGGGGCCGCGGCGTTCACTGTCAGGCACGTTACGGCGAAGGAGCATGGGTTGTGGGATCCGCGGTAGTGCATTTCGAGATCTGCGCCGCCGACGACGCACCGCTGGTGGCGTTCTACGGGAAGCTGTTCGGCTGGGAACTGCGGGGCACGTCCGGCGGTGGCTACACCACGATCGACACCCGGAGCGGCGGCGGGATCAATGGCGGGATCCGCAAGAACCCGCCTGGCCGCCCGGGGACGGTGTTCTACGTCGAGACGGACGACCTGCGGGTCACGCTCGACCGAGCCAGCGCGCTCGGCGGCACGACCGCCATGCCGGTCACCGGCTTTGGTCCCGCGGGCAGCAGGGCCATGGTCGCCGACCCGGACGGCCTGCTGGTCGGCCTGGTGCGCGTCGCGGCTGTGCCCGCGGGCAGAGAAGAGCCGACCCGGTCGGCGGGTTCGGGAGAGCCAGCTACCTGGTTCGAGGTGATGGGTTCTGACCCGGCCCGGACGCAGCAGTTCTACGCAGACCTATTCGGCTGGACGGTCGACCGCTCCTTCCCGGCCTACGCGGCGGTAGACACCGGCGCGGGCCGGGGGATCATGGGCGGTCTCGGCGGAGGCACGCAGGCCCGCTGGGCCACCGTCTACGCGAAGGTGGGCGACGTGGCGCAGGTCCTCAGCCGGGCCTCTGAACTCGGCGGGTCGCCCGTCACCGACCCATCGGTGCCCGCGCTGAAGAGCGAGGCGCGCGCCGCGCTCTACGGGTCCGCCGGCACCATGAAGACCGGGGCGTTCCGCGACCCGGCCGGCAACATCTTCGGCGTCTTCGACTACGGCACCCGCTGAGCGTCAGCTGCGCTTGACCACCGCCTCGATCGCCGCGCGCAGCTGGCCACGGGTCGGCTGCAGCGCGAGGTCGAGCTCACGGGCGAACGGCAGTACCGCGCCGTCCGGGCGGGTGACCCGTTTCGGCGGCGCGGTCAGGTGCATCTCCTCGGCCGCGGTGGCCAGGATCTCGCCGCCGATCCCGCAGCTCCGGTTCGAGTCATCGATCACCACGAGCCTGCCGGTGCGCTCCAGCGACCCCGCCAGGCCGGCCCAGTCGAACGGGTACAGCGTGCGCGGGTCGAAGATCTCGACCGAGATCGTGTCCGCGAGTTCGTCCGCGACCGCGAGCGCGTCGTATACGAGGTGGCCGACCGCCACGACCGTCACGTCGGTCCCCGGCCGATGCACCCGGCCGACGCCGAGCGGAACCGGGGCCAGCGCGCCGAAGTCGAGGTCCTCGCGCCGCGCCACCGCGCCCGCCGGGCCGAACACGATCACCGGGTCGTCGTCGCGGATCGCGCTGACCAGCAGGCCGTAGGCGTCGGCCGGCGTGGCTGGCACCACGGTCTTGACGCCGACATGGGCGAACAGGCTGTACGGGTGGTCCGAGTGCTGTCCGGCCCAGCCCACCCGGGAGCCGGAGCTCGGCAGCAGATAGGTCACCGGGACGCTGAACTGCCCCCCGGTCATCAGTGAGAACTTGTGCGCCTGGTTGGCGATCTGCTCGAACGCCAGGAATAGCAGGGCCGGTATCTGGAACTCCACCACCGGCCGGGCGCCGGACATCGCCGCCCCGGTCGCGAAGCTGGTGAACGCCTGCTCCGAGATCGGCATGTCGATGACCCGGTCCGGCCCGAACCGCTTGAGCAGCCCGGTGGTGACGTTGCTGACCGCGATCCCGATGTCCTCGCCGAACACGCAGACGGCCGGGTCGCGGTCCATCTCGGCGGCCAGCGCCCGGTTGAGCGCCCGCAGGTAAGAAAGCAGTGGCATCAGGTCGCTCCCGCCCGCCCGCGCAGGCCTTCTGCGTACAGGTAGTCCAGGGCCCCGGCCGGGTCGGGTTCGGCGCTGGCGTCCACGAACCTCCTGGCCTCGTCGAGCAGGTCGTCGATCTCCGCATCGATCTTTGCCCGCAGCCCGGCGGGCAGCCGCGCGCCCTGGATCTCCACCGGGTCCCGGCCGCGGCCCGCGGTGACCTCCTCGTCCGTGCGGTAGCGCGGGCGGACGGCGTGCTCCCAGGTGTGGTGGGCGTCGAACCGGTAGGTCAGGCACTCCAGGAACGCCGGGCCTTCCCCGGCGCGGGCCCGGGCCACGGCGCCGGCCGCCGCGGCCTGGACCGCCTCGGGATCCATCCCGTCGACGGTCCCGGCTGGGATGCCGAACGCCTCGGCCCGGCCGGTGACCGTGCCCGCCGTGGTGTCCCGCATCCGCATCGACGTCGCGAACCCGTTGTTCTCGCAGACGAAGATGACCGGCAGGTGGCGCAGCGACGTCAGGTTCAGCGCCTCGAGCAGCACCCCCTGGTTGACCGCGCCGTCGCCGAAGAACGTGACGACGACCCGGTCGTGCCCGGCCCGCCGATGCCACCAGGCCGCCCCGGCCGCGATCGCGGCCGAGGCGCCCACGATGGCGTTGGCGCCGTAGATGCCCACGCTGGCGTCCGCGGCGTGCATCGACCCGCCGCGGCCGCGGTTGAGCCCGGTCTCACGGCCCGCTAGCTCGGCCAGCATGCGCGCCGGGTCGGCGCCCTTGGCCAGCACGTGCCCGTGGCCGCGATGGGTGCTGGTGATCAGGTCGTCGGGGGCGAGCGCGGCGCAGACGCCCGCCGCGATCGCCTCCTCGCCGATGTAGGGGTGGATGCCCCCGACGATCACGCCGCTGCGGACGAGCTCGATCGCCTTCTCCTCGAACCGCCTGATCAGCCGCACGGTCCGGTACAGCTCGGCGGAGTCAGCCACGATCGCCTCGGCCCCTGTTCCCGGCGCCGTCAGACCGCCGCCGCCCGGTCGCCGATGGCGGTCAGGATGCCGTCCCACAGCCGAGCCCGGGCCGCGAGCGCCAGGTTGATCGTCTCGGCGCATTCGGCCCACTTGGCGTCGTCCTCGCCGCACAGGTCGGCCAGCATCTGCATCGCCATCGGCGTGTGCTCCTCTCCGTCGACCTCGATGTGCCTGGCCAGGTAGTCGACGAAGGTGCCGAGCGACCCGACGCGCTCGTTGACGCCGACGACCTGGCTGAACATCTCGGGGATCAGGTCCTCGCGGCCGAATGCGAACGCCGCCGCCTGCACGTGCACCGGCGCCTTGGTGATCAGGCCCCAGGTGAGCCGGACGAAGTCGGCCGCCGGGGCCGGCACGCCGGTCTCCTCGACCGCGTCGAGCACCGGCCGCCCCGCGCGGAGCTTGTCGATGAAGGCGCCGATGACCGAGGTGTCCGCGCCCGCCTCGGTCATCCCGGCCAGGTAGAGCTCGAAGTGGCTGATGAAGCCGCCGCGGAGCTCGTCGCTCTCCTCTACGAGCACGATGTCGTTGATCAGGCGGCGGCTGCCGGTCGGGCCGGTGGGTACCCACGGCAGGTCCACGCAGGTGAGGCTGCGCTGCAGCGACTTCAGCAGCGACATGAAGTCCCAGACCGCGAACACGTGGTGTTCCATGAACGTCAAGATCGCGGGGCGGCTGTCCAGCGCGGCATACACGGGGTGGGAGACGACCGCGTTCCTGGTTTCCTTGATCTGCTCTTCGAGCCGGTCGATGCCGGGATGCCGCTGGCCCCAGTCGTAACGGGACATTGTCATACCTCCTGCGGGTGGTGTCGGTCAGCCGATGCCGGGTCTTGCCACAGCACCGGGCAGAAGCGGGGGTCGCTGTAGTCGGGCCGCCCGTCCGGGGTCCGCCGGACGAGGACGTCGTGGTTGTAGGCGAGGACCTCACCGGTACTCAGCTCGTACCGGCGGTAGGCGTTGCCGGCGTCCTGCAGGTGGAGCGAGACGGCCCGGCGCGGGCGCGAGCTGCGGTTGGCCGGGCTGCCGTGGTAGGTCCGGCAGTGGTGGAAGCTCATGTGCCCCTTCGGGATGATCATCGGGATCTTGACCACCTCGGCCTGGTTGAAGGCCGCGTTCCCGGCCAGCACGCGCTCCAGGTCGTCATGGTCCCGCTCGGCGAAATGCCTGGTCATCGTGTCGTCGCGACCCATCTCCCGCCACCGGTGACTGCCATCGACCATGGTGATGGTGCCCATCTCCTCGGTGCAGTCGTGGAACGGGATGAACGCGGTCAGCATGCTGTCCGAGGTGCACGTGGACCAGTAGTGCTTGTCGAAGTGCCACGGCACCACGTTGGTCGGCTCGGTGGCGATCGGCGGCTTGTAGATCAGCGTCGACTGGAACACGCGGATCTCAGCGGACTGGGCCAGGGCGGCGGCGACGGCGCCGATCAGCGGCTTGCGCAGCAGCCCGGCCAGGCCGTCGTGCTCGTAGTGGACGTAGTCGTTGTGCCGTTGCACGTCGCCCTGGCTGGGGTCCCAGTACGCCAGCTTCGGCGGGCGCACCGGCAGGGTGCGGTCACGCTCGCCGGCGTAGTACCGCTCGCTCGCCGCGACCAGTTCGTCCGCCTCCTCGTCGGTGAACAGCTTCTTGCTGAGGTACCAGCCGTGCTCGGCATAGAACTCGACGTCGGCATCCGACGGCAGCAGCGAGCGTTCCTCTTCCGTCAGCGTGAACGACGGCGAGACAGAAATGCTCACAGATCATTCCTTCCGGGGTGGGGCAGGATCTGCAGGGGATGGAGGGGGCGGGTCAGGTCCGGACCGGGGTGGCCGCCTCGCGGAGCCCGGCCAGCTCGCGCTCCTTGGCGGCATACAGCGCGGGGATGTTGCTGGTGCCGAACGTGCGCGCGCCGTGCCGGTCGATCAGCTCGGTGAAGTAAGTGCGCCTGATGTGCGTGGACTTGGCGAAGATCTGGTACATCTGGCCCCAGTGGTCGCGATCGACCAGGATGCTGAGCGGGCGCAGCGCTTCGATCTCGATGTCGGTCGTGCCCAGCCGGGCGGACAGCATCTCGTAGTAGCTGCCCGGCGACTCGGCGAACTCCACGCCGCGCTCGGCGAAAGTCCTGACCGCGTGCACGATGTCCTTGGTCAGGTACGCGACGTGCTGCACCCCGGCACCGTCGTGCCAGGCCAGGAAGTCGTCGATCTGACCGGCCCGGCGGGTGAGGTCGGGCTCCAGGATGGTGAAGGTCACGCCGCCTGAGGGGCTCTGCACGACCTTGGACATCATGCCCTGATCGCCGATCTCGATGTACTCCTGGAAGGTGACCGAGAAGCCGAAGACCCGCTCGTGGAAGGCCACCGTGGCGTCGAGCTCGCCGGGCGGCACGCACACCGCCGCGTGGTCGATGATGCGCAGCAGGTCCTCGTCCGCGCCGGCCGCGGCGCCAGGCTCCATGACGATCGCGCCCGGCTGGAAGGCGGCGTCCGGGGCGTGCCGCTCGACGAACCGGTAGACCACGTCGCCGAAGCCCGCCACCTCGGCGGTGACGATGCTGGTCTCCTCGTTCTCCCAGGGACGGGGCTGGTGGATACCGGTCCCGCCGGCCGCCACCGCCTCGGTGTAGGCGGCGGCGGCGTTGTCGGTGGCGAAGGCGGTGACGGCTACTCCGTCGCCGTGCCGGGCGACGAACTGGCTGGCGGGGTGGTCCTTGTTCAGCCCCGAGGTCAGCAGGACCCTGATGTCACCTTGGCCGAGCAGGACGCTGCGCTGCTCGGGCAACCCGGTATCCGGGCCGCCGCGGCCGTAGACGCGGAAGCCGTAGTCGCTGCACATGGTGGCAGCCGCCGCGACCGCATCGCCCACGTACAGCTCAATATGGTCTATGTCGAGGATGTTCATGCCGCTCCCTTAGATCGATGCCGGGCCGGCCGGTCGGGCCGGTCACGAGAATCGCGGCGGCGCGGTCCCTGGCGCCCCCGGTTACCCCCAGGTCGGCCCTGACGATCAGGGCCTCGTCCGCGTCCGCGTCGTCGAGCAGCAGCGCGGCGGCGTCCACGGCCGCGCCGGTCTCGCTGACGCACACGACCGGCCCGGTCAGGTGCCAGCGCGCGGCCAGGTACCCGGCCACGGCATTCGGAACGGACTGGAAGAACAGCAGCGGCGGGACGCGCTTGCCCGCGTCCACCGCGGCTGCGACCCGGGCGGCGCTCGTGACGTCGCCGAGGGCAGTCACCAGCACGATGGCGGTCACCGTGCCGTCTTCAGCGGCCACATCCGGGACCGCCCCGTCGGTGGCGGCCAGCTCAGGGCCGCCCTCAGCCGCGTCGTCCGGCGCCACCACGACCGCCGCCCGGCGGCGCAGCACCCGCCCGGCGACCTCGGCGATCAGCGGGCTGAAAGCCGACTCGATGAAGCCCGCCAGCGGCGTCACCTCGACGTCGGCGTCCGTTTCCGGCCAGCACCCGGACGCCGTCACGGACAGGGCCGCCGCCGTCGCCGCCGCGTGCAGTTCGGCGAGGCCGAGGACGCCCGGTGCGGCCAGGGAAACGGGGGTGGTCATGGCAGGCCGACGACCAGCGCGGTGTTCGCGCCACCGAAGGCGGCGTTGAGGCTCATCGCGTACTCCGGGGTGGCGGCCAGCGGCTCGCCGAGCACCAGGTTCAGGCGGCACTCGTCGTCGAGGCCGAGGAATCCGGCATTGACCGGGAGGATGCCCTGGCCAGCGCTCAGCATGGTGACGATCAGCTCGAGCACGCCGGACGCCTCGAGCACCTGGCCGTGCAGCGATTTGGTCGAGCTGACCGGCACGGTGCCGGCCGCCTCGCCGAGCGCGAGCCGCAGCGCACTGGTCTCCGCCGGGTCGCTGTGCGCGGTACCGGAACCGTGTGCGTTGACGTAGCCGAGCCCGTCCGGTCCGAGACCAGCCCGCTGCAGCGCGGCCGTGATCGCCCGGGCCATGCCGCGGCCTTCCGGGTGCGGCTGGACCGGATGGTAGGCGTCGCCGGCCCGACCCCAGCCGGCCAGCCGCGCCAGCACCGGCGCCCGCCGGGCCCGCGCGGATTGCGCCGACTCGACCACGACCGCGCCAACGCCGTCGCCGAGCAGCAGCCCCCGGCGGTTGGCGCTGAATGGCCGGACCTGGCCGTCGGCCGCGAGCACGCGGCCCGCGTCGAACAGCGCGAACTGATCGGAGTCGACCAGGTACCCGCCGGCCACGACCACCCGGTCAGCCTGGCCGCGGGCGATGCTCGCGGCCGCGTCGGCGATCGCGGTGCTGGCGGCCACGCAGGCCGACATGTAACAGCGCAGGCCGTGGGTGGCCAGGCCGCCGCGGTTGGCAACCTCGGCCGTGAGCGCGTCGGGACCGAGCCCCGGCTGACCGGGTTCGGGGGCCCGGGCCAGCTCCGGGTCGCCGTGGATGGCCAGGAACAACGGGCTGCGGGCACGCTCGGCTGCGGTCAGGCCCGCGTCGTCGCAGGCCTCCCTGGTGGCCCGGGCCACCTCGGTGAGCAGATCGGGCGAGCCTGGCATGACCGCGGCCACCCGGACCCGGCGGTTGCTGGCGTCGAACCGATCCACCGGCCCGAAAGCGGGACGGCCGGAGAGCACTCCGGACAGCAGCGCCTCGGTGCCCCGGCCGTACGCGGACAGCACACCCGCGCCGGTCACCACCACCGGACCCGGACCCCGGCGGGCGACCGGGGCCGCAACGGTTCCTTCAGTCATGCCCCGACCCGACGCCCCTGCTTCGCAGTACGTCGAGCGCGCCGGTGACGGTCGACATCTGGATGATCGTGTCGTCGTCGACGTCGAATTCGCCGTATCGCTGCTCGATCTGATGCAGCAGCCAGACCAGTTCCAGGGAGTTGATCGTCTCAGGGACCTGCTCCGGCTGGCGCTCGCCGTAGCTGGCGAGCATCTCCAGGACGTCGGACCGGTCGGGTACGCCGGACATGTCAGTGCGCCGGGGCGGGCTGGATCCGCTGCGCGACCGTCTGGCAGAACTCGCCGACGGTCATCCCGGCCAGCGCCTCGCTCTCGTCGTCGTCGAACTTCACCGCGAACTTGTCCTCCACCCGTACCGCGAGCTCGGCCAGGGCGAGCGACTCCAGGTCGGCCCCGGCCGGGCCGAGCGTGGTGTCGTCGTCGATGTCATCGATGCTGTAGTTCATGTCCGTCAGCGAATCCAGAACAAACCGGCGGATCTCATCGATCATGGCTGCGAGCTTCCTTCCTAGGTGGGCTCCGTGCCCCGGAGCACGGCTTGGTCGCGGACGAGCTTCCCGGTTGCCGTCCGGGGTAGCTGGCTGACCACGTGCAGCCGCCGCGGCCGCTTGTACGCGGCCAGCCGGGTTGTGATCTCACGTTCGACCGCGGCCGTCTCGGCCCCTTCGGCCAGCACCAGGTAGGCCTCGATCGCCTGGTCGTGCACCACCACCGCGCCGTCTACCTCGGGCAGCGCGGCGAGCGTGTGCTCCACCTCGGTCAGGTCCACCTTGAGGCCGCCCACTGATACCTGCGAGTCGCGCCGCCCGAGCACCCGGACCAGGCCGGTCTGCGGGTCCACGGTGCCCGCGTCCTTCGTGTGCAGCCAGCCGTCCGACCACCTCGCCGGGTCCTGCACGCCGAGATACGGCGAGGCCGGCATGGCGATGTGCAGCTCTCCGCCCTCTTCCCGCACGGTGATCCCCGGCGCGGGCAGCACCGCGGGCCGGTTCTTCCCGAACAGGTCGGTCGCGATGACGCCGAGCTCGGTCATCCCGTACATGTTCCCCAGCCGTACGCCGTAGCGGTCCGCAAACTTGGTGTAGACGTCCGCGCGGACCAGCTCACCGCCAGTGGTCATGCCGGTGAGCTGGGGCAGCTCCGGCGGCTGCTGGACCGAGGCCAGCAGCTCGATGTGAAAGGGCACGCCAAGCAGGGTGGTCGGCTGGGAGCTGGCGCCGACGGTGGACAAGATCCCGTCGGCGGTCATCCGGGCCGGGATCGTCAGGTTCACCCCGGCGTGCAGGCTGTAGAGCAGGCCGCCGACCAGGCCGAGCACGTGCACCATGGAGGCCATGCACACGACCCGCTCGCCGCTGGCGGGCATGCCGTCGATCATGGTGTAGCGCTTGACCTCTTCGACGAGGTCCGCGGCCTCCCGGGCGATGACCTTGGACGGGCCGGTCGATCCCGAGCTGAGCTGGATCACGGCGTGCGCGGTAGCCGCGGGGCGCCCTGGATACCCGGCTACCTCCTCGGTGATCTCGGCGAAACCGCGGAGCGGGCCGCCGACGGATTTTCCTGCTGTCACCACGACCTGCGGCAGCAGCCGCTCCAGCGCGTTGTCCACCTCGTACTTGGTCAGCCGGTAGTCGAGCAGCGCGGCCTGCGCGCCGATCTGCCAGGCGGCCAGCAGGTTGGTGATGAACGCCAGCGAGGGAGCTAGGCACAGGACGACGGAGCCGCCGCGCCGCAGCCCCGCTTCGGCCAGGGCGCGATGCCGCCCGGCCACGAGCCGGCGCAGATCTGCCCGGGTAACCGGCTCGGCCAACTGCAGGCACACCTCGTCTGGGGGGCCGGCCAGCAGGATCTCGTCGACCCACTCCGGCTCCAGCTGCGGATACGCACCGCCGGGTACCTGCGAACCCCCCCCGCCCTCCACCGGACCTCCCTGGTATCCCCACCTGGTCGACGGGCCGGCCGACCAGCACTCGAAGACCGGTTTGCTTATGGGCCGTTCCTAAGACAGCAAACTGCCGAGACATTGCAAACAACGTCCTCGCGAGGCAAATGCCGCGAAGACGGATGTAATGCTCAGCATCGACCTTACTCGATCATCCCGGTTTGACAAGAGGGCGGGTCAGGTACGCACAGCCTGCTCCGCGCGGACTCCTGGGCTCTGGTCGCGGCGACCCGCGAGCGTCACTCAAGCGAATTAACAGCGAATTAGCGGCGCCCATTCTGTCAACGGCGGATACGATCCGTAATAGCCGCAGATAGCGAGCTGTGCCGTGTCGTAATGGCTTGTTATTAAATGAAAATTACCTTGGTCAGCTCGTTCGGGTATCGCGGCAGCATCAGCCTCAGGTGCGCCGCTGGTGGTCTCCGCGGTCCGCTGGTGCCGCTGGTTCAGCCGCGGGCCTTCCGGACCGGATCAGGAATCGGAGTTCTCCGTCATCGCCTGGCGCCGATGCCGCTGGGCCAGCGCCGCGCGCAGCAGATCGTCCAGGTCCTCGTCGCTGAGCGCGTCGAGATCGGCGTGGCGGGACGAGCGCGTAGCACGGTCGAAGTCCGGATCGGCGGCGATGATCTTAGCCAGCTGTGCGACCGTGGGGCTGGCGAAGACATGGTGAACCGGCAGGTTCACGCCGTAGGTCTCGGCGACGCGGACGACGAATTTGGTCGCGGTCAGCGACTGCCCGCCCGCGGCGAAGACATTGTCGTGCACGCCGACCGGCTCATGCGTGGCCAGGATGTCGCTCCAGATCCGGACGAGTGTGGCCTCGACCGGGTTCCTGGGCTCGACCCGCTCGACCGCCGATGGCGAACCACCCCACTGCGGAGCGGGCAGCGCGGCCCGGTCGACCTTGGCGTTCGGCGTCAGCGGCAGCGCGGGCAGCGTGACCGCGAGCGACGGGACCATGTACTCGGGCAGCGCGGCCCGCAGGTGCGGCCGCAGCTCCTCGAGTACGTCCGCGCCTGGCTGCGCCACGGAGCTGTTCCGGCGGGGCACGATGTACGCCACCAGCTCGGGCTCGCCGGCCCTGTCGGCGGTGATGACGGCCGCCTGGCGCACGCCAGGGTGCGCGCGCAGCAGGGCCTCGATCTCGCCGCACTCGATGCGGTAGCCGCGTACCTTCACCTGGTGGTCGTTCCGCCCGATCAGCTCGAGGCCCGCACCCTCCCGCCACCGGCCAAGGTCACCGGTCCGGTACATGCGCGTCCCTGGCTCGTCGCCCCACGGATCGGGGCGGAACGACCCCGCGGTAAGCCTCGGCCGGTCGTAGTAGCTGCGGGCGACACCCCGGCCGGCCAGCCACACCTCGCCTACCACCCCGACGGGCACCGGCATCAGGCGCTCGTCCAGTACGTACACGCGGGTGTGCTCGATCGGCGGCCCGATCTCGGCCGCGTCCGCCGCGCTGGTGACGACTCTGGCCGCCGACCACACCGTGGTCTCGGTCGGGCCGTAGACGTTCCACAGGGTGGCACCGGTCGCCAGCAGGCGCTCAGCCAGGTCGGCGGGCAGGGCCTCGCCGCCGCACAGGCGCAGCCGCAGGCTAGCCGGCACGCCGCCGGCCAGATCCAGCATGCGCCACGTCTGCGGCGTCGCCTGCATCGCGGTCACGCCGGCCCGCTGGATCAGCGACCGCAGCCGGTCGGACTCCCGAGCCTCGTGGAAGGTCGCGATCACGAGATCCGCACCGCGGGCCAGGGGCAGCAGCAGCTCGAGGATGGCGATGTCGAACGAGAGCGTCGTGACGGCGACGAACCGGTCGTCGCGGCTGAGCCCGAGCGAGCGCCCGAACGACGCGACCAGGTTCGCGATCGCCCGGTGCTCGATCGCGACGCCCTTGGGCCGCCCGGTCGAGCCGGAGGTACAGATGACGTAGGCGAGCGCGTTGCCTGGTACCGGCACCGGGGCGAGCGGTGGCGCGGCCGCCAGTGCCGGGTCGTCGACGCGGATCACCTCGGCGCCCGCGGCTACCGACAGGGCGAGATCGCGGTTCGCGGCGTCGGAGATGATGAACCGCAGGCTCGTGCTCTGGGCCATCGCTATCAGCCGCGCCTCGGGGAAGCCCGGATCCAGCGGCACGTAGGCGCCGCCCGCCCACCATATGGCGAGCATCGCGGTCAGCATGCCCACTCCGCGCCCGACGCAGATGCCAGCCAGCGTTTCCGGTCCGACGCCACGGTCGGCGAGGGTGCGGGCGAGCCGGGCAGCGCGATTGCATACCTCGCTCACCGGCAGCTCTCCGCCGCCGTCGATGACGCGGGACGGCGAGGCCCGGAGCAGATCCCGGATATCCGCGCCGTCGCCGCCGCCCGCTGTGCTGTCCCGGGGGGACGACCCCCAGGAACCCCCGGGGAAGGGCAGGCGGTTGCGCCCGGCGATCAGCTCGTCGAGCTCGGCGGCCGACAGCATGGGCAGATCGGTCACCGCAGCGCCCGGATTGCGGGCCGCGTGCTCGAGCAGGTGCGCCACGCAGCCCAGGAACCGGTAAGCCCAGGGCGCGCCGAACAGGTCGGCGCTGTAGTCGAGCACGAGCGCCGTGTCCTGGCCCGCCTGTCTGTCCACGTACATGTCCAGCTCGAGTTTCGACGTCTCGGTGAAGATCATCCGGCAGGTCGAGGTGACACCAGGCAGGTCCAGCCCAGGAGGCGCGGACGGGTGGTAGGCGAACTCGACCTGCGCGAGCGGCGCGTGCGCGAGGGAGCGGTCGGGCATGAGGTCCTCGACGAGCTTGTCGAACGGGAGCCGCTGGTGCGCCAGCGCATCGGCCGTGGTGTCCCTGATCCGGCCGAGCAGCTCGGCGAAGCTCGGATCGCCGGCGAGCGACATGCGCAGCAAGATGGTATTCGCGAACAGGCCGACCATCGGATCGAATTCGGTGTGGGTACGGCCGGCCGCCTGGGTGGCGACGACGAAGTCGGACTGGCGCGCGTAGCGCGACAGCACGACCGCGAAGCCGGCCAGGAACACCATGAACATGGTGGCGTTGGCGGCCTGGGCCGCCTCGGTCAGGCCCGCGATCGTCGTGTCGTCGATGGTGACGCGGGCGCGCGCGGCGCACGAGGACAGCCGAGCGGGCCTGGGCCGGTCAGCGGGCAGGGCCAGGACTCGCGGTGCGCCCTTGAGCTGTTCGCGCCAGTAGCTCAGCTGGCGCTCGAGCTCCTCACCACTCATCCAGTCCTGCTGCCACACGGCGAAATCGCCATAGCTCATCCACAGCGGCGGTAGCGACGCGGGCTCCCCGGTCAGCTCGGCCCGGTAACCGGCGGACAATTCCTCCAGCAGGATTCGCATCGACGTGCCGTCGGTGATGACGTGGTGCATCACCAGCACGAACAGGTGCCGATCGGGCTCGGTGCGGATCAGCGTGACCCGGAACAGCGGCCCGGCGGCCAGGTCGAACGGCTGGCGGGCACGGTCGGCCGCGATCGACTCAGCTTGCCTGATGCGCTCCTCGCCGTCCAGCGTCTCGGGCAGCTCGATACGTTCGATCACCACCGCGCCGGCGTCGGCGACGTCCTGCTCGGGCACGCCGTCAAAGGCGACGATGCTCGTCCGCAGTCCGGCATGGCGCGCGACGGCGGCGTCCAGCGCCCGCTGCAGTGCGCCGACGTCGAGCGGGCCGTCGAGCGAGATCGCATACGGGATGTGAAACGTCGGTTCGCCGGGCGAGAGCTGATCGAGGAACCACATCCCCTGCTGGGAACGTGACACCGGGAAGCGCATAGGGGACCTACCTCCGATCTCCAGGTGCGGTTTTCTGACTGAGGTCCAGCGCGGCGGCCACGCCGGCGACGGTGGGGTCGGCGAACAACGTGCGCAGGGGCAGATCGACGCCGCCCACGGCCCGGATGCGGGCTAGCAGCCGGGCCGCGGTGAGCGAATGGCCGCCGAGCGCGAAAAAGCTGTCGTTCACTCCGACCGGCGCCGCCAGGCTGAGCACCTCGGC
Organism: Streptosporangiaceae bacterium; assembly: GCA_050011155.1. Taxonomy (GTDB): domain Bacteria; phylum Actinomycetota; class Actinomycetes; order Streptosporangiales; family Streptosporangiaceae; genus Palsa-504. The sequence continues at coordinate 17,960 of JBEKJP010000076.1, forward strand.
AAAGATCGTCGCGAGCTGCGCTTCAGCCGGCGTCCGGGGGGCGACCGAGGCCTGACCAGTGACCGCGCCCCAATCTGGCTCGGGAAGTGCGCGGCGGTCCAGTTTCCCGCTCCCGGTATGCGGGAGCGCGTCGAGCACGACAAATGCGGCCGGCACCATGTGATCGGGCAGCCTGGCCTTGAGCGCGGTGCGCAGGGCAGCGGCATCGGGTGCCGTGGGCCCGGCGATGTAGCCGACAAGCCGCTTGTCGTCGGGCCTGATCTCCCTGACCCCGACGGCGGCGTCGCTGACGCCTGGCTGCTCGCGCAGCGCGACCTCGATCTCTCCGAGTTCTATCCGCATGCCGCGCAGCTTTATCTGGCCGTCGACGCGGCCCATGAACTCGATCGCGCCATCGGGGCACCAGCGGCCATGGTCACCGGTCGCGTAGAGCCTCGAGCCGGCCGGGCCGAAGGGGTCGGGCACAAATCGCCGTGCGGTGAGCGCCGGCCGCCGGTGGTAACCGCGCCCGACCTGGACTCCGCCGAGGTACAGCTCGCCGACCGCGCCGATAGGCACCGGCCGCAGCTGGTCGTCCAGGATGTGAATCCTGACATTGCTGCCCGGGCCGCCGATGGGGACGCGCGACCGGCCGGCCAGCGTGGTCAGCGTGGCACGCCAGGTAGCTACGCTGATCGCCGCCTCGGCCGGGCCGTAGGTGATCTGGATGCTCACCCCTGGCAGCGCTTCCAGGCAACGGCGAGCCAGCGTCACCGGCAGTTCCTCGCCACCGCACATGATGCGTCGCAGCGTGGCCAAGGTAGCCCGGGGATGATCGTCCGCCGCTTCGGTATCGGCCACGAACGAGTACAGCATGGACGGGACGAAGTACAGGGTGGTGACTCCGAACGACGCGATCGCCTCGCGCAGATAACCAGGATCACGATGGCCGCCTGGCCGGGCCAGCGCCAGGCTGGCACCGGAGGTCAGCGGCAGGAAGAGCTCCCATACCGATACGTCGAAGCTGACCGAGGTCTTCTGCAGCAGCACGTCGGTTGCGTCGAACGATAGTGCCGACCGCATCCAGTCCAGGCGGTTGAGCAGGCCGCGGTGGGTGTTGATCACGCCTTTGGGGCGGCCCGTCGAGCCTGATGTGTAGATCAGGTAAGCGGCGTTGTCCACGTGCACGACTGGTCTGTGGACGTGGGTGGCACGGCCCGGCCAGGCCAGCGCGTCGTCGTCGAGGTACAGGACCGGCGGACCAGACTCCGGCAGCAGGTTACCGATGTGCCGCTGCGCCAGCACGAGCTGAGCCCCCGAGTCCGTGAGCATGTACGCGAGCCGTTCTGGCGGGTACTCGGGGTCGAGCGGCAGGAACGCCGCACCGGCCTTGACCACCCCCACCAGCGCGGTGACCAGCTCAGCCGAACGCTCCGCCAGGACGGCGATCACTGATTCGCTCGTCGCTCCGGCCGCGATGAGCCGCTGAACGATCACGTCAGCGGCGCTGTCCAGCTGGGCGTAGGTGAGCTTGCCCTGGTCGCCCACCACGGCGATGGCATCGGGGGTTCGCCTCGCCTGCTGCTCGAACAGGTCACGAAGCGTCACGTCGTCGCCGGTGGGCGATGGTTTCGCCGTCGCGTTCCACTGCGCGATCGCGGTGGCTTCGCGTTCTGGCAAGACGAAGAGGTCACTGGTTCTGGCCGCGGGCGTGGCCGCCATCTGGGCGAGCACCGTGTGCAGGTTCCCGGCCAGCCGCTCGAGAGTGGCTGACTCGAACAGCGCGGCGTTGTAGTTGATCCGCACCTGCGGCCCGGCCGGCGCGTCGGTGATCGTCAGCCCGATCTCGAACTTGGCCATTCCGTTTTCCACTAGCTCCGGACGCCAGCGCAGCCCGGCGCGATCAGTGACGGTCCACGACTCCTCCATCGCGAACATGACCTGGACCAGCGGCAACCGCGCCGGGTCACGGTCGGGCCTGACCAGTTCCACGACCCGGGCGAACGGCAGATCCTGATGCTGCATGGCCCGCACCGTCGCGGCGTGGACCGACCTCAGCAGATCGGCGAGCGTCCCATCCCGGTCGATCTGGACGCGGATCACGACGGTGTTCATGAACAGACCGATGACCGACTCGGTTTCCCGTTTGACGCGGGCCGCCATCGGCACCGCGATCAGCAGGTCGTCGCGGCCGGTCAGCCGGGCGAGCACAACCGCGTACGCGGTCAGCAGAACGGCGAACCGGGTAGTTCCCTGTTCGGTGGCGAGCTGTTTGAGCTGGTCGGCCAGGACCGCGTCGATCGTAGTGCTGACCGCCCGGCCGGGATGAGTGGGGTGCTCCGGGTACGGGGCATCCGTTGGCAGCGGCAGCGCCGGGGGGGCATCGGCCAGGGCCGCTCGCCAGAAGCGTTCGGCCGCCGTATACCCGCCTTCCTCCGCGTGCTCGACTTGCCAGATGGCGAAGTCGACGTACTGGATCGGCGGTTCGGCGGTAACCGGGTCACCGCCACCGCTGATCGCCTCGTAGTCCGCCGACAGCTCCTCGAACAGGATCCGGAATGACCAGCCGTCGGCGACGATGTGGTGGATCACCACGGCCAGCATGTGCGACTGCGGTGACAGCCGGATGAGGGCGGTGCGTACGAGCGGCCCTGTGGCCAGGTCGAACGGAGCTCGGGCCAGGTCGTGGACCATCGCCCAGGCGGCCGGCTCCCGCTCGCTGGCGGCCAGTTGCTCCACGGAGGAGGCCACGAGCGGCCCCGCCTCCAGCTCGTCGTGGATCACCTGCACCGGCACGCCGGACTCGTTACGGAAGGTTGTGCGCAGTGCCTCGTGCCTGACCAGCAGGGCGTCCCACGCCTGCTGCAGCGCGCTGACGTCAAGCGCGCCATCCAGCCACACTGCCCACGGGATGTTGTAGGTGGCCTCTCCGTCGTTCATCTCGGCCAGCAGCCACATCCACCGCTGGCCGAGCGAGGTAGGAAAGTCGTACTCAGCCACGATCAGCCTTCCTGCTCTCTGCTTAGCCGCTCGCGGTGCGGTGATGCGACGCGCTTCCCGGACCTGCGGCCGATGGTGGACGGTGCTGTCCGGCTGCGGGCCGCGTCGATGACGGCGGCGCAGGCGGCAAGCGTGCGTGTCTGATAGAAGGCGGCCAGTCCCAGTTCGACGCCGAACGCCTCACCGATGCGGAACATCAGGCGCGCCGCCAGCAGAGAGTCGCCGCCGAAGGCGAAGAAATCGTCCTCGCGGCCGATCTCATCGCGGCCGCCGTCCTCGGGAAGCAGCAGCGACCAGATTTCGGCGAGCCGCTCCTCCGTGGAGCCGCGCGGCGGCGAGGCCGGCCTGCGGGAGTCGTGGTCGGGTGCGGGAAGAGCGGCGCGGTCGACTTTGCCGCTGGCGTTGAGGGGGAGCCGGTCGACGGCCTTGAAGCCGGCGGGTATCAGGTAGTCGGGCAGCCGGCGGCTGAGGAAGTCCCGTAGTTGCGCGGGCCCTAGCGTGTCGAGGTCCTGGCCGTCGGCGGGAGTGACGTAGCCGGTCAGGCGCCGTTGCGCGCCGCTGCTCGTGACGATGACGACGGCGTCGCGCACGGCGGGGTGGGAGCGTAGGACGGCGGCGACCTCGCCGGGCTCGACCCGGAATCCGCGGATCTTGACCTGGTCGTCAGCGCGGCCGACGAACTCGATGATGCCGTCACCGCGCCAGCGGGCCAGGTCTCCGGTGCGGTACAGGCGGCCGCCGTGCCCGGTCGGGTCGGGCACGAAGGCTCGCGCGGTGGCGGCGGCGTTCCCGGTGTAGCCGCGAGCCAGGCCGTCGCCGCCAGTGAAGAGTTCCCCGGTCACGCCGACCGGGACCGGCTGCCCATGCTCGTCGAGGATGCGCACGGTGGTGTGCTGGATGGGGCGGCCGATCGGCACTGTCGGCCCCACCTGGCCCGGGTCGGTCATCACGTGGCAGGTGGTGAAAGTGGTGTTCTCGGTCGGTCCATAGCCGTTGACCAGCGGCCGGCCGCGGCGGGCCGTAAGCACGGCGCGGACCGTATCCGGGGTGAGCGCTTCGCCGCCGGCCAGGACCAGGGGGACGCCGGCGATCGCGTCGAGATCGGTCTCGGCGAGCTGGTCGAACAGCCCGGCGGTGAGCCACGCGACCGTCACGTCCGCGGTCCGCAGCAGCGCGGCGACGTCCGACAGGCCCAGCGGGCCCGGTGGCGCGACCACGACCGTAGCCCCGTTCAGCAGCGCACCCCAGATCTCCAGCGTGGCGGCGTCGAACGCGACCGAGGCCAGGTGCAGCACCCGCTCGCCGTGTCCGAGCGACGCGAACATCGGCTTGCTGATCAGCCGGATGACAGCACGCTGGGGCACGGCGACCCCTTTGGGGACCCCGGTCGAGCCTGACGTGAAGCTGATGTAAGCCAGACTCAGCGGATGCGCCGCATCCGGCGGTGCTGCCAGGTTGTCACTGGCCAGCGCGGGTCCGGTCAGCGCGGGCTCAGTCAGGCCGATCCCGTCGACGCGGACCACGTCCACCTCAGGGAGCTGGGTCAAAGTGGCGGCGGTGCCGGTGACGAGCACGAGCCGGACGCCGGCCGCGGCGATCATGACGGCGACGCGGGGCGGGGGGCTGGCGGGATCGACCGGGAGGTAGGCGCCGCCGGCTTTGAGCACGGCCAGCAGCGCGGTGATGAGGTCGGGGCCGCGCTCGATCGCCACTGCGACTGGTGTGTCCGTGCTCACGCCGCGGCGACGCAGCAGCCAGGCCAGTGCATTGCTGCGCCGGTCCAGCTCCGCGTAGCTGATCGCGGTGCTGCCCCAGGCCACCGCGGTCGCGTCCGGGTTCGCGACGACCTGGGCGGCGAACCGCGCCGGGATCGTCGCGTCGGCCGGGTAGCCCTCGGCGGCCGTCGAGCCGCGGCTCCAGGAGCCGAGCATGGCCAGTTCGGCGTCACCGAGCAGGCGCAGGTCGCCGACCGGGGTGGATGGTGCGGCCAGGGCGTTGCTGAGCAGGTTCAGGTAGTGCGCTGCCATCCGGGTCATGGTGGGCTCGTCGAACAGGTCGGTCGAGTACTCCCAGACCAGCGTCAGGTCGTCATCCTCGGGGCGGGGCTCACGGCCAAGTCGCTGCGCGGCCCGCGGGACCACCATCACGGTGAGGTCGCACATGGCCGCGCCGTTCTCGCGCTCGGTCACGGCGCCGGTGAGCCCGCAGAAGGACAGGTCGGGCACGACGGAGTCGTGGAAGGTGAAGATGACCTGGAACAGCGGGGTCCTGGAGGCGTCCCGGACCGGGCCGATCGCGTCAATGACAGCGTCTACTGGAGTATCTGGCCAGGCCAGCGTGTCGGCAATGGTCTGCTGCACCTGGTCGAGCAGGTCTTCAAACGACATCTGGCCGTGAACCCTGGTCCGCAGCACCAGGGTATTGACGATCATGCCGAGCATCTGCTGGAGCTCGGGCAGGCTGCGGTTCGCCGCGCCGGTGCCAACGAGCATGTCCTCTTGACCGGTGTACCGGTGCAGCAGTGCCGCGAACCCGGCATACATGGTGGCGAACAGCGACACCCGGTGCTGCCGGCTGAACGAGCGCAGCGCACGAGACAGCCCGGCCGGAACCTCGAACCGGGGTGCCGCGCCGCGGAAGCTCTTGACCGGCGGCCGCGGATGATCGGCCGGCAACTCCAGGACGTGCGGTGCGCCGGCCAGCATGGCGGCGCCGTGGTCCACATGTGCCTTCAGGACGTCGCCTTGCATCCACTCCCGCTGCCACAGCGCGTAATCCGCGTACTGCGCGGCCGGCTTGGGCAGCGGCGACGGCTCACCGGCCGCGAAGGCCTGGTAAAGGAGGCCAAGCTCGGACAGCAGCACGCCCTGTGACCAGCCGTCGTGGACGATGTGGTGCTCCGAGTAGACCAGCGTGTTCTCGCCATTGGCGTGCCGCACCAGCATCCAGCGCGCGAGCGGTGGCCTGGTCAGGTCGAATGGCTTGCGCAACTCGGCGGCGATAACCTCCTCGGCCTGCTCAACAGGTACGTCAAGCACCCGCAGGGGCGCCGTCACGCCCGCGACCAGGTGCTGCATTGCCACCCCGTCGACGGCGACGAACGCGGTTCGCAAGATCTCGTGCCTGCGGATGATCTCATCAAGCGCCGCGCGCAGCACCGTGATGTCCACCTCGCCGCGCAGCGACACGGTGGCCTGAATGGTGTAGGCCAGGTTGCCCGGTGCCAGCTGCTCGAAGAACCACACTCGCTGCTGCTGCAGCGACAGCGGTATCAGCCGGTCCCGCGAAGCTGGGCGCACCGGCAGCCTGGACGGCATCGGCGGCGGCGAATTCGGCTTCGCGCCAGGCACCGCGCCACCGTGCCCGGCCCGCTCATCAATCAGGGCAGCGATCGCCGACACGGCCGGAGCCCGGTACACATCAGCCAGGCTCAGCGTTACGTCTAGCTGAGCGGTGATCTCCGTCGCCAGCCGCCCGACAAGCAGCGAATTACCCCCCAGGGCAAAAAAATCATCTGCCGCACCGACCTGCACACCGCCAAGCAGCCGCGTCACGATCCCGGCCAGCGCACGTTCAGTCGGCGTCCGCAGCGCGGTGGCCGCCTCAGCCAGGCCGGCGGCTGCCCGGTCCGGTGCGGGCAACGCGGCGCGGTCCACCTTGCCGTTGGGTGTCATCGGCAGCGTCGGCAGCACGACGACCGCGGCGGGCACCATGTAGCCGGGCAGCCGTGACGCGACGAAGGCGATCAGCTCGGCCGGGGTCGCCTCGGCGGCGACGTAGCCGATCAGGCGCGGGTCGGCGGAACCGGACCGCTCGGCGGCCACGAAGGACTCCCTGACCGCCGGATGCTGTCGCAGCACGGCGGCCACCTCGCCCGGCTCGATCCTGAACCCGCGGATCTTGACCTGATCGTCGAGCCGCCCGAGGTACTCGAAGGATCCGTCGGTCCGGCGGCGGACCTGGTCGCCCGTCCGGTACATCCGCTGGCCAGGGACCGTGATGTCCGGGACGAAGGACCTGGCCGTGGCCGCTGGGTCGCCCAGGTAGCCCCGCGCCACGCACGCGCCGGCCAGGCACATCTCGCCGGGCTCGCCGTCAGGTACCGCCTCGAGACCGTCGAGCACATAGCAGCGCACGCCGTCGATGGGAAACCCGATGGGCGGCGGCACCGGGCTGTCAGGCAGCAGGGCAGCCGTCGTCACGGCCACCGTGCACTCGGCCGGCCCGTAGACGTTGATCAGGCTGAACGGCAGGCCGGGCGGTACGTCGCGCTGGAAGGCAGAGCCGCCCGCGTGCACCAGCCTCAGCGCGGTGTGGGACGGCCACCGCTCGTCGAGCACCGCCTCAGCCAGTGGGGTAGGCAGGTGCGTCACTGTGATCTGCTCGTCAGCGAGCCAGGCGACCAGGCCTGACGGCGAGGTTCGCACTCGCGCGGGCGGCACGACCAGCGTCCCCCCAGCGGAAAGAGTGGGCCAGGTATCCCAGACCGACACGTCGAACCCGGGGCTGCTCAGCAACGTCGTCCGGTCCTGCGGACTCAGCCGGTAGGTCTTCTGGTGCCAGCGCATGAGGTTCGTGAGGCTGCCGTGGCTGACGGCGACGCCCTTGGGCCGGCCGGTCGAGCCCGACGTGTAGATCACATAGCCCAGCGAGGCATCGTCCGGCCTAGCCGGTATCGCCGACGCCTCCGGGGGCGCTTCCGTCAGGTCCACCACTTCGAGATCGTGGCCACGTAGTGCTTTATCGGACGACAGCGGGCCGGTCGTGATCACGGCCACTGCGCCGGACAGCGCGAGCAGCTCGCTGATCCGCGCGGTCGGGTGGGCGGGATCGAGCGGCAGGTAAGCGGCCCCGGCCACCAGCACAGCGAGCTCGGCGACAACCAGTTCGGCGGATCTGCCGGCGTAGACGGCTACCACGTCGTCTGATCCGATTCCGCGCCGGGTGAGCCTGCCGGCCAGGCCGACGGCGTATCCGGCCAGCTTCAGGTAGCTCAGTCGCAGCTCGCCGTCCTGTACGGCTATCGCATCCGGCGCCCGCGCAACGCAGGATCGAACATGGTCGAACACCGTCACAAACTGTCCTCGGTCCCTAGAAGTCTGCCGATACCAGGGGATAGCTGCGCAAGATCAGGCAATGCCGTAAGGGCACTGTACGTCAATATCGACGGCCTGCTGAAGGGCGGCCGGGTCTTGCGCTGCCGCGCCGGCTAGCGGTGAGTTCATATGCCCGGTGACACAATAAGGCCACGCGGGTAGCTGGAATTCGGCTACCGCGCATCCCGCCTGATCGGATTGACCCTGATGTCGGCAGTTGACCATAATCAGTCATGCTCGACGGGATCGACCGGGACAAGATGTTCGTCCAGTTCGCCGCGACGGAGGCTGGCACAGAGCCCTTGACCTGGGGACAGAAGGCGATCTTCCAGGACATGCAGGAGAGCGGTAGCCAGTTCAGCATGCGCGGGCAGGTCGACCTGCCCGCGGCTAGCACCATGGCGGATGCCGCGGCGCGAGTGAACGGCCTCCTGGTCCGGCACGCCTCCTTGCGGATGCGCCTCGGTACCGGCCAGGCGGGCCGCCGGTGCCAGGAGGTCGCCGGATCGGGACAGTTCGGCCTGGATATCTTGACCTTCCCCGATGACGCTGATCGGGCCGACGTCACGCGATACAGAGATCACCTGTACGCCACCTGGCCGCTCGAGCGGTTCGACTTCCATCACGACTGGCCGCTGCGCGCGGCGGTGCTGAGGCATCGGGGCGCCTGTTTGCACCTGGTCTTCGCGCTGTCCCATCTGGCCGCCGACGGCGGAGGTCTCCTGCTGCTGCTGGCCGACCTACTGGCGGACGGAACGGGCACGGTCAAGGACCCCCGGCACCCGGATGTGCTCGACATTGCCCGAAGCGAACGTACGTCGCAGCTTCGGCAGCTGAGCGGTCGCACGATGCGGTTCTGGGAGTCACGGCTTATGCATATCCCACCGCAGACCTTCGGCGAGCCCGCCGGGCCGAACGGCCAGGCAGGACAGCGCTACTGCCAGGCCCGGTTCAGCTCGCCCGCGGCCCACCTGGCCATGCTGGCCATCTCCAGGCGCACTGGCACCGATGCTTCCCGGGTGACGCTCGCCATGATCGCGACGGCCATCGGCCGCGCCACCGGCATGCACGCGCTGACGCTGAAGGTCATGGTGAATAACCGGTTCAGGCCAGGCATGGCCGACGTGATCGCTCCGATCTCGCAGAACTCAGTGGTCACCGTCGACGTTGCCGACACCTCGGTCGACGAGGTGGTAGCCCGGGCCCGTGCCGCCACCCTGACCGCGGGCATGCGCGCGTACTACGACCCGGATGACCTGAGCGAGGTCATCGCCCGACTGGACGCCCAACGAGGTTACCGAGCTCGCGTCACCTGCCGGGTCAACGATCAGCGTGCGATGATCATGCGTTCGAATGCGGAAACCGACCCGCAGCCGACACGTGAGCAGATCCAGCGGAGGCTGGCGGAGACCTCACTGACCTGGCTCGGCCCCAGGGAGAACATGCACGAGCAGGTCCTCATCCTGGTCGAGAACCGCCAGGACGTGGTGTCGCTGCACATGATGTGGGACCTGTCATGCCTGACCAACGGGCAGGTCGAGGCGCTGCTGCGCAGCGTGGAGGACGTCGCCGTGGAGGCTGCATTCGACCCGGAAGCGCCGACCAAGGTCTTACGCTGACCTAGCATTTCGCGCTCGCTAACGCCCCACCCAAATCCTGACCATTCAGCGTCTGCACTTATCTTCCCAAGCCCGAGATCACAAATCCTCGAGTAGCTTCGTCAGGCGCTGGACCTCTGACGCGTCGCCGCGCATCTGAGCTTCCGTCGCCGCTTCAACCAGGTAGGTCACATCAGTTTCCTTACTCTGCCGCGACGGCTCGGCAGCCGGCGCGAACTGCCGCTCTGCCCTTTCAATCTTCTTTAGCCGGTCGGCTTCGTAGGCGCTGATGGTGTCCGCGATCATCTTGGGTCGGTCAACAGCGACCTTCGCTCGGTCCTTGGGGTCATAGCGCACCGGAACCACGACCCCAGCGGCCAGCGGATACGGCTCGAGGCCGCTCGACGGGCCGACAGTTGAGATGCCCAGGTCGAAGACCTCACACTCGGCGTCGGCGGTCTGGCCATCTTCGAAGTGGACCCGGATACGCAGATGCCAGTTCCGCTCGCCGTGTCGATTCAGCATGTTTCCCGGTCGCGCGTCAAGGATGACGCCTTGACCCTGCCTTCCGTCCTGCAAGACGTCACCCTTACCGAACATAACGAGCCTCCTAGAGAACCTGACGGACATCGATCGTATCCGTCAATCCTTCAGGGGCGTGATGTCCCTGGTCGGGTGGCCCGGGTCACCGCCGCCTCTGGACCAGGGATCATAACGGCCGGTGTTCCACGCACCGGGTTCGTGCCTCGGTTAACGCCTCCGTTGCGCGGCCAGCCATTCGAGGCTGGCCGCGGCGTCTTTGCGCGCCTTGGCCTCGCGCCGGAATAGCTCGCCGGTCTTGGTCAGCACCAGCGTGTGCGGGCTGCCGAACTTCCAGATCTCGTGCTTGACCGGCAGCTCGGCGGTGCTGATCTGGCCCTTGACGTGCCTGCGGCGGGCCTCGGCGAGCGGCCACTCCAGCGTGCGCTCGCTGCGATCGGCGAGGAACTCGCCAAATATGCCGCACAGTTCGCAGCCGCAGCCGCCCGACCAGGGGACCGACCAGTCATCATCGGCGCGGGCCGGGCGTTCGGTGATCGCGGCGAGCCGCCGCTCGCAGTCCCGTGTCAGCTCCTCGAGGGGCACGCTTGGTCCTGGGCCGGCCGCCCGCAGCATCGGCAGCAGGCAGGCGAGAACGTCGTCGCCGTGCTCCCGCAGGACCGTCACGATCTCGCCGGCCAGCGCTGTTCCGTCGGCGGCTGCCAGCAGCCCGGCGAGCGGCTTGCCCAGCTCCGCGAGTTGCTTGCGCCGCGTGGCCGGTGACGAGTACCCGAGCCAGAGCCTGATGTCGGCCTCCAGCCAGCCCCACGACGCGGCAAGCAGCCATCCGGCGGTGGCCGCCGCGCCGGCCTCACGCAGCGCCGCGGTGAGCCGGGGAAGCGCACCGGCCCAGCCCTTGCGGTCCACGTCCCCGGTGTACTGCCACGTGTTCCGCGACCCGAACCACGCCTCCAGGAGGTTCCGGTGCCAGGACTCGCCGTACCTCGCGGCGAGCGCCGCCAGGCCGCCCGCGTGCGCGGGCGTCAGCCACTCGACCGCGAACGGCCGCAGCAGCATGAGCGCGATTCCTGGATCCGCCAGCCCGGCGGCCGTGCGCAGTGCCGGTTCCAGCAGCTCAGGACCGGGCGCTTTCCAGAACGGCGCGACGGACTCCGCGGCGGCCCGCGCGTTGACCAGGTCCCCCGCGTCCAGCCGGGCGCTCAGCTCGGTCAGCGCCCACGAAGGCGACGCCTCCGCTCGGGCCGCGAAGGCATGCTGCCGCGGCCACACGACGATCGCGGCTCGCCGGTACCAGCGGTCCATCGTGTTGCCGTAGTTCCCCATGTACCCGGTGTACTCGGAGTCGTACGGCTTCAGGTCCGCCGACGGCGTCGATGTGCACACCTGCTCGTCCGGCACATAGAGCGAGATGGGCTCCCCGCCAGGCACCCCGGTCCACCAGCTGAGGGTCAGCTCGGAGGTGATGATGTAGGTGAGATCGACACCGCGGCCCCGCCGTCCCGGCTCGGTATCCCAGGTCTCCTTGATCTCGGTGAGCGCGAGTACCGCCTCGCATCCCGCATCGTCAGCGGCGGCCCGCAAGAGCGCGGCCCGTTCGGCGTCGGCGCCCTTGAGCCGGTCCCAGCTCAGCCCGCGCTGGGTGTATTCGTGGTCCAGCAGGTAGACGAGCCGGTTCGGCGGCTCCCGGTCGTCGCCTTTCCACCGGGAGACCCTGGTGGTGAAGTGCTCGGTGAGGTACCGGGCGGCCTCGGCCGACGGCTGAGGCGGAACCTCACCGGCCGGATCGGGGTCCAGCAGCAGGTTGCAGGTAAACGTGACCCGGTACCCGGTCCTGACCGGTTTGACCTGGTGCCTGCAGTCGGCGTAGAAGGCGGCCACCGATACCTCGGTCGAGGATGCCTGATACGCGACGGTCTCGTCGTTGTGTTCGACGACGAGTTCCCCGCCGGTGTGCGACGACGGCAGCGACACCACCAGCGTGCCGATCATCGTGTCGTCCTTCTCCGAGTCCTGGTGCGGCAGGAAAAACTGCCCCTTCCCGTACACCAGCAGCGCGTGCGGCTCGGCCCGCAGCCGCGCCCGGGGCGGCAGCCCCAGCCCGTCCCGCACCTCGGCCAGGACCGCGTCCCAGTCCAGCCCGGTCAGCGTCACCTGGTCCGGCGTGATCTCCCAGGTGTCCCGCACGCTGAGGTCCATCAGCGTCTGCTCGCCCCGCCCGAACCGGGCCGGCCGCGCGCCGGCGATCATCCGCTTAACCTGCGGCGCCTTGACCGGGAAGCTGACCAGCCCCGCGCCTGCCACCGTCAGCCGTACGTCCCTCGCGGGCACGGACAGCTGCGTGCTGAACGCGTCAGGCGCCTGCGAGCCGTCGAGCACCCTGGCTAGCCGCTCCCCTGGCGTGCTCGGCATTCCTGTACCTCCTGCGGTCAGTCAGTCAGGCTACCGGTGCAGAGGACGGCATACATCCGAACGGACTAGCCTGGGTCGGCCCCGTCCGAACGGACCGGGCACTCGGAGCTGGTGACTGTGCCGGTTGCCCGGGACCGGGGCGGGTCCACGGCCGCGGGGTGCTTCTACCTGGCGGACAGAGCCTCGGCGCGCCCGCGCCGTCGAGACGGCCGGGCCGGCGGTGCGGCACGTTAGCATCGTGGCATGAGCGCGCAGCCTTGGTGTTCGGCGGCTCCCGGTGAGGATCACCTGGTCACAGATCGCGCAGGCGACGTTCGTCCGCTTCATGGCCGACCAGGCCGGGATAATGGCCGTCAATCGCGCCGTGGAAGCCTTAGCTGACGATCCGGCGCCTCCGGGCGTCCGTCCGCGGCGCATACCGCAGGCTGCGCGTCGGCCCCTACCGGGTGCTGTACGAAGTCGAAGTGGACCTGATCACCATCGTGCGAGCAGCTGACAGAGCAGGTCAGCATGGCACGCCGGGTTTTGGCACGGCACAGGCGGTGGGAGCGGGTACGCCGACCGTCCGCCCGGCTTTGTGCCCCTAACCTGGTATTTCAAGATGCCTGCTCGCTGTCGTCATCTCCCTCGTCACCGGGTTCGGACTCGGGCCGGATGTCCTGGGTGCCGAGGGCGTCGGCGATCCGCTGGTTGGCGGCATCGGCCTGCCCGTCGATGCAGCGGGCATAGATCTTCAGCAGGACCGCGACGCCGTGCCCGGCGCGGCGGGCCACCTCGGTCGCCGGCACCCCGGAGTTCAGCCACAGCGACACGGCGGCGCGCCGCAGCTCGTAGGGACGGCGGCCGAGCGGCGACCGGCGCTGCGCCGGGGCGAGGGCCTCGGCCCACACGGCGCTGTAGGCCGAGTCCTAGATGATCCCGCCCCGGGCGGTCTGGAAGACCCGCCGTCCGGGGTCGTGCTGTACCGCCTGATGTGGGCGCGGAGCAGCTGGACGAGGTCGGGGCGGGACGGGGATGGTCCAGGTCTCGTGGGCAGCGCAATGCTTCAAGCCTCGTTCCTGCCGGGCGGTACCGTGATCGGTCCAGCTCCGCCCGGGCGACTCCGTCTCAGATACCCGGCGTTCAGCCAGAGCAGCGCTTGATGCGGGCATGGCACTGAGCTCAGCGAGGCCGACACTGGCAGGCAACGCCCGCCGGATCTAAAGCTCCTGCCCTGTCTTGCGCTGAGCGGTGACGAGTTCCAGGAACTGGTCCCCCAGCTCAACGATCCGTTGCGCGGCGACGATGCCGTCGGTGACGTCGTTCGCTGTGGCGGTCGGCTTTTCGGGGTCTGGGTACTGGGTGTCGTTGCGCTTCTGGCGCATCCAGTCAAATTCGCGCAGGGTGCGCCTGTGCTGCGGGAGCTGCGCCTGCATGAGCTCGCTGAGTACACGGTGCCTGCCGTCGCCGCCTCGGGCGCGCAGTCCCTGGACGGCGAGCATCGCTGACAGCGACTTCCGCGCAGCGTCGTACGCAGTAACGAATGCTGCGGCGGCGTCCTCAGTGGTGGCCAGGATGCGGGCGGAGGACAGATGCATGCGGGCCTGGGCAAGGATGGTGCGGGCATGAGCCGGGTTCGGCTCAATGCGCTCGATCTGCCCGCGGTCCAGGAGGAACCCTGTGGCAGGAGCGTTAGGCAGCCAGCCGAGGTCACCCGCGGGCGGGTTGCGTTCAGTCACCGGGTGTCCCTCGGGCCGACGAGGGCGATGAGGGGACGGGACGCGACCGTCATCAGGAAGGGCTGGTCTTTAGCGGCCCACGCCTCGGGTGTGGTGGTGTGGATGTTGACCTCAGTGTGCAGCCGCTGCCGAGCCGCGTCGGCGACATCAAGCAGGTCGGTCCGGGACGGATTACCGACGACAAGGACGTCGATATCGCGTGGTGGCGGACCGGGCTGCCCGACACGCCGGCCTGCCCAGGAACCGTAGATGTAGGCCTCGCGGATACCGGGCAGTTCGGCAAGCAGGTTACGCAGCAGCGGGACCGGCCCGTAGGTTTCCACCACGATCTGTGACATGAGTGGCCATAGCGGGTGCTCCGTGTTCGCGCGTACCAGCCGGTTGTTGCCTTCGCGCCGATCGCGGAGCACGTCAGCATCGACGAGGCGGCTGACCTCACGGTGAGCGACGGCTGGGAGCACGCCCGCGCGACGGGCGATCTCTGAGATCGTAAGCTCAGTCGCTGGATCGAGCAGTGTCTCTGCCAGCACGGCGCCCTGCGCGTCAGAGCGCAGGAAAGGCGTCAGCATGGACGGGCCGACTTTCACAAGACATGACAATATATTCAGCTTATGTGATAGTCAAAACGGACTCCGCTCGTGGCACCCGGTTGAGGCGGTACCGCTAGCGGAAGGCTGGCCATTGCCGGTGGCGCTTTCCGTGCCGCTCCTCGACCATGGGCGGCGCTGGTGGGAACGGTTATGCCAACCGTCTGCCTGTCTTCTTACCGCTGGCGCATCGTGGGGCCCGCCCCGGCTGGGCACCAGACTCCCATGCCCGCATCTAGAAGCGTCGTCGGCCGGTAGCCGTCCGAGTCGACGAGGTATCTAACAAAGGTCCGGAAAGTGCAGGCACAGGCGACCGCCGCAGTGGTGTCCGCAGCCGGCCATGCGGTCGCGGCCGGACGGGATGTCAACGTCAGCGCGGATCGCGGAGGGGTCGCCGCAGCGGTGATCCACGGGAACGTGGGGCCGCCAAGCCCTACCGGGCCGGGTCCGGCGAACGGCTAGCGGGACCCGGATCCACCAGAGACCTGGGGCCGGCTGCTGTCTTCGCGGACCGGGGCGGCCTGGCCATCGGCCAGCTGGTACAGCAGAGGCCGGGTATCACAGGCAAGCCGGTTCGGCTGGCAGAACCGCCACCGTTCCTGGCCGGGCGAGAGGATCTCCTCGCCGAGTTGGAGGCACGGCTGGCCGGAGCTGGCGAGTCAGGACCGCGTACGGCGGTCCTGTGCGGCCTGGGGGGTGCCGGGAAGACCAGCGCGGCGCTGGCGTACGCGCACCGTCACCTGGCTGAGGTCCGGGCGGCCTGGCAGCTCGCCGCCGAGAATCCGACAGTGCTGGAGGCCGGGTTCGGCGAGCTGGCCGCCCAGCTCGGGGCCAGGGACGTCCTCGATACGCGGAACCCGGTGGCCTCAGTCCACGGGATCCTGGCCTCCTTCCCTGGTGAGTGGCTGATGATCTTCGACAACGTGCCGGAGCGGGAATCGGTCCAGGCCTTCCTGCCGCCAGCCGGGCGCGGCCGGGTGCTGATTACCAGCCAGAGCGCCCAGTGGCCAGCCAGCCAGCGGCTGGAGGTCAATGTGCTGCCCGCCGAGACCGCCGCGGCGTTCCTGGTCAGCCGGACCGGCGACCCCGATCAGAAAGCCGCCGCGGAGCTCGCCGACGAGTTGGGCGGGCTGCCGCTGGCGCTGGAGCAGGCCGCCGCGTTCATGCAGGCAACCGGGGACGGCCTAGCCGCCTACCTGGAGTTGTTCCGGCAGCGTCGGCCGGACATGCTGACCCGCGGTGAGGCTGCCGGCTACAGCAAAACGGTGGCCACGACCTGGGCACTGGCGTTCGGGCAGCTGGGGCAGGCCACGACCAGCGCCGCCGGATTGCTCCGGCTGCTGGCGTTCTGCGCGCCCGAGGCAGTCCCGCTGCGTCTGCTGCTGCGGGTCCGGCCCGGGGTCTCCGGGCACCTCGGGCCCGAGGTGGCGCCGGTCCTGGCGCCGCTGCTGGAGGATCCGCTGGCGGTCAGAGACGCTGTCGTCGCGCTGCGCAGATACTCACTTGTCACCCCAGCTGGCGACGGATCGGTGTCGGTGCACCGGCTGGTGCAGGCGGTGACGGCTGACCAGATGGCCGCGGAGGCAGCCGCGCAGTGGCAGGAGGCCGCGGCAGCCGTGATCGAGGCCGCGATCCCAAGCGACGTAGACCTGCCCGCGGCGTGGCCAGCATGCGCAGCGCTGCTTCCCCACGCCCGCGCGGCCCTTTCTGACCACAGCGCGGGCATGGCCCGGATCTCGAACTACCTCGGTGAGCGCGGCGACTACGCCGCCGCCCGCGACCTGCTGGAAGAAGTCTCTACGCGGTCCCCCCAGACCCTCCAGGGGCCTGGGGTGCTTCCAGAGCATCAGTCAAGTCGTGCGTGGCGGCCCAGCTGGCGAGGAGGCGCAGGGCGTCGTCGTCGGGTGAGCCGGCGGGGGCGCTGAACGCGAGAAAGGACAGGCCCGGGTCGGCGGGCAGTTCCATGGCCTCGAAGTTCAGGTGAAGGTCGCCGATTACGGGGTGGTGGAAGTGCTTGCGGCCGGTGCGGTGCAGGCGGACGTTGTGGGCGGCCCACCGGATGCGAAAAGGCTCGCTCCGCGTGGACAGTTCGCCCACCAGGCCGGTAAGGGCCTGGTTGTAGGGGTCGCGGCCGGCTTCGGTGCGCAGCTGGGCCACACTGTCGTCGGCGGCGCGTTCCCAGTCAGTCCAGAAGTCGCGGGCGCCGGGGTCGAGGAAGGTGAAGCGGGCATGGTTGACCGGCTGATTCGCAGGCCTCCCGGGGGAGGCATAGACAGGTGCGAACAGGGCCTGCCCCAGGGTGTTGGCGGCCACGAGATCGAGGCGGGCGTTGTTCACAATCGCCGGCACCTCGGTCATCAGGTCGAGCAGGCGCTGGATGGTAGGCCGAACCTGCTGGGCGGGAGTCCTGCGGCGGGTCCGGGCCGCGGGTCCGGCAGCGCGAGCGAGGTCGAGCAGATGCGCGTGCTCGGCCTCGTCCAGCTGCAGCGCCCGGGCCAGGGCTTCCAGCACGCTGTCGGAGACGCCGCTGAGGTCGCCCCGCTCCAGCTTGGCGTAGTACTCCACGCTGACGCCGGCCAAGTCGGCAACCTCGCCGCGGCGCAGCCCCGGCACCCGCCGGTTCCCGGCGTACGCGCTCAGCCCGGCCTGCTGCGGGGTGATCTTCGCCCGGCGTGAGCTGAGAAAGGCCTTGATCTCCGCGTGGTTGTCCATGTCTTCAGGCTAGGCGCAGATCCCGCCCTCAGGGGTGGCCTGTCAGTACGCCCTCCAGCAGTGACTTCTCCGCCCGGCCCGCCGCGGCTTTGCTGGTGATGTCGCCGAAGACTGGTGACACCGACAGACGAAGGACATCGAACATGACGGGCAAGAAAGTTTTTCTCATCACCGGGGCCGGCCGGGGCATGGGCGCCGACATCGTACGGTCGGCCCTGGCCGCCGGGCACGCCGTCGTGGCCACCGGGCGGAACCCGCAGCGGGTCAGCGAGACGCTCGGCCCGCACGAGGACCTGCTGGTCACCGCCCTGGACGTTACTGACCCAGCCAGCGCCCGCACCGCGGTCGAGGCCGCCGTCGGGCGCTTCGGGCGGATCGACGTGCTGGTCAACAACGCGGGCAACTTCTACGCCGGGTTCTTCGAGGTGATCACCCCGCAGGACTTCCGCGCCCAGGTGGAGACGACCCTGTTCGGCGCGCTCAACGTCACCCGGGCGGTCCTGCCGGTCATGCGCGCCCATC
>JBEKJP010000077.1:0-44916 GCA_050011155.1 Streptosporangiaceae bacterium
GGCGCCGGCGGAGGACCTGTCCCTGGAGGGGTTCGCGGAGGACGGCCGGGCGGACACCATGGCGCCGGGCCCGCTGCTGGCCATGGTGCTGGACACCGTCGCCGGGGCGGACGGCGAAGGCCTGGCCGGACTGTCCGATGACCAGCTGATCGGGTTCCTCTCGGGGGCGCGGCGGATGGAGTCGCGGCTGGCGTGGGCCAAGCTGGCGGCGCTGGCCGAGTTCGCGTCCCGGCCCCGCCGGACCGACTTCGCCGCCGATGAGGTCGCGGTCGCGTTCCGCCAAGCTCGAAGCGGTGCATGTCCGGATCATCGAGGACAGCACCAGCATCTTGTCCGACGAGGACGCCGCGCTCGCGGATGAGATCCTCGCCGGGGCGGCGCAGGACAAGACGTACGCCGAGCTGCGCCGGGCCGCGAACCGGCTCGTCCTCAAGCTTGACCCCGAGGCCGTCCGCAAGCGCAAGGACAAGGCGCGGCGCGAAGCGCGGGTGCGGTCGTTCCGAGAGGAGTCCGGCAACGCCGGGATCTCCGGCCGGGAGCTGCCCTCGGTGGAAGTGCTGGCCTCGCACCTACACCACCACCCCCACCCGCTACGCCGCCTGACCGATTAGCCGATCCAGACGGTCTTGACGTTGCAGAACTCGCGGATGCCCCGCACGAACCGAGCCCGTTCGGCCTCGTCGTTGGTCCAGGCGTTGGCGCCGAGGCCGAACTCGGTGGCGTTGGCCAGCTCGATCGCCGCGTCGATGTCAGGCACGCGGTAGAGCGTGGCCACCGGGCCGAAGACCTCCTCGGTGTGTACCCGCATCTCCGGCGTGATCCCGGTCAGCACGGTCGGCGGATAGTAGAAGCCGGGCCCCTCCGGCGCGGCGCCGCCGCACAGCGCGTGGGCGCCCTTGGCCACCGCGTCGGCGACGAGGTGCTCGACGTCGTCCCGCTGTGCTTCGGAGGCCAGCGGCCCCACGTCGGTCCCGGAGTCCATCGGGTCGCCGACGGTCTTGCCCGCCATCTGCGCGGTGAACAGCCGCTCGAACTCGTCGTAGACCGCCTCGTGGACGATGAAGCGCTTGGCCGCGATGCAGGACTGGCCGTTGTTCAGCAGCCGCGCGGTCGCGGCGACCTCGGCCGCCCGGTTCAGGTCGGCCGACGGCATGACCACGAACGGGTCGCTGCCGCCGAGTTCGAGCACGACCTTCTTGATCTCGCTCCCGGCGACCGCCCCGACCGCCGACCCGGCCGGGTTGGACCCGGTCAGCGTGGCGGCCGCCACCCGGCGGTCGCGCAGGATGGCCTCGACCCGGGCCGATCCGACCAGCAGGGTCTGGAAGGTCCCGATGGGGAACCCGGCCCGGGCGAACAGGTCCTGCATGAACAGCGCGGTCTGCGGCACGTTCGAGGCGTGCTTGAGCAGGCCCACGTTGCCGGCCATCAGGGCCGGCACGGCGAACCGCATCGCCTGCCACAGCGGGAAGTTCCACGGCATGACGGCCAGGACCGGCCCGATGGGCTGGTAGCTGACGTAGGCGTTCCCCGCGCCGACCGCGCCGGCGTCGGCGGGCTCGTCGGCCAGGAACCTCATCGCGTTCTCGGCGTAGTACCGGCAGGTGGTCGCGCACTTGGCCACTTCGGCCTTCGCGGCGGCCAGCGTCTTGCCCATCTCGGTGGTCATCATCGCCGCGATCTGGTCTTGCTCCGCGTCCAGAATCGCCGCTGCGTTCCGCATCCAGCCAGCCCGTTCGGCAAAACTGGTCAGCCGGTAACGTGCGTACGCCTTCGCCGCGGTGGCCAGGCAGCGCTCGACGTCGGCCTCGCCCATCTCGTCGAAGGTCTTGACGGTCTCCCCGGTCGCGGGGTTGACGGTCGCGATCGCCACGATGTCCTCCTTCCGCCGCCCGGCGCCGCTGCCGTACGGTCTGAAGAAGGACCTTGCCCGGTTCGCGCCGGTCCACACCTGACCGGGCGATTGCGCCCCACCTGCCGGGCCGGGGCGGCGGCCTATTCAGACCAGGCCGAGGTGGACTACGGTGACCGCGCCTCGGGAGAATGAGACTGTGAACACAACCCAGTACGAGAAGATCAAGGCCGGCCGGGGCTTCTTCGCGGCCCTGGACCAGAGCGGCGGCAGCACGCCCAAGGCACTCGCCGAGTATGGCATCGAGAAGGACCGTTACAGCACCGACGCCGAGATGTTCGACCTGGTGCACGCCATGCGGACCCGGGTGCTTACCAGCCCGGCGTTCGACGGCAACCGGGTGCTCGCGGCCATCTTGTTCGAGCAGACCATGGACCGCGACGTCGAAGGCGTGCCCACGGCGCGGTACCTGTGGGACACCAAGAACGTGGTGCCGATCCTGAAGGTCGACAAGGGGCTGGCCCCCGAGCAGGACGGCGTCCAGCTCATGAAGCCCATCGACACCCTGGACGACCTGCTGGAGCGCGCGCAGCGGCACCAGATCTTCGGCACCAAGATGCGGTCGGTGATCAACGACGCGGCCGAGGCCGGGGTCACGGCCATCGTGGACCAGCAGTTCGACTACGCCAGCCGGATCATGGCGGCCGGTCTGGTGCCGATCCTCGAGCCCGAGGTCAGCATCAACAGCCCGCACAAGGAGCAGGCCGAGACGCTGCTGCACGACGCCATCGCCAAGCACATCGGGGCGCTGCCGCCGGACGCGACGATCATGCTCAAGCTCACCATCCCGACCCAGGTCGGGCTGTACGGCGACCTGGCCGCCGACCCGCGCGTGCTGCGCGTCGTCGCGCTGTCCGGCGGTTACAGCCGGGACGAGGCCTGCGAACTGCTCGCCCGCGACGACACCCTGATCGCCAGCTTCTCCCGCGCACTGCTCGAAGGGCTGACCGAGGGCCAGACCGACGAGCAGTTCAACGCCCGGCTCGAGTCGTCGATCGAGCAGATCTACCGGGCCTCGGTGCACGATCAGGCGAAACGCTGAGGGCCGGCCGGGCACTCCGGCTTTTTCGCCACGGGCTGTCGATTTCGCGTGCCCCGTCCGACGTACAGATGTAAGCAGCACGCGATCTAGCCCGAAGGAGAGCCAGCCATGGCTCAGTACGCGATCCTCATCTACGCCCACGACTCGGCCCACGCGCTGGACGCGACGCCGCAGGACACCGAGCCCTGCGACGATCACTCGGACGACCTGGCCGCGAGCGGGGTCATGCTCGCGGCCTACGCCCTGACGCCCCGGGACATGGCCACGTCGGTCCGCGCCGACGCCATCACCGACGGCCCGTTCGTGGACTCCAAGGAGGTCGTGGCCGGCTTCTACGTGATCGAGGCGCCCGACCTGGACGCCGCCCTGGCCATCGCCCGGACCAACCCCGTCGTCCGGGACGGCGGCGGCGTCGAGGTCCGGCCGGTGCACAGCAGCTTCCTGAAGGGCCAGGAGCCGACCGCCCCGTGACCGATAGCGCTGCCGTCGAGGCGGCGATCGCCGACGCGCACCGCCGCGAGTGGGGCCGGGTGCTCGCGGCGACGGCCCGCACCGCCCGGGACCTGGACCTGGCCGAGGAATGCGTGCAGGAGGCGTACGCCGCCGCCCTGCAGACCTGGGCCAGGACCGGCGTCCCGGCCAATCCAGCCGCCTGGCTCACCACCACGGCCCGGCGGCGTGCGATCGACGCGATCCGCCGCGATGCCACGCTGCGCTCCCGCCTTCCGCTGCTGGTGGAGTCAGGCGAGGACCCAGAGGAGACCAGCACTGAGGAGATCGCCGTGACCGAGCTGACCGCCGACTCCATACCGGACGAACGACTTCGGCTCGTCTTCACCTGCTGCCATCCCGCCCTGGCCCAGGAAGCCCAGGTGGCCCTCACGCTGCGGTTGCTGTGCGGGGTCTCGACAGCGGACATCGCCCGGTCCTTCCTGGTGCCCGAGCCGACCATGGCGGCGCGGATCACCCGGGCCAAGAAGAAGATCGCCGTCGCGCGGATCCCCTACCGGGTCCCCGGACCCGCCGAGTTGCCCGCCCGGCTGCGGGCCGTGCTGGCCGTGATCCACTTGCTGTTCACCGCCGGCCATACGGCGCCGTCGGGCCCCTCGCTGATCCGCGCGGACCTGGCCGACCGGGCCGTGCACCTGGCCCGGATGCTCAGCGCGCTGATGCCGGGCGAGTCCGAGGCGCGCGGGCTGCTGGCGCTGCTGCTGGTCACCGACGCCCGCCGGGCGACCAGGGCCGACGCCGACGGGCGGCTGGTGCGGCTGGCGGACCAGGACCGTTCGGCCTGGGACCGGGCGGCGCTGGCCGAGGCCGACGCGATGATCGCCGGCTGCCTGCGAACCGGGCCACCGGGACGGTACGTGCTGCAGGCCGCGATCGCGTCGCTCTACGCCGAGCCGCCGTCGTACGACCAGACCGACTGGCCGCAGATCCTGGTGCTGTATGACCGGTTGCTGGCCGTGTGGCCGTCGCCGGTGGTGGCGCTGAACCGCGCCGTGCCGCTGGCCATGGTCGCGGGCCCGGAGGCAGCCCTCGCGGAAGTCGAGCGCCTCGAGGCCGACGAACGCCTCTCCGGCTACCACTACCTGCCCGCGATCAAGGCCGACCTGCTGAGCCGCCTTGGCCGGACCCAGGAGGCCGCGACCGCCTACCGCCAGGCGCTCGCCCTGACCGCCAACGACGCCGAGCGCGTCTTTCTCGACGAGCAGAGCATGCGCGTCAAGATTTTTTAAACGAACGGGCGGGGTGCTTGCCGTCGTGGTCACCGGAAGGCCGTGCCGGTGAGGGTTTCTGAGGCTTGCCAGAGGCGGCGGGCTAGCTGCTCGTCGTAGGCGCGCCTGGCGTAGCGGATCCGGTGGGGGGCGCCCCGGCTTCCGGCCAGCCCGCGGGGGCCGTAGTAGTCGCCGCCGCGGACGCCGGGGTCGGTGGCGGCGCGCAGCACCGGCAGCGCGCCCTGCGCGGCGCTCTGGCCGGTGAGCGGGGCGGCCAGCGCCATCACCTGCGCGAAGAACCCGCCGCCGTCCAGCTGAGGCCCGCTGTGCATCAGTCCGGTACTGGTGTAGCCGGGGTGCGCGCCGACGCTGACGGTGGCGGCGCCGGACGCGCGCAGCCGGCGGTCGAGCTCCAGCGTGAACAGCGCGTTGGCCAGCTTGGACTGGCTGTAGGCCCGCCATCGGCCGTAGCCGTGCTCACTCTGCAAGTCGTCGAGCCGGATGGCGCCGAACCGGTGCATGATGCTGCTGACGGTCACCACCCGGCTGCCCGGGCGGCCGAGCAGGGCCGGGAGCAGGCGCATGGTGAGGGCGAAGTGCCCGAGGTGGTTCGTGCCGAACTGCAGCTCGAACCCCTGCGCCGTGACGTGCCGGCGCGGTACGGACATCACCCCGGCGTTGTTGATGAGCAGGTCGAGTTCCGCCACCTGGCCCGCCAGCCGGGCGACCGAATCGAGGTCGGCCAGGTCCAGTTCGACCAGTTCGGCCGTGGCCGCGGGCACCTGCCGCACCAGCGCGTCGCGGGCATCGGCCCCGCGCCCGGCGTCGCGGCAGGCCATCAGCACCACGGCGCCATGCCGGGCCAGTGCCACCGCGGCCTGGAAGCCGATGCCGGAGTTGGCGCCGGTCACCAGGGCGGTGCGGCCCATCTGGCCCGGCATGTCGGCGGCAGCCCACCCAGCGAGCACGACGTTTCTCCGATCACCCGGCCGACATCGGTAATCCTGGCACCCCGGCCGGGCGATGTCGCATGATTGGTCCCGCAGGTGGGGGAAATGACCTCAGTTGCCTGAGACGAGGTCCGCTACGTCGCCGTGCAACTTGGCCATGGCCTGGTCGAACGTTGCCAGCCGGGCCCCGTGAGCCCGGGCGAGCTGGGTTAGGTAGGCGTCGGTTACCTGACGGTGGCCGATGATCCCGTCGACAGGCACATCGGTGTACGGGACATCATCAGGCCAGAACTCGTGCCGAGGGCTGGCCATGGTCTGGCTGAGGACCGCGCGCGCCGCGGCGGCCGGCTGGCCTTCCCTGATGAGCAGCCGCAGCAGGCTGCCCTGGGTGATCGGGCAGGTCGCGAAGTTGCTGCTCATGCCCGCGAACCAACTCTCGGCGGCCGCGTGGTGAACGTGGTCTTCGACCAGCAAGGCGATGAGCACGTTCGCGTCAAGGAGGACGGTCACTGGTCGTCGTCCTCGAGCCGCCGCACATCCTCGCTGGTGATTGTTCTTCCGAGGTGAACGACCGGAAGGCCGGTACGGCCACTCGTAGCTACCTCGCCGGGTTGACCGGAGCCGAGCCCCCGGCGCATGAGCAGGACGACGGCCTGGCTCAGGGTCTGATGAGTGTCCCTGGCGATGGCGACCGCCTGAGAATGCAGATCTTCGGGGATATCGATCGTCGTGCGCACGTCACCATCATACCATCAGTGCATCATGATGCACTGATGCGGGGAGGACGGGGAGATCATTTCGGGGGAGAACGTCTTATTGTGGGAGTGTGCTGAGCGGACCGCGCCTGCGCCAGGTCGCCCTGGTGGCACGCGATTGCGACCAGGTGGCGGACGAACTGAGCCGGACCTTCGGCTGGGCCCCGCCCTTCCACGATCCCGGGGTCGGCCAGTTCGGCCTGACCAACGCGGTGTTCGCCGCGGGTGACACGTTCGTGGAGGTGGTGGCGCCGGTCCAGGCGGACACCACGGCCGGCCGGTACCTCGAACGGCGCGGCGGCGACGGCGGGTACATGGCGATCTTCCAGGTCCCGGACCTGGCCGCGGCCCGCGCACGGGTGGCCGATCTGGGGATCCGGGTGATCTGGACCGCCGACCTGCCCGACATCGCCGGCACCCACCTGCATCCCCGGGACGTCCCCGGCGCCATCGTGTCGCTGGACTGGGCCGAGCCGGAGCAGTCGTGGCTCTGGGCGGGGCCGGCCTGGACGGGGCAGGCGCCCAGCCATGCTCCCGGCGGCGTGACCGGGCTGACGATCGAGGTCGCCGACCCGGCCGCGACGGCGCGGCGCTGGGCCGCGGTGCTCGGGATCCCTGCCAGCGATGACGGCACCGTCGCGTTGACAGCCGCAGGCCAGCGGCTGCGGTTCGTCCCGGCCCCGGCCGGTCAGGGCGAGGGAATTACCGAGGTGACCATCGCCGGGCTGCCCGGCGGAGGGCCGTGGGAGATCGGCGGGGTTCGCTTCGCCGGCCAGGGAGGATGACATGACCGCGCTCGACACTGGAACCGAGGAACTGCTCGCCGAGATCAAGGACGGCGTGGCGGTGATCACCATGAACCGGCCGGCCCGGCGCAACGCCTTCTCCACCGGCCTGATCTCCGCCCTGGGCGAGGTTCTCGCCCAGGTGGAGACCGATGAGGCGGTCGGCTGCGTGGTGCTCACCGGGGCGGCCGGCGCCTTCAGCGCCGGCGGCGACGTCAAGAGCATGGCCGCCCGGCCCGCCAACGGCAACGGCACCGGCATCGACGCCGCCATCCACCGCCAGCGGCTGAACCAGCGCGCCACCAGCGGCCGGCTGTGGAGCATGCCCAAGCCCACGATCGCCGCCATCCCCGGCCCCGCGGCCGGGGCCGGCCTGTCCCTGGCGCTGGCCTGCGACCTGCGCTACGCGGTGCCGGGGGCGATCCTGACCACCGCCTTCGCCAAGGTCGCGTTCGCCGGGGACTACGGCGGCACCTGGTTCCTCACCCGCCTGGTCGGCAGCAGCAAGGCCAAGGAGCTGTACTACTTCTCCGAGCGGCTGAGCGCCGAGGAGGCCGAACGGCTCGGCATCGTCAACGCCATCTTCCCGGCCGACGGTTTCGAAGAGGCGGTCATGGAGCGAGCCCGCAAGCTGGCGCAGGGGCCGTCGATCGCCTACCGCTACATGAAGGAGAACCTCAACCGGGCCGTCTCCGGCGAGCTCGGCGACTGCATGGACCTCGAAGTCACCCACCACACGCACACCGGGCTCACCGAGGACCACCGCGAAGCGGCCAAGGCCTTCACCGAGAAACGCGAACCGACATTCCACGGCCGCTGAGCCTTCAGACGGCGCGGCGGCGGACGAGCCAGACGGTGCCCGCGATGAGCAGGGCCGAGAGGACGAGCAGCCAGCCGGCCTCGATGAACTGCATCGGCCAGAACCGGCTGACCGGGATGTAGCGCACCCACTGGGTGGAGCCGACGAACCAGTGGCTCACCACCCACGGGTCCTGCGGAGTGATGGGGCCGTTACCCAGGGCCGAACCGCTAGACACGATCGACGGCACGTAGTACTTACGCAGGAAGCCCCAGGTCAGCACCGCCAGCCCGAGGTAGACGCCCAGGGTGACGGCCATGGCCGGGAGGATCCGGCGGAACAGCATGCCGAAGAAGGCACCGAGGGCGAAGGCGGCCAGCGTCCAGGCGGCGAACACCACCCCGCGGGTGGCGAACACCGTCGCGCTCAGCACGTTCAGGGACTCCTGCGCCAGGAACGGCCGGAAGAACCAGGTGAACAGCTGGCTGAACGCCCCGGTCACGGCGACGACCGCGACAGCGAGCAGGGTGAGCTTGGCGATCGTCCACCGCTCCCGGCCGTAGCCCTGCGTCCAGGCGTACCGGAAGGTGCCGGTCTCCAGCTCCCGGGCCAGCACCGGCGCCCCCGCGAACGCCCCGAGCAGGGCCGGCACGAGGTTCATGAGGATGAGCAGGGTGTTCCCTATCGTCCAGTCGGTCTGGTTGAAGTTGCTGTTCAGCTTCTGGCAAGCGCCGGACTGGAACGGGTGGCAGGCGGTCAGGACGGCGTAGTCGTGGTGGATCTTCAGCCCCGCGATCAGCAGGAACACGGCCACCGCACCCAGGACTGCGGGCAGGCTGATCAGTGTGGCCCGGTGCTGGCGCCAGGTGACCCAGGCCATCCGCCGCCACGGCAGCGGCCGCGGCGCGTGGTCCTGGCCCGGCTGCGTGGGCATGGTGAGAACGGTCATCGGGCCACCTCCGTCGGCTTGGTGTGCAGAACAACGGGCTGGGCCGCGGCGCCCGGGGCGCGCAGGTAGGCCAGGACGAGCTCTTCCAATCCGACCTGGTGGGCCTCCCAGCCAGCCCGGCCCAGTCCCACGCCCGGCTCGGGCGTCCGCACCAGCAGGTGCGCTTGCACCCCGGCGCGCCGGTCCTGCACCACGTGGAACTGCCCGGCGTAGGCGTCCGCGTCGTCGGCCGGGCCGGTCAGCACGCGGTGGCAGGCGAGCAGGCCGTCGGTCTCGCCGTCAAGCCGCAGCTCGCCGCCGGAGAGGACGACCAGGTAGTCGGCGACCCGGTCCAGGTCGGCCAGCGCGTGCGAGGACAGCAGCACCGAGACCCCGTCGTCGGCCATCGCGGTCATGACCGTGGTCAGGAAGTCCTGCCGGGCCAGCGGGTCGAGCGCGGCCAGCGGCTCGTCCAGGATGAGCAGCCGGGGCCGCCGGGCCAGCGCCAGCGTCAGCGCGAGCTGGGCCTGCTGGCCGCCGGACAGCTTGCCGGACTTCTTGTTGGCGCCGATGCCGAGCTCGGCCAGCCGGGCGCGGGCGAAACCCTGGTCGAAGTCCCGGTTCAGGTTCCTGGTCAGGTGCAGCATGTCCGCCACCGACAGGTTCTTGTACACCGGCGCGTCCTGCGCGACGAACGCGATGCCGTCCAGCGCGGCCGGTGACCCGGCGGGGCGAACCCCGAGCACGGGGTAGGTGGCCGGGGGGGGCACCGCCACCCCCCCGGCCCTGTTAAAAAAGGTGGGGTTGGCCCGCGGCCAGGTGCCCGGCGGGGACCGCGAGCGTACACTCGCGCAGCGCCCAGGTGTCGCCGTAGCGCTTGCCCAGGCCGTCAGTGTCGATGACGTTCATGCGACGCCCTCGCTTTCGTCGTCCTTTGCGCCGGGCCGACGACCAGCCTGGCGTTCATGAAAATCCCGTAGCGCGCTGGCGAACAGGGCCACCATCCCGTCCTCGTCGAGCCCGGCCGCGTCGGCCGAGGCGAGCCAGCCCAGCAGGCTGCGGCGCAGCACGGTCAGCTCGGGCAGCGCCACCTGGCTGAGGGTGGCCCGCACGAACGTGCCCTGGCCGGGCCGCCCGGCCGCCAGGCCCTTGGTCTCCAGCTCCTTGTAGGCCTTCAGCACCGTGTTGGGGTTGATGGTCAGGGCCGCGACCACGTCCCTGACCTTGGGCAGCTGGTCGCCCGGGGCCAGGTAGCCGAGCCGCAGCGCGTGCTCCACCTGCTGCACGAGCTGGAGGTAGGTCGGTACCCCGGAGCCGGGATCGAGCCGGAACTCAATCGGTGAGACGCTCCCGTTAGCCTCACCGCTGTTCCCTTTATCTATCTCCATAAGACAACGATACAGCGATCGAGGCGTGGGTCAACCCATAAGGTGGCGCCGACCCCGTTCGTCCTGAAAGATCTTGATCTTGCGGGCCTGTGCCGCCGACTCCCGGCCGGGTCCGAACCGGCCCAAACCGTGCCGTGCCCACCTGTAATACTTCCGTGATATTTCCGCGAAGCGGTTGAGAGAGGCGTTTCCATCTCGTTACCTTGAGCTGCGAGAGGAGCGTGGCACGTGGTCAGACTGCTAGCGAGGGTTTCCGGGGTTCGTCGCGGTACCGCCCTGCTGGCCGGACTGGTCGCGGTGGGCGGGCTCACCTACGGCGGCATAGCCGCCGCGGCGCCGCAGCCGACCGTGAGCCAGGTCCAGGCGAAGATCAATCAGCTCACCACGCAGTTCGACTCGGTCAGCGAGCAGCTCGACACGGCTAGCCAGCAGCTGTCGGCCGCGCAGACCAAGCTGAGCCAGGTGCACGCCCGCCTCACCACCGCGAACGCCAAGTTCCAGGCCGCTCAGACGAGTGTGGCGCAGAACGCCGCGACCGCCTTCGAAGACACCGGGGCGACCTCGGTGGCCGGGGTACTCACCTCGGGCGACCCGTCGGTGGTCCTGCAGCAGGGCTCGATGCTGCTCGAGCTGTCCGGCAACCGCAGCGCCCAGACCAAGCAGCTCAGCATCACGGCCAGCCAGCTAGTAGCCGCCGACCAGCAGGTGCAGCGCACCGAGTCCGGGATCAAGACCCTCAAGGACCAGCTCGCCGCGCACAAGTCCTCGCTCAGCAAGCTCATCTCCACTGAGAAGGACATGCTGGCCAGCCTGACCGTACCGGAGCAGCAGACGGTGCAGACCAACACGATCGGCTCGGGCGGCTCGGCCGGCGCCGGCACCACCACGGCGACCTACAGCGGGCCGACCTCGTCCCAGGCGGAGAAGGTCGTGGCCTTCGCGTACGACCAGCTGGGCAAGCCGTACGTGTGGGGTGCGACCGGGCCGAGCAGTTTCGACTGCTCAGGCCTGGCCCAGGCCGCCTGGGGCTCGGTCGGGGTCAGCATCCCGCGCACCACCTACGAGCAGTGGGCCGCGCTGCCGCACATCTCCACCTCCGCGCTGGAGCCCGGTGACCTGCTGTACTTCGACGGCATCGGTCACGTCGCCATCTATGTGGGCGACGGCCAGATCATCGACGCCCCGGAGACCGGCCGGGACGTGGAGAAGATCCCGCTGGCGGGCTGGTACGCATCCACCTTGGTCGGCGCGGCGCGCCCCTAGCGCCCCCGGTTATTGTTCGGCTTATGACACGGATTCCGTATGTGCGGCGGGACGAGCTGGGGCCCGAGGGCCAGCAGCTGTGGGACCGCATCGTCGGCGACCTCGGCGACGTGGTGGTGACGGCCGAGGGCGGCCTGGCCGGGCCGTTCAACGCGTTCGTCACGGCGCCGGGCGCCGGGCGGCGGCTGTCCGCCCTGGGCGCCAAGCTGCGGTTCGGCACATCGATCGAGCGGCGGCTGTCCGAGATCGCGATCATCACCACCGGCGCCCGCTGGCAGGCGGAGTTCGAGTGGTTCGCGCACGCCCCGATGGCCCGTGAGCACGGCGTGGCCGACGCCATCGTGGACGCCATCGGCCGCGGCGAGGACCCGCCGTTCGAGGCGGACGACGAACGGGCCGTCTACGCGGTGGCCCGTCAGCTCGGCCAGTCCGGCCGGCTGGACCAGGCGACCTACGACGCCGCGTACCGCTTCCTCGGTGACGCCGGGATGATGGAGCTGGTATCCCTGTGCGGGTACTACACGCTGATCTCGTTCCTGCTGAACGGGTTCGAGGTGCCGCTGCCACCGGGGGCTCAGCCAATGTGGGACGGGTCATGACGCTGCTCGCCGCCCGCGAGGAGCCCGGTTCCTCGATCGTGTTCGTCAGCTCGGCGGCGAGCCTGCGGGCGGCGACCGGGATCCCGGCCTACGATGCGTCCAAGGCGGCCCTGCTCGGCATCTGCCGGCAGGCCACGGCCTGGGAAGTGGCCTACGCCACGATCTGGCTGCTGTCCGCCGAGTCCAGCTACGTCAACGCCCACCTCCTGATCCTCGACGGCGGCGCCACCGGCTTCGCCTAGCCGGTTTCCAGGTGGTAGCACGACGCGGGCCCCGGTCAGAAAACGGCGCTCAGGAGAAGCGGAACACCGGTCCCCGGGCGGGAAACGGGAGCGCGGCGTTGGCCGGGATCAGGAACGCGTGCTCCCGCCTGATCACCACCCGGTCGATCCAGGCGTCCGTGATGACCAGGATGGGCCCGTCCTTCGGGAAGTCCCGCGCGTCCTGGAGCAGGTTGATGCCGGGCTGCAGCACGGTGCCGCCGCGGCCGCGGACCCGCACCCGGCCGGCGATGTCGAACGGGTGCATGAAGCCGTTGTCGTGCGCCTCGGCGTCGCAGAACACCACCCGCACGGCCGGCACGTCCCGGGTGACCGCGTAAGCGGCGATGGCGCCCAGGGCCTTGCCCAGCAGCCGCCGGTCCATCGAGCCGCTCGTGTCGAGGACCACGCCGAAGGTCCGGCTGTACAGAAGCTCCTCCGGCACGTGCCAGCCGGGCCGGGGGATGTCCGGCGTGGCGGACTGACGGCGGCTGGCCCGGGCGTAGGACCGGCGACGCTCCAGCGGCGCGAAGTGGTCGTCGAACCAGCGGGCCAGCTCGACGTCCCAGGGCACCGGCGGCTCGGTCAGCGCGCGGATCTCCTCGACCAGCCCGGCCGGGAGCAGGCCGCGCCCCTGCCCGCGGTGGTAGTCGATGCCGTCGGCCAGGCAGCGCCGGTAGAACTCGTCCAGGTCCACCCCGCACGCCGCGTCACCTGCCCTGCCCAGCCGCGCGGGCAGGATGTCGCAGGCGCCCGGACCGCGCAGGGTGGCGAGCTTCCAGGTCCGGCGCCGGCCCGCGGCGATCAGGTCGTAGACCTCCTCGGCCGACTTGCCGCGCAGCGCGGAGTCGTAAAGCGCGCTGTCCGGCCGGTCCCCCACGTCCATCTCGGCCAGCCACCCGTTGATCACGTAGTCGCAGGCCACGTTCCACAGCCAGGGATCCCGGCCGCCGCCCCGGGTGTCGTGCCGCAGCCCGGCGTGCAGCAGCTCGTGCGCGACGACGAACCGGCGCTCGCCGTCGTCGTACCCGCACAGCGGGTTGACGTACAGCTCGGCGGCGGCCGGGCTGATCGCCGCCACCGCGATGCCGTGCAGGCGGCACACCTCGGCGTCCTCCACCAGCTTGAACGCGGCGGCTAGGGCGCCGAGCAGCGGGTAGGAGGAGATGAACCAGTTCAGCGCCAGCCGCCACGGCGTCTTGCGGCCGCTGCCCTCGTCGGTCAGGCTCTCGGCCACGCCGCCCGCGACGTCCACCGCGGCACCGACCGCGGTCTCCAGCCCGGCCGCGAGCCGGTCCGACCAGTTCGGCGGCCCGCGCCAGCTGTTGCGCGGGGTAACGCCCGCCCAGCGCAGGTCGCCGCCCAGTCCCCCAGTCCCGGCTCCGCCCAGGTCGGGCGGGGTACCCAGGGCACGCAGCCGGTCCGCGAGCAGATCCTCGCCGCCCGCGGCCCCGGCCAGGTGATCGTGGTCGGTAGGTCCGCCGACCCCCGCCGGCGGCCGCCCGATCTTGAGGTGGGCCAGGAACCGGTTGACCGTCACGCAGGCGGCCAGGTTCCACGCCGGGTCGAAGCAGGCCTGGGCATTGCGCCCGGAAGGCAGGCCTGCCGCCGCGGTCCAGCCCGCCAGCCGGTTCTCCGCCAGGTGATCGAAGCCGAGGTGGAGCAGGCAATGGGCCGCGACCCAGGCCCACTCCTCCGGCTCGCCGCGCCGCCGCGGGTGCAGGTAGACCTCGCCGAGGCTGTTCACCACGGCCCATCCGCCGTCCGGGCACCGCTCATGACCGGCGTCGGCCTGCCAGTTAACCCGCGAGGCCAGCGGCGCGAACAGCGGATGCCCCTTGACGACGGCCAGGCCGCGATGCCTGTTCTCGGTAGCCGGGTCCGTCCGCGCCCGGGGCCGGCGGCCCTTCGGCGGCATGGCCTAGACCTTGGCCCCGTCGCGGGCGGCGGCCAGCCGGGGCAGGTCGCGGACCACCTCGACCATGAACCAGGAGGGCAGCCGGGCGTGGCTGCCGTCCTCGTTCACCCCGTCCTGCGCACCCGCCACGACCAGCTGAGCCGCCTCCACGCTGATCTCGGCCAGCTCGGTGAGCAGAGCCTTGGCCCGGTGCGCGAGCTGGGTCGCGCCGCCGCCGAGATCGGCCCGCGCCGCGGGCAGCTCCTTGGCCAGCCGGGCCCGCAGGCCCTGGGCCAGGAAGTAGCAGACGTCCCGCTCGGCCGGTTCTGACGGCCAGTGCATGGTCCCCTTGAGCAGCGCGTCGAGCGACCAGGCGTGCCGGAGCTGGCGGACGTAACCGCGGAACTGCCCCGCGTGCGACGGCGACACGGTGCCGAGCGCGAGGATCCGCAGCAGCTCGTCGGACATCTCGGGGCCGTCGCCTGAGCCGCCCACTGGGCCGGCGCCGTAGGAGTGCAGCAGGTCGGACAGGATGTGCCAGGCCCGCGGGGTGGAGAACGGCTCCTCGTGCCGGGGCGGCGCGGTGGTCAGGTGGTCCGGCCGCTGGCTGATGTAGTCGACGACCCACGGGTGGATCCCGCTGCGCCGGGCCCAGGCCAGCCAGTCCCGCGGGCTGCTCACCAGGTGCACGTGCACCATCCGGTTGATCAGCGCCGACGAAATCGGCCGCACGATCGCCGAATCCTGGCTCCGGTTCCCGGCCCCGATCACCACCGATTCCGGGTGCAGCGTGTAATTGCCGAGACGCCGGTCCAGGATCAGGCTGTAAAAGGCCTTCTGCACCTCGTGGCTGGACCCGTTCAGCTCGTCCAGGAAAAGCACGTAGGGCTCGTCCCTGGCGATCGCCTCCGGCGGGCAGAAACGGCTGCGTGCCTGATCTCCCTCTCCGGTGATCCGCGGCACGCCGATAAGATCCTCGGCCGCGAGCTGGGTGCCCAGCAACGTCTGGCACTCCAGTCCGACCTGCGCCGCGAACTCCTCGACCAGGCTGGACTTGCCGATGCCTGGCTGCCCCCAGATGAAGACCGGCCTGACCACCGCGGCGTGGAGGAGAATTTCTGGCAATTGCGCGGGGGTGACGGTCACCGATGCGTGCATACCCCGTCAGGGTACGGTTTGCCCAAGCCGAAAGTCATGTGAATATTCCTGACTAGAGTCGGGTGAAATGCATGTCCTGATACCGAGACGTCCGGCGACCGGAGCCTGATCGTGCGGGCCGGGCTCATCGTCGGCCCGCACGACCCGGCCGACCGGTTCGTCTACTGGCCGCGGCGAGACAGGCCACTCGGACGCGGTCCTGCAGTGGGTGCCGGGGAGCGAGGGCCTGACCCGCGAGCGGGAAGAGGAACTGCTGCGGCGGCCGTAATTCGGCTAAGTTGTCTCGATGTGACCACCGGGCCGGTTTCCCGTATCGACGAACAGATCCTGGCCATCTGGTGCGCCTTGCGGGTCAACCCCAGCCTCGACGCCCGCTGGGCCATGGAGGTCATCGACCGGCTGCTCGACGAGCGCCCGCGCCCGGAACAGGTTCCGCCGCCGGTGACGCCGCCCGGGCCGGCGGCTCCGGCGACGTCGACCGCGGCTCCCCTGGCGGGCGAGCCCGGCTGAGCCCGTCTGCAGTTCGACCAGGCGGCGGGTCCAGCCGCCGATCTTCTCCCATGGTCTCGCCGCGCGGGCCCTGGAAGCCACCGCGGTCACCGACCCGCACGTGACCGTCCAGGCCGACGTCGAGCGCCTGCTCTCCTCGCCCTTGATCCCGCCGCGGGTGAGCGTCTCCGGCCACGTGTACGACATCGCCACCGGACGCGTCACCACCACTCTGGACGCCCGGCATTGCGTGCATTTCGGGCTTCCCGGGCGATTACCCTAAGGAGTGAATTAGTTCCTCTTCGTGATCATGGAGGCTTGTTGTGGCTCCGTCAGCCTGGCAGGTACTGTGCGGTCTCGAGGCCTGGCGGGTCACGCGGGTCCCCCGCCCGCCCCGGCGCCACGCGGCGGGGCCGCCGTCCGGCGGACCTGACGGAGATGGCGGTGACCTGCTCGCCGGGCAGCGGGCGGCCGCGCTGGCCGCGGCCTACCACGGCGGTTCCGGTCCGGTGGGGTTCGCCTGGGTACGCGATCGCGCGGGCGGCCCGGTCCAGGTCGTGGCGGCCGGCCGGGCTCTCGCCGCGCTGGCCGCCGAGACGACCGGGCTAGCCAACGGGACCACCCAGGGCGTAGCGCTGAAGCTGCCCGCGGGCGGCCGCGGACAGGCGCTGGGACCGGGTGGGCTGGCCCGGATGCTGGCGGCGCTGCCGAGCTGGGTGCGGCTCGCCGGGGTGACGGACAGCCTGCTCGCGGCGGCCGATCCGCGGGCCACCGGGTCAGGGGGCCCGGGCGGCCCCAGCGCCCCGGCCGTCGGGCCGAGCCTGGAGGACGGCCTGCTGGCGGCGTGGCCGGGGGCGTTCGCCTGGCTGGTACTGGCCGAGCCGACCGCCCGGGCCGAACTGGAGGAGCTGACCTTCGCGGTCCACGCGGCCCAGGGGACGGCGCAGCGGTTCGACAACCCACGGGCGCAGCTGAGCCTCCGGCGGCTGCAGGACCGGCACGCCGAGCTGCGGCTGGCCGCGGCGACGGGCTTGTGGCGGGTCCGCGTGCTGGCCGGCGCGGCGGGCGCCGCTGAGGCAGCCGAGGTGGCGGGCCTGCTGTGCGCGTCAACCGACTTGGCCGGCCTGCCGTACGGGCTGGTTCCTTTCCCCGGATGCGGCCGCCTGGACCAGGCGCTCACCGAGATCAGCCGGGATCCCGGCCGCGTGGACGCCGACCCGGAGCCGGCCTTCCCGTTCCACGGCTCGTCCCGGGCGCTGGCGGCGCTGGCCCGGCCGCCGGCCAGGGAGATCCCCGGCAGCGCGCGCTTCGTGCTGCGCCCCGAATTCGACACCATTCCCGAGAACCAGGCCGACGAACGAGGAATCTTCCTCGGGCAGCTACTGGACCGGGAGCGGCTCCCTGCTGGGCCGCTGACGCTGCCGCGACCGTCGCTGAACCGGCACACCTTCGTCTGCGGAGCTACCGGAGCGGGCAAGTCCCAGACGGTCCGCCACCTGCTGGAACAGGCGACCGCGGCCAACATCCCGTGGCTGGTGATCGAGCCCGCCAAGGCCGAGTACGGCCAGGGCATGAGCGCCCGGCTGGCCGGCGTGGCCGAGGTGATCCGGATCCGTCCCGGCCAGGCCGACCAGGCCGCGGCCGGGATCAGCCCGCTCGAGCCCGCCGTCTGGGCCGACGGCAGCCGGTTCCCGCTGCAGACGCACGCGGACCTGGTCAAGAGCCTGTTCCTGGCGGCCTTCGAGGCCGACGAGCCGTTCCCGCAGGTGCTGAACGCCGCCCTGACCCGCGTGTACGACGAGCACGGCTGGGACCTGGTCCTGGGCGAGCCGAAGAACCCGGGCACCCAGCCCGGCTACCCGGCCCTGGAAGACCTGCAGGCCGCCGCCGACGCCGTGGTCCGGGAGGCTGCCTACGGCGCCGAGGTGGAACGGAACGTCCGCGGGTTCATCACCGTCCGGCTGGGCAGCCTGCGGCTGGGCACCCCGGGCCGGTTCTTCGAAGGCGGCCACCCGCTGGACTTCGCCGAACTCCTGGACCGCAACGTGGTGCTGGAGATCGAGGATGTCGGCGACGACCAGGACAAGGCGTTCCTGATCGGCGCGGTCCTGGTCCGCCTGACCGAGCACCTGCGGCTGCGCCAGCGCCACCAGCGCACCCGCCCGCCCCAGCTGCACCACCTGACCGTGCTCGAAGAAGCCCACCGGCTGCTGCGCGATCCCGGCCCCGGCCAGCGCGGCCCGGCGGCCAAGGCGGTCGAGCTCTTCGCGGCGCTGTTCGCCGAGGTCCGCGCCTACGGCGAGGGCCTGGTCGTGGCCGAGCAGATCCCGTCCAAGCTCATCACCGACGTCATCAAGAACACCGCCGTCAAGATCGTCCACCGGCTGCCCGCCGCCGACGACCGGCAGGCAGTCGGCGCCACCATGAACCTGACCCCGGACCAGGAGCAGTACATCGTCACCCTGCCGCCCGGCGAGGCAGCCGTGTTCGCCGACGGCGCCGACTACCCCTGGCTGGCCCGCATGCCCGACGGCACCGCCCGCGAGGCCGCCAGTGAGGCCGCCAGTGAGGCCGCCAGCGCGCCGGCGGCCACCCCGGCCGCGATCATCACTCCCCGGTCGGCCAGCTGCGGGCCTGCCTGCCAGGCGTCCCCGTGCACGCTGCGGCAGATGCGCCGGGCCCGGCGGGCCGCCGAGGCCGACCCGCGGATCACCTGGTGGGCCGAGCTGACGGTGCTGGCCCACCTGACCGGCTGGGCCATGTCGTTTCCCGGCCCGGAGCTGACCGCCGACCTGCGCGCCATGGATCGGCGTCAGCTGGACTGCGCGCTGAGCCATGCGGTCGACGACGCGGTCGCGGCCCGCACCGCGGTCATCAGCGCCCGGGTCAGCCCGGGCCCGCTCGCGGTCCACGTGATCGCGGCGATGCGGCAGGCGCTGGCCGACGGGAGCTGGCTGTGCGACCGGGAGGAACCTCGTTACCTGGCCCCGGCCTACCAGTGGATCCTGGTCCTGGAGGCCTTGCAGAAGGCCTGCCGCGACGAGCCGGACGGCCGCCACCCGCGCAGCGGCGAATGGGAGCGGGCGTACGGCCGCGCCATCCCCGGCCCGGACTGCGCCAGCCAGCTCGCCGCCGTCACCCGCTGGCACGCCGACGGCCAGCGGGACCCGCGCCAGCTGCACGCCGTGGCCTGGGGCCAGCGGCCGGCGCCCGCATTGGAGCGCGCGGCCGGGACCACGGCCGACAACCAAGATTGGACCGAACGGGTGGGCACCTTGCTGGACGTATTCGTCCAGCCGTGCCGCTGGCCGCTGGACTACCTCGTGCCACCCGGTCATGTCCGGCCACCGAGAGAGGAACCGGCGCCATGAGCGTCTCACCTGCCCATGTCCTGGACCGGCTGTTCACCCCCGGAGCCAGGCTGGGCTGGGTCTTCCGTGACCCGCGGCGGATGGCTGCCCCGTTCGCCGAGCCGGAACCCGATCCGGAGGGCATCCGGGGCCAGGTGGCCGCGCGAGCCGCGGCCGCCCGGGCCAAACACGCCCGGGCCTGCCGCTGGGTGGTCAAGCCGAGCCTGGCCGCGGGCCTGTCGCTCGGCCTGATAGCGGTCTACCTGGACGGCCGTCACCACATCCTGGCCGCCGTCGTGTTCGGCCTCGCGGCCGCCGCCGCGGCCGGCGGCGGCCTCGGGTACACGGCGGGCACCTGGTGGTGGCAGCGCCAGGCCGGCACGGCCGACCCGGACACGGAGTACCACCAGGCCAGGCAGGCCTGGGAGCAGCGCGCCGCCGCCCACCTGGAGACCGAACTGGCCCGCCTCGGCCCGGTCCCCCGGTGGTCGAGCACGGAACCGCCGACCCGCCGCACCGACGTCTTCGGCGGCAGCCTGCCCGGCTGGCAGGGCCTGCTGACCGTGCACGGCGCCTCGCTGCTGGCCGTCCGGCCGCTGCTGATCGTGGACCTGTCCGGCCAGCTGGCCAGCGGCCCGCTGGCCGCCGCCGCCCAGGCCGCGCGGGTCCCCGGCGCCTGGTACGCGCTGCCCGCGGACCTGAACCGGTCCGGGCTGCTGACCCGGCTGACCGCGGCCCAGTTCGCCGACGCGCTGACCGAGGCCATCCACGCCGGCGCCCCGGGCGGGGCCCAAGGGACCCGCACCGATCGCGCCGTCGATGTGCGGATCCTGGAACAGCTCGGCGCCGTCCTCGGCGGGCGGGTCAGCCCGGCCCGGCTGGCCGCCGCCGTCGCCGCCGCGCTCGGCCACCCCGTCCCGCCCGGCCTGCTCAGCCCCCGGGAGCAGGCGACGGCCAGCGGCGGGCTGTTCCCGGCCGGGTACCAGCAGCAGATCATCGGCAACCTGGTCCGGCTGGACGCCTTCCTGTCCGACCTGGCCCGCTACACCGGGTATGCGCCCGTCCTGCCCCCGCCGCCGCCCCCGGCCTGGTTCACCTGCCTGGCCCTGGACCCCGGCGCCCGGAGCGCCCGCGGCGAGATGCTCACCGCCCTGGCCATCCAGTGGCTCACCGTCCAGGTATCAGCCAGCTCAGCTTCCGTGCCCGCGGTGATCGTCGCCGGGGCCGACGAGATCACCCGTCCCCACACCGAACGTCTGGCCGCCGCGTGCGAGCAGCGCGGCGTGCCGCTCACGTTCCTGTTCCGGCACCTGCGCGAGGATAGCCTGGCCCTGCTCGGCGGCGGCACCGCGGCGTTCATGCGGCTGGGTCACCACGCCGAAGCCGAGCAAGCAGCGAACTACCTGGGGCGACGCCACACGTTCGTGCTATCTCAACGGACGGCCAGCTACGGCGGCAGTCAGTCCCGCACCGACAGCACCGGCTACGGTCATGGGGATGGCGGCACCTCCTCGGTGAGCTGGCCGGAGTTCAGCCTCGGCCCGGGCAGCCGCTCGGATGGCCGGTCGACCTCGCGCAACTGGTCCACCGGCTCGTCCTGGTCCGACGGCACGAACTGGAGCGACGCCGCCTCGCTCCAGCGGGTCTACGAATACACCGTCGAGCCCGCCGTCCTGCAGAACCTCCCCGACCACGCCCTCCTCCTCGCCGCCCGCGGCCCGGCCGGCCGCCACCTGCGCGCGGTCGAATGCGACCCGGCCCTCAGCACCCTGGCCGCTCCCCGCACCCGGCCGCCCGTCCCAGCCCAGCGCGGGCCGGCCGGGCTGTACCCTGCTGTATCGCGGCCGGCAGGTCTGTACCCACGCGGCAGCGGGTACACCGTGAGGACCGCACCACCGCCGCGAGGAGGAACAGATGCTCATCAGTGACGTGCTTCGGGGCATAGGCACGCGGGTGGTCACCGTCGTCCCGGAGACCAAGGTCAGGGAGCTGCTGGCGGTGCTCGCCGAGCACGGGATCGGCGCCGTGATCGTCTCCCGCGACGGCACGTCGGTGGACGGGATCGCCAGCGAGCGGGATATCGTCCGCGCGTTCGCCAAGCGCGGCGCCGCGGTGATGTCCGAGCCGGTCACCGAGATCTACACGGCCGAGGTGCACACGGTCACCCCGGACACCCCGATCGAGGAGGTCATGCGCATCATGACCGAGCGCCGGATCCGGCACGCCCCGGTCGTGACCGACCGCCGGCTGCGCGGCATCGTAAGCATGGGCGACGTGGTCAAGAACCGCATCGACGAGCTCGAGACCGAACGGGCCGCGCTGACCGACTACATCACCGGCGGCGCCCGCTGACTGGTTGAGCAGCGCCGCTCAGGGGCTGCCGCCCATCCGGCTGATGATCTCGTCTTTCGGGATGCCGTGCCGGTCGGCGAACTTCTGGATTTCCTCGATGGAAACCGGATCGGGTAGCTCTCGCACCGCGTCCTCGGCGGCCTGCGTGAGGCCTACGCGACGCAGCGAGTCGACAAGCCACTGCCTATCGTGTGCCATGGCTCCACCTTCGTCCTGACCGTTGCCGCCCCCGCCTCCGAGCCTAACCAGACCCGTCCAGCGCCGGCTCCCCAGCACCTCGTCCGGCGTAGCCGCCCGGCCGTTACTCGCGATCGGAGGTAAGAGGTAAGAGGTAATAAGTGCCTGGTGTGCCACCGGTGCACCTCTAGGTGACCCTATGTGCCACCGGGTCCGTAACCGGGATCCGGAGCCGCGACGCTTCATTCCCGTACGTCACGCTGTTCCCCCGCGTCTCGTCAGGGTCGCCCGTCCGGGAAACTGGGTGATCCCGGTGTCTAAACTTTGTCAGGTGCCTAACTCAGTTGAGGTGGAGGGACGTTCCGCGGCCCCGGAACGTTTCCGCGGAAACGCCGGCCGGGGGGCGGGCAAGCGCGAGCGCCTGGTGGCCGCGGACCGGCTCAAGGCATTCGTCCGCGTGCTGACCACACGGCAGGACACGATGCCCGCTACGGCTGCCCGGTCGGAACGCTCAGCTCCGAGCTGGGCAAGCAGGAAGACGACCTGCGGGCCGAGGCCGGGACCATCCTGGCCGACCTCATCGACTGGGCCGCCGCGCTGCGGGACCCCAGCCTGATCGACACCGAGGGCGCCCGACTGGAGCGCTGGATCGACTCCCTGGCGGGTTCCGGCCAGGAGGTGGTCCGGTCATGACCGGCCACGAGCCGCCGCCCGCCGTCCTGAGCGAAGAACTCGTCGCCGCCGCAGTCACGGCGGCGCCGGTCACCGCGTCGTCGCGCACCGACGACATCCCGGTCAGCTGGGACGAACGGGCCGTGCTGACCACGATGCTGGCCTACGTCAGGGACACCGTGCACGTGAAGTGCGCCGGGCTCAGCGACGAGCAGGCCCGCCGGGCCCCGCTGCCCGGCTCGCCCCTGACCACCATCTCCAGCCTGGTCAGCCATCTGCGCTGGGTGGAGTACTACTGGATCCGCGTGATCATGCTGGGCGAGCCCGACCTGGTGCCGGTGACCGAGGAAGATCCCGACGCGGAGATGCGGCTCGGGCTGAGCGTTCCCCTGGAGCGACTGCTGGCGGAGTACCGGGCCAGCTGCGACCAGCTCACCGAACTGGTCGCGCCGCTCGATCTCGGGACCGAGTCCCGGGGCACGCTGGACTGGCGGCCGGAACCGGTCACGCTGCGCTGGGTGCTCATGCACCTGATCGAGGAGACGGCCCGGCACAACGGCCACATCGACATCCTCAGGGAGATGGCCGACGGCCAGACCGGACGGTGAGCTCCGATGCAAAACTGCAACTCACAAGTACTTTATAAATTAATTGTTCTATGCTAAGGTGAATGGTCTAGGCAGCATTCCGCTGCTAATCTCCGTCGCGTGATCAGTGACGATTCCGTACCATTCACGCGTTCGGTCATATCTGCCCGTGACCTTGCTTATGACGACCTCGGCCTGCCGCTGACCGGCTTGCTCTGCTGGGACGAAGCGCAGGACGGCCCCCGGCCGGGGCTATTGCTCATCCACGGCGGCGCCGGCCTCGACGCGCACGCCCGGGAGCAGGCGCGCCGGTACGCGGCGATCGGCTATGCCGTACTCGCCTGCGACATGTTCGGCCCGGGGGTGGCGGGGAACCGGGACCGGGTCATGGCCTGCCTGCTGGCCCTGCGCGACGACCCGGCGCTGCTCGTCCGCCGGGCGCGGGCCGGCCTGTCGGCGCTGGGCGGCTGCCCGGAGGCGGCCGGGCGCCTGGCGGCGGTGGGGTTCTGCTTCGGCGGCATGGCCGCGCTGGCCCTGGCCAGGGCGGGCACGGACCTGGCGGCCGTGGTGAGCATCCACGGCAGCCTGGCCACCAGCCGGCCCGCCCGGCCCGGTGCAGTCACGGCCCGGGTGCTGGTCTGCCACGGCGCGGCCGATCCGCACGTCACGCTCGGTGACGTCACCGCCTTCGCCGCGGAGATGGACCGCGCGGAGGCCGACTGGCAACTGGTCATGTACGGCCGGGCCGAGCACGGCTTCACCCACCGGGACGCGGTCCCCGGGGCTCCGGGCGCCATGCCCGGCGTCGCCTACGACCGGCTGGCCGACGAGCGTTCGTTCGCCGCCGTCCGCACGTTCCTGGCCGAGGCCCTGGCGGCAAACCAATACGCACCCCCGGCCGCCTACGAATTACTGAGTGCGGAAGCTGGGTCGGGCAGAAGAGAAGAGGCAGCGGCATGCTCGGGCTGATCGTCGTCGGCATCGTGGCCGGGTTCCTGGCCGGCATCTCGCCGTGCATCCTGCCGGTTCTGCCGGTCGTGCTGGTCGCCGGGGCTAACACGCCGGCGACGGCCGGGCCGCTGGACAGCGCTGAGGCACCCGCGGCGCCCGCGACGTTGCCGAAGGCCCGCCTGGCGCGGTCGCTGGCGGTGATCGCCGGCCTGGTCCTGAGCTTCAGCATCATCGTCCTGGCCGGATCGGAGATCCTCTCGCTCCTGCACCTGCCGCAGGACGCCCTGCGCGACGCCGGCATCGCACTGCTGGCGCTGGTCGGGCTCGGCTACCTCATCCCGCCGCTGGGCACGCTGCTCGAGCGCCCGTTCGCGCGCGTGGGCGCCCGCCAGCCGAACGGCCGGGCCGGGGGGTTCGTGCTCGGGCTAGCCGTCGGCGTCGTCTACGTCCCGTGCGCCGGGCCGGTGCTCGCCGCGATCACGGTGGTCGGGGCGACCCACCGGGTGGGGCTGACGGCGGTCATCCTCACCGCCGCGTTCGCGGTCGGGACCGCGGTGCCGCTCCTCGCCGTCGCCGCCGCGGGCGGCGAGCTCACCAGCCGGATCGGCGCCATCCGCCGCCGAGCGCCGCGGCTTCGCCAGGTGGGCGGGGTGGTACTCGTCGTCATGGCCGTGCTCATCGCCTCGGATGTCCTGGCCGGGCTCCAGCGTGACATCCCCGGCTACACCACCGCCCTCCAGGGCTCGCCCAAGATCCGCAAGCAGCTCAGCGCGCTCACCGGCACGCCGCACACCACCCTGTCCACATGCGACTCGACCGCGACCACGCTGGTGAACTGCGGCCCCGCCCCGAACTTCAAGGGCATCACCGCCTGGCTGAACACCCCCGGCGGCAAGCCGCTGTCGCTCAGCGCGCTGCGCGGCAAGGTGGTCCTGGTCGACTTCTGGACCTACTCGTGCATCAACTGCCAGCGGTCGCTGCCCCACGTCGAGGCCTGGTACAAGGAGTACGCCAAGGACGGATTCGTCGTCGTGGGCGTGCACACCCCGGAGTTCGCCTTCGAGCACGTCGTCTCCAACGTGCGGGCCCAGGCCGCGTCGCTCGGGGTGCACTACCCGGTCGCCATCGACAACAACTACGCCACGTGGAACGCCTACAGCAACCAGTACTGGCCGGCCGACTACCTGATCGACGCGCAGGGCAACGTCCGCTCCGTGCACTTCGGCGAGGGTGACTACTCGACCATGGGGTCGCTG
Organism: Streptosporangiaceae bacterium; assembly: GCA_050011155.1. Taxonomy (GTDB): domain Bacteria; phylum Actinomycetota; class Actinomycetes; order Streptosporangiales; family Streptosporangiaceae; genus Palsa-504. The sequence continues at coordinate 25,289 of JBEKJP010000077.1, forward strand.
ATCCGCCAGCTTCTGAAGGCGGCCCATCCCGGCACGGCCGTGGCGGCCCCGGCCGGCGTACCGGACAAGACCCCGACCACCCAGACGAACCCCGAGACCTACGTCGGCTACGAGGAACTCCAGTACCTCGACCCGCCCGAAGTGACTCACGACGCGCCCGCCGTCTACCATTTCCCCTCGCCGCTTCCCCTCGGCGCGCTCGGACTGTCCGGTACCTGGACCGACCACGCGCAGGAAGCCACCGCCGGCCCGGGCGCCCAGATGGAACTGGGCTTCCTCGCCCAAGACGTCTACCTGGTGCTCGGCGGTACCGGGACGCTCGACGTCTCGGTCAACGGCCGCCATACGCAGACCATCGACGTGTCCGGAGTCCCCCGGCTGTACATCCTCTACCAGGCCCCGGGCGCCTCACCCGCGACCGGGAAGCTGCTGTTGCGCGCCTCACCCGGCGTCCAGGCCTACGACTTCACCTTCGGCTGACACCCGCGCCGTGCGAAAGGTGAGCCACCCTCGCCACCTGGTCACCGACGCGACGATCCGGCTCCGGCCCTGCACCGGGCGGCAGGTGTTCCCGCCCGGACTGGCCGCTCCGGCCCCCCTCTCTGCCCGGCAGCTGTCCGGATTACCGGGGTGGATCCGGCTTCTTGGGTGGATAAGGGGCCCCAGGGGGTACCGGATCCACCCCGTAAGCCATATCCCCACCCCGTTAGGGGGCACACGGGTCTCAGGCTTCTCTCTGGTAACAGGGCGATCACCCCAGCGCTCCCATCAGTGGGCCTAGTGTGGCTGCTCGCGCACCTCCTCCGGGGCGGTAACGCCTTGACATAGCTGATGTCACATATAGCATTATGATATCAGTTTAACACCAAGGCGGTGAGCTCGATGACGAGGCTAACTGGGCGTATCCATCCCCGAGCGCGGCTACTGGCCGCGGGAACCGTGCTCGTCTCGGTGGCGATGCTGGCCGCGGCCTGCAGCAGCAGCGCGGCGCCGGTCAGCACGGCGTTCTCCAGCGCGGCGGCGCCGGCCGGATCGTGGCCGTACCCGAACGGCGACGTCGGCAACACCCGGGACGCGCCGGACCCGGCGATCTCGGCGGCGAACGTGTCCGGCCTGCGGGAAGCCTGGACGTTCAAGCTGGCCGGTACGGCCGCGGCCGGCGTCTCGGGAATCGGCTCGCTGACCGCGCCGCCGGTCGTGGCCGACGGCGTCGTATACCTGCAGGACGAGGACGCCAACGTGTACGCGCTGGCGCTGGCCACGGGCAAGCTGAAGTGGGAGTACCCGGTGAACGTGCCGGAGAAGAGCGGGCCCGGGCCGGACGGGGTGGCGGTCGCGGACGGCACCGTGTACGGGGACTCCTCGACCTCGGTGTTCGCGCTCAACGCGGCCACCGGCAAGACGAAATGGGTGGACAGCAGCCTGCTGACCAGCAGCCAGGGCGCGTTCGAGATCCAGCCGCAGGTCGCGGACGGGCGGGTCTACCTGGCCAGCGCCTACGGCTCGGGACCCGGCGGCGGGGTGCTGCTGGCGCTGAACGCGTCCACCGGCGGCCTGCTGTGGAAGTTCAACACGGTCATCGGCCAGGGGGCGGGCGTGCGGGCGCTCGGCCTGGGCTCGGGCGGAGCCTGGGAGACGCCGCTGGTCGGGAGCGACGGCTCGGTGACGTTCGGCGTCGGCAACCCCTACCAGAGCATCGGCCAGGCTATCGCGCATCCATCCCGGCAGCTCTACACCGACAGCGCCGTGAACCTGGACGCGGCGACCGGGAAGCTGCGCTGGTACTACCAGGCCGTGCCGGACGACTTCCAGGATCACGACCTGCAGGCGTCACCCGTCTCGGCCGTGGTCCGCGGGACGCCCGCGGACATCGCCGGCGGGAAGGTCGGCTACGTCTACGCGCTGAACGCACGCTCAGGCGCGCTGCTGTGGAAGACACCCGTCGGCGCGCACAACGGGCACGACAACGACTCCCTGCTCGCGCTGTCGCATCGGGTCACGGTCACGTTCCCGTATACCGTGGAGCCCGGCTCGCTGGGCGGCATCCTGTCGGACATGGCGGTGGCGGACGGCAGCGTCTACGTGGCCACCATCGACCTCCCGATCACCTACACCGGCAAGAACTCGGTCACCGGCGACAAGGCCGCCGGTCCCGAGACCGGGGAGGTGGAGGCGCTCAGCCTGGCCACCGGCCGGGTCGAGTGGGACACCAAGCTCTCGTCGATGCCGCTCGGCGCGGCCACCGTCTCCGGCGACCTGCTCTTCACCACGCTCTACAACGGGGTCCTGGTCGCGTTCAACCGCGGCACGGGCGCGATCATCTACCGGCACCAGCTGCCGACATCGGCCAACGCGCCGATCGCCGTTTTCGGCAACACGGTGCTGGTCCCGGCGGGCGGCCCCAAGACGGCGAGCTCGGGCGGGGGTCACCCGCAGCTAGTGGCCTACACGGTCCGCTGACCAGTGCTAGTCGCGGCCCGAGCTGAAGGCGGCGTCGAAGGCGGCCTGCGGCGGGTCGAAGTCGAACCGGCGCAGGAACGTGATGGCCTCGGCCGCGCCGCGCAGCCGGTCCATGCCGGCGTCCTCCCACTCGATGGAGATCGGGCCGGAGTAGCCGATCGAGTTCAGCATGCGGAAGATGTCCTCCCAGCGGATCTCGCCGCGGCCAGTGGAGACGAAGTCCCAGCCACGATGCGGGTCGCCCCAGGGCAGGTGCGAGCCCAGGCGGCCGCTGCGGCCGTCCAGCCGCAGGCGGGACTCCTTGCAGTCCACGTGGTAGATCCGGTCCCGGTACTCGTCAAGGAACGCGATCGGGTCGAGGTCCTGCCACACGAAGTGGCTCGGGTCGAAGTTCAGGCCGAACGCGGGCCGGTGATCCACGGCCTGCAGCGCGCGGTGCGTGGTCCAGAAGTCGTAGGCGATCTCGCTCGGGTGGACCTCGTGGGCGAAGCGCACGCCCTCGGCGTCGAACACGTCGAGGATCGGGTTCCACCGGTCGGCGAAGTCCTGGTAGCCAGCGTCGATCATGGACTCGGGCACGGGCGGGAACATGGCCACGGTGTGCCAGATCGAGGACCCGGTGAAGCCGATCACCGTGTTCACGCCGAACGCGGCCGCGGCCCGGGCGGTGTCGGCCAGTTCGGCCGCGGCCCGCTGCCGGACGCCTTCCGGCTCGCCGTCGCCCCAGATGCGGGCGGGCAGGATGCCCTGGTGACGCTGGTCGATGGGGTGATCGCAGACGGCCTGCCCGGTCAGGTGGTTGGAGATGGCCCAGCACTTCAGGTCGTACTTGGCCAGCAGCTCGTGCCGCCCGGCCAGGTAGCCGTCCTCGTGCAGGGCCCGCTGCACGTCGAAGTGGTCACCCCAGCAGGCCAGCTCGAGGCCGTCGTAGCCCCACTCCCGGACGTGCTGGCAGATCTCCTCAAGCGGCAGGTCGGCCCACTGGCCGGTGAACAGGGTGAAGGGTCGGGACATCCTCAGGGCTCCCTCGGGTCAGCGACATCAACGGGGGTCCAGGCCGATGCGCGCGTCGCGCTCTCCTCGACCGCGGCCAGGACGCGCTGCACCTGCAGGCCGTCCCGGAAGGACGGGGCCGGGTCTGTGCCCGCGGCGATCGCGGTCACCAGGTCCCTGACCTCGTGCGTGAACGTGTGCTCCCAGCCGAGCACGTGACCGGGCGGCCACCAGGCCGACAGGTAGGGATGGCCGGGCTCGGTGACGAGAATGGTCCGGAAGCCGGCCGTGGCCGGGTCGTCGCAGCGGTCGCAGAACTGCAGCTCGTTCAGCCGTTCCAGGTCGAAGGCGAGGCTGCCGCGGTCGCCGTTCAGCTCGATGCGCAGCTGGTTCTTGCGCCCGGTGGCGAACCGGGTCGCCTCGAACGTGCCTAGCGCGCCCGAGGCCAGCCGGGCGGTGAACACCGCGGCGTCGTCCACCGTCACCGGGCCCGAACCGCCGCCGGTCTCCAGCGGCCGCTCGGGCACGAAGGTGGCGGTGGCCGCGGACACCCCGGCGATCAGCTCACCGGTCAGGTACTGGGCCAGGTCGACGATGTGCGCGCCCAGGTCGCCCAGCGCGCCTGACCCGGCCCGCTCGCGCTGCAGCCGCCAGGTCAGCGGAGACGCCGGGTCCACCAGCCAGTCCTGGAGGTAGGTTGCCCGCACGTGCCGGATCTGGCCGATCCTTCCCTCGCTTACCAGCTGGCGGGCCAAGACGATGGCGGGGACGCGGCGGTAGTTGAACCCGGTCATCGCGCGGACGCCGTGCGCGGCGGCCCGCTCGGCCGCGGCCACCATGGCCTCGGCCTCGGCCAGCGTGTTGGCCAGCGGCTTCTCGCACAGCACGTGCTTGCCCGCCGCCAGCGCCGCGATGGCCACCTCGGCGTGCCCGTCGCCGGGCGTGCACACGTCCACGAGCTGGACGTCGTCGCGCTTGACCAGGACCCGCCAGTCCGTCTCGGTGGCGGCCCAGCCGAGCCGGTCCGCCGCGGCGCGCACCGCGCTGGCGTTCCGGCCGCACAGCACGGCCATGGCGGGCCGCAGCGGCAGGTCGAACACGTGCGGCGCGGTCCGCCAGGCCTGGGAGTGGGCCGCGCCCATGAACGCGTAGCCGACCATGCCCACGCCGAGCACCGGCGAGTCCGCCGCCTGAAGCGTCATAGGGTGCTGGCCTTCGGATCCCAGGCGGAGTCCAGCGGCTCGGGCAGGCTGAAGCCCGAACTCACCGCCTGGAACGCGTGGTCCGCGGCGGACCGGTCGATCGCCTCCATGGTCTCGAGCACGTGCAGCCCCAGCTCGCCCGGCGCGCGCAGCAGCCCGCCGCGCCGCAGCACCCGGGCCAGGTCGAGCACGCCGAGCCCGCGCCCGTCGGACGCTCCGCTGACCGGCACGACCTCGAACTCGTCGGATCCGATGGCGCGGATCTTGATCTCGCCGTCGAACCGGTTCGGGTCGGGCAGCACCATAGTGGCCTCGGTGCCGGTGACCTCCATGAACCCGTGCCGCGGCAGCGGCGACTCGAAGCTGACCAGGAGGGTGGCGGCCGGGCCGTCCGCGTACTCGATCAGCGCGGAGTAGTGGGTGGGCACCTCGACCCGGAACTCCGTGCCGGCCCGCGGTCCCTTGGCGATGACCCGGGTGTCGCGGCTGCGGCGGCTCACCGCCGCGACCCGTTCGGCCGGACCGAAGATCGTCGCCAGCCAGGACAGGTAGTAGGGCCCGATGTCGAACACGGGGCCCGCGCCGGGCTGGAACAGGAACTCAGGATCAGGGTGCCAGAGCTCAGGGCCGGGTGACTGCATCATCGTCAGCGCCGTCTGGGGTACGCCGATCTTCCCCTGGGCCATCAGCCGCCTGGCGGTCTGCAGCCCGGCGCCGAGCACGGTGTCGGGGGCGCAGCCGAGCAGCAGCCCGGCCTGGTCCGCCTCGGCCAGCAGGCGCCGCCCGGACGTGGTGTCGAGGGTGAGCGGCTTCTCGGTCCAGACGCTCTTGCCGGCCGCCAGCGCGGCCGAGCTGACCTCGGCGTGCGCGGCCGGGATGGTCAGGTTGACCACGATCTCCACGTCCGGGTGAGCCAGCGCCTCGGCGGGCGGCCCCGACTCCGGCACGCCGTACGTGGCGGCCTGCTTGGCCGCCCGCTCGAGGTCGATGTCGGCGCAGAACAGCACGCGCAGGTCGGGAAACGCGGTCATGTTGCGCAGGTACTCACGGCTGATGGTGCCGCAGCCGACGACGGCGACGCCGACCGGCCCGCCCCGGCCAGGCCGGTCAAGCGCCGCCATCAGGCCAGCCCCTGCGCGGTCAGCCAGGCCAGGCTGTCGCCGACCGCGGTCATCATGTCGGTGGCGCAGCGGTCGAGCTCGACCACGTGCCAGGTCGACGGGCTGGCGGCCAGGATCTCGGCCACCGGCATCCGCCCGGAACCGACCGCGGTCATGAAGTCCTCCCGGTTGACGACGGGACCGTCCTTGACGTGCAGGTACCGGACCCGGTCACCGAGCCGGCCGAGCAGGGCGACCACGTCCTGCCCGCCCACCGCGGCCCAGTAGGTGTCGACCTCGAGCAGCACCGCCTCGTCGAGCTGATCCGCCAGCACCTCGAGCGCGGGCGTCCCGCCGATCAGGGAGGAGAGCTCGAAATCGTGGTTGTGGTAGCCCAGCCGCATGCCCTCGCCGGCCAGCCGGGCCGACGCCTCGTTCAGCTCGGCGGCGATCCCCCGCACGCCGTCGGCGTCGGCGAACCGGGACGGCGGCAGGTGGGGGACGATCACAGTCTCCGCGCCGAGGACACGCGCGGCGTCGATCACGGCCTCGGTATCCTCGCCCACCGGGGCCGAGTGCGCGCTGCACACGGACAGGCCGGCGGCATCCAGGTCGGCCCGTAGCCCCTGCGGGTCGTTGATGATGCCGAACGGCTCTACCGCCCCGTACCCGTAACCGGCGATGCGCTTCAGTACCCCGGAACGGTCGGTAGCCAGCTGTTCCCGGACGGTGTAAAGCTGCAGGGCCGCAGGCTTAGCAGTCACGGTTCACCTTCTCGAAAAGTCGTTGCTTCCCCCGGACCACGCTAGATTCCGCCCTAAAGCAGGTCAATAGAGATTTTTATGATCCTGGGCGATACTACGAGGACGCGACTACCCGAGGTATTTCAAGCATATTTTTCGAAAAGGAGCGACCGTGGTACGGGACGCCCGCCGGAGCACCCTGGTCGACATCGCCGCCAGCGCCGGGGTGTCGGTGTCGACGGTGTCCAAGGTGCTCAACGGCGGGACGGACGTCGCGGCCGGCACCCGGGCCCGGATCGCCAGCCTGCTCCGGCAGCACGGGTACCAGGTCGCCTCCCGGCTCGGCTTCGGGGTGGTCGACCTGCTGATCGCGGACCTGCACAGCCCGTGGGCGGAGGAACTGCTGCGCGGCACCCTGGAGGCGGCCAACGAGGCCGGCACCAGCGTCATCGCCACCACCGTGCACTCGCCGCCGGAGTTCGCCGACTGGCTCGACCGGGCCACCGGCCGGGGCACCGACGGCGCGCTGTGCGTCCTGCGGCTGCCGGGCAGCCGCGAGCTGCGCCAGCTGGCGGCGGCCCGGATCCCGCTGGTGATGATCGACCCGGCCACCGAGCCGGGGGACGCCATCCGTTCGGTCGGCACGACCAACTGGCTGGGCGGCCTGACCGCCACCCGGCACCTGATCGAGCTGGGCCACCGCCGCATCGCGATGATCGGCGGGCCGCCTGACCTGTGGTCCAGCCAGGCCCGGCTGGACGGCTACCGGGCCGCCCTGCGGGCCGCCGGGATCCGCCCGGACGAGGATCTCATCCGGCGCGGCGACTTCATGGTGATGGACGGGCGGGTCCAGGCCGCGGCGTTGCTCGCCATGCCCGAGCCGCCCACCGCCGTGGTGGCCGGCAACGACAGCCAGGCGTTCGGCGTCCTCCAGGCGCTGGGCGAACGCGGGCTGCGGGCCCCGGACGACCTGAGCGTGGTCGGCTTCGACGACGTCCCGGTGGCGTCCTGGGCCACGCCCGCCCTGACCACGATCCGCCAGCCGCTCGCGGCCATGGCCGCCACCGCCTTCCGGATGCTGCGCTCCGACCCGGCCACCGCGGCCGGCGAGCCGCACCACATCGAACTGGCCACCATGCTGGTCGTCCGCGACAGCACCGGCCCGCCCCGGTCCTGACCACTACTCCAGCCTGGCGGTCTTCGCCTACAACGTGGACGGCAAGCTCGGCTACATGGTCAACCCGGTGCTGCCGCGCGCCATCCGCGCCACGGTGGCCGGCTTCGACCGGCACGGCGACCCGGTCGCCGTCAGCGGCCGGGGCGAGCTGGCTCGCTGCTTCCAGCACGAGACCGGGCACCTGCGCGGCGAGCTGTACATCGACCGGCTGGACGGTCCCGAGCGGGCCCAGGCCATGCGCCGCCTGCGCGAGCAGCTCGCCACCCGCCGCTGACCAGAGCGGCCCGCTCAGCTCCTGGGGCGTTGGGAGGCCGGGTCGTACATGGGGCGCAGCGAGGAGTCAGCGGGAACGCGCTCGCCCGCGATCTCGATCTCATAGTTCCCGGCCCGGTACCAGGACGCCGGCGTCCCCGGTTCGGGGGCGGTCACGTAGCCGAGCGCCACCGTCCGCCCGAGCGTGTGCCCGTAGGCGGCCGAACTCACCCGGCCGGCCAGCACGCCGTCCCGGTAGACCGGCTCGTCGTGGTAGGCGAACGCGTCCGGATCGGCCAGGGCGAACTGCACCAGCCGACGGGAGACGCCACGTTCCTTCAACGCGAGCAGGGCGTCGCGGCCGTTAAAGCCGCCGGGTTTGTCCCAGGCCACGGCGAAGCCCAGGCCGGCCTCCAGCGGGGTGTCCCCGCCGGAGATGTCGTGCCCCCAGCTCCGGTAGGCCTTCTCCATCCGCAGCGAGTCCAGGGCGTGGTAGCCGGCGTGCCGCAGCCCGTGCCCGCCACCAGCCGAGACGAGCGTGTCGTAGACGTGCCCGGCCAGGTCGGCCGGGATGAGCAGTTCCCAGCCGAGCTCGCCCACGTAGGTGATCCGGGTGGCCCGGACGAACCCGCAGCCCAGGTCGATCTCCCGCGACGTGCCGAACGGGAAGGCCGCGTCGGACAGGTCGGCGTCCGTCACCGACTGCAGCAGCGCCCGCGAGGAAGGCCCCATCACCGGGATCATCGCGAGCGCGGCGCTGACGTCGGTGACGACGGCGAACTCGTCCGCCCCGATGCTCCGCTCCAGCCAGTCGCGGTCCCGGGCTAGCGTCGCCGGGCCGGACAGGACCAGGAACCGGGTCTCGTCCAGCCGGGTCACGGTGACGTCGCTCTCGATGCCGCCGAAGGCGTTGAGCCACTGCGTGTACACGATGCGGCCCGGCTCGACCGCGACGTTCCCGGCGCTGACCCGCTGCAGGACCGCCAGCGCGTCCCGCCCCTGCACCAGCAGCTTCCCAAAGGACGAGGTGTCGAACAGCCCGACGCCCTCGCGTACGGCCCGGTGCTCCAGCGCCGAGTGCCCGAACCAGTTCTGACGGCCGAACGAGTACTCGTACCGCCCCGGCACCCCTTCGGGCGCGTACCAGTTGGCGCGTTCCCAGCCGAGCAGTTCGCCGAACACCGCCCCGGCCGCCGCCACCCGGTCGTGCAGCGGGCTGCGCCGCAGCCCCCGCGCGCTCTCGCGCTGCTGGTAGGGCCAGTGGATCTCGTAGGCCAGGTCCAGCGTCTCGGTGACCCGCTGCTCCAGGAAGCGCCGGTTGGTCTCGTGCGGGGCGGCCCGGCGGGGATCGGCCTCGGGCAGGTCGAGCGGCGAGCGGCCGTCCACGATCCAGTCGGCCAGCACCGAGCCCGCCCCCGGGCCGCTGAGGAAGCCGACCGAGTTGAAGCCGGCCGCGACGAAGAAGTTGCGCAGCCCCGGCGCCTCGCCCAGATGGTAGAGCCCGTCCGGGGTGAAGCTCTCCGGGCCGCAGAAGTGCAGCCGGATCCCGGTCTCGGCCAGCACCGGGATCCGCTTGGTTATCTTCTCGTAGAACGGACCGAGGTGGTCCCAGTCCTCCGGCAGCCGGGTGAACGTGGCGTCAGCGGGGATGCCGCGGGAGGCCCACGGGTAGCTGCCGGGCTCGAAGAAGCCGACCATGAGCCCGGCGCCCTCGTTCCTCACGTAGGCGTAGTCCGGCGCGGTCTTGATCGTCGGCAGCCCCGGGGCCAGGCCCGGAATGGCCTCAGTGACGACGTAGTAGTGGGCCAGCGCCTGGAGCGGGATGGCCACCCCGGCCAGCGCGCCCACCTCACGGCCCCACAGGCCGGCTGCGGCCACCACGTACTCGGCCTCGATGTCGCCGTCCGCGGTGGACACGCCGATGACCCGGCCGTCACGGCGGATGATCCCAGTCACCGGGGTGTCCTCGAAGATCTGGACGCCGTGCTGGCGGGCGCCCACGGCCAGCGCCATGGTGGTGTCGGTGGCGTTGCCGCGTCCGTCGTCCGGGTAGTACACCGCCCCGGCCAGGTCCGCGGGAGACAGCAGGGGGAACAACTCGCCCGCCCGTTCGGGGGAAATGATCTCGGCGTTGATGCCGTTGGCCTTGGCCGCCGACGCCTGCCGGCGCAGTTCCTCCAGCCGCGCGTCGGTGTCGGCCAGGTGCACGGTCCCGGTCTCCTCGAACCCGGTGGCGTACCCGGTCTCGGCCGGCAGCGACTTGAACACCTCCAGGCTGCGCCGGACGATCTCGCGGGTGCCGTAGGTCGGCCTGGCCTGGGTGATCAGGCCGGCCGCGTGCCAGGTGGTGCCGGAGGTCAGCCGCTTGCGCTCCAGCAGCACCACGTCGGTCCAGCCTCGTCTGGCCAGGTGGTATGCGGTGCTGCAGCCGACGACGCCGCCTCCGATGACGACGACCCGGGCCTTGGCTGGCGGCGCGGTGATCACGTGGTAAACGCTACTGGCGAGTGGGTAGGGATGGTAGGTGGGCACCGACCAGAACACCGCGGCCGGGAAGGCCGCCCGGAAGCGCGCGCCGCTCGAATCGCACCGGGAGTTCGAGCCCGGCCCCGACCGGGACCCGGTCGGGCTGCTCCTGGCGCAGGCCGAGACGCGGGTCCCCGAACTGGTGGCGATACGAAACGGCCGGATGCTGGTCTCGCCGTTCACGTTCTTCCGCGGCGCCGCGCTGCCGATGGCCGCCGACCTGGCCGGCACCCCGGTCTCGGGCCTGCGGGCGCAGCTGTGCGGGGACGCGCACCTGGCCAACTTCGGCGTGTTCGGCTCGCCCGAGCGGCGGCTGGTCTTCGACGTCAACGACTTCGACGAGACGCTGCCCGGGCCGTTCGAATGGGACGTCAAGCGCCTGGTGGCCAGCCTGGTCGTGGCCGGCCAGGACAACGGCTTCGCCGCCGCCGACGCCCGCAAGGTCGCGGTGGCCGCCGCGGCCAGGTACCGCCAGGGGATGCGCGAGTTCGCGGCCGCCCCGACGCTGACGGTCTGGTACTCCCACCTGGACGTCGAGGATGCCGTCGCCCGGTTCAAGCTCCAGCTGAAGAAGAGCCAGCTGCGCAAGTCGCAGACGCTGGCGGCCAAGCTGCGGACCCAGGACAGCATGCAGGCGGTGGACAAGCTGACCAAGGTGGTCGACGGCCAGCGCGAGATCGTCAGCAACCCGCCGCTGATCGTCCCGCTCGAGGAACTGACCAGCGATACCAGCTACGACCAGCTCCGCGCGATGGTCAGTGACTACGCGGGCACCCTGTCACCTGACCGCCAGCACCTGCTCGGCCGGTTCCGGCTGACCCGGGTGGCCCGCAAGGTGGTCGGGGTGGGCAGCGTCGGCACCCAGGCGTGGATCGTGCTGATGGAGGCCGAGGACGACGACTGGCTGCTGCTCCAGGCCAAGCAGGCGCAGCCCTCGGTGCTGGCCGCCTGGGCCGGGGAAAGCCAGTACGACCATCAGGGCGAGCGGGTGGTCGCGGGCCAGCGGCTGATGCAGGCGGCCAGCGACATCTTCCTCGGCTGGCAGCGCACCCAAGATCCCGGCGGCGGCCACACCGACTACTACCTGCGCCAGCTGCGGGACTGGAAGTACTCCGCGCCGGTCGAGCAGATGAGCCCGCCCCAGCTGTCCGACTACGGCGAGCTGTGCGGGTGGACCCTGGCCCGGGCGCACGCCCGCACCGGTGACCGGTTCGCGATCGCCGCCTATCTCGGCGGCTCGGACAAGTTCGACCAGGCCGTCGCCGACTTCGCGGTCAGCTACGCCGCCCAGACCGAGCGCGACCACGCCGCCCTGGCCGAGGCCGTCGCCTCCGGCCGGGTCGAAGCCAAGACCGGCGTCTGACCCGCACGTTTGTCGGGAAACGTCACTTGCTGTTCAGCTCACCGTCAACGACGCATGGCTTTTGCTCGTAACTATGTGATGCATGCATTCCCATCTCATCACTCGCACCATCGCCGTGGCGGCGGGCCTGGCGGCAGCGCTCGGCGGCGCTGCCGATGCCACCGCGGCGACAGCACCGCCCGGTAACACCGGTAACGGTCACCACGGCATCCAGCACGTGCTGCTGATCTCGGTCGACGGCATGCACCAGTCCGATCTGGACTGGTACGTCGCCACCCATCCCAAGTCGGAGCTCGCGCGGCTGGCTACCGGCGGCGCCGAATACACCGGCGCGCAGACCCCCGACCCGTCGGACTCCGATCCGGCCGGCACGGGGCTGATGACCGGCGGCGACCCGAAGGTCACCGGCATCTACTACGACGACGAGTACAGCCACGGCGTCTTCCCGCCCGGGACGACCACATGCTCCGGGGCGGTCCCGGGCGGCGACGTGATCTACGACTCGCCCGACGACAAGCTTCCCGCCGTGCCGGACCTGCTGCATAACAAGAGCGGCAACACCTTCCCCTCGTTCGACGAGGGCGGCTCGATCTACCCCGGCGGCGTCGACACCGACCCGGGCAAGATCATGAACCTGAGTCCGCACCCGCAGTCGGGCCTGAACCCGGCGACGTACCCGGTCGACCCGAAGACCTGCCAGCCGATTGAGCCGTGGGACTTTGTCGGAGTCAACACGATCTTCCAGGTAATCCACAACGCCGGCCTGCGCACCGCGTGGTCCGACAAGCACGCGATCTACGCGTCGTTCAACGGCCCGGGCTCGAACGGCATGAGCATCGACGACCTCTTCGCGCCGGAGATCGACTCGCAGGCGGTCGAGCCGAACGGCGTGCCGTACCCGGACGACGGCGCGTGGACGGACGACAACGCCGCGACCAAGCAGTACGACTCCTACAAGGTCCAGGCGGTCGTCAACTGGATCAACGGCCACGGCCACTCCGGCACCGGGCCGAAGGTCGGCACGCCCGCCATCTACGGGATGAACTTCCAGGTCGTCTCGACCGCCGAGAAGCTGAAGAGCTCCCCGGCGGTGCTGATCGGCCCGAACGCGCAGGGCAAGTACACCCTGGGGCCGTCGCTGGCCGGCGGGTACATCACCGTGGACGGCAAGCAAGTTCCTGGCCCGCTGCTCCAGAGCGCGCTCGGCTACGTCGACAACGCCCTGGCGCGGATGGCCAGCACGATCGCGCGCGACGGCGAGGCGGGCTCGACCGCGATCATCCTGACGGCCAAGCACGGCCAGTCGCCGCTGAACGACAGCCAGCTCCAGCGGATCAACGACGCCCCGATCATCGCCGCCGTCAACGCCGCCTGGGCCAAGACCCATCCGGGCAACAAGACGCTGGTCGTCCAGGAGGCCGACGACGACGGCCTGCTGTGGTGGCTGTCGGACCGCTCGCAGGCGGCGGCTGACTTCGCCAAGAACTACCTGTGGGCGCATTCCGCCAAGGCCGTCAACTACGCCGGCCAGACGATCACCGTCCAGCACTCGGGCCTGCGGGAGGTCTTCGCCGGCAGTGAGTCGGCGCAGTTCTTCGGCGTCTCGAAGTCCGACCCGCACCACCCGGACGTGTTCGGGGTCGCGCAGGTCGGCACGATCTACACGACCGGCTCGAAGATCGCCGAACACGGCGGCGACAACCCGGGCGACCGGGACGTTCCGCTCGTCGTCTATGCGCCGGGCACCGTCCGGCCTGGCCAGACCGGCCACCGGGTGGCAACGACCCAGGTCGCTCCGACGATCCTGAAGCTGCTGGGACTGTCGCCGAGCTCGCTTCAGGCCGTCAAGCTGGAGGGCACGCAAGTCCTCCCCGGCCTCTGACCGCCCCGTCTAGCTGGGCTGCGGGGCGCTCCGAGCCGCCCCGCAGCCCAGCGCCCGACCCGTTAGGCTGGCAGAGCAAGGAAAGGAGGGTTCAGGGTGACCGCCTTGCCTGACTGGATGAACCTGCCCGACGGCCTGAGTGCTCAGCAATACGAGACGCTGCCGGAGGAGATCTGCCGCCGGATCGAGATCGTTGACGGAGCCATCATCGTGAACGCTGCCCCGCGCCGTCTGCACCAGGACATCTGCCGCCGTCTCGCCAACTTCCTAGAGGCGGCCTGCGGACCTGCCCTGGCCGTCTCCATCGATGTCGACCTGCGGCTCCGGGACGTCCCACTGCTCAACCGGCGCCCTGACGCCGTCGTTTACGACGCGTCGCTCCCGGACGAGGCCGTGCTCCGCCCTCACCACTGCGCGCTCGTGGTCGAGGTCATGTCTCCCGGTTCGGTCACCACCGATCAGACCGACAAGCCTGCGGAATACGCCACCGCCCGCATCCCCTGCTACTGGCGGATCGAGCACGATCCGGCCGATGCGAGCCTGTCCGTCTTTTCTTACCGCCTTGACCCGACGACGGGCATCTACGCGTCGGCCGGAATCCACGCCGGAAAGATGACTGTCACCGAGCCGTTCCCGGTCACCATCGATCTGACCGCACTCGTTTGAGCAGCTGATCGTCCTCGCCGCGACATCCTCCGCGCTAGGCGGCGGCTGTTACCGTGCACAGGAACGGTTCTGCATGTGACCGAGGAAAACAAAAGAAGGCGGTGCCGCAGTTGCCGAAACCCGAGGCTGACCTAATCCTGGCCAACGGGAAGATCCGTACCCCGGCTCATCCTTCCCGATTCGTCCAGGCCCTCGCCGCCCGGGACGGCATGATCCAAGCGCTCGGCAGCGACGACGAGATCGCCGAGTTCAAAGGACCGAAGACCAGAGTGGTCGACCTGCGCGGGCGGCTGGCCCTGCCGGCCTTCGGCGACGCGCACGTCCACGCGGTCAGCGGCGGCCTGGAGAGCCTGCGCTGCAACCTGCTGGGGCTGCGCACCCGGCCGGACTGCCTGGCCGCGGTGGCCGCCTACTGCGAGAAGCTGCCCGCGGACGCCTGGGTGCTCGGCGGTGGCTGGGCCATGGAGTCCTTCCCCGGCGGCACCCCGACCGCGGCCGACCTCGATACTGTCACCGGCGGCCGCCCCGCCTTCATCCCGAACCGCGATCACCACAGCGCCTGGGTGAACACGGTCGCGCTGCAGCGGGCCGGCGTCGACGCGCGTACTCCTGATCCCGCCGACGGCCGGATCGAGCGGGACGCCGCGGGCCACCCCGCCGGCGCGCTGCACGACGGCGCCATGCGCCTGGTCGGCCGGCACGTCCCCGCGACCAGCCCGGCCGAGCTGACCGAGGGCCTGCTGGCCGCGCAGGCCTACCTGCACTCGCTCGGCATCACCAGCTGGCAGGACGCCTGCGTCGGCGCGGCCGACGAGCTCGGCATCCCGGACGCCTACGAGACCTACCGGCGGGCCGCCGCCGACGGGGTGCTCACCGCCGACGTGACCGGCGCGCTGTGGTGGGACAGGACCGGCGGCGTGGCCCAGCTGGAAGACCTGCTGACCCGCCGGGAGCAGGCCCGCGACGGCCAGTTCCGGGCCACCTCGGTGAAGCTGATGCTGGACGGGGTGTGCGAGACCGGCACCGCCGCCATGTCCGCGCCCTACCTGGACGGCCACGGCCACTCCACCGGCCACCGCGGCAAGCTGTTCATCGAGCCCGACGAGCTGCGCGACGTGACCGGGCGGCTGGCCGCCGAGGGCTTCCAGCTGCACTTCCACGCGCTGGGCGACCTGGCCGTCAGCACCGCCCTCGACGTGCTCGAGGCGCTCCCGGAGCAGCAGCGCCGGGCCGGGCGGCACCATCTGGCCCACCTGCAGTTCATCACGCCGCGCGACATGAACAGGTTCCGGGCGCTGGACGCGGTGGCGAACTTCCAGCCGCTGTGGGCCTGCTCGGACCCGCAGATGGAGCGGCTGACCCTGCCCTTCGTCGGCCCGGAGCGCGCCATGTGGCAGTACCAGATCGGCGCGCTGGCCCGGCGCGGCGCGCAGATCGCGTTCGGCAGTGACTGGCCGGTGTCCACGCCGGATCCGCTGCAGGAGATGCACGTGGCGGTGAACCGGGTGCTGTCCGAGCGGCAGGGCGAGCCGGGCACGCCGGAGTGCGACAAGCCGTTCCTGCTCGGCCAGGCCATCTTGCTCGAGGACGCGGTCGACGCGTTCACCACCGGCGTGGCCTGGGTGAACCACGCCGAGGACGTGACCGGGCAGCTGCTGCCGGGGATGCGCGCCGACGTGGCCGTGCTCGACCAGGACCTGTACTCCATCCCGGCTGGCGGCATCGGGAGCACGTCGGTCGAGCTGACGGTCGCCGCGGGCCACGTCGTCTCCGGCGACGGGGAATGATTTGAAGCTCAATGAGGCCGAACGGGATCGGCTCTTGCTCTACCTCACCGCCGAGCTTTCCCGGGCTCGGCGCGCTCGGGGGCTGCGCCTGAACGTGGTCGAGGCGACCGCGCTGGTGGCGGACGCCGTGTGCGAGGCCGCCCGCGATGGCAAGCGGCTGGGCGAGGCGGTGGACCTGGCCCGTTCGGTCATCGGTGAATCCGAAGTCCTGCCGGGCGTGGTCCGGGCGGTGCCCGAGGTGCGGGTGGAGGCGGTGTTCGACGACGGCTCCCGGCTGGCGGTGGTGCGGGACCCGTTCCGGGCCGCCCTCCCTTCCGGCCAGCACAGCCACTCGGCCGCGGCTCCCGAGCCTTTCGAGCTGCCCGGCGAGGTCGAGGTCGAGGTGACCAACACGGCCGCGGTGCCGATCTCGGTGACCAGCCACTTCCACTTCTTCGAGGCCAACCCCCGGCTGCGCTTCGACCGGGCCGCGGCCTACGGCATGCACCTGGCCGTGACCGCGGGCGCGGCGGTGCGGTTCGAGCCCGGCGGCACCCGGCGGGTGACGCTCGTCCCCATCGGCGGGCGGCGCGTGATCATCGGGTTCGCCGGCCTGGTGGACGGCCCGCTGGACGAGCCCGGCGCCCGCGAGCGGGCCCTGGAGAAGGCCCGCGCCTGCGGATATCTGGACGCATCATGACCGGGCTTATCGGGGCCGGCCCGACCGCGGGTGACCTGATCGAGCTGGCCGACACCGGCCTGGTCGTCCGGGTCGAGGCGGACGCGCAGCGGGCGGGCGACGAGTTCCGCACCGGCTTCGGCAAGACGGCCAGGGACGGCATGCACCTGCGCGCGGCCACGGCCACGTCGACCTGCGACGTGGTGATCACCAACGTGACGCTGCTCGACCCGGTGCTCGGGGTGCGGACCGTCTCGATCGGGGTGCGGGCCGGGCGGATCAGCGCCATCGGCCGGGCCGGGAACCCGGACACCCTGGACGGGGTGGACGTGATCGTGGGCACCGGCACTACGATCATCCCCGGCGAGGGCCTGCTGGCCACGCCGGGCGCGGTCGACACGCACGTCCACCTGCTGTCCCCGCGCGTCCTGGAGGCGTCACTGTCGTCCGGGGTAACGACGGTGATCGGCCAGGAGATCGGCCCGGTCTGGGGCGTGGGCCTGAACTCGCCGTGGCTGCTGCGCCAGGCGTTCGCCGCCTTCGACCAGTGGCCGGTCAACATCGGTTTTCTGGCCCGTGGCTCCTCCTCGGATCCGGCGCCGCTGGTGGAAGGCCTGGCCGCGGGCGGCGCGTGCGGCTTCAAGGTGCACGAGGACCTGGGCGCGCACCCGCGCTGCCTGGACACCGCGCTGACCGTGGCCGACGACTACGACGTGCAGGTCGCCCTGCACACCGACGGGCTGAACGAGGCCGGCGGCGTGGCCGACACGCTGGCGGTGGCGGGCGGCCGGGTGTTCCACGCCTTCCACGTCGAGGGCTGCGGCGGCGGCCACGCGCCGAACGTGCTGGAACTGGCGGGCCGGGCCGACGTCGTCACCTCCTCCACCAACCCCACGCTGCCGTTCGGCCGGGACGCGGTGGCCGAGCACCTGGACATGATCACCCTGGTGCACGGCCTGCACCCGGAGCGGGACGCGGCGCTGGCCCGGGACCGGATCCGGGCGGGCACGATGGCGGCCGAAGGCCCCCTGCACGACCTCGGCGCCATCCCGATCACTTCCTCCGACGCGCAGGGCATGGGCCGGGCCGGGGAGACGGTGCGCCGGACATTCGGCCTGGCCGCGGTGATGAAGCGTTCTTTCGGGTCTTCTGGTGTTGATGACAACGAGCGGGTGCTGCGGTATCTGGCCAAGCTGACGATCAACCCGGCGGTGGCGCACGGGCTGGCCCACGAGGTGGGCTCGGTCGAGGTGGGCAAGCTGGCCGACATCGTGCTGTGGGACCCGGCCTGGTTCGGCGCCAAGCCCACGCTGGTGCTGAAGGCGGGCGTGCCGGCCTGGGGCGTCACCGGCGACCCGAACGCCGCCGTCGACATCGCCGAGCCGCTCGTGCTCGGCCCCCAGTTCGGCGGGTGCGGCGCCACCCCGGCTGAGATCTCGGTCATGTTCGTCGCCCAGGCCGCGCTGGACTCCGGGGCCAACCTGCCCGGCGTCCGCCGCCGCGTCCCGGTCCGCGCCACCCGCTCTCTCGGCCCGGCGTCCATGCTGCGGCACGGCCGGCTCGGCCAGGTCCGTGTCGACCCCGCCACCGGCCGCACCACCCTCGACGACGAGTTGCTCGCCGTCGCCCCCGCCGAGTCGGTTCCGCTGTCCCGCCTCTACTTCCTGTAAGGCCCCCAGGCCCCCAGCCGCGCCCCGCCACACGGCATGAAACCGCCTCGGCCGCCCGCCACACGGCATGAAATCCGGGGTTCAGCGCGTTCGAACGCTCTGGAGGTCGGGTTTCATCGCGTCCGGCGTGCCCGTGCAAGTCGATCCGTGGCTCGCTCATGCTGGCCATCATGCCGCGTGGGCCTGGCGGTGAGACCATGGCGGGGTGGAGTCCTGGGAGCTGGTCCAGCTGGCTCAGCCCAGCCGGGGACACTTCGAGCTGGGCACCGGGTACCACGGGGACGTATGGCTCGATCTGGACGTGCTGTTCCTGCAGCCGGCCCTGCTGCGTCAGCCTGTCCGCTGGATGGCGAGCCGACTGCGAGAGCACGCGGTCGAGGCCGTCTGCGGGCCGATGGAAGGCGGCGCGATCCTGGCCTACGCCATCTCCGATCTGCTCACAGCGGTGTTCCTGCCCGGCTACCGCACGCCCGGCGAGACCGCCGGATATCACCTCCGTCCGGTGCCCGGCGGGATCGGCGGCTGGCGGGTCGGCATTGTCGACGACGCCGTCAACGCGGGCACGGCCGTAGCCGCCTGCACGGAGGCGGTACGCGCCCAGGGCGCGGTACCCGTCGCGGTTGCCTCGCTGCTCGCCCTGGGCGACGCTCGCACCGCGCTCCCCGCCCGGCTCGGCGTGCCCTTCTACCCGGCCGCCACGCTACCGAGCCAGGCCTGGCCCGCTGCGGAGTGCGAGCTATGCGCCGATGGCGTCCCCTTCACCGCCGCGCCCTCCTCAACCGGCGCGACGTTACAGGGTCGGATATAGGAACCAGCACCACCAGCACCACCAGCACCACCAGCACCGTAACTTGAGCGCCCCGGGCCCGCCATAACGCAAGTGAAACCCGGCTTCGAATGCGTTCGAACGCACCGAAAGCCCGGTTTCACAGCGTCCGCCGCCGGGCTCACGCCCATGATCAACTCAAAAATCATGAGCCGCTGCGTGGCTCAGCCGTGGGGCACGAAAACTGGGTCCCTCCCGCGGGCGGGCGGGCGGGTGCGGGCCGGTGCGGGCCGGGGTTCCGCGGTGGTTCCGGAGGACTGCGCCCGGCTGGCGGAGCTGCTGGGATGCGGGCTGCTGCAAGGCTCGTACATCCCGCCGCCCGA